>JBBQZT010000039.1:0-48453 GCA_038207455.1 Chloroflexia bacterium
TTAGCTGCCAGATTATTACACCCAAACCAGCTACAGGCACGAGTGGCAGCAAATATATCACGGCTTCCAGATTGGCGAGGCCAGGGCCGGGCCGCGAGATAAAATAGTAAAGAGCCAAACCTATGGTTGCCAGATACGGCACCCAGCGTTGTTCGAGCCGCGTCAGAAACTGGAAGCGTTCGTGCCAGACCGCAGTTGCCAGTCCCAGAGGCGCGAGTGCCGTTAACATAAAGTCGGCCCGCCCGTTATCGTCGCCGACAGGGTGGCGTAGCAGGCCCAAACCCAGCCCCACCACCAGCAAGGTAGCCAACAAAACGGCCTCTTTGCGTTTGCCGCGTTGCCCCCACAGCGCGATTAAGCCCCAAACGCCAAAAAATAGCAGGAACGGCCCTAGCATACCGCGCCCGCCGCCAAACAAAGCGAGTGACAGGTCGGCGAGGTTAAAGCCTCCCAAATAGCGGGTCAACAAGGTGGTGGCTGACGTATCACCAAGCTCGAAGCCGTAGGTAAAAGCCCAGGGGCGGCCAAAAATCAAGCTGTTATAAACGGCTAAAGGTAAAATTCCCAGCAGCCAACCGCCTAGCGGCCCGACGATGCTACTGACTTGCTTAAACTTGACGCGGCCAGCGGCGATTAGATATAGCGCGAAAATAGGTGTCCAGACCAGATTGCCATAGTCCACCGTGACCGCGAAACCCAACGCCAACCCAAGCCAGGTGCCACTCCCCCAACCCAAAACTAGCTTTGTGGAGGGACGGGAGTTGGCAAGCTCACGCGGCAACGGTGGTAAAGCCAGTAGTAGAGCCAACGATAACAGACCGAGCGAAAAGACAGGTGGCATCAACCGTCCGGCTGCTCCCCACAAAGCCGAACCCAAGCCGAGGGCCAACGCAGCGTAACGGGCCGAAGCCTGGGCCGAGCCGAGTTTGCGGGCAGCCGCATACACCAGCAGTACCGTGACCGCCCCCACCAAAGCGCAAGCCAGCAAGGTGTAAGCCAGGGTTACTTTACTTCCGGCCAATGTCGCGGGTAGCACGCTACCAAACAGCAAGGCCAGCAGGTGTCCGCTTTGATAAAAGGGCAGAGCCAGCAGCGACGTACCGGGTGGCTGGTCGCTATAATAATGACCCTGGAAATAGCTCAAGTTGGGATAGTCGGCGATGTTGCTGACAAAACCGAGGGGTTGGGCGTTACGGGCCGCGAAGCCTACGAAGTGGTCAATAGCAAAGTTATGGTCGTTTGCCAGGGCTGCGGTGAGAGCCAGATTATTGCCCGCCGCGCTGTTGCTACCGACGATAGGCTGGGCGGTCACAAAATAGAGCAGAGCTAACAATATGGTAGCCCAACCCATAAACGGCGGGATAGCTGATGAGCTAACCGCAGTGGGCAATAAAAAACCAGTCTCTAATTTCATCTCTGCTGGCTCGTGGCTCGTTATATTGGTAGTTTTTATCTCCATAGCCTGAAAAACGTTTCTTTCGGTAATAAGGTTGCAGGTTACGCCGTTATGGAATTTAACAAATTTGCACCCAAAACGCAAATGCTTTGATCTGATGGGGCTAGACAGCCAGGGTTATAATAAACATAGCAACATTAGTAGTGACCGATTCAGGCTAAACGGAGGTGAGACAGCGATGGCTGACGAAAACGATTGGCAAGTACCACCCGAAAATCCTACGCTTAAAATTCTGGAGGGCCGCACCCTGGCCGACCATTTGCGGGCCGAACTGCGCCTGGAAGTGACCGATTTTGAGCAGCAATACGGACGGCCTCCCGGTCTGGCGATGCTGGTGTTGGGGGCAGACCGCACGGCCCTGGACTATGCTAACGGCGCGGCCCAGGAAGCCCGACAAGTCGGTATTGAATATATGGCCTACTTGTGGCCGGACGAAACCAGTGACCGTGAACTGCAACTGCTCATTCGTGAACTGAACAGCCGCTCGCATTTTGATGGCATCGTAGTTCAAGCCCCTATGCCGCGCCATATCTCTTACGAAGAAATGGTGGCCGCAGTTGACCCAGATAAAGACGTGGGCGGCTACCACCCGCTCAATGTCGGAAGGCTGTTTTCAAACCTGGACACCTTTGTGCCACCTCCAGCCGCCGCAGCGATGGAACTGTTGTTGCGCTATGACATTAACCCAAACGGACTAGATGCAGTGGTTATCGGACGCAACCAAATCTTAGGCAAACCTATCGCCGGACTATTGGTGATTGCCGACGCAACCGTAACCGTGTGCCATAGCCAGACCCGTGACCTGGCGGCAAAAGTCAGGGCGGCAGACCTGGTGCTAAGTTGTGCTGGACAACCAGGGTTGGTAACGGGCGACATGATCAAGCCAGGAGCGACGGTGCTGGATTTTAGCCGCAGTTATGACGACGCGGGCAACATCGTGGGCGATATTGAGTGGGAAAGCGTCAGCAAAGTAGCTGGCGCAATCAGCCCGGTTACGGGGGGTATCGGCCCGGTCACGGTGCTAGCTCTGCTGGCGAACACTATCAAAGCGGCCCGGCGTTTACAATTCATCGGTTCGCTGGCTGCTTCGCCAATATAGTACCGAAATATTTAATTCCGTGCATTGTACAAGCCAGGTAGCCAACGGTTACACCCGTGCCGGGTGCAGGCAACCGTCGTGTAAGCAAACCAGACACCACCCAGGGGGTACCCGAACGTGTTGTTGGAACCTGATTATGAACATTAACTAAATAATTCGGGTAACTATTCAGGCCATTTGTAGGAGGCTGCTCCGCCAGCCGATGGTTTTCAGTTGAAATGACCGTCAAATCGGCTGGCGGAGCAGCCTCCTACAGAAGACAACGCAAGGCAGAACAGTTACTAATTCGGTATCAAATAGCCAACGGATAAATCCGTCGTCTAAGCAACCCAAACCTGATAAATCAGGTTGCCGAACGATACTAACAACACGTTCGGGTACCCCCTGGGTGGTGTTTGGGGTGTATAGACGATGGTTTACCTGTACCCGGCACGGGTGAACCATTGGCTATCTGATACTCGGATTATTTTGTTAAACTTCATCAACCAGCGGGGCTATCAAAGCGCGAGTGCGTCCGAAGGAGTAAACTAGGGCCGCCAGGAATAGCCCGGTTAGCACTACCACCACACACGCGCCCGGCGTAAGGCCCAGGTAGTAGCTCATATAGACCCCGCCCAGGCTGGCAAGCAATACCGATAGCGTACCCAATAGCATCATCGGCCCTAAGCGGGCGGTCAACAAGCGAGCAGTTGCCCCCGGCGTTATCACCAGCGCAATCATCAAAATATTGCCCACAGCTGGCAGACCCGTCACCACCGTCAGCGTCACCAGTATCAAAAAGCCCAAATTTAGCCAACCAACGGGCAAACCCATCGCCCGGCCCATTTGGGCATCAAAACTTGCCAGCAATAGCTCTTTACGCACCAGGAATATTAAACCCAACACCAAAAACCCCACCAGCAGGGTACTAATTACGTCGCCCCAACCTACCCCAAAAAGCTGCCCAAATAAAAAACCTTCCAGACCGCCCGTATTGCTATGTTTAATACTGGTGATAAGCACGATACCTAGCGCAAACGAGCCAATATATAACACCCCGATGGCCGAGTTTTCGCTGACATACTGGTTGCGTTCGGTCAAAGTCACGCCAATTACAATCACCAACCCTGCTATCAAACCGCCCCAAAATAGATTGCTGCCCAACAGGAAGGCCACCACGATGCCAGGGAAAATGCCGTGCGACAAAGCGTTCGCCAGAAAAGCCACGCCCCGCAAAACAACGTAGCTGCTGACCACGCCGCACAGCACCGCTATCAACAGCAATTCGACCAGGGCTTTCTGCACATAAATTTGTCCAATCGGTTCAAGTAAAAAGTCGAGCAAGGGCTTAAACCTCCGCACTGCTTAACTGTGGCCTCTTATAACGTGAAAAGCTTTATTTAATTTATTGTTGGACAATCATAGTGGTGGCCGCACCCGCAAGCTGGCTACCAGTGTTTACGGTCAGCACTTTGCCGCCGTAAGTTTGGGCCAGAATGTCGGGCTGGAAAATTTGCGCGGGCGTACCAATAGCCACTAGCCGATGATTGAGGCAGCAACAGTAGTTACATTCCTGGGCGGCATTAAGGTCGTGGGTAGCCATTATGATTAGCTTTCCTGCATCGCGTAACTGGTTGAGCAAACCGACAATTACTTCCTGGCTACTCGCATCCACCCCGCTCAAAGGCTCGTCCAGCAGCATAATGTCAGCTTGTTGGGCCAGGGCGCGGGCCACGAACACCCGTTGCTGCTGACCTCCGCTCAACTGGCTAATCTGGCGGCGGCGAAACTCGGTCATTCCAACCTGCTCCAAACTCTCAGCTACAATCTGGTGGTCGCGTTTGGAGGCAAATCTAACCCAGCCAATCCTTTTGTAGCGGCCCATCATCACCACGTCCGCCACTGTAACCGGAAAATCCCAGCGTACCTCGCTCCGTTGTGGCACATAGGCCACCCGTTCGCGGGCCTGGCTAATCGGTTGCCCTTCGATGGTAATTTTGCCCCGTAGCGGCACCATCGCCAAAATTGCCTTGAGCAAGCTGCTTTTGCCCGCCCCGTTTGGCCCAATCACGCCGACCAGGTTATGCCCCGCCAGTTCCATATCCACGTTTTGCAAAGCCACTACCGAACCATAGGCAACGGTTAAATGCTCTATTTTTAATAAGGGAAAGCCCATTTGACCCCGATTTTCTAAATAAGGTGGCTATAGCTGTCACCAACAATTTTTATAGGTGATACGCACTATCAATTACCCCAATAAGATACCAGCAATTGGCGGGCTTGTCAAATTAGTTGAAATGAAAGTACAAACTTTGGTGATTGGTAACTGCCAATAGTAAGCGGTGCAAACTTAAAGCTCCGGCTGATTGATAAAGCAGCTTGCCAGCCGCGTCGGTCACATTTAGGTGGAGCGGGCTGGCACACCCAAGTACCAGACGTAGTTCTAATGCGCTTGTAGGCGCGTTCGTTACCCGATAGCGCAGCTTAAAACGCGCTTTTTGGTAGCGCAACGGCCCAGCCCCGTAACTTGAATTTGTCTGTAATAATTCGGGCGGCAGTCCGGGTGTCAGCTTGAAAGCAAAAGCGGTGGTGGCCTGGTCTGGTATCGCTTGGACAGGTGCGGAGCTGGTCAGGGCGGCACGGGGTTGGTTCAACTGGCTCAAGTCGAAAGCTTCGCTCAGACCGACGATATGACGACACAGCAACAAAGCGGTCAGGCAGCCCCAGCCATACCCTTCCGCCCCACCGCCACCATGCGCGGGATTTGCGTCGGGCGACACCACCTGCGGCCAATATTCGCGGCCTACTCCTGGCACACCACCACTTTCAGGCTCTATCGAAAGCGGGTCAGAGTCCAGCCAGCGATAGACCGCATTAATAGCGTGCCAGCTATGTTGCGCCGCCACACCCACGTAGCCGCCTTCCCCTGCCGCTTCAATCAAGCCAAAAGCAATCGAGGGCCACATCAAAGGGTGGAAAATCTGGCCGTGTTTGGGCGGGTCAGCTATTTTGGCTACCAACGCCGCCTTCTGTCCGGCATCGGCTACTCCACACAGCAGGGGAGCTAATTGCATCGTATCCAGCACCTCGGTAAAGCGGGCGGCGCGGGTATCGTAGTCGTGAAACCAGCTTTGTTCGGGCTGCCACATCGAGCGGGTTAGTTCGGCGTAGCGATGACCCAACTTTTGCCAGCTTTCGCCGTCCTGCCCGATTTCCCCGGCCCAATATGCCAGCAGCAAACAGCATTGGGCCAACGCCGCCTGCAAATCTACCGGCCACAAATGCTCGGTCAAAGCCCCGCCGCCGCTAGGGTCGTCTTTGATACCAAAGCGGGGCGAATTATCCTGCCCAGCCTCCCAACTACATTTGTAAAAAGGCAAGCCCTGGCTATTGGTGCGCTGCGTCAGCCACCAACTTACAAACGCTTCCAGATAGGGATAAAGTTCGCTTAACCAGGTTTTGTCCCCCGTCTGCTGATAAACCAGATTGATGCAATGAAACGGGAAACACCATTCCGGCGCAGTCCCACACGGGCTGCCATCGCTGGCTACCATATTGTAAGACCCATCTTCGCGGCTGCACGGTACATTCGGTTCGGGCGCGTCCGCGAAAGTTCCTAGCAAGACTGCTTTGGCCGCGTCCGGGTCGGCATAAGCCAGAATTGCCATATCCAGGGCCGCTTCGCCCAAAACCGTGCGTGGAGCTTGCAACTGCATCGCGTCCCAGGCGTGTTGATAAATTCCAAGCGGGCGGCGCACCATCATCCGCAACGTTTCCAAATCATAAACCAGACCACGCCGTACATAGCCGGGCCAGTCGCCATACAGACGGGGGGCGTTTCGCCAAAAGCTTTTATCTTCGTTCAAGCGCGTTGTCAAAACTTCTTGTAGTTTGCTTCCGTCGTCAGCCAGCCAGACTTGCGCGTGGGTACGGGCCTGCAACTCGGTAGGGGCGCGAACCAACACCAAACGATGCTCCTGACTTGCACCCGCCGCCAGTGTAACCTCGTAGCCAGTCCCCAACGCCCGTTGCCATTTATTCACCGCAGAGGACGCAGAGGACGCAGAGAAGGGAACAAGAGTTTTAACCGCCGAGGACACAGGATGGGAAGATAGCGTGGAAACGACAGGAGACAAGGCGGGAACGTTCGTTTCGCTACTTTCTTTTGGATTTACTCCGTGTTCTCCGTGTCTCTGTGGTGAAAAACTCACCGCTAGATGGACTTTGACTCCTTCTTGCCATTCGCCAATCACCAGCCCCGTCTCGTCGGCGCGTGTGTAGAGGCCGCTCAACCAGGTAGGGGTATGCTCAGGGTCACATTCGTATTCCAGCATGGCAGCGACTTTTTGGCTGGCGGGTTGGCTGCTGGTATTTTCCAGGCGCACCAGACAGGCCAGCCCGTCGCCAGCCTTACGGTCAACCAAAAAAAAGCTGGCACTCACCCGCACCCCGTTGGGCAGTCTGCAAACAAAACGTAGCAGGTTTTTGGAATGGTAATCGCAATAAAGCTCCACGCCCGCTTCCCGAAAGTCCGCCGTGTCCAACAGCCACCGCCCGCCCACCTCAAAGGCCAGCCGCATCGCTGTATGATACTGGCGCACCGGGTTGTAGCTGGCGGGCAGAGCCGGATAATGCCACTCCATCCCCAAGGCAGGCCGCGAACGCAAGATACCGCCTTTGCCCAAAATCCAGGCATAAGCCGGATTGTCCAGATAACCGTGCGGGGTATATTTATCAGGTCGCAATATCGCTTCTCCTTGCATTGGGTGTGGCACAAAATTTTGCAGGATTTTAAACCGCCAGCGACGGAAACAGTCCGCAAAAACGTGTGTCACAGCTCCTTGCATTTTTTGATTTGCCAGCCCTATTATAATATACTACAGAAACTATGCACCGCAGCAACCAGTTGACGACGCAGAGGATTGAGCTTTAGTTAGGGAGCAAAATGAGCCAGGAAGCCAGACCCAAAGTCTATGTGACGCGCCAGATTGAGCAAACCGGGTTGCAATTGCTACACGAAGTCTGCCAGGTAGATATTTGGCCCGGCGAGATGCCCGTTCCCCGCGAGGTTTTGCTGCGCGAGGTGGCCGCGTGCGACGGTTTGTTGGCTCTGGTCACGGATAAAATAGACGAAGAATTGTTACAGGCCGCACCCAAGTTGCGGGTAGTCAGCAATATGGCTGTCGGCTACGACAATATAGATGTGGCCGCTTGCACACGTTGCGGCGTTCTGGTCGGCAATACCCCTGGCGTTTTGACCGACACAACGGCAGATTTAGCCTTTGCTTTGTTGATGGCAACGGCCCGCCGCGTAGTAGAAAGCGCACAATATGTCAAAAGCGGCCACTGGCGCACCTGGGGGCCACTGACATTGCTAGGGGCAGATGTGCATCACGCCACGCTGGGCATCGTCGGGTTCGGTAGAATCGGGCGCGAGATGGCTAAACGCGGACGGGGCTTCGATATGCAGCTTTTGTATTGTGGCAACCACCGGGACGAACAGGCCGAACGCGATTTTCCCGGCCTGACCTACCTTTCCAAAGCCGAACTGTTGCGCCAGAGCGATTTTGTCAGCCTACACTTGCCGCTCAACGCCCACACCCGTTATTATCTGGGGGCGGCTGAGTTCGCTATAATGAAGCCTACCGCTATCGTCATCAACACGGCGCGAGGCCCGATTATTGACCCGGTGGCCTTAGTTCAGGCTTTGCAAAAAGGCCAGCTTGCCGGAGCGGGCCTGGACGTAACCGACCCCGAACCGATTTTGCTGACCGACCCCTTGCTCCAGTTACCCAACGTAATAATCTTGCCACATATCGGGAGTGCCAGCTATACTGCCCGCGCCCAAATGAGCCTCAAAGCCGCCCAAAATCTGATAGCCGCCCTGCGAGGCGAGCCGATGTATTCGTGCCTGAACCCCCAGCTATAATTATGTCCAAATCACGTTGTTTTCAAACTTGAAGCCGCCCGGATTGTTCAAAATTTCCAAAACGTAATCTTCTCCGACGCGGTTAATCCTGAAAGACACCTTTTGGTTGCCAATGCTCAAATTTTCTATGCAAATCGTATTGAGCCAGGCAGGGAAGGACGGGCGCAAGGTCAGGGCTTTAGAGGCCGCGTCCGCTTGCAAGCCTAGCAGGGTTTGGACAAATAGCAGAGCCGCCCCCGCCGTCCACGCCTGCGGACTACAGCTAACCGGATATTCGGACGGGCTGCTATAGTAGCGGTTATCTTGCTGAAAACCACAGTAGAGTTCGGGCAGCCGATAGTAACGGAAACGCTGGCTGGCAACAAAAATTTGGGAAATAGTATCGTTGCACTCGGTGTCATAGCCGTATAGCTTGAAACCTAACGCCAGTAGCGAATTGTCGTGCGGCCAGATACTACCGTTATGATAACTCATCGGGTTATAGCTCGGCTCGGTTTCGCTGACCGTCCTGATACCCCAGCCACTCCGCATATCGGGGGCGTTCAGACGTTGCACGACAGCCGCAATTTTATCGTCGTCAATAATCCCGCACCACAAACAGTGGCCGGGGTTGGTAGTGATGGTGGTAATCGGAGTTTTGTGTTTATCCAAAGCCTGGGCGAAGAATTGCAATTCGGGCAACCAAAACCGCTCGTTAAAGCGTTGTTTTAGCTCCGCCGCTTCGTCCCGCAAACTAGCCGCCCATTCGCGTTCGTCCTGGCCTTCCAGCACGCGAGCCAGACCCATTTTCGCCGCATAGACGTAACCCTGGGCCTCACACAGCGCAATCGGTTGTTCGGGGTAACTACCGTCCTTGAACTGGAGCGAAGTCCGGTTATCTTTCCAGCCCTGGTTCAGCACGCCGCGTTCGTTGTGGCAAAGATATTCGATAAAGCCATCTCCGTCCATATCGCCATATTGGTCAATCCAGTTTAGAGCGGCTTTGATATTGGGCAAAAGCTCTTTGTAAAGCGCGTCGCTATTGAGCCAGTACATAGTTTCGGCAAACAGCATAATAAACAGGGGCGTGCTATCCACCGCCCCGTAATATGGCACATGGGGCATTTCGTGTAAAAGCGTCATCTCGCCAAAACGGACTTCGTGCAGAATTTTACCTGGTGCTTCCTCATTCCAGTCGTTGACCGTTTTGCCTTGAAGTTGAGCCAGATAGCGTAGCGTCCCCACCGCCAATTGTGGGTCAAAAATCAAGCTTTGCAAAGCCGTAATCATTGAGTCGCGCCCAAACGGAACGGCAAACCAGGGAATACCAGCGACGGGCATCAAACCTGTCGGCAACTCCTCGGTCAAAATTCGCAAATCGTAGAGGCTGCGGGTCAAAAAAGAGTTGAATACTTCGTCATCGGTGCTTATTTTGCTGGACTCATTGAACCAGTATTCGTAGGTTTGACGCATTCGCCGCGCCCCCATATCAAAATTGGCGGCGTTAAGGTTGCCCAAATTCTGCGGAACGACATGGTAGGTGATGGCAAAAGGCTTTTCAGGGTCAAGTGTGACCTCGAATTCGATTTCGGCCAGGGCGGGTGGCACTTTGTCGCGCAGCACTGGCTCGGTGGCGTAAGGCAACGAAGCACCCGTATGAGGTGGCTGACTAGCAACATCGGCTAAATTTCTAAGCGTCACATTGGTGGGTGCAGTATCAAATTTGATGTCAGTCGTCCGCACCTGTTTATCCAGGCCCAGGTAGCTAAAACGCACCCGGTTGGTCTCGGCATCCCACTCGGCGGGCCGAATCTCGCCGCGTTTGGGCCGATTGTAGCCGCGCACGTCGAACATATCGCGGAAGTCGCTGCCGAAGCGCAACATAATCTTGACCGTCACGGGTTGGTCATTATAATTACGGAAACCCACCCTTTCGTGCAAACCGTCTTCAATAAAGCGGTTGCGCCTGATACTGAGAGTGCGCGGCAGCAGGGTGAGCGGTTCGGTCTCCGCTTTTTCAGGGTCGTCACCTGCCAGGGGAATTTGCATCATCGGATTGGCACTCTGGATGTTGCCCATAAAATTGAACTCGCCACTACTGGTAAGCAATACAGGCGTAAAATCGTTAATCCGCAGTTCCAAAATGCTCAAATAGCGGGTATCTTTATAATAAAGGCCGAAGCCTTCCTGGTCAGCCGGAGACACATCACCGTCCTCGCGGCTCACCATAAAAACCAGATTTTCCTTCAATACAAGTTTATTTGCCACTATTTCCACTCCTAAGATAGCAATGAGCTACGAGCAATGAGCTAACAGCCAAACCCAACACTGGATTTTAATTGTAGGCAGCGCGTCCTTGCGCCTGCTATGTTACCTTTTCGGTCTAATTTAGTCTGTTGAACGTTGTTGGAACTAAACCTAATACAAAGAATTAGTAACTAGGGGCTTGTGCTAGTTAGCTTTGTCCAACCTTCGGGTCGTAAACGAAGGGTAGCGAAGGTGCGCCAATGGTTCACCCGTGCCGGGTACAGGTAAACCATCGTCTATATACCCCAAACCCACTCAAGTGGGTTGCAAACGGCCTAAGATTAGCCTGACAAGGGGGCTATTGTAACCTGCTTTAGCAGGTTTGGGTTGCCTAGACGATGGTTTACCTGTACCCGGCACGGGTGAACCATTGGCTAATTTCTAACTAGCACAACCCCGTAGCTATTCAGCCAGGTATTGTCATTCTGAGTGGAGGCTCTGGCGAAGCGCATAGCGAAGAATCTGTTGCTAAATGTCTAAGAAAAACAGACCCTTCACTCCGCAGAGCCTTCATCCAGGGTGACAGGTTACCCACCTGAGTAGTTACCAGAAATCAAGAAATTTGTTTTTGCTCCTAGCTCGTGACCCGTAGCTCATTGCTAATTAACGCTGAGTGATTGCAACGCCGCAATCAAAGCATCGGAATTTTCCAGGTAATGGGTCGCAAAGGCACTGGCTTGTAGCGAATATAGCAAACCGCTTTTGGAGTCGGCCAACGTATAGAGATAGCGATAAATAGGCAACCCTTTACCATTGACGAACAGCACCACCCACCGCGACAAATTTTGGGTGGCGTTTAGCTTCAAAGTTTTATATTGGACAGCGTTATAGTCGGCGGCCCCACTTTGAATTTGCTCAAAGGTAGCCTTGTTGTAAGCCACTGGGTCGCTGCCCTGCGAGATTTGCATTACCAGGTTCACGTCGGGGCTGGTTGGTTTGGCGATAGTCAAAACTGTTCCAGCATCAATAGTCTTTTTGTCTAGCTGCCAGCTTTTAGGATAGTTGAACTTAGTGCCGAAATCTGCAAACTGCGTGCTATCGGTCTGGTGTTTGCCAGCCAGGGTCAATTCTAACGGTAAAAAGCTATTGAGGCAAATTTGAAGCAGCGACTGGCGTTCGGCGTATTTGTCCTGCTCCGACGAAGCAATCAGCGAATACATCACGCCATCGTTGAAGGCTTTTTCGACAAAGGCTTTGACTCGCAGTTGGGGTTGGGCCGGGTCGGGTGGAAAAACGATAAACGCCCCATACACATCTATACCACCCCAACCTAACCCCACCGACGGATTGGAGACGGCAGTATCAGGATTACGTTTCACAAAATCGGTCAGAAAAGCTTCCAAAGCTTGCCGCGCCGACTGGTTCGCCCCCACTGGCACAATGTCCACGCTAACCCCATACTGTTGCGAAAGCGGGCTGGTAAACAAAATGCGCCCCGGCGTGCGGTTGACCTTCCAATCCGACGGATAAACCATCCCAAACTGGTAGTCGTTATCCAGATAGCTACGCAAGCTGTCGGAAGCCAAAGGGGTAGCGGTAGGCAGGACAGGCAACACCGTTTTAGAGACCGGGGTAGGCAGAGCAGGCGTAGCCGTAATGCCCGCCAGCGTGGTTGAGACAGGCAACCCGGACAGCGTTGGTGTAGCCACGTTCGCAGGTGTAGTCGCAGCAGACGTAGTTGCCACAGTAGGCGCAGTGGCACCGAAGGTGGGCGCAGGAGTATTAGCCGGGGTGGGCGAAGCGTCCTGACTACACGCCACTAGCAGCATTGCCGACAGCCAGCACGCCAGGAAGAAAGTTAGGATTTTAGAGGTTTTATAAGCCATAAGCATAATTTTAGAGCTAGTCGAGAGCCTTTAGTGATTATTGTGCAAGGCTCTCAAATCGGTTAAAATGTAATCGGTGTACGCTATTGTAACACTGTTTTCCGAATTTGGGAGGTTTTGTTTTAGATTGGAAAGGAACACAAATGAGCAACGACACGGCCCTTTTGGTGATTGATATGCAGGTAGAATTGGTCGAAGGAGCTTACCAGCAACAGGCGGTGTTGGATAATATCAACACTTTGTTAGCCCGCGCTCGCGCTTCCAACACTCCGGTTATTTACGTGCAGCACAATAGTGCCGGGTACGCCCCGCTTAATTACGGTGTGGCAAGCTGGCAAATACACCCGGCTCTTGCGCCCCAGGCGGGCGAACCAGTGGTGCATAAACGCGCTTCCGATTCCTTTTATCACACTACGTTGCGGCAGGAGCTAGAAAAACTTGACGTTAAGCATCTGGTGGTAACAGGTATGCAAACCGAACAATGCGTGGATACTACCTGCCGCAGCGCGATTAGTGCTGGTTACGACGTAACGCTAGTAGCTGATGCCCACACTACGGGGGATTTTATGTTACCCGCAGCGCAAATCATCGCTTATCACAATGCAGTCCTGCCCGAACTGGCCCACCCTGACCACTCTATTGAGGTGAAGCCAACTGCGGAAATCGTCTTTTGAGTTGTGGCTAAAGCCATCCCATCAACATCTTTTTCGTGGTAAAATCAAAGCATTAAGTAACTATTCAGGCCACTTGTAGGAGGCTGCTCCGTCAGCCGATTTCGTTGGCATTTCAATGGGAAACCATCGGCTGACGGAGCAGCCTCCTACAAAACCCAACCCAGGACTGAATAGTTACAGCATTAAAGCATTAAGGAAGGAGGTCGAAATTATGTATCAATTCGATATTGATGAGGCCAGAGCGAAATTGCCAGATTTAATCGAAGCAGCTATAAATGGCGAGGAAGTCTATATTGCCAAGAACAGTAATCAAATGTTACAACTCGTGCCTGTCGCTTCACCTGTAGTACAGCCGCGTAAACGCAAAGCTGGAAGTGCCAAAGGCTTATTTGTAATGGCGGAAGATTTTGACGCACCGCTCACCGATTTTGAGGAATACCAATAGAATATAATTACAATGAGATTATTACTTGATACTCATACCTTTTTGTGGTTTGTCGAAGATAACATTAATCTTAGCCAAAATGCGCGTACCCTAATTGAAGATGAAGCAAATCAGCCGCTGTTAAGTCTTGCTAGTGTTTGGGAGATAGCAATCAAAACAAGTATCGGCAAGCTGAATTTGAAGCAACCTTTTGAAGTATTTATTCCGCAACAGATTAGCTTAAACAGCTTCACGCTTTTAGATATAAGGTTAGAACATATTGCAGGCATAATTTCTTTGCCACAGTATCATCGTGACCCTTTTGACCGTCTTTTGATTGCCCAAGCGATTCACGAACAAATCCCAATTATCAGCACTGACGTGGCTTTTGACCAGTATCCTGTTACTCGGCTGTGGTAGAAATTTGAAGTTATCGCCCTGTTTACTACCTGTGCTATAATAGCTGGTATAGATAACAAGCTATTTGGTTGCTGGTCTGCTAGAAATGTTACCATCACACCCGAATCTGAACGGCCAGCAATCATTATGAGGTAGTGCTAGATGGCGCGAGGCTTACCAGCCCTGGAACAACCAGCTTTAATTCAGCAAACCAAAACTGGGCCACACACGGCCTCCTTACAAGGTAAAGGCGACAAGGGCGTTGCTACCACCAAACCACCCAAACTCAAACGCAGAAAATTCCAGCACATAGGGGCTATTCTGCTACTGCTAGTTATCATTGTGGTGCTGCTACCCTTTTTGATAGTCCACCAGGTTACCACCGATGCAGCAGCTAAGATTTATACTTCGGTGGACGCGATACCCGCCCGGCCCATCGCAATGGTTTTGGGTGCGGGTGTCAACCAGAATAGTACGCCCGGCTGGATGCTGACTGACCGCCTGGATGCCGGAGTCAAACTTTATAAAGTGGGTAAGGTGCAAACCTTGCTGATGACTGGCGGCGAGGTGGAAGTAACCATTATGCGCCGCTATGCCCAGCAACACGGCGTACCGTCGAGCGCGATTTTAACTGACAACGCGGGGCTGCGGACTTACGACAGTTGCTATCGGGCTGGTCACGACCTCAATATCAGTGAGGCTATCGTTGTAACCCAGGAATATCATCTGCCGCGTACCCTCTACTTGTGCAATGCGTTGGGGGTCAACGCGGTGGGTTTGAAGGCGGGCGGTGATAGTTACGGTCAGGATGGCTGGAACCATTTTAGGGAGTTTTTTGCTCAAATCGAAGCCTGGACGGACGTAAATGTGAGCCAGCCCCGCCCTAAAGCGGATCAATAGCGACGAGCTTTGAGTGGCGGCCAAAACAAAAACCGGACAGGCTAAATAGTTGGTCTTTAAGAAGTAAAGCGGTTGAAACGCAAAATAGCAATCTCTCTATCTCTCTCGCTCCTGGTACTTTCGCCCTTCCTGTTGATTCTGGTGGGCGAAAGATTTTTGGACTCTCAAAATTCGCTGCCACCTCTAACCAGCAAGTATGATGCGGGGCTGGCGGCTGTGCCGAAGCAGAGCGTCTCCGCTGACGCGCCGCTGCCAGATCGCTTGATTGTGCGCTTCCAACCCCAAATCGCCGCCACGCTTTATATGGTGCTGGCAACCGCGCCTAATGCTAACCCTAAACTTGATGCCAGCATGATAGGCAATCGGTTGGTACAGCCAGTCTTGGCGGCTAGAGTACCCGCTTTAGCCCCAATTTTGGCGCAGTATCAGGTGCGGGCTGCCGACGCAATAGACCCGCCCGGTGGGGCTTACTTACTCCGAACGGAAGGCCACGCCGACCTCGCGGCTCTACGTGAAGCTTTGGCAGCCAGCCACACCACCCTTTACACCGAATTTGACTATCCAGTGCGGGCCTTCAAAGAACCCAACGACCCGATTTATCGCAGCGGCAGACAATGGGGCTTAACTCAAATCGAAGCTCCCGCCGCCTGGGATATTATGACCGGAACGAATAAAACTGTCATCGCCATTGAAGATAGCGGGGTAGGTTCGCACCCCGAACTTAGCCAACGCCTTTTGAACGGCTTCAACTTTGCCAGCGACCCGGCTTCCCTGGATACCAACGACGATTACGGTCACGGTACTTACGTGGCTGGTATCGCGGCGGCGCAAGGCGACAACCACGAGGGGATGGCGGGAGTTGATTGGAACGCCACCGTTTTGCCAGTCAAGGTTCTGAATAGTGATGGGGTAGGCTCAAACGCTACCATTGCAATGGGTATCCGCTACGCCGCCGACCAGGGTGCAGACGTAATCAACCTGAGTTTGGGTGGGACAAACCGCTCCCAGGTAGTGCAGGAGGCGGTGATGTATGCTGCCTACCCCCTAAATGTGCGGGTGTCTCGTTCCGAGGCGGCCAACAATAGGGCCGAAGCCAGACACGGCGCAGTTTTGATTGCCGCTGCCGGAAATAAAAACCAAAACGGCGACCCCTCCGCTCCCATCAAACCCAACTATCCGGCGGCCTACGACCAGGTGATTGCGGTAGGGGCTACCGACAACCAGGATACTCCCACCGCCTTTAGTACCTACGGGCCGGAATTATCGTTGTGTGCGCCCGGCTATGACATTGTGAGCCTGGATTGGAACACCAAAACCGACAGTCCGGCGTATAGTACGGGCAGTGGGACGAGTAGTGCCGCTCCGTTTGTAGCCGGGACGGTGGGGTTGATGCTGTCGGTCAATCCAACCTTGAGCGGTAGCCAGGTACGCGATATTTTGGAGGGAACGGCTGATTATAAAAGCGGGCCGCCCCTCGTCAGCGTTACCGCCCGGCCCACCAATACACCTGTCATCAACCCGGACAATGGCGATAAAGCCCTGTCTGTACCCACGCCCGGTCTGCGTAGCTCGTTCGATGGGCGCGTTTACGACCAGCGCGTGGGCTGGGGGCGGCTCAACACTTACAAAGCGGTGTTGGCAGTGGTCAACGACCAAAGTTTTCCAAATCGGCGGGCGCGGGTTTATGGTACGGTTCAAGGGCTGGCTGCCAAAGGGCAACCCGGTCTTGACGCTGGCAATGTGGTAATCAGCCTTACGCCCGGAGACCAACGTTTCCCAGCAGCCGACGGCTTTTTTAGCTTCGCCAATCTGCCACCTGGCACTTATACTTTACAGGCCACTGCCGCCAAATATGGTCTTGCACCAGACCCAATTACTTTCCAGATTGCCGGGGCCGAAAACGAAGCCCACCAGTATAATTTCAACTTTTCTCAAACTAGCCAGCTGCTTTTCAAAAATCGCCCGGTGGGGGCTTTCAAACCGACCAGCGAGGACTTTGACCGCGTGGGCGACGACGATTATGCTTACTTTTCTAACACCCAACACAGTTTAGCAGGCAGTTTTAAGCTTTTTTGGGATAATAATGGTAGCTGGCCCGTCTTTGGTCTGCCCATTAGCGAAGAATTTGCCGAAAATGGCCGCACCGTCCAATATTTTGAGCGGGCGGTTTTCGAGTATCACACCGAACTTGCCGGAACAAAATACGAAGTTCAGTTGGCTTTGTTGGGCAACCAGCTAACAGCCAATCGCGCTCAGGAAGCGGCTTTCAAAACCCTGGCCCCTTTCCCCAACAGCATTGACCACCGCTATTTCTACGAAACCAATCACTCGCTTTCAAATGCCAACGGCTTCTTGCTATACTGGCAAACCAACAACGGCAAGGTAGTATTTGGTTTGCCCATTAGCGAAGCTTTCCCGGAAAAAGCCACTAATGGTCAGACCTACATCGCGCAGTATTTCGAGCGGGCCAAAATGGAGTGGCATCCTGGCAGTGGGGTCGTCCCAGCCCATATCGGACTCGGTCTGCTTGGGTTAGCTTCGGCCCAGGCTCAAGGGGTGATGGGTAAGTAAGCGGAGAGGCTTGCATAATTAAGGTTGGTTGCAGCTTTTAGTTCGCCGATGGTTGCCTGTACCCGGCACGGGTGAAACCATCGTCTATTCACCTCAAACCTGATTTATCAGGTTGTTAGAACCTGCTGAAGCAGGTTTGGGTTGGGTAGCCTGTGGATTTATCCATAGGCGATGCACGGATTTAATAATTAAGGTTCATCAACCATCGGATACCAGTAAAAGCTTAACGGTTTGCTTGGCGATTAAGCAGCTTAGACGAATTATGAAAGGCTCTCTAATCCCTTAAACTTTCCCATACAACCTACAGCTTAATATCTGGTCATCTCCGCTCTGTCGCGCTGGCAGGAGCTAATATGGAATGATAGACCGCGCCCACTTTCGGCGTGACTGCTGCTACAGATTGGTGGCCCGATTTGTGCAAATTCCAACTCGAACTGAACCAAATATTAAGTGACGAGACCAGCACGCTAAACTTTGATGCAGTTATCATCACCCACACCGCTAGTCCTTAATCTCACTAATACAATGGATTTGCTACGCTTGAATGATGTAGCAGGTCTGGCAGCCAACCAAGCCAAAATGTTAATGCGTCCGTATAGTCAGGACTGCCCCCGACTAATGGCAGCTTGACGTAGATAACCATTCCTGTACCTTGCAGGGATAGCGGTGCGACTATAGCCAGACGCAATCAGAAGGCAGCTTTGGCATACTCGCTTCATACCAGCCCCAAAGAATAGGCTGGCTAAAAGTGGATAAGGAGCAATCGGAAAATATGTTTCGAGGCTGGCGGGGGGCCGTCTGCCAATAAGCCCTGGCCCGCCCACCAAAGAAACCAGACCGATTAGCTCAAAACTTGAATTCATCGAGTGAACAGGTGAACTGACAACTCAGTTACGCTTTTAGTGAGTAGAGTAGAAAGGAAGATAGTATGTTCAAAAGATTTGGCATACCAATGCTCCAACGTGCGACCTGGCTGGTAGTGTTTGCCAGCTTTAGCAGTTTGCTGCTGGTAGCTTGCGGGGAGACCGCTACGACGGCACCCACTTCGCCAGCCGCTACTACTGTTGCTGGAGGTGCAGCTACCACTGTGCCTGCGGGAGCCGCCACTACCAGTGCCGCCGCTACTACTGTCGCCGGAAATGGGGGTGGAGCAGCCACTACCAGTGCCGCCCTGACTACTGTTGCCGGAGGAGCAGCTACTACTGTCGCCGGAAATGGGGGCGGGACAGGCACGGTTAAGCTCAACCCTAACGTTTCCGGTTCGGTACAATTATGGCATTTTTGGAGTTCGCCATTACGTCGTACTGCCATTCGCCGCGTGGTAGCCATCTGTCAGCAAGCTCTCCCTAATATCAAAATGACCGAAACTTTCAAACCGTTCAGCGACATCTACACCGCGAACACGGCGGCAGTGGCGGCGGGGACAGGTATGCCCGATGTGATTGTAGAAGACCGCCCTCAACTCGGTTCAAAAGCCGCTAACAATATCGAGACCGACCTGCAAACGCTGGCTACCCGCGATGGCATAGATGGCTCGGCTTTCTGGCCCTTCACCTGGAAGCAAACCCTTTACAAAAATGATACTTATGGTATTCCTTTTTCCACCGATGTGCGGATGCTTTACTATAGCAAGAACGCTTTTAAGGCAGCTGGGCTTGACCCTGAAAAACCACCTACTACCTGGTCAGAAGTGGAAGCGGACGCGGCTAAACTGGACAAGAAAAATGGGGACGGCTCTTACGCCCAACTCGGCTTTTCCCCGCTTATCAATGGCAACTGGGACCAGTGGGCTACTCTGAACGGCTCCCAATATGTGACTGATGCTGGTAAGCCAGAGGTCAACGGCCCTAAAGTGGTGGAAGCTTTCAACTGGATCAAGAAGTGGGTAGATAAGTTTGGAAATTACGCTGCCTTTGACAAGTTTCGCAACACTTTTACTTCTGCTCCCAACGATGCCTTTATGTCCGGTAAAGTTGCTATGATAACTGATATTAACGGTTACGCTTCGCAACTAAACTTCTACCGCCCGCAGGTTAGTAAGGCTGACGGTAGCGGTAAGGAAAACCTGGATTGGGGTATAGCCAATATGCCTTATAACGATACTGCCCAACCAGCCAACTTTAGCGGGGGTTTCGCCCTTTCTATTCCACGCGGCTCCAAAAACGTGGACGCGGCCTGGGAGTTTATCAAGTGCGCGACGGACGTAAAGGCGATTACTTCGTGGTCACGCGATACTTACGAAATTCCCGCCAATATGATGGCAGCCAGCGACCCGACTTTGACCGCCGACCCGAACTGGGGCTTGATGGTTAAAGCGTTGGGAACGACTAAGGTTATTCCGCTTGCCACCCAATATGCCAACTTTGGCCCTGACCAGGTGGATAAACGCTCCCGCGACATCTACGATGGCAAGATTGACGCAAAGACGGCAATGGATCAAGCGCAGGCGGCGATAGATGCCGAGATTGCCAAAAAGAAGTAGAGACACCGATGGTTGATGAATGTTAATTATTAAGTCCGTGTATGTAATGCGCCAACGGATACACCCGTGCCGGGTGCAGGCATCCGTCGTCTAAGCACCTCAAACCTGACGTGCGAAGCCGTGCCGTAGGCTAAATCAGGTTGTTAAGCCGTTCAACAACACGTTTTAACGTGTTTGGGGTGAATAGACGATGGTTTCACCCGTGCCGGGTACAGGCAACCATCGGATACCAGTAAAAGCTTGTAATTATTCAGCCAGGTCTTGTCACGGTCCGTAGGGTTGCGCGTAGGGTTGCGGAGGAACGAGGAAGCTCTAACCGGGTTTTCAAATTGGAGCTTCCTCATTCCGCAGACCCTCCATTCCGCAACCCTGCGGGCCGTGACAGGTACGTAGTTACAATTAGACAATGGAGGTTGAGATGGCACAGGTTCTTTCACGCGCCACAGTCGCCCCACCTAAATCTTTTTGGAGCCCAGCCCGGCGCGAAGCGTTGACTGGCTGGCTGTTCGCGATGCCCTGGATTATCGGTTTCGTGGTGTTTACTGCCGGGCCGATGCTTTTTTCGGTCTATACCAGCTTTACCAACTACAATATTGTAGATGCTCCCAAGTGGATCGGCACCGACAATTACACCAACCTTTTCCAGGATGACCGTTTTTATCTTTCGCTCGGTAACACCTTTTGGATAGTGCTTGTCAAAGTCCCCCTGGTCACTTTAGCTTCTATCGGGATTGCCCTGCTTTTGAACATGGATTTGCCCGGCGCAAAGTTTTATCGCACCGTTTTCTATTTGCCCCAGGTGTTGGCGGGCGTGGCCGCTATCTTTTTGTGGAAGTGGATTTTAGCTCCTGACGGTTTGTTCAATAACTTCTTAGGGTTTTTTGGTATCCCCGAAAGTGCGCGGCCTGGCTGGTTCTTTGACCCTAACTGGACTAAGCCCGGTCTAGTCATTATGGGTATGTGGTGGATTGGCGGCAACATTTTAATTTATCTGGCGGGTTTGAAGGGTATCTCGACTACTCTTTACGAAGCAGCCGAAATTGATGGAGCTAGTGGCAGCAAAAAAGTCTGGTATATCACCCTGCCTATGCTTTCGCCTACCATTTTCTTCCAGGTGGTGACGGGCATTATCGGGGCGTTCCAGATTTTCGCTACGGCTTTTATCATCACTGGCAAAGACTCTAATGTGGGCGGGCCGGACGGTTCATTGCTTTTTTACGTACTGTATCTCTATAACCGGGCTTTTGGTCGCACCGGCCAGGCCACCCTGCAAATGGGGTACGCCGCAGCGATGGCCTGGGTGTTATTTATCATTATCCTGGTGATTACTGGTATCCAACTGTGGCTGGCAAAACGCTGGGTCTATTACGAAACGGACAAGTAGAGGAAGGCGGGCAGTAAGATGGCAGCTGCAATTGAGCAGTTAAACGAAACTCGCGTGGCTTTTAACCAGCCTTCATCATCACGACGCTACAAATGGTCGGTGGGGCGGGTGGTAGCCTGGTTAGGTCTGGCCCTGATGACGGTCTTGTTTGTGGTGCCGTTTTTGTGGATGGTTTCTACCTCCCTCAAAGATGCGCGGTTAGCGGGCGATGGCAAGTGGATACCCGATACCTTTGTGTGGTCAAACTACACCGAGGCTTTCAGCTTTAACGATTACTGGGGGCAGTGGTGGATAAACACCATTATCATCACGGTGATTAACGTGATAGGGGGCGTACTTTCAACCTCGCTGGTGGCCTACGCTTTCGCCCGTCTGCGCTGGCCGGGCCGCGATATAGTTTTCTCCCTGGTACTGGCGACGATGATGCTGCCGGGGATTGTGACCCTCATTCCGCAGTACATTTTGTTTGCCAAGTTGCCAGCTTTCGGTTTTCAAGGTTCGGATAATTGGGTCAATACGTTTTTGCCCTTAACCGTGCCAGCTTTTACCGGAAGTGCCTTCTATATCTTTTTGATGCGCCAGTTTATGAGCGGTATCCCGATGGAGCTTTCCGAAGCCGCTAAAATAGACGGAGCGAGCGAACTGCGTATCTGGTCGCAGATTGTGATGCCGCTCACCAAGCCAGCCCTGGCTGCGGTAGCGATTTTCACCTTCCAGGCGGCCTGGGAAGATTTTATGGGGCCGCTGCTGTATCTACAAAGCGAACCGCTCTACACTTTGCAGCTAGGTCTGCGCCAGTTCGAGTTCGCGGCAGGCGGGTCAGTCAATTGGGCCTGGCTAATGGCTGGTAGCCTGGTAGTGATGGCCCCGGTGCTGATTATTTTCATCATCTTCCAACGCTTCTTTATCGAAGGGGTGACTTTAACCGGAATGGGCGGCAGGTAAAATTACGGCCTGGGGAACGCCGATGGTTAGTTTAGCCAACGGATACACCCGTGCCGGGTGCCGGCCTACCTCGTCTATTCACCCCAAACCAGCTAAAGCAGGTTGTTAGAACCCCCTTTTGTGGGTTTGATGTGGTTAGCCTGTGTATGCCTGCACCCGGCACGGGTGTATCCATAGGCGAGCTATTCAAATGGTCGTTGACAGAGTAGTACCCGCTATTCAACCCAAGTACGCTAAAGCGCACTACAACCCACTTATGAACATTAACTTTTATATCCGTGTATCCGAAGAAAGGGTGTTTTGTAGGAGGCTGCTCCGCCAGCCGATGTATTTGTCCATTGGCAGCAACCACACCCAGGGGGTACCCGCGCAATGTCCCACAGAATACAGGGAACTGTCCTTGCAATGGCCCTGGTTTTATAACCCAATAAATTGGGTTTGGAATCTGCTTGCCGATGGTTTTAACCATCGGTGCTTCTAATATATAGGTACAGCCACTAGCTATTATACTTTTCGGCACGACAAAACCTACCCCGTATGTCAGGCGGGAGGGGTAGAGTTTTCCTGGCGTAGTTGGAGTAGCTGTTTGCCGCTGACGATGCGCCGGAAGCTAGGGCGGTCTCCCGAACCCATTACTTCCTCCGCCCCCGTTTGCTGGCCCAACACGTTCGAGCGTTCCTGGTCAAGCGGGCTGGCACTGTTATAGACCCAGCCCAGGTCGGTCATTGCGCCTTTGGGATTGAAGTAGCGGTTTTGGGGATAAGTGGTCAAGCCCCGATTGCTGTAATTCTTGCGGATTTCGCGGTCAAAAGCCTCGGCCTTGCCCATCAAATCGCGGTATTCTTTGGCCTGCTGTGCTTCCCAATCGCGGCCCTTTTGCGCGTCAGTCGGGATATACACCGCCATCATAACGTTGCCGCGTTGCACCAGCGACTCGTAATAGCCCGCGTCTTCTTCGCTTATCTCGGCCCGATAGAACGCATTATAGTAGGCCGAAACCGGACTGGCCTCGATAGTATCATCGTAAGTGGCTACGTGCGTTTCGATTTTAAGGGTAGGGGCTAGTTTAGTAGGCGGGAGCGGAACCGGCGAACCCGTCGGGAGGGTGGCGGGAGCTTCCTTCTTGCGGCGCGGCAACAAAGAAAACTTGGGTTTGGCATCGGGTGCGGCCAGCCGGACGGCTTTGGCTGCTACCGCGTCGGGGTCATATACAATCCGCACGTGGTCGGGGTCAAGGCCGCGTTCCAGCAACAAATCTGCAAATCTTTCGGCCTGTTCCAACGCACTAAAATAGCCGATTACGGTACTAGCCATCCTGTCTTTCTCCGCCTTGATTTCAAAACTTAGCTCTAATACTGCTTTGATTGTAGGTGGCGCGTCCTCGCGCCCGTGCTGTTGCCAGACTCACAACCTATGCGGGCGCGGGGATGCGCCGCCTACAATTTATTTGGTTTGACCTAAGTGTATAACTAATGGGGGGTGCTAGTCAAGTTCAAAATCAGCCCTGGCGGAAACGAATTTCCTATTGACTAAGCAAATTTTCTTTGCTACTATGAGCGTGCAGTTGAGACAACTCCAACCAATTTTTGTCCGCTTTTTGCTACGTCTCACCCAGCGAGAAATATATTGGAGGCGGCGCGTCCCCGCTCCCGCACAGGTTACGTCCGATAGCGGGCGCGGGGACGCACCGCCTCCAGTACAAAGCCCAAATTTATATAAGTCAGGTAGCAAGAACTATGTTGCTACCCGTTTAACTTGCCTGGTAATTAGTTGCAGTTGCACAGGCCATTTTCTTCCGGCGACAAACTATTTTCAACCTACTTTTTGAGGAGTTATTTTATGACCAAAGCTTTTCGCAAAGCCTGTCTGTGGCTGGTTGCGCTCGCTATTTTGACTCTCGCTCTGAACAGTTTTAATTCAGAAGCGGCGTTGGCCGCTGCCCCGTCTAGCCAATCTGCAAAGGTGTCCAGCTACAGCGGCCCGGCCCAGGTTTTCTTCCCCGATTACAGCCATTTTGTGGCAGACCCGCTTTTGCACTTCTGGCGAATTAACGGCAAGCAAGCTACCTTTGGCGGCCCAGTCTCCCGACTATATGTTAATTCTAAAGGTCAGGCGGTGCAGTTCTTCCAGAAAATGGCTCTAGCCTACTACCCGGATACCGCCGAGGTGCGCCCTTACGAGACCGGACGTATCTTCTACGAAGCCCAACCGGATTGGGTTAAGAGTGCCGCGCCGTTCGCCAAAGTACCAGCCTCCTCTGCCCCCCGCCAACAATATTTCGTGGAAAGCGGTCACAAAGTTAGCTTTGGTTTCCTTGACCTCTATAACAATACCGGAGGCTTGCAATTTTGGGGCTATCCCTTGAGCGAGGAATACGGTTTAACGTTGCTGGACGGCAGCAGCTACACTGCCCAAATCTTTGAGCGTGGCAGAATGTTATGGTCGAGCGCAACCGGAGCAGAGATTGACCCTAATTTTGGCACCTTGATGGCTAACTTTAACCACGCCGACACTGCTTTCGAGTCTAATTCCGCCTCTAGCAACGTTCCCAACTACGATAGCAATTTGTGGGAGCATTGGGTGGATGTAAGCCTCAGTACCCAAAGCGAGACTTTCTATGAGGGGGACGTGCCAGTACGGACTAATCTGGTGGCAACGGGCAAACTGCATTGGGAAACGCCCACTGGCACTTTTTACATCAACAAACGGGTTTATAACGAACACATGACCAACGCTTCGATTGGGGCCGAGGAATATTATGACCTGTACAACGTGCTATACACGCAATATTTTACCTATGAGGGTCACGCCCTGCATTATGCGTGGTGGCGGGATACTTTTGGGGTAACGGGCAGTCACGGGTGTGTGAGCGAGGATTACACTTCGGCGGAGTTTGCCTGGAACTGGCTATCGCTGGGGAGCAGGGTGCAAATTCATTACTAGACTTTTAAAACTATCGGCCCAAAAGGTAGGGCGTGATAAATCGCGCTCTACCTATCCACTTCTCGAAATAATACTCAAGAATATAACCTAGTAATTTTTGATGTAGGGCAGGCTCGGCAGCAGCAGCAACATTAAAAGGGAAACCAGGAATAAGGCAACCATCGCAATCAGCAAAATCATCAAAACTTCGGGGCGGGTTCGCAATAATCTATTCATCTTAATCCTCCTCATTGAGTAGGGCTACGTTCCCCAGCCACTATCAGGAGACAATCCGCAGCCTGGATATTCTACAACACCTAAACAAAACCTCAACGTCTGTTACTATGATTATAATACACCGAGTCAACTGGTGAGTTTGATTACCCAGGAATACTCGTGAATTGCAGCCAAACCAAAAAACCCCTAAAATAACCCTGTACACCTGAACCAAGATACCAGATAGGAACAATAAAAGTTATGTCAAGTGAAACCAGGAATGTCGCCAAAGCCAAAAGAACCCCCAAAGCCTCGACTATGCCCCGTCCACCAGCCCCGTGTGGAACAAATACGTCCGGCAGTTGATAGACACGGAGGAATGGGGACTGCTCAATTTTCTATTTGAAATGCGTGGAGAGGAGATGTACGAAATGACCATTGAAGTGGAAGAAATATTGGCGGCTTACGAGCCGGAAGAAGCGGCCCGCATACTGGAGTCGTGGAACAGAGTGGTAGTAAAGTGGCTGCCCAGGGCTACCCTCGCCCAACGCCTCTCCGGTCTCAAACTCGAAGAACGCCTCTCCGGTCTCAAGCCCGAAGAACGCCTCTCCGGTCTCAAGCCCGAAGAACGCCTCTCCGGTCTCAAGCCCGAAGAACGCTTGGCGGGATTAACACCCGAAGAACGCCTGGCCTTGCTTAAACAGTTAAGCGCATCGCTAGATGACCCCGCCAAAAAAGACCAGTAGTGTTACCAGGGAAATACAAATTCAGATATTGGTGGGACATTGCTCCGCCCAATCCGAGCGGGCGCGGTAAATCTCGCCCCTACTTTTTGAGATGATACGGATTTTGTCTTGATGGTAGCCTCTCTACCTACATATTACCTGCGGGCATCTGGTGCATCGCGTGTTCGCCGTGACCCATCATTGGGTTTTTACGGTTCAAATAGCAGCACCCCGATCACTAGCAGGGCGACGATATTGAGGACGGCGGTATAGTCGAAAGAAAAGGTCGTGACTTGCTGGATTAACTGGTTGTTGGGCGCAGGAATAAAGTGAGCGGCGGGGAAAGCAAGTTTAGACCCGAAAAAGCCAGGTCCATCAGTAGCCCCGTCACCACCATAGTAACAAAAAGCACCGTACTAATATACGCCGCTAATTTCCAACCGTAATACTTGCGATAGATATTCAGGATAGGCAAGATAACTAAATCGGCGTAGAGAAAAGCGATAGTACCACCAAAGCTCAAACCGCCATTAAACAATATGGCCGCCAGTGGCACGTTGCCAATCGAGCAGACAAAGGAGATAATGGCGACTAGCGGGCCAATAATCACGTTTTCCAGAGTTTGAAGCGGCCCAGGCGCATCGGTCAGGAAAAGAGCGTGCCAGAAAGAGTTTGGCACTAACTCGGCGATAAATCCGGCGATTAGAAAGCCGCCAATCAAATCTTTCCACAACATTGACCAGTCCATCGCCACGTAATGCGCCACATAGACCCAACCTTGTGGTGAACGTAGTTTTTGTCCGAGAGTACGACCAGGGGCCATTTCGTCGCCGTGATTATGAGCCGCCACGTTGCCCGTTTCCTGATAATTCCGGCCTTCTTCCACAATCCGCTTAGGGTAGGTGAGCTTGATTACGATTGACACAATTATTATCAAGACAATCCCGCCCAGCCACTCCGCCAGGGTGAACTGCCAACCCATCAATTGCCAAAGAATCAGGCCAAGCTCAATTACCAGATTGGTAGAGGCAAACATAAAAACCAGGGCGGGTAGCAGGTGCGCCCCACGCTTGAACATACTTTTGGCGGCGGCAATCGAGGCATACGAACAAGAGGAACTGGCCGCGCCGAAGCCAGCCGCTAATGCAATTTCTTTAACTCCGTCCCGACCCAATACCGCGCTCATCCGTTGACGGCTGACATACGCCTGGATCATACCAGAGATAACGAAACCCAGCACCAGACTCCATAGCACCTGCCAGGCCATACCGAAAGCCGCCACTAAAGATTGTCATACCGCGTCCAGAATTTCCATAATCCACACCTATTCACTATGAATTGAACCAGGCTTTTTGCCAGCCTTGCATTTGCTGGATTTCGGCTGTCTGCGAGGTTACAATATTCTGGCCGAGCTTGAGCAGTTCGGGCCGTTGAGTTTTGCCGGGGATAAGATTTGCCATTGACACGGCGGCCTGATGGTGCGGTATCATCATCTGGATAAAGAGTTTGTCGAATTCCGCGTCCTTAGCCGTTGTAAGCTTGTCCATACCACCCATCATATCCATCATACCGGGCGCGTCCATCGAATTAGCCAGAGGCTTCTCGTTGTACCAACTTGCCAGCCACCCGGTCTGGTCAGCAATCTCTTTATTTTGGGCGGCGATAATATCCTGGCTCAGTTTAAGCAGTTCGGGCCGTTTGGTGTTGGTAGCTACCAGCTTTGCCATATCTACCGCCCCTTGATGGTGGGCAATCATATCCTGCATAAACTTGATTTCAAAATCTTTGCCAGTCAAATTCTGCAAACTGGCGGTCATTGCATCGGGTTGGGCCGCCGTACCAGGCATACTACCCGCTGTAGCACCCATCGCCGAAGTTGTCCCAGCCATCGTCTGGCCCGGCTGCATAGTCATCCCAGGCATACTATTCGCGCCTGCACCGTTGGGCGTGGCGGTTTCACCACAAGCGGCTAAGGTCAAAGCCAGCATCAAACCAGATATTACAAAAACCAAAAAGCGTTTGTTCACTTCAAAATCTCTCCTTCGATTTTACTTTGCTTTATATAGTAGCAAGGGCTTGTTCCCATAGGCTCTTCGCTTCGTTCAGCGTGTCACCGCCCAAACTACCCAAAGACACTATACCCCCCTACCCTAATTAACATTATAGCAAAAACGGGAGCAATGTCAATACTAGCCGACTGAAACATATCAAATTCTAAGCATTTGAATGGACTGGAGTAATGGAGAGTAAATGAGCAAATAAACGTGGGGTGACATTGCGCGGGTACTACTCTGTCAACGCCCATTTGAATAGCTCGCCTATGGATAAATCCACAGGCTACCCACTTCAAACCCACTAAAGTGGGTTCTAACAACCTGATTTATCAGGTTTGGGTTGTATAGACGACGGTTTACCTGTACCCGGCACGGGTGAACCGTTGGCGGTCTGCTAATCACTACTATTCAAAACCAGCTTGACAGAGTAGTACACCCTGGGTGTGGTTGCCGCCAGTGGACGGGCAGCTATAAGGTTTTAAGGGGTGGGTCGTCGGTTTCTTTGGAACGACGCATATAGGCCAGCACAATGCTCAAGACCAGGAGCGCGATGCCGCCTACCAGAAAAGCGTCGAACAAACGGTCATCAGGGCGCGGCAGGGCTTTGACCGGGAAATCAAACTGAGCCGCCCCATCGCTGGCCGCTACTTTGAGGTGGGCAGTATAATCTCCAGCAGCGTACAGCGCGTCGTGTATTTCATACGTGCCGGGGTCGGTCTCGTCGGCGGTTTGGGCTTTGTGGACAGTGTAGGCAACTGGTTGGCCGTTCGCGCCCACCCCATCTAGCTGCTGAAAAGTTAGCTGCATATCGGCGTGGCGCACCGGATACTCCTGACCCAAACCCATACTATCGGGCCGGGCCAGCCGCACCGTTAGATGGACGTTACCTTCGCTAACCGGGTTGGGTGAGGCCCACACTGTCACGTGATAATGGGCCTGGCTAGTATCAAAAATGATATAATCGGCATAAGCGGGGGCTACCGTCAAATTTAGCAGACCCATCGCCAGCCCTAGTATCAAGAGCAGGCCCGGCCACGCTTTTAGCAATTTTTTGTGCATACCAATTTTCTATCAATATAACGCGGGTAATTTCTAAATTTGCTAACTCTGATTGTAGCTTTGTCGTGGGGCAACGTCAATCGGGCCAGAGGCGTGCCTGGTTAAGTTAGGTTAATTTTTTATTATCCATTGGCGGCAACCACACCCAGGGGGTACCCGCGCAATGTCTCACAAAGGCATTTGTTGGAGGTGCGTCAACTGGTTGCTGCCAGCCGATGTATTAAAGCAGTCCATTGACGGAGCAATGTCCCACAAAGGCATTTGTTGGAGGTGCGTCAACTGGTTGCTGCCAGCCGATGTGTCCATTGACGGTTCGGATAATCCTAAAGCTGGGCTATGTTATAATGGGTGAAACAGTTGCCGCCCGCGTTGCGTAGATATTTGAGTGGCGTTGGAGTGGCGATGATGTAAATCGGTTGGAAATTATGGGTTTTGGGATAGGATGGTTGGAAAAGTGGCCTTAGATTTTAACCCCTACAAAGTGTTGAAAGTTGACCCGACTGCTGACCTGGAGATTGTGACGGCGGTCTATCGGGCTTTGTCCAAAAAGTATCACCCGGACGTGAATAAATCGCCGGACGCGCAGGGCCGGATGCAGCAAATCAACCGGGCCTATGATATGCTCAAAGACCCGTCCGAGCGGGCCAAAGTTGATGCTGAACTTTCGCGTTCGAGTAGCACTAGCAGCAGCAGTACCAGTTCGACAGGCAGCGGATATAGTGGGTCTGCCAGCCGTTATAGTACCCCTGGCAGTGCGAGTTCGGGTTCGACGGGCAGCAGTTATACTTCAAGCCGTCCCAGCAGTTCCACTTCGACCCACAGTAATAGCAATCCGTTTGCGCGGTATGAAAAGTGGCGGGCCAGCCAACAAAGCCGCCGCAGCGACCAGGAAGCCAACGGGCCGGAGGACGATAGCTACTATCTGTATCAAAAACGGCTGGTAGATGACATCAAGAAAAAGGTCTTTCGCGTTTCGGTTTATCAAGACAAGGTTTTGGGTGGCAAGGTTTGCAGCATCTTTTGTAGTGCCAACAAAAACGGCACGCTCAATAGTGGCTCGGTCTATCTAAAATCCCCCGAACTTTTCGATTTAATCAACGACGTGGAAGACGCGATGCAGCACGTCGAGGCCAGTGGGCAGCCCATCGAAATGTTGAGCGACCACGACGTGTTTTTCCGTCGCCACGTAGCCGGTCTCAACAATACTTTTATCGGGGTTGAAATAATCAAGCACGCGCGGGAAGACAGCAAAGAAGGGCTGTTTTTAATCGGGGAAAAGGGCCGTTCCAGCGGGGTAATCAGCGAACAAACCGCGCGGCAACTGGCCCAAATCGAACGTATTTTGAAGGAAGCTCTCTCGGCAATGCGCTAGGGTGGTAACAATTTCACCCTGAACGGAAGCTCTGCATAACGAAGGTTTAGTTAGCCAGTCCACCCATCAAGATAAGATTACCAGTTTGGGCATCGAACAACTGAAAGGCGTGGGTAAAAGTTTTGGCTGGCCCGACAGTTTGGCCTGGGACTGGTGGGCTGCCCGCCATTGCAAAACTACCACGTACAGTTACCAAACACAACAGTTTGTCAGGTGTTGCTCCAACTACATTAGCAAGACTGGTAGCTATTTTTATGGTGGCCTCATGGCTAGACAAAAACTCAATTTTTTCGATAGTAAACGGGGTATTAGATTTAATCAAACCCCACGAAGGGTGGGCATTGACAAATTGTCTTACATCGTCCTCGGTGAAGGTGGCAACATTGGTAGCAGTGTTCGCATTTGCCATGTTCAGATGGGGCTTGATAGCCGCTATGCCACCTGTACCGCTAGAGGCAGAATTTGGGCCAGCCGCCGCCACAGTAGAAGCAACAGGTAATGCCCCTATAGTACCGCCGGGTAAAGTTGGAGCAGGCCCGCCTAGATTATCCAGGCCCGTGGCGTGGAGCAGTTGAGTAGGCGCAACTACCCTTATCCAGTTAGCTTTGTCGGGTAGCATCACACTCAAGATAGCTGTTTTGATATTATAGTTAAAACCAATGTAAATGTCCCTGGCGAAACTAAAAGTCATATACACTACATCCTGAGATAAATCTGCTGCTGACGAATTATCCAGAACGGTTACATCTTGATTAAGGCTGGCTATCACAGCCCTCATATCTAGCCTACTGGAAAAATCGGCACTTTTAGCATCAGGTATAGGTCGGCCTTTAATAAGCAGGAATTGGGCCGTGTCCAACCCGTACAATCTAACCAGGTTGACCGTTTGTTTGGCTACCAGATTGGGTGTAGGCGTTGGCACATCCACCCGCATGGTAGTAACTGCCACTGTGGGGTTTTGACTGATAATCTGTTTCATGTCCGTCACTAAAACGGCTGATGGCTTGCCAGGAAAGAACTTCGGAGATTCTGGGTTCGGGCTTTGTATCTCCGCGTTTCCGTTGACTGGCAGCTTATAGCCCCAATTCTCCTTATATATATCGAAATAATGCTGGGCAGCGAAGAAGGAAGGTGCGAGAAATATTAAATAGCGGGTGCCTGGAATTAAGGGAATATGCTGGTCGTTAGCTTTAGCCTGTTCAAAATTAAGCGGCGTTTTGTGCATATCCGGGCCTGATATTGCCCCTTCGTTTGCCACCAAATCCACATTGCTACCCCCCTGACCTTTTAAGTAGCTCTCGACCTGAAGGTGATAAACTTGTCCAATAACAAATAAGTTTGGGTCTGGTTTGCTATGGTCGTTAGGGTCTCTAGCATAATTGACGATTTCTCCAAGACCACTAACTTTACCAATTACTACCAGGCTTGACCTGGCAATAATTTCTCTAATATCAGTTATCATAGCAGGACCATCACCAATATGCCAACTCTGTGATGACGTAGTGGTAGGTTGAGGGGAGATAGCGGTCGCCGACGGCATAATGGTGGGTTGAAGGGAGATAGCGGTCGCTGACGGTATAATGGTGGGTTGAGGGGGGATAGCTGTCGCCGCCTGACTCAGTTCTGTTTGTTCCCCGCAAGCCAGCAAAAGCTGGGCCAGGGATAGCAACAATATCAAAAGAGCGGGTAAAGTTAATAAGCGTTTTAAGTTCATCTTTTCCTCCTAAACCAGAGTTTTATGCAAATTTGTAAGGGCTGTCTCAATTTCAACCGATTTAAGTCTCAAAAACGGTTGAGCAAATTTAAGGCCAAGACTACCTTTATGGATAAAACTGATTAATAAACTCACTATCCATTGGCTGGTAAGTATAAAGGTTATTGAAATCGTTATGATAACCTAGTATAGAATTTATTATCCTTCCATCGGGAAGATTAGCAATATGCCCAACACTAAAGCCGTGTCCACTTTCGTGGGCAGCCACCCACTGAAGAGCAGGCCCAGAAAAACCTCCGGTAGTACCTGTATTACCGTAAGCTTGACAGCTGGCCGTAATACCTCCTGAACCCTGACAAAAAGTGTCACCCAAGTTAGCACCAGAACCGATAACCTCTTCTTTATCAAAAGTCACTACGCCATTTGAGGCGGGGTAATAATAGATTTTTGTAGGTGCCTGGTTCCAATTCATCCAGGCTGCCTCAAATGCTGTCCTCCAGGTAGCATCAATACTAACACCGTACTTAAACGAGATACCAGTAACCACACCCAGTGTATGCGGCCAGCGTTCATTAGGCTTCCCTGCCAGATCCTCCTCAAGATAACCAGTGTGAAAGGTTCCTAGATTGTTATAAGGAGATGGTTGTGGATTCCACCAGCCATAAGGTGGGGCATAAGAAATTCCGGCGGGGGAGTAACCGTAACTTGTTTGAGGATACCAATTTCCTCCCGAATAATACTGATTATCAGAAAATTTAGCCTCCAACGCATACGCTCCACCATACCCACTCAATCTTTGTCCTACAAAAATATAGTTTGGGTGCATTGGATTTAACGGTTTGTTGTCTGGATTTTCGGGAGGAAGTTGTCCTGGCATACCTGGATTGGATTGCCATTGCCCACTTGGAGACCGAAGAAACACTACGAAGCTGGTAGGAGTTACTGAATAGATTTTGACGAATAGGTTTAGGTCTCTACCTACGTCTGCATCAGGAACGTTTGCATAAGGTCTAACAACAGGAAGGCCGTTTGCCGGATCAACCCACGCGGCATAATAGTAAAAAGTGTATTCATTGAAGGGAGCATAGGCGTAACCTGCCTCAAACCAACAGTTGGGATAGCTAGTACAACCAGCTGATAGAGTATCCTTTAGCCACACCTGATTTGTTGTAGCCTGATTGTTATAGCCATAAAGTCGGTTAATTGATATGTTTGCACTGACACCATCAACATTTCTAGCCCAATAATCAACAGCATAGCATTCACCACCTGGGTTACTACGATCCGCACAATTATAAGCCGATGCTTGCGGTGTACTACCAGTCAAGGCTATTGCGAACATCAACAAAAGTGCTGCCAATATGCTTGTCAAACGTAACCAAGCAGGTTGCTTTTTCATCAGGTATTTCTCCTTGTTGCATAAAGTCCGACTAATTTTAGAGATGAATAATCAATATGATTAAAACATAATTGGAGCTTGTGAAAGCGATGAGCGGAATTTAATATTACGTCTAGTTTTTTTATTGTGATAGATACAGTCTAACACAGAATATATAGTCTGTCAAGCATTTATTGAAAAGAAAAAGCAATATATCAAAAGTTTAATGTTTAATTCGCCAATTTGCTACCTCAAACAGAGTGGTGACGTTGGCTGGAGCAACCTCGGCCTTGTTAAAAACTAACTCCGCCTTGTTGTCGGGGTTTACTTTCATCACGAATGTATCGCCCGCGCTGAACTGACCAGACCACCACGCCTTCGACAGCGAATTTTCGAGCTTACGCTGGATAAAGCGGCGTGTCCGTTGCGCCGCCTACAGGTTATTGGAGTTAGAGGGAAAAGTGCTATCTGCTCCACTTGAAGCTGCGGATAGAGAAGGCCAGCAGGAACACGCCCATCGCCAGCAGCACCGCCAAATCTACTAACAGCGTGTCCAGGCCCGCCCCGTTGAGCATAATCTGGCGGAAAGCCCGGTTCAGGTGGGTCAGGGGCAAGATTTCTACTAGCGGCTTGAGCAGCGCGGGTGGGTCAACCGGGAAATAGCTACCGCCCAGGAACATCATAGGCAGGGCAATCAGGGTGACGACGGATTGGGCCGCTTCCGGTTTGTGGATAAAGTTGCCGACCACGTAGCCCAGGCCGATGATGCTAAACGCCCCAGCCGCCGTGAAAACCAGCAGCGCGGGCAACCACTCGGCCTTGATTTGCACGTTGAAAACCGTCGTGGCAATCCCCAAAATAACCACTATTTGGGCCAGGCTCAAGGCAAACTGGCTAATAACCTGTGAGACTATCAGTTGCCAGGCTTTGAGCGGGGTGGCACTCAAACGTTTGAGGGTGCCGCGAGTGCGCCAGGTAATCAAGGCCACACCTACAAACATATTGGCAAACATAATGGTCAGGCCCAACATACCGGGCGTAAGAATATCAATCTGTCGCTGTTGGCGCACGCTAACTTTTTGTTCGCTGACCTGCACCAAATCTTTGAAACCCGCCGCATTCTTGCTGACGCTATCAAAGATGCTGTTGATAGTGCCACGACTGCGGGCCGAGCCAATCAGGTCGTTTTGGTCAACAAAAAGCTGCACCTGCGCCTGACCCTGGGGCAAACCTGCCCCGAAACCCGCTTGCAACACCACTACCGCCGCGCGTTTGTCGTTTTTGAGTTCGTCTAGCAAAGCGGATTGGTCGCCCTCGGTCACGCTCAAGCCCTCGTTTTGCTTCATCGCGGCTACCACCTGCTGGCTGAGGGGTGATTTGTCCAAATCTACTACCCCGACGGCCAACGCACGCGAGGCGTTATCTCCAAACAATGTTCCGAAAATCAACATCGAAACTACGGCCAATCCCAAACTGCTGACCAGCAAGGCCCGATTCCGTAGCAGCATCTTGAACTGCAATTGGGTCATTCTTAGTAAAGTTTTCATCGTATAATCTCCTTTAAGGAATTTCTATTGTAGGCGGCGCGTCCCCGCCCCCGCACGGTTAGGTGTGCGACACTTTTTTACAGAAACCGCCAACGGTTGAAACCGTCGTCTAGGCAGCCCAAACCTGATAAATCAGGTTGCCGAACCGTTTGGTAACACGTTTTAACGTGTTTGGGGTGAATAGACGACGGTTTCAACCGTTGGCTACCGAAACAGCCCGCAAAAACGTGTGGCACACCCAGCACGGTTTTTAGGTTGACAGCAGCGCGGGAGCGAGGACGCGCCGTCTATAGCGATTGGGTTAGTCGCGTAAAGCTTTGCCAGTCAGATTGATAAACACGTCTTCCAAAGTGGGCGAATGGGTGGTGATTTCGGCGATGGCTACGTTTTCGCGTTCGGCCGTGTGCAGCAGGGCTACCAAAGATTGGGTCAGGTCGGTGGTGTGGATGATATAGCCGTTGGCGGTTGGCAGCACATTGGTCACGCCGGGCAAATTCCGCACGGTGGCCTGGCTCAAAAGCTGGCCTGTCTCCCCAAAGCGGCAGCCGATACTTTGTTCGCTGGCGTATTGGGCAATCAGTTGGGCGGGCGTACCCAGGGCCACAATCTGACCGTTTTCCATAATCGCCACCCGGTCACACAACACCGAGGCTTCTTCCATATAATGGGTCGTCAGCACAACGGTTTTGCCCGCCTGCTGCAAGCTGCGGATACTGTCCCACACGTTGCGGCGGGCCTGGGGGTCAAGCGCATTCGTGGGTTCGTCCAGGAAGACGATAGCCGGGTCGTTGACCAAAGCCGCCGCCAACGCCACCCTTTGCTGTTGCCCCCCCGAAAGCGTCCCGATACGGGCGTTAGCTTTTTCTTCCAAGTCGAACTCGTGGAGCAGTTGTGGGACTGAGCGGGATTGGCGGTAAAGCCCGGTCAGCATTTGCAAATTCTCGCGTACCGTCAATTCCTCAAACAAGGCACTACTTTGTAGCTGGAGACCGATACGCTGATGCAATTCATCGCGCTGACGGGGGTTTCGCACGTCCAAACCGCAAACCTGGACAACAGTGGTGGGGTTGGCATCGGGTTCGCGCAGCCCTTCGATAATTTCCAGGGCGGTAGTTTTGCCCGCGCCGTTTGGCCCCAGTATGCCGAAAATCTCACCCTGCAAAACCGCGAAACTGATACCATCTACGGCCTTTTTATTGGGATAAGTACGGTAAAGGTTCTGGACTTCGATAGCCACCGCGCCGGGTCGGTTTATAACCACGTTGCCGAGGGTGTTTTCTTTTTCAACTTCAAGCACATTTAACATAATTTTCTCCTGATAAAAGCAACGGGCTACGAGCTACGCACTTTGGGCAACTAGCTGTTCTTCGGTGACAGGGGCGACAGTGGCCGCTTCCCCGGCGACGTTGAGCCGTTTGCGGGCGGAAAACATCGCACCACGCGCGGGTTGGACGGGTGCAAACTTGCTAAAACCGAGTGGGATTTTCATATCATCATAGACGGCTTCCATTCCGCCCTTCATAAAATAGGTTTCGTGCCAAAAACCCGTGCCGCCCGAATTACGTATAAAGGTCTGCCACCATTCGCGGTGTACCCCGGAACGAGACCAGGCTTCTAGCGACTCGAAATCGCGCCAGTATTGACGCATCCCGATGTGGGCCGGGAAAAGCGAGAATAGCAGATTTTCGTGCAGGAGCAGGCCGTCGGGTTGGGCCGCTACCGACTTTGAGATTTTCGGCCCGAAGCCCAGCAGAGTTTTGAGGCCGCTAAGGGTATTGACACGCATTCCTAAATAAATCACTATCAAGTCCGGGTACTCGGACAAATCAACTGTCTGACGTGCTACTTTGGCTGGCATAATAATTTCCTTTCTTTTATCTTTATCCATTGTCGGCAACCAGTTGACGCAATGTCCTACCTTTATCTTTATCCATTGTCGGCAACCAGTTGACGCAATGTCCTACCAATAATATAGCTGGAATGCCAAAGAAAGGGATGGGCCAGAAGTCATAGCAGAGGTCATATTCGCGGGGGTGACGGTCATAGGGGAAGGGGGCTTCGGGCGATGGGCGATGGGCGATGGGCGATGGGCGATGGGCGATGGGCGATGGGCGATGGGCGATGGGCGATGGGCGATGGGCGATGGGCGATGAGGGAACGCCATTGGATACACCCCTGCGGAGGTGCAGGCATCCAACGTCTAGTCACCCCAAACACCACCCAGGGGGTACCCGAACGGGTTATAAGAACATATAAATCATAAATATCTGGTTAAAACGGGTTCTAACAACCTGATTTATCAGGTTTGGGGTGGTTAGACGACGGTTTACCTGTACCCGGCACGGGTGAACCGTTGGCTACCCTATCCGTCGGCGTTCCCCGTCGGCGAACAGATTTACGCAACGCGGATTGGCGTTTTCCATTGGCGCACATTGTATCAAGAGAAAGCCGATGGATACACCCGTGTCGGGTACAGGCATCCATCGGTGTTGCCTACCGATTTTAATAATTAGGAGGCTGCTCCGCCAGCCGATTTGTCCATTGGCGGAGCCGCTTCGCGTCCCACAAATGCCTACCTTGCAATAACCTTGTACTTTAGCTTACTGCAAGGTAGCTCGTTTGCCCCTTTAGCTGCTCGGCTCGGTGTAGGTGTAGAACAAACCCGTGCCTGTCTGGAGCGCGTTGGTTGTGACTAGCAAGGGTTGGTTACTACTGATAATAGCCGTACCGAAGAAACCGCTCGGCAAAGCCTGGGCCGCGTCCCCTTGGTACACCAGGAAGCTGGCATTAGGGGCAATCGTCTGGTTTTGCGATGACCCTACTTGCGTCCCCGCCTGGTTGTAGTAAGTGAAAGTTAGCATCGCCGGACTGCTGCCTGTGTTCAACACGGTTGCGCCTGTAATGAAGCTGGCGAAGCCGTTTGCCATTACGGGCAACGCTACCGTCGTACTGCCGCTTGCCAGCCCTACATACGTCCCCGAAATCGTACCCGGCCCCTTTTCGTTGACGGTGCTTATCAAGGGTTGGTTGCTGCTAACAACCGCGCTGGTCACGTCCGAGGGCAGACCCGTTTCGTTGGGCTGGAACACCCCGATTACTCCGTTTGCCGGAATAGTTTTGGTGGTCTGCAAGCGTTGGGTTCCCGCCGCGTTGAAATAGCTGATGGTCAGGTTGGCCGTCGCCCCGTTCGGGTTTGCCAGGGCTATGCCTGTCACGAAGTTGAACTGACCGTTGAAGACCGCCGGAGCGTACAAGGTACTTTGTACCTGGGCTGGGGCAATCGCGTTGAAGGTGGCTACGAAGTTAGCCGGGCCAAACTCGATTACCTGAGCGGTTAGCTGGCTGCCCGCCGCGCCCACAATCTTAGCCCAATACGGGTGATTGGAGTTGAGGCCGCTGCCACCTGCCGCCTGGTTGAAGGTCTGGCTGGCGTGGGCCGGAATATTGAGGGTTTGGGTCGCGCCCGGAACTGCCGCCCCGGTTTCGTCAAAGAACTGGATTTGACCCGTCGCTGTACCCGTCGCTGCCGCGTTAAAGACAATCATACTGGTGGTGAAGCCGTATTGACCGTTGAGGGCCAGGGGCGAGTACAGCGTCGAAGCGGTAGTGGCAGCTACGTTATAAGCACTACCCCCCGCGTTGAGGGCTTCGGACACCACCAGATTGAGGGGCTGGCTGCTGCTGACGATGCCGCCATAGCTCGAACCAGACGGAATAGCCGACGAGATGGCGGTCTGGCCTTTGGCGGGTATGCTGATAGGATTTTCGGCTGGGCCAGCAATACCGTTGGCGATGGCGTAATATTGAACGTTGACGGTGGCGGCGGTACTGGTGGATAGATTTTGGAAGGTGATAAAGGTAGTGATATGGCCGACGGGTGTATCCGCGTTGTTGGCAAGCAAGGGCAGGTTGTAGATGTAGGCAGTAATAACTGTGGCGGCCAGGGGTGCGCTGAACTGGCTGGTGCTGCCCACTCGCGTCGGGAAAGCCGGGTCGTTAAGGGTATCCGTCGCCACCAAAAACGCCGGGTTGGGTATAGTCACGCCTGCGGGTGAGGGGGCGTTCAGAGCGAAGTTACCGCTACTATTAGCCGTAGTTGTCCCCAAATAGGTGCGGCCCTGGGTAGTGGTGATGCCCGTGCTGTCGCCCAAAAAGACTTCGACTGTCGAGTTGGGGCTGGCCGTACCCGCCGCCTGCACTCCACTGTTGACCCCGATAGTGGCACTGGTCAGGGTGGGCCGGGCCGCCTGATTGTTTGGCCCGGTAGCTGCGCCCCCGCTAAGGCCATTCGGGTTGGCCGTCGCATAGTGGAGATTTATACCCAAACCCGTGTTGCGGAAGATGCTGTTTTGGCTGATAGTGTTGCGCTGAGTAAAGCTGTCGGTAGCGTCTTTACCTACCGCAATGCCATCGCCCTGGTTAAAGCCAATGGTGTTCCGGCTGATAACCGTGCCGTTTGGCCCACCTGTAAAGCTGTTGGTGAGCGAAATACCCGTGTTGTAGTGCAAATCGGCCCCGTTCGCATTCGTGCCGATATAGTTTTTGGTAATCAAGGTGTTTGTAATCGGGCCAGCCAGGAGAATCCCGATTGCACTGGTTACATTAGCCGCGCCCATCAGATTGCCTTGCACGCGGGTGTTGCTGGCCCCATCAAGAAGGTAAATACCATACTGATTGCCAGTCGTCGAAGTATTCCCCGCCGGATTAACCCCGATTTTATTGCCGTTGACCTGATTGCTGTCAGTAGTAATAGCACCTGCTACCACTCCGACCAAATAGTTGCCGATGAGGTTGGCCTGGTTTTGATTTGGCACCGCCGCGCTCAAATCTACTCCCACCAGGTTACTGCTGACCGACGAGGTGATAAATTCACTTAACAATCCAATCCCATAGAAACCGCTCAAAGAGCCAGTGGAGTTGCCACTAAAATTTACCCCAACTGCGTTACCTTGAATTTTATTGCCTTTGGTGCCACTGCCAGAACTACTGCCAAAGGCAGCACTGTCGGCCAGGATGCCAAACTCATTTCCAGCCACGAAGTTGCCTTGTCCGAGCGCACTATCCCCACCAATCTGGTTGTTGGAAGCTGAGTTGAACAGGAGAACCCCAATGGGCGTAGGGTAGGAGATATAGCCCGAAGCCGTGACCCGCGCCCCGACGGAGTTACCCTGCACGGTGTTGGCGTTGGCAAAGTCAAGTTCGATACCAAACGTAGCGGCAGCAACCAGATTGCCTTGTCCGGTGTTAAAGTTGCCCCCGATTTGGGTTCCCGTTGGGCCAACGGTGCCATCGCTGACCACCAAGATGCCCGCGCAATCCGGGCTTTGGGTGGCCGCACCAGTACGGTGGCAGACCGAACCGCTGTTGCCCGCGCTGGTGCCGTTGTAGAGCGGGCCGCTCAAATCGCCCTTGACCCCAATCAGGTTGCCCTGGATAATATTATTGTTGCTACCACCGTAAACCACGATGCCGCTATAGGCGTTGCCGCTAATCAGGTTGCCCTGTCCAGCTGCCGACCCGCCAATTTGGTTGCCACTCGCGCCGCCACCAATTAGCACTCCGTCCAGCGTGTTGGAGATGGCCGCCGTCCCGGTGATGTCCACCCCGATATTGTTGCCGAAAAGCTTGTTGCCAGTCGTCCCCGTACCAGTAATCACCACCCCATTGCCATTTCTGGTTATATCGTTGGTCTGGCTGGCGGCAGCCGAGCCGATGGTGTTGTTGGTGGCCCCGCCCCCGATTAAGATGCCCACCTGGAAACTGTAGGTGTTAAAAGTATTTTGTACCGTAGTGTTGGTGCCGCTAATGACGATGCCATTTAGGGTAAACTCGGTAACTATCTCGAAACCATTGGTGGAGAAGCTCGAAGTGTTGCCAAAGACTCCGCCAATCTGGTTGTTGCTGGCCCCGGTGTTGACCACAATCCCGTTGAAATCTTCGACCAATCCCACACAGGTGACGGTGTTGTTAGCTCCGTTGATACGAATACCGTCTCCGAAACCTTCTACGACCACTTCGTTGACATAATCGTGGCTGCCCAGTTGCAAACCAACCGTGCCTGTTATCAGACTACTGGTCCCAATTGGAGCCGCGTTAGCAACAGCCGGGCAGCTTAAATCCCCCGTCTCACTAAGGTAAACATAATCAGCTAAGGTTGGCAACTGCCCATAGGTGGCTATGTCCACCGCGTAATTGGCGTGCTTGAGCAAAATCAAATCAGGGGTAGTGCCGTGTGCGTCTGCTGCCGCCCGGTTGATGGCACTCCGCAGACTGCAACCCGCCGAGGTGTTGGGGTTAGCCGAGTTGGTACATACCACCGAGGTAGCTGTCCCCGCGTCATCAGTCACGTAATTGGCGTAGTAGGTATGCGCGAAGATGATATTTGGCCGCACCGCCGCCGAAGAAGCGACATCAGAGTTGCCGCCTACCATACCAGCCAATATCGCCGCCGGGTCGCCAACCAACGTCACGCTGCCCGCCGATTTTTGTTCGCGCTGGGCCATTTCCTGCCAGAAAGGTGCGGCGTTGGACAGGTCGCCCAGCGGGTGCAAAGCTGAGGGTAGGGTGGGCGGCGCGTCCAGCTGCGCGGCGGTAGCTCCGTCCCCTACCGACCCGTAGCTGGCCTGGGCGGACGGCACGAGGGCCAGCCCCATACTTTGAGCCAGCAAGCTCATCACTACCAGACCAATCCCTAGCCAACCTACGTGGAAGCGCACTGCTCCACCGTTCCGAGGCTGGTTTTTGGGCGCACGTCCCAAAACTGATTTGTTCATTTGTCCTTGTCCTTCTTGTGATAAATTTGGGGTACATCAAAGAGTACCCGAAGCTAGAGGAGCTAAAATCCTCATCTAAGTTGACGCTGTGCAGCCAGACATATTCGGTTGTAGAGCAGGTGGTGGGAAATAATACGAGAATAGGAGTTTATGATTTGATTATATACCAGTTTTTCGGATTGTAAAGGGGCAATTTGGTAGCACCGATGGTTGAAACCATCGGCAAGCGGATTCCAAACCCACTAAAGTGGGTTAAAATACCTTGATGACCTGCATAACCCCATTTATGGGGTTTAGATCCCCTTTGCCGATGGATTTATCCATCGGTGTTCCCCGTTAGCATATATTGTATCAAGAGAACGCCAATGGTTCACCCGTGCCGGGTACAGGTAAACCATCGTCTATTCACCCCAAACACGTTAAAACGTGTTGCAAAACCGAGTAATCATAAATATTTGGGTAAAGCGGGTTCTGACAACCTGATTTATCAGGTTTGGGGTGATTAGACGACGGTTTACCTGTACCCGGCACGGGTGAACCGTTGGCTCTCGTGAACCGTTGGCGATACCGTTAGCATATATTGTATCAAGAGAACGCCAATGGTTAAAACCATCGTCTATTCACCCCAAACACGTTAAAACGTGTTGCAAAACCGGGGCAAACGGGCCATTTGTGTATAATAAAGCGGGTTCTATAACACGTTTCAACGTGTTTGGGGTGATTAGACGACGGTTTTAACCGTTGGCTCTCGTGAACCGTTGGCGAAGGTTTTAACCGTTGGCGATACCCAGATTTATCCATTAGCTTTACGTCATTTCAAACATTAGCTATAATATGGTTACAATATCCATCAGCTAGCATTCACACAAGAAAGGACGCGGTAACGTCTATGTCATTTTGGCGGTTGTATTATCATTTGGTTTGGGCCACCAAAGAAAGGCAAGCTCTGATTACGCCAGAAATAGAGGCCCGGCTCTACAAATGTATTGGGGACAAAGCGGTGGAGCTAGAATGTCGCATCCACGCACTGGGCGGAATAGAAAATCATATCCATGTGGTAGCATCAATCCCGCCACAGCTTTCGATTGCGGATTTCGTCAAAGAGGTCAAAGGCAACAGCAGCCATTTTGTCACCAGCCTGGGTTATTCTAGCGCGTCGTTTGGCTGGCAACGGGGCTATGGCGTTTTTTCGTTGGGCGGCAAACAGCTTAACGACGCGGTGGAGTACGCCCTAAACCAGAAGGAACATCATCAAAAAGCCACAACCAACCCAATGTTAGAGCAGACGGACGCATAGATAGACGATAGAGAACGACGATGCCGAACGACGATGAGAACGACGATGAGAACGCCAATGGATACACCCCTGCGGAGGTGCAGGCATCCAACGTCTATTCACCCCAAACACCACCCAGGGGGTACCCGAACGTGTTACCGAACCCTCCGACAACCTGCTTCAGCAGGTTTGGGGTGGATAGACGACGGATGCCTGCACCTCCGCAGGGGTGTATCCGTTGGCTCGTGGCCCGGCGGCGTTCCCCGTCGGCGATTACCCTAACCGTGGGTGTTCCCCGTTGACGCACGGATTTATCTGTACCAAATAATTCGGACACAAGCGATTTTTGCCAGAAAACCAGAAGCAAGGGATGCAGTAATGTCAGATGAAGTAGGTGCGCCAAAAAAGAAGCTGGTCACGATTTATACCGACGGGGCGTGTGTAGGTAATCCTGGGCGCGGCGGTTACGGGGCGGTGTTAATGTTTGGTCAGCACCGCCGTGAGCTTGCGGGGGGCTTCCTTCTGACTACCAATAATCGGATGGAAATAATGGCGGCTATCGTGGCTCTGGAGTCGCTCAAAGAAAGTTGCCAGGTGGCCCTTTACTCCGACTCGCGCTACGTGGTGGATACTATGAGCCTGAATTGGGCTAAGAAATGGCGGGCTAACGGCTGGTTTCGGAATCAAAAAGAGCAGGCCGTGAACTTTGATTTGTGGGAGCGGATGCTGGTTTTATGCGAAAAGCACCAGGTCGAGTTTCATTGGGTCAAAGGTCACGCTGGTGAGCCAGAAAACGAACGTTGCGACGAACTGGCGGTACAAGCGGCTAATCAAAAGGATTTGGCAGTGGATAGCGGATACAAACCTACCAGTAGTGACCACAAGCCAAAGCCAGCAGGTGGCCCGCCGCAACCAACCTTACTTGAACTGGAAACAGAGCTATATAATACAGCGTCAGGGGATAGCCGGGTAAAAGTTACTTATGAGGGGCAGCCGTGCCGCAAATGTGGTACACCCGTAGTCAGGAAAGCACCAAAACGGCACGAACCGAAACGCGGTCAGAGCTACTACTACGAATATTATTTCCACTGCCCGCGCTGCGCCACTATGTATATGGTGGACGAGGCCAAAGTCGTATTGCCTGATACCGCCGGAAAAGAAAGCCCCAGGCTCTTTTAATCGCTACGATGAAGAACGCCAACGGTTTACCTGTACCCGGCACGGGTGAACCATCGTCGTTCTTATTCAAAAATTTGACGCGCAGCCCGGCGCATTTCGGTTCTTGTTATCTATTGCTATCTAATGTTATAATATGTTTGTCTTAGTCGAAATGCTAACCAACTTGTATGAGCAGGAGGCAAATAATGAATGTAAGTTTGACCCCTTATTTCGAGAAGTTGATACAGGCCAAAGTTGCATCAGGCCGTTATGGAAATATAAGCGAAGTTGTCCGCGAAGGATTACGTTTGCTTGAAATTCGAGACCAGGAACACGCGGCCAGGTTGAGAGATTTGCGCCAGGCCATTGATGAAGGGATTGATAGTGGGTCTGCCGAGCCGCTTGATATGGCACAAATCAAACGAGAGGCGCGGACGCAAGGGGAAGCTCAAAAAATGATTACAAAGAGCTAGTATGTCAAAAATTAACCGTAGGCCGCGTGTAGTTCAGGACTTAGTTGACATCTGGTTATATCGCCGCAAACAGCAACGACCCAGATACAGCCGACGCTTTTCTCGATGAAATTCAGCATAAACTTGAAATATTGTCGCGCCAACCATTAATAGGCAGACAACGAGACGAGCTAAAATCTGGTTTGCGTAGCCATCCTGTTGGCCGTTACCTAATCTTCTACTTTCCCATTCAGAACGGTATTGACGTGGTGCGGGTTATATATGGCGGACGCGACTTAAACAGCATAGATTTTTAGCTCGTAACTCGTAGCTCATTTGAAATTTCTCCGTGTTCTCTGTGACCCCGTGTTGAATTATGGTTCTAGCTCGTAGCTAAAAGAGGCCGAGTTCGCGGGCTTTGAGGGCGGCCTGGGTACGGTCTCGCACGCCGAGCTTGCTCAAAATGTTGGTGAGATGGTTTTTGGCCGTGCCTTCGGTGATAAAAAGGGCGTTGGCGATTTCTCTGTTGCTCGACCCGTGCGCGACCAGACGCAAGATTTCCAGTTCGCGTTCGGAAAGCGGCTCGATTAGGGACGGCGGGGCGGGTTTGGGGACAATATTTTGTTGGGTCAGGCGGGTAAATTCGGCCACGACTTTGGTGGCTACCGACGGCTGCAAAAAGGTTTCGCCCCGCGCCGCCGCCCGAATCGCCTCGGCCAGCTTTTCCGAAGGCACATCTTTGAGCAGATAGCCGACTGCCCCCGCCCTCAAGCCGTCAAAAACGTATTCGTCATCGTCAAAAGTGGTCAGGATAATCACGCGGCACTCCGGCTGGCTGGCGTGCAAACGGCGGGTGGCGGCCACTCCGTCCAGTATCGGCATCCGCAAATCCATCAGCACCACAGTTGGGCGCAAGCTGGCCGCCAGTTGCAAAGCTTCCTGCCCGTTGGCTGCTTCGCCCACCACCACAAAATCAGGGTGAACCGAAAGCAGGGTTCGCAACCCCTCGCGGAAAAGAGCCTGGTCGTCGGCCAACAAAATCCGAATGCTATTCATAGTGGTAACTCCACTTCTAACACGAAACCCTGCCCCGGCGCGGTTTTGGTCTGCACATCCCCACCCAACAGCTGCACCCGTTCGCGCACCCCCAACAACCCGAAGCCCGTCGCACTGTCTGTTTTGCCCACCCCGTTATCGGCAAGTTTGAGGCGTACACTGGCCGCTCCATATTCCAGGGTCAGGTCAACTCGTGAAGCACAGGCGTGTTTCCGCACGTTAGTCAAACCTTCCTGAGCGGCACGGTACATGGTCAGTTCGGTTTGGGGGGCAAGCAGGCGCGGCGTACCCACGATGTCCAGGTGGGTGACGATACCAGCCGTGCGGCTTTCTTCTACCAAAGCAGCCAGGGCTTCTGACAACGAACGATTAGCCAGCGGCGAAGCGCGTAATGCCCCTACCGAACGGCGCACTTCGGTCAAGCCTTCGCGGGTCAAAGATTGAGCTTTTTGGAGTGCGTCCAGGGCGCGGGGCTGGTCGGTCTCGATAACGGCCCGCGCCGCCCCAATCTGGACGTTGATTACAGTTAGATAATGGCCCAGGCTATCGTGAATTTCCCGCGCCAGCCGATTACGCTCTTTGGTAGTGGCTAATTCTTCGGCCTGGCTTGCATACTCGCGTAGTTTGAGGTTAGCCTGGTTCAGAGCGGCGCGGGCCTGGCGTTCGTTCAGGCTGATTTGATTAAACACCACTACAAAGGCCACCGCCGACGCATAGCTCAAAAGACTTTGCCAGGTAAAACCCAGGTCGCCGCTTTGTAAATAAACCGGCAGGGCAAAGGCTACCAAAACGATAGCGCATATTGCCAGCATCCAGGCACGCGGCAACAAAACGACGGCGAAACTTACGACGGGCAAATACAACAGCCAAAATGCACCAGCACTGTGGCAAAGCAGCTGGATAACCACCACCAACGGCAGTTCGATACCGAAGAAAATTAGCAAAGGCAAGGTTTGGGGATGGTCTAAACAGTAGGCCAGACCTTCCAGGCCGAAAAACAGGTAAAACAGCCCCAACACCGTCAACCCGGCGATTTCCCCAAGCGTGAAGGGCCGCGCAGAGCCGGTAAAAATAGTCAGGTAGGCCAGCCCAAACAAAATAATGAGAGCCACCGCCCCTTTGTCATCATCCTTCACATAGCGGCGGAATAGTGAGCGCATAATCAGACCTTTGGCTTTAATAAAACAAAATCGGATCATTCACCGCCGCAACCAGTTGACGACGCAGAGGACGCGGAGAAGGAGACAAAGCGGAAACAAGGGATTGGTTCAGCCTGTTCCAATACGTAATTCCTCTTGTTACTCTCTTTTGGTTTTCCTCTGCGTCGTCAACTGGTTGCGGCGGTGCAAACTCCTGTTCTGCCTGGTTGAAAATCTTCTTAGTGGGCGGGCGGGAAGGTCGCCAGCCAGTCGTACAGGGTGGGGCTGGTCGCCAGCGTGTCCGTCAACTGTTCCAACTGGGCCGCGTCCAGACGGTCTAAACGGCTTTCCAGGTCGGCTGGTAGCGACTCGTTCCCAAAGCGGCGGCGGGACTGGCGCAGCAACACCCTTTTCAAAGTTTCCAATTCACCCTCGGCCCGGCCCTTGACAAGACCTTCATCTCGGCCCTCGACAAGACCCTCGGCCCGGCCCTCACTCCGGCCTTCGACAAGACCCTCACTCCGGCTTTCGGCCCGCCACTTAGCCGCTTCCTCACCCACGATTTGCTCCGCGCTCAATTGCCGATTGAAAAAGTCTGCCACCTTGCGCTTCCAACCGGGGAATAAAGCCTCGCAACTTATTTCCGCCTCGCCCTGGTACTCTACAGCCTGGTCGGGGGTGGCGGCCTCATACACCCAGATGATCTGCTTTTTGGGTTCTACGTCCCAAATCACCTGCGTGCCATTGTCAAAATAATCCTGCCGTTTGAGCTTTTCTTTGCCCCGACGGTTCGACGGCGAACGGGTCTCCACTACCAATTCCGGCGCACCGTGCAACACTAGATGTCTGCCGCTCTTGTCCGACTTCTTGACCGAGCGCACCTTCTCCTCGAAAAGTTTGTCTGAAATGATACACACGTCCGGCTTGATGACATTCTCGTTTGCCAGATAACATTCCACCTGGTCGGGATAGCCCCGCCCATACCCTCTAGCACGGGCCACTATCGAAAGTATCTCTTGGATGTTGGCGGCCACACCCCGCTCGATTAAATCGGTCATTTCTTGCCACACCAGCCAGCCATTGTACAGTTCAAGCGGCTCCTCCTCCAACAATATCATCACGTTTTTGACCGTGTACGGCCCCCGCCCCCGTGCGTAAGCTTCGCCTATCTCGCGCGGCCAATCGCAATTGAGCGGCCACTCCGCGTTGAATCGCTGGTCTCCCCCTGCCACTTCCACCATTTCTGTTTCGACGGCTG
>JBBQZT010000040.1:0-48101 GCA_038207455.1 Chloroflexia bacterium
GAGGCTGGAGCGAGCTATTTCTGCCGAATACGCGGTTATATTTCAACAATGCGTAAACAAGGGCAGTCAATTTTTAAGGTACTAACATCGGTTTTTAACGGACAAGTCCCCCTACCTGCTGCGGGGGTCTGAGTAGTTACTGAACTTTAACCATTAAAATCGAGACACCGAAGGATAAATCCTTCGGCAACTAGATTCCAAACCCACTAAAGTGGGTTACGAACAGGTGGGCGGGGCGGGCCGTGCAACCCAATGAAATGGGTTTAGAACCCTTTTGCCGATGGTTTACCTGTACCCGGCATGGTGAACCATCGGTGCTTGATTAGACCATGACGGCTGCTAATTGCTAACTGCTGTCCCTTCGGTATAAGTGTAGAATAGGCTGTCCGATTGCACATTGGTTGTCACCATTACGCTGCCTCCAGCCCCATCCAGCCCTACTATGGCCTGTCCCACGAAACCGGAAGGTAGGCCCGCCGCCCCTTGAAAGACTGGCAAGCTGGCGTGGGCCGCGATGTGGAAGGTTTGAGCCGAGCCTGCCCCTGTCCCATCGCGGTTGTAATAGAGAATTGTACCGCTCACCACCGCGTCTCCAGTATTCAAAAGGGTTGCGCCCGAAACCAAGCCGCCCCCGCCATTTGCCACGACGGGCAACCCTATATTATTGTGAGCGGGTACCCCCTGGGTGGCTCCGCCAGTGGATAACGCCGAATAAGTTCCGCTTTGAGCCGCTCCGTTCGCCGTTTCGCTGCCAGCTTCGTTGACCACCATTACCATGCTGTTGGACATTGCTCCGTCAATGGATACCATCGCCGAACCATAGAACCCGTTAGGCAACCCACCTTGCGGCAGACCGTCCCCCCCATTTGCACCCTGATATACCGGGGCGAGAGCATGAGCCGCCAGCGTAAAAGGCGTAGTTGGGTAGGCGTGGCCCTGGCTATCGTAATACGTGACTGTCACCGTCACCGGATTGGCATTGGAATTGACGATGTTCGCGCCCGTCACAAAGCCGCCAAAAGCGTTATTAAAGATAGCAGGAGCGAACAAGCAGTTATCAGTTATCAGCAAACAGTTATCAGTTAAGGCGTTCCGGTTGTGGTTCGACTGACTACTAACAACTGACGACTGACGACTGCTTTGGGCATTGGCTAGGGCAACGAACTTGATGTCGGCCCGCGTTTCCAATACCTGCGCCACCAACTGGCTACCCGCCGCGCCATCAACCCTGGCCCATCCGTAGAACCCGACTGGCAAACCGCTACCAGCTGCCGTCTGGTCAAGGGTCTGGCTGGCGTGCGCGGGCAAGGCGAGGTTTTTGGTAGCGGCAGGGAGCGCGTTACCGTGCTGGTCGAAAAAGGTCACAGTAGCTGTCGTTGTCCCTGCCCCTACATTGGCAACGGTTAATTGGGTCACAAAGCCGCCCGCGTTATTGATAGCCAATGGCGCAACGAGATTCGCGCTTGCGCCAGCCGTTACCGCGTAAGCACTGCCGCCAAAGGGCGTACTTTCGGCCACGATGACTGCTAACGGCTGGTTGGACACGATTACCCCCGTGCCAGCCGCGCCCTTGCCAAAAGGATTAGCCGGTTTGCAAGCCGCACCCACTGCCACACCGCCACACGTATCCGCCTGCAAGCCTATGTTCGCGCCTTGCTGGTCAAAATACTGGCTCGTTACCGTCGCTGGCCCGTTACCTACGTTTTGCAGCGTCACCTGACTGGTAAAGCCGTTCGCGCCGTTGCCCACAAAAGGCAAATAGTAGCTATAAGTTTGCGCCACCTGCCCGACCACGTTTAGCGTCACCACTACTGACACCGCATTGGAAGTATTTGCCGTATCTTGCAGCTTGAGAGTAGCGGTATAGCTCCCGACAGCCAGCCCCTTCGGGTTTGCCACGACCGCGATAGGCACACTATTAGCCGCGTTCAACGTCCCATGCGACGGCGCAAGCGTCAACCAGTCCTGGCTCGACGTAGCATAAGTCACGCTGCCCCGCCAGTTAGTGGTAAGTGGCCCCGCCGTCAATCGCAACGTTTGCGTTCCACCTGTTCCTCCGACCAGAGCCTGGAAACCCAAATTGGGTGTGCTGACCGAGAGCTTATTAATACCGTTCGTGCCTACCGTTATCGTGAACGCGCTGCTGACTGTGCCACTGGTAGCCGTAATAGTCTGGCTGCCCAGCGTCTTTAAGGTGAAACTGAACACCTTGCTGGCATCGTCCCCCGTTGTGTATATATAATCGGCGGGTAAGACTGCGTTTGGGTCGCTACTGCTAAAATGCACCGTCTGGCCCTTAAAATCGAAAGCTCTGTTGCCAAAACTATCCTGTGCTGTCACCGTTATATCGAACGGCGTATTGGCTCCAGCTATCGCGGGTGCGGCAAAACTAAACCGATTGGGCTGCGCGGGTTTCGGCTCTATTACGCTGACGTTATCGCTGCCAAAGTTAGAGGTAACGATACTCAACTTGCCGCTACCAGTAATATCACCCAACCCCACCCCGTCGGGCGACATACCCACGCCCACCGTAATCGGGGTAGCAAAGTGCAAGCCGTCTGTTTCGCGCAAAATTGTTACGTTACTGCTGCCCCTATTGCTGACAACAATACTCTGCTTGCCACTCCCGCTAATATCGCCCAGACCTACCCCTGTCGGCTGGCTGCCGACGCTCACGGTAATGGCTGGTGCAAAACTAAGGCTGTTCGGCCTATTGGTGCTGCTCACAGAGTTAGGGCTGCCCGATGTACTGATGTTGCTTAAAATGCTGATGGTATTATCGCCAGTATTGGCCGTCACAATATCCACGCTGCCCGTGCGGTCAATGTCTCCTAATCCTACCCCAGTCGGATTAAGACCCACGCCAATATTGACGGCAGGCGCGAAACTGGAAACACTGGCTGGTTTCAAATTCTTACCCAGGCTGGTAGGGCTACTCGTTCCGTTATTAAGCAGGATGCTGACGCTATTGCTGCCTTTGTTGCTAACCACAATATCCTGTTTGCCGCTACCACTAATATCTCCCAAGCCCACTCCAGTCGGGTTGCTACCCTTTGGCAGAGTAATATTGGCTGCCGCCATAAAACTAATCGTTCCTGGGGTGCTAACATTGTGCAGTACGCTCACGCTATCATCGCCGCCATTGGGAGTGACAATCCCCGACCTGCCGGTGCGGTCAATATCGCCCAACCCCACCCCGTTCGGCCCAACTCCCACCTGGAAAGTTTTGGGTGCATCGAAACTAACCGCCCCAGGCTTTGAGGTGTTAAGTAAAATCAAGACCGCACCAGGATTAACCCCGTCACCTTTGTCGCTAACCACAATATCCTGTTTGCCGCTGCCACTTATATCACCTAAACCTACGCCACTTGGATTGAGGCCCGCGCTCAGTTTTGGCCCAATCTTTCCAGCTAACTTGACCCGCATCGGCTGACCGAAACCGCCCTGGCCGTTGCCCAACGCAATCGTCACGCTGTCATCGCCATCGTTTACCGTCACGATGTCGGGTTTGCCGTCGCCATCTATATCGCCCACTGCTACTCCCACAGGTTTTGCTCCCGTCGCCAGAGGAGCAAGTGGCGCGAAACCCTCGAAGTCCACCGCAGTATCATTCAAAAATACCGCTCCTATGCTGGTGGCCGTCAGAGCCGCGATGTCCGGCACCCCATCGCCGTCAAAATCGCCCGCCGCCACCGCAAACGGACTACTATAGCCAAAGATAGGGCCAGTGTTAATATTTTGGGCTGGCCGGAAAATCCCGTCGCCATCACCCAACAAGATACTGATGCTTTGGCTACCATAGTTGCTGGTCGCAATATCGGGGATGCCGTCACCATTAAAATCCGCCGTAATCACCGTCGTGGGATTAGTGCCTACCGGATAGAGTTGGCGCGATTGGAAAGTGCCGTTGCTGCCGTTGCTCAAAAATACCCCGACCTGATTGCCCGTGTAGTCCACCGCCACAATGTCTGCATAGCCATCACCGTTAAAATCGGCTGCGCTTACGCCATATACCATAGCAGCAGGTATCGTCAGGCTTGGCTGTGCCACGAAATTAGCACTACCATCGTTTAGCAAAATGCTGACTGTATTGCTTGCTCCACCGTTGGAAATCGCCAAATCGGGCGCACCATCGTGGTTAAAATCACCGATAGCTACCCCATCGTCATAGTTACCGATATTAATATTAGTAAAGTTAAAGCTAGGGGTTGCCTGGGTAATCGTCGTGTTGAGCAACACAGTCACATTGTTGCTATCATAATTAGCCGTCACAATATCGGCTTTGCCATCCTTGTTCAAGTCACCTACGGCCAGAGCATAGGGCTTGCTACCCGTCGGAATAGCCACCGGAGTTTGAAAAGTCCCGTCGCCATTTCCCACCAGGATTAAAACGACCCCCGCATTAAACTGCGCCAGCGTAATGTCCAAATGTCCGTCGCCATTAAAATCGCCTACCGCCACATCATAAAGCGCACCACCGCCGCCCGTATTGGGATAAAGCGGATTTTGGAATGTCCCATCGCCCTTGCCCAACAGCACCGTCAGATATTGACCCGCCGTGTCCCCGATAACCGCCGCGTCCAGCTTGCCGTCGCCGTTAAAGTCGCCTACCGCTTCGTGCGAGGCGTTGCCAGAAACGGTAAAAGTCGGGGCGGGGCTGAAGTTGAGAAAACTGCGGCTGTCGTTGTTAAAAGCTACCTCTACCGCCGGGCCAGAGGTGTCGCTAACAGCCAGATCGGGCGCACCATCGCCGTTAAAATCCTCTGTCACCAGGCCGCTAATACCCCCGCTCACATTATAGGGGCTATGGCTATCTTCGGTGAAGCGGCCCGTGCCATCGTTGAGCAAAATACTGACCTGCGTGCCGCCAGACTGAGCTACCGCAATGTCTGACTTTCCATCCCGATTGAAATCCGCAATGGCAAGCGCAAGTGGCGTGGTCACGCTGCTAGTAATCGGGCTGCCCGCCGCCTGATTAAAACCGATACTATGGGATCTGCTGCTGGTGTTCAGCCATACATTCAGGCTTTGTGACCCGCTACTTACCGTCACCACGTCCAGCTTACCATCGCCGTTAAAATCGCCCAATGCTAAATTATCGCTTGAGCCTGTTCCTATACTGCCTATCCCGAAAGCAGGATTACCTACACTACTGTAGTTATTTAAAGTTTGGAACGAGGAGTTATTGCCCGTCACCACCAAATCAATTTTGCCGTCACCATCTATATCCCCTGCCGCGATAGCTTTCGCACCAGAGGAAACGGCGAAAGGAGTTGTGACTTGAAAAGTGCCGTCGCCCTGGCCCAATAAAATCGTCACTTGACCGTTACCCAAAGCCGCAATATCCGGCTTGCCATCGCCATCAATATCGGCTACCACCAAAGCAGTGGTACTTGCACCCGAACTGTAAGAAACCGGGCTGATAAAACTGATGACACTGCTGCTGCTGTTGAGCAGAATGTCCACGTGACTGTCACCACTATTATCCAGCACGGCAATATCCGGTTTGCCGTCCCCGTTAAAGTCGTCCACCGCGATGGCTACAGCATTCGTACCCGCTCCAAGCGCAAAGGTATTGGTAGCGCCGAAGCCGCCCTGACCATTATTCAGCAAAACGCTAACCGTTTTAGCAGAGCTATTAGCCGTTACCAGGTCAGCTCTGCCTTTGCCCAAAAAGTCCCCTGTAGCCACCGCTGTCGGAAAAGTGCCTACCCCATACGAGGTCGGGTTGCCAAAAAGCGGGGCGTTGGCACCGGACACGGCGCGGGCCGTCAAAGTGGGCCACCAGCCCTCGCCCAACATCAAAAGCATTACCGTCAACGTTAAAACTTTAGCCAGACGCAAACTGCTACTTCTACCAATCATTTTTTTCATCTTATTTGTCCCTTAAAACGTACAACAAGCCACGAGCCTTGAACCACCAGCGATGGGCTGCGAACTTAGATCACCGATGGTTGAAGAACTTTAACTAATCAATCCGGGATGGAGGCACCGATGGTTGAAACCATCGGCCAATAGATTCTAAACCTGATAAATCAGGTTGTTAGAACCCACTTTAGTGGGTTTGGAATCTGGTTGCCGATGGTTTCAACCGTCGGTGCATTCCGCTTGGGGATACCAAATTATTTCGTTGAGGTTTATAATCCATCGCCACCAGGATTGCCCATACTCAATCTACTTGTTTGAGAACCACCAACGTGATGTCGTCGAAAATCTCTTGCGTGCCAATAAAATCTAGTAAATCGCTAATCACGGCGTGTTTGATTTTATGAGCGTTTTCGGTGTGATGAGCCTGCACTATCTGGCAAAGCTGCTCCGAGCCGTAGTCCTGGTTGGCGGTGTTGGTCGCTTCGGTAATGCCGTCGGTGTACAACACTACTACGTCCCCCGCAGCTAGATCGGTCTCAAACACGCCCACGAACTCGCTAATATCTTCTTCCAACCCCACCGGAAAACCTAAATCTATCGTGTCAATTTGTTCCAGTCGCCCATCCTGGCGCACAATAATCATTTGTTCGTGCTGCCCACACAGCGATAGATGGCCGCCCCCGCCCTCTCGACGCTTATAGTCCAACAAAGCCAGCGTCAAATTCTTGGCCGAACCCATCCTTTGGACATTATCATAAATTGTGCGGTTTAATAAATTCATAAAGCGCAAGGTGTCCTGCTCCTGGCTGGTTACAAGGGTACGAATAGCTGTTTGTACCATCAGCATCAACACGCCGCTTTCCAGGCCGTGTCCGGTCACATCGCCAATACCTAACTTTACTCCGTTCGGGTAGCGCAACACATCATAGTAGTCGCCGCCCACCTCGGTAGCTGGTTGCATAAAAGCCGCCACGTCCAGGCCGTCTTTACAAACTTCGTCTAGTTCCTGCTTATTGGGCAACACCATTTGTTGCAAACGCCGCGTGATTTGCAGTTCCGATTCCATCCGCAGGTTTTCGGCTTCCAGGCGCGTGTTAAGCGTAGCAATCTCCCGGTTGGCCGTCTCGACCTTTTGCAAAGCTCCCGCCAGTTCCACGTTACGTAGCCGGAAAATCTCTCGTTCGCGTTCGGTTTTTTCCACCTGGAAACGCGCCTGAGCCGCCACCATTGCCTTCTGGTTCTCGCTATTGCTGACTTCGGCTCTTATCGCGGCATACTGCTCATAGTGTTCAAAGGCGCGGGTCGGGTCGCTCATCTTGCGGTAAAGTTTGGAGTAAGCCAGATGGATTTGATAAACCACATCGCGCCGCCCCGTTTCTGTTGCACTCGCTAGAGCCTGAGCAAAACGCTCCTCTGCCTGGGCATACTGCTCGGTATCGCTATAGAGATTGCCAAGCTCCAGTAAAGTCTCGCACAGACTAGCTTTGTAAATCTGCTCCCAAATCGCCGCCGCTTTGAGCAAGAAATCCAATGAGACCTCAAACTGTTTGAGATGGCGATGAGTTTCCCCTAAATTGCTATAAATGTAACCCAAAACATACTGATTTTCGGTCTCGCCTAACGCCGCCAGAGCGCGATGTTGATAATCCAGGGCTTCGGAATACTGGCCCAACTTTAGATAATTAAAACCCGCATTGTTGAGCAGCAACGGATAAGAATTAGTATCCTGGGCTTCGTGTCTTTCCAGGGCTGTAATCGCTCGCTGGAAATACTCCAGGGCAATCAAAAATTGCTCCAGCCGCGTGTAGATAGCCGCGATATTGCCAAGCACAGTAGCCAGGGGCATGACCAGGTTCAGGTCTTCGTAAATCGTTACGGCTTTGAGCAGGTAATCCAGAGCGGTTTGATAATCGCACAATTCAATATAAATCGTGGCTGTCGTGTTGAGGGTGCGGGCCTGATTGGATTTATTATCTAGTTCGCGGTATAAATCTAAGCAGGTTTGGGCATCTTCTAAAGCGCGTGGATAATTAGCCAGCCGCCAATAAGCGTTAGCGGAAACAAACAAACTGTAAGCCAGACCTTCCCTATATTCAATCGTATGAGCCAGCGCGTTGGTTTGTTGGGCCAGAGCCAGCATTTGTTCCGGGTTAGACTTCCGTAAATCCCAGGCTTGCTCGTTGAGCCTCACCACTTCGGCCCGCGTCGCCGCTAGTTCTGGGGCGGTCTGCTCTAAATTTAACTGGTCTTGAACATTTACTGACATCATACTAACTCCTGGAAAGCTAGGGGCTGCGGGCCACGAGCAGCGGGCTTTGAGCTTAGAACCTTGCGGCTGCTGGTTTCTGACTTCGGCTGTTCTAAGCCCGCTGCTCGTGGCCCTTTGTGGGACATTGCTCTGTCAATGGACTGCCCGCAGCCCTTGTGGGACATTGCTCTGTCAATGGATTGCCGCTCTGAACCGTCTATTGGCGGAGCAATATCCAACCAAATACCACTTGTGGCCCGCTGCTCGTGGCTCGATGCTCAATGCTCCCTCCGTATCTTGCGGAAGTCGCTCAAGGCTTTGCGGTTCACCAGGTTAGTCAAGGCCGGACTGAGCCGGTGCAACCACCACAATATTCTAACATAAGTGGGGGCGGTAATAACGGCCTGATTACGGGCCACCCCGCGCAAGATAGCCTCGGCGCATTTGTCCACGTCCATTAGTTTGAAAGGCATATTTGCCATCGAGTCTGGCTGGTTGACTTTAACATAAATCGAAGCATCGAAAATGCCCGTTTGTATCCAGCCCGGACAAACCACGCTGGCTTTAACTCCTAATCCCGCCGCTTCCTGCCGCAGCACATCGGTGAGAGCGACTACAGCGTGTTTGGTAGTAGAGTACGCGCCTAAAGTCGGTTGGGCAATCAAACCCAGCCCCGACGCGGTATTGACGATGTGGCCGTAACCTTGTCTGACCATGAGCGGATAGGCTGCCACTACTCCGTGTATTACGCCTCGCAGATTAACGTCTAAAATCTTATTCCACTGTTCCAACGTCATATCCCGCAATTCCCCGGTCATACCAATGCCCGCGTTGTTGAACATATAATCAAGATGTCCGTGGGTGGCTACTACCTCGTCCACCAGCTTCTGCACGGCCTCGGCGTTGGTCACATCAACTTGGGCAGCTTTCAACGTAGCAGGATTGGTATCCACGTTGACCGGGTTCAAGTCGGCGGCGATAACAATAGCCCCCTGGCGAACCAGTTGTTGCGCGACGGCCCGGCCAATTCCCGATGCAGCCCCCGTAACTATGGCGACTTTGCCATTTAGCTCCACATTTTTCTCCTAGATCGTTACTTACACTAACTTAATTGTATTTTAGCAGACTAAAACGGCGAGACAAGACCCTATTTTGGTTTCCCGTCAGGCGATTTGAATTAGCGAATACACACCGCCCAACAAGAAAATGATGACTACAGCAGGCAGCATGACCGCGACCAGAGCGTGATTCCAGGTCATTTTGAGACCAAATTTCACGCCTACGATCAATAAGCCCAACTGCCAGACCGCCACCAGCAATATCAGGATTTGGGCGATGTCCGCCGAGCCAGAAACTGAAAAAGCAGGCAAGGCAATTAGCAACCCCAACCAACTGATGCGCCCAAACCCGACCAGGGCCAGCAAGCCCACAAAGTTGCGAACCGCTTCTTTGCGATAGAGGGTGCGCGTCAGCAAATAAATTATTCCGGCGAACAAAAACCAGGTTACAATAGCCTGGATGAAAGTAAAAATAATCAAGCTAATATCGGGGGAAGGATTGCTGCCGAATAGTTCGGCTGCGGTAGTGGTAGGGACGTTTGGGATGCCGAGGTTTCGCAAAGGCGTTCGCAAAAAACTTCTCAGATATAACTCTGGTGCTATATCAGCCCGCAGCTGGCCCAGGTTGTTAAAATAGTTTTGTAGTTGCAGTAACACGCCCAAAACCTGGACAAACAAAACCAGAGCCGCCATTGCCAGCACGACCAGGAACGCCTGGATGATGGGAGCGGTTGCCACGATTGTGCGTAAGCCCCGCTGCGGCCAAGCCAACGTTCCTAGCAAGTTGCCAAGGAACGTGGTGGGCATCTCTAGCGGGAAGTCACAATTACTGCATTCACGCTTTCCGACGGGGTTAGCCGTGCCACAATTGGTACAATAGACCGTGCCAGAGCGGGTGGCCTGGCGCATATCTTCAAGTAATTTCATCTAATCCCTTATCTATCCTATTTATCGCTATCGTCCTGAAATTTTCGGATTTGTTCGATAGCTTGATTAACCGCATCTTTGATGTTCTCACCCTTGTCAGTTTGGTTATTGTCACTTTGCTGTAATTTGGTCAAAGCGGGCAAAGCTTCGGTAGCTTTTAGCTGGCCTAGAGCCACCGCCGCGCCCTCGCGTACAGCAGGTTCTTCGTCCTCAAGCCGGGCAATGAGTGCAGGGACAGCCTCCTGTCCACCCAATTGCCCCAAAGCAAGGGTGGCCTCCGCTCGGACTATATAAAACTCATCACAATCTTGTAATAAGTCGAGTAAAGGTTTGACCGCTTGTTTGTCTCCAATTCGGATTAACGCCTGAATTGCCAAAGCTTGCACTTCTGAATCCTGGTCTTTTACTAGCCCAATAAAGAAATTGAGTAATCTTTTAGTATCAAACTGGCTCAATCCCCAAATTGCACCTTGCCGTATTCGATGGCTTTTATGGGCTGAAGCCTCAAGAAGTGGCTCAATTGCTTTTTCATCTCCAAAAGAAGCCAGCCCCTCGGCGGCGAATCTACGCACGTGGTCAATTTCGGTTTCGTCCTTGAGAACTTTAATCAAAGGTTCAAGAGCATCTTTAGCTCCGAGTTCGGTCAAACTTCTAACAGCTTCACGTCGTATCCTCCAATCAGGGTTGTTGAGGGCTGCGATAAGTTGTGCGTTGGTACGTTCAGCTAATTCAGTCATTTATTATTCCTCATTATTTGCGTCCGAAACGTTTCTCAAGCTGGCCCTGGCTGAGATGCACAATCGAAGGCCGTCCGTGAGCGCAACTATGGGGCGACGAGGTTTGTTCCAGCCGCACAATCAGTTCGCGCATTTCTGGCTGGGATAAAATCTGCCCGGCCCGTACCGCGCTGTGACAGGCCAGACTCGCCGCCATGCGGTCACGCCAGCTACGCGGTACATTCTGGTCTGGCTCGTCTAATCTGTCTCCGCCGATACTACTATAATCTCCACATTCGTTCTGGCGCGTGCCGTCCGCTTCTTCCAACATCTCGCGCAGACTGCTGGCAACCGCACGTCCAAACAAAGCCGCAGGAGTGGCCCGTAACAGCCAGGTATCGGTTTCCTCATACGGTTCAAGTTGGAAGCCAAAAGTATTAAGTTCGGCCAAACGCTCAGGGTCTTGGAGAGCCAGGCGTTGGCTTGGGGTTAGCTCTAACCTGGCTGGTTCAAGCAGTAGCTGGCTATCCAATGTGCGGCCCGCTAACTGGGTCTGAAAATGCTCGTACATCACTCGTTCGTGAGCGGCGTGTTGGTCAATCAGGTACATTCCGTCCGGCCCTTCCGCCACGATATAGCTATTTGCCATCTGGCCCAACACTCGCAAGAGCGGCAGCTTTGGGGTCGCATTCGTAGGGCTGACGGCAAATTGTAGCGGTCTATTATCCGGCTGAAAACTTATGGGGTCGGCGGATTGCTCATTGGCCTGGCTGGAAGCCACTGCCCGTAACGCTGCCCGCGAGAAAGGCGCATCTTCTATTAAATCTATTTCGCCATTCGAGGTAGAGGCAGCCCCTAAGTCAAAAGTGGTCTGGTTGGAAGACGTTTGAGTAGGGGCGGCATAATCTAGCCCGTTCTCGGTTGGGTTAGCCTTATCATCCACCTGCGGCATATAGATAGAGTGCGCCAACGCTGTTTGTGCTTTGCTCCCGTTGCCGTTGGCGAAACTTTGCAGAGCCTCGCCGCCCTCACTCCAAATCGGCATACTAGCGTGAGCAACCAGAGCCGCCCTCACCGCCTTCTGTACCGCCGCAAAAACCGCCCGTTCGTACAGAAAGCGCACCTCGGTTTTGGCGGGATGCACATTAGCATCCACCTGGGCCGGGTCAACCTCGATTAACAACACCGCGACGGGGAAACGACCCGCCATAATCAAGCTGTGGTAAGCTTCCTGTACCGCATAGGTCAGCAAGCGGCTCTGCACCAACCGCTTATTAACAAAAAAGGTGATATAGTTGCGGTTAGGCTTACTGAAAGACGGGTCGCTTGTGTAGCCTGTCACCTGGATAGGGCTGCTGGCCCGGCTTTGGGAACTGGCCGCGTGTTCGTCTTCTAAAACCACGCCGTCCGCGTCAACTTTGATTTCGGCTTCGAGATTTTCGGTTGGAAAGCTGACTGGCAACATCGCCTGGGCCGCGTCTGCCCCATAAACTTTGGCAATCGCATCTTTTAGGTCGCCATTGCCACTGGTTTGCAGCAACAAACGGTTTTCACTGACGACGGCGAACTTGATTTCGGGGTAGGCCAGCGCGTAATTGTTCAAAATGTTCAAAATATGCCCGGCCTCGCTTGTGCCGCTGCGTGACCATTTCTGACGGGCAGGTAGATTGAAAAACAGATTGCGAACCGTAATAATCGTGCCGAAGGGTGCGCCCGCTCCCCGGTGATAAATTTGTTTGCCGCCCTCAAAGGCAATTTCGCTGCCGCCTTCAGGTGGTTCGGCCAGACGCGGACGGCTCAAAAGGGTCATCTGACTGACGGCGGCAACGCTGGGTAAAGCTTCGCCCCGGAAGCCCAAAGTATGCAGTCGGTATAAATCTTCGGCCTCGTTGATTTTGCTGGTGGCGTGCCGCTCGAAGGCTATAGGTACTTCGGCGAAAGGAATACCGCCGCCGTCGTCGCTGACACGCAAATAGTTCAGGCCGCCATTTTTAATTTCCACCCGAATATTGCGTGCGCCCGCGTCTATGCTATTTTCGATTAATTCTTTGACCACCGAAGCTGGCCGCTCGATTACCTCGCCCGCCGCGATTTTAAGAGCCGTTTCGGGGGTCAACACCTTGATTGTCACAAAATTTTCCTGATTATTTCTGGTTAGCCGAATTATATTGCCGGGCTAAAAACTCCAAAACCTGGGCCGCCACTGCCGCTTTGTTCAAATCATTAGTGTCCAGCACTATATCTGCGTGGGCGCGGGCGTGTGCCAGTCGGCAATTTTCTTCTTGCAAATAAGCTTCGTCCCAACTAACCCGCCGCCGTTGTTTGATGCTTTGTAAATTTGCATCCAGATAAATTAGATGGCTAGGATTGGTCATCAGCCACATGGTCGGCACGTAGCTATGTTCCTGAGCGGCGGAATGAGCGTTATAGCCTTGTTCGCGTAAGGTATCAACCAGGGCTGATTTGCCCGAAGCGCACGGCCCCACCACTACAATCCGTTGGCGAGATACGTCTCCGCCACTGCCGTCCTCACTGTTTTGCAAACGGCGGCTCAATTCGCGGGCTTCGGCCTCCCGTCGTTTGCGGGCTTCTTCTAGTTGTCCACGCATAATTACAAAAATCCTTTAATTACGCCAAATAGACCTATATTTTACCATATATGCGACCTGACGATGCGTTATTTAATTGCACCACGAAGACACCGAAAACCCAGAGAAAAGCCAAAGAAGCCCCAATCACTGTTCAAATTCTCCGCACAAAATAGCAATAATCAGTTAGTTAGTGGTACAATTCAATGCCAGGACAGAAAGATTGTGGTAGTAAAAGTTATAGGGAAATTTTATGCTAAAGATAACCCAGTTGCGCCATATTGATTTGCTAACGCCCGACCCGCAAGCTCTGGCTGAATTTTACAGCCAGTCGTGGGGTTTAGGGTTGGTGGCTGAAATTGGAGGGGCGTATTATTTGCGCGGCACCGCCTCCAACTATTACCAGCTTGGTTTGCACCAGGGCGAGCAACGCGCTATTCAACGGCTGACTTTTGGTTTGTCAGACCGGGCCGCTGTTGATGTCGCCGCCACTGAGTTGGCAGGCCAGGGAGTGTATATAGTTTCGCCACCCCACGCTTTGGGTGGGCCAGATGGCGGCTACGGTTTTCAATTGGCTGATCCGGATGGGCGTTGCCTTGAGTTTGCCTGCGACGAAGCGGACGCGCCCCCTTTGGAATGGGCCACGCCTGTCAAGCCGACTAAAATCAGCCACGTGGTTTTGAATACGCCTGATATTGACCGCGCCACCCAATTTTATACCGGGGTATTGGGCTTTCGTATTTCGGATTGGAGCGAAGACCAGATGGTGTTTTTGCGCTGCAACCCTGACCACCATTCGCTTTCGTTTAACCGCGCCGCCCACGCTTCGCTCAACCATATTGCCTGGGAAGTGCCGGGCGTAGATGAGGTGATGCGTGGTATTGCCAACGCCCGTAAACCAGGTGGGGCAACTATTATTTGGGGGCCAGGGCGACACGGGCCGGGCCATAATATCTTTTGCTATTTCCAGGATGTGGCCGGGTTTGTATGCGAATATACTGCCGAGGTGCAGCAGATTAAGGATGAAGCCGCGCACGTGCCGCAGGTTTGGAGCCGCAAGATACCGGAGAAAATGGATTTGTGGGGGATTGCTGGGCCTCCCTCCCCCGAAGCGCGGGCTGCAATGGCTGGTACGCCCGACCCTGGTTGGCTGCCCCAAGCCATCCGTTAGCTTTCAATCACGATAACGGATGACGCGGGCCGGGCTTCCCACCACGACAGCATAGGGTGGCACGTCTTTGGTGACAATCGCCCCTGCCCCCACAACGGCCCCCTCGCCGATATGCACGCCGCTTAAAATAACCGCGTTGCCCCCTACCCACACATCGTCGCCGATAATGGTGCGGTGTAAATCAAGCGGCTGGCTACGAATTGGTTGGTTGCGCTTGATTTGGTGGTTAGAGCTATAAACCTGGACGTGAGTGCCGAGCATAACCTGATTGCCGATTTCAATGCCCCCAATACCGTCCAACAAAACAAACGACTGGATAATAAAATCGTCCCCGACTTTGATATAGCCACCCGCCGTCACAAACGAGCAGTAAGGGTAGATATTGGCATTGTTGCCAAATTCCAACGAATAGCCCGCGTGTGGGTCAAGCTGATTGGCGGTGGCGTGGAGACGGCCTGGCCCTTGCATCTGGAAGTTGCGGCCCAGGCGTAGGCGATGCGGCCCGACAACATCTACCCCCCAGCCGATTTTCGCCCCCTGTCCCGCACCATAAAGTCGGTTTAGATAAGGATAGGTAAGACTGCGACTTTTCCATATTAACTTCGATAAATATGATTTATACTTCATATTAGACGTTGCGGGCGTAGCCCTGGCGCACGGCATAAAGGGCAGCGTGGGTGCGGCCCGGCAAGTTTAGCTTGTTCAAAATGCTGCTGACGTGGGCCTTGACGGTTTTTTCGCTGACCGAAAGTTCGCGGGCGATTTCTTTGTTGCTCATACCACGTCCCAAAAGAGCCAACACTTCTTTCTCGCGTTCGGTTAGTTCGTCGGCGGGGGCAAATGCGTCTTTGTGTGGCCCACTGACCTCATTCATTAGCTTTTTGGCGACTTCGGGGTGGAGTTGGACTTCGCCGCGCTCGGCAGCCAACACTGCTTTAACTAAATCGTTGGGGGATACGTCTTTGAGCAAGTATCCGGTGGCCCCGCTCCTGATGGCCGTAAAAACCTTTTCGTCATCGGCAAAACTGGTCAGGGCAATCACTTCGGTTTCGGGGCGCAACCGTTTGATTTCCTTGATAGCGGTCAATCCGTCCATCACGGGCATTACCAAATCCATCAAAACCACGTCCGGTTGTAGTTGCATCACCAGCACGCAAGCCTCTTTGCCGTTAGTGGCCTCGCCCACCACTTCGATTTCGTCTTGCAGTTCCAGAAAAGTAATCAAGCCTTGCCGCACTACGGCGTGGTCATCTACAATTAAAACCCGCACTGGTTCTGGTGTTTCGACAGCCATAAATTCTAACTCCTAAGCCTAACCGCTTTCAAATAAGTTGTAGGCGGCGCGTCCTCGCGCCCGCTATGTTGACAGCATATACCACGCGGGCGCAGGGACGTGCCGCCTACAAGCTAAGGGTAAATCTGAACATTAGCAACTAGCCTACGCCTAAACCAGCCGGGCGCGGCAGTAATTTTAGCGGAATAACTACTGTCACTATTGTACCACGCTCCGGTGCGCTTTCAACTATAAACTGGCCGCCTGCCAGTTCCGCCCGTTCGCGCATACTGGTCATCCCAAGCGACTTACGTTCCTGATTACGTAAGGTCGCCTCCGCCAGGTCAAAACCTGTGCCGTTATCCTCAACGGTCAGGGTGGCTTCGGCTTCCCCAACGGTTAGCTTGACGTAGGCAGTGGTAGCGTGGGCGTGCTTAACAATATTGTTGGTAGCTTCTTGCGCGATACGATACAGGGTTTGTTCGTGTTCGTGGCTCAAACGGCCTGCCCCCATCTGCTCAAATTCTAAGTGGATTTGTTCGCGGCTTTGCAAAGCATCCAAATGTTTTTGAATAGCCACCGCCAGACCCTGTTCTTCTAGGGCAGCAGGACGCAATTGGAAAATGAGTGAGCGCATCTCGGTCAACGCGCCCCGCGCCAGACTCTGCACCCGTTCCAATTGGGCTTCGACTTTGTCCGGGCGTTTGATATACATTGCCCGTGCCGCTTCTGCCGCCAATGTGACGCTGAAAACTGTCTGCGTCACCGAGTCATGCAAATCGCGGGCCAATCTGTTACGTTCTTCCAACGAAGCCAGCTGTTGAGCCTGAGCGTAAAGCTGGGCGTTTTCGATCGCAATTCCGATCTGATTGCCGATGACGGTATAAAGTTCGCGGTCAGCTTCTGTGACCTGACCGGGTTGTTGGCTTACCAAATTCGCCACGCCCAACACCCTACTCTTACTTTTGAGTGGCACGCCAATATAAAACTGCATAGTATCCGGTTCGGTCTGCGTTTGGGCCTCGACTACCCGTACCTGACCCTGCTGGGCGATTTCACTAATCACCCGCAACCCGCCCAACCCCACAAAGGCTGTCGGTGGTTTGGCCCGTCCGTCCTGGCTTTGGACGGCCACCTGTGCCAACTCACCCGCGCTATCAGCCAAAAAAAGGCTGCCATATTCGACTGCCGCCACGTCCATCAGTTCGTGCAGAGCCGCTTGTAAAACCGTGTGCAAATCCAACGAGCGGCTGATTACCGCCGTTACCCGATTGACTGCCATCAGTTCGCGGTTGCGGCGGTTGGTTTGGGTCAGCGACTGTTCCAACTCCTGCCGTGACTGCCGCAAATTTCTGGTCATCGCGGCCATCGCTCCACCCAGGCTGGCAACTTCGTCCCGCCCTTTGGGTGTCGCCACTTCTATATCCAGATTGCCACCCCGAATAGCTTCGGCAACAATAGCCAGCCGACGCAGCGGGCGGGTAATGCTGCGAGTGATAACAATCGCCCCAATAGTGCCGCCAATACCAGCCACCAGCACCAGAGCCAGTGAAAGAATGGTGATAAATAAGCCCTGTTGTTTGGCGGCCTCGATGCGGTTGTTGGTTTGGGCGCGGTAAAAACTTACGCTTTCGTTAATCGCTCCTAATAGCGCATCTTTGGTGCTTTGGCCCGGCCCTTCCCACAAATTTACCGGGTCAGTGGACAATTTGGTTTGATTTTGGTCGTTTAAAAGGAAGCGGGCCGAAGCCAAAACCTGCTTGATAGTATCGCTGAAATTTTGGTATAGCCGCTCCACCTTGTTCAAAGTATCGGTAGGCAGGTTCAGTTGGGCAAAAGTGGTACGGATTTGGCTGTCCGCCACCTGAAAATCGCTTTGAGCGTCTTGCAAATCTTGTAAATAACGGCTGACAAGTTCGGGTTGGTCAGTATAAACCAGTAGATAGTTGAGAACGCTCGAACTTTGCCGTTCGACTGCCACGTTAAGCTTGAGGATGGCAAAAGTTACCTCCTGGTTTTTATCTACTGTTTCGCTCAAATCGTAGGCAGACCTGGCAGTATAAAAGATACCGGCCAGAGCTACTATCAAACTAATCAATGCCATTAACACGAAACCGGCCAGGATTCTTCCGCCGAGGCTGCGGTAAAGAGCTAAGGTTCGCACTTTTTTTAGCATAGCTTTCACTTGTCAAACGCACCAAACAAGCAAACTTGAATATCGGGAAACAGATTTGCCCCAATTGTAGCACATCTTGCATCAAAAAACCCCATTAGTGAGTTTAGCTATCAGGGTTTACATACACCCGATTATGTTATAATTGCTTTATCAAGAGTTGTTGTGAGTAAAGTAAAAAGCCTATTATATGGAGTGAAATGTGACGATACCTTTCTTAGATTTGCAAGCCACTTATTTGGAACTCAAGCCAGAATTGGATGAAGCAGTAGCCCGCACTCTAGCTAGTGGTTGGTATTTGATGGGCGCGGAACTGACGGCTTTCGAGCGCGAATATGCCGAATATATCGGAGTCAAGCATTGTGTCGGCGTGGGCAACGGTTTGGAAGCGTTACATTTAAGTTTGCGGGCGATGGGTGTGGGCGCAGGAGATGAAGTAATCGTTCCTAGCAACACTTATATTGCGACCTGGTTGGCAAGCAGTCAGGTTGGGGCTACGCCTGTGCCTGTCGAGCCAGACTCTGTTACCTACAATATAGACCCGACCCGAATTGAGGCGGCCATCACTTCCCGTACCAAAGCCATCATCCCGGTGCATCTCTACGGGCAGCCCGCCGATATGGAGCCGATTATGGCAATCGCCCAAAAATATAATCTGGCGGTGCTGGAAGATGCGGCTCAGGCGCATGGCGCGACCTACAAGGGCCGTAAAGCGGGCAGTTTGGGCCACGCGGCTGGCTGGAGTTTTTATCCTGGCAAAAACTTGGGGGCTTTTGGCGACGCGGGCGCGGTTACTACCAACGATGATAAACTGGCCGAGCAGGTGCGAATACTGCGTAACTACGGCTCTAAAGTCAAATATGTAAATCTGGTGCAGGGCTATAACAGTCGGATGGACGAAATTCAGGCGGCGGTTTTGCGGGTTAAGTTGCGCTATTTAGACGATTGGAATGAACGTCGTCGTCAAATTGCCGAGTATTACGTGGAAGGCTTACAAAATACCGGATTAATCCTGCCCCATGTGCCAGCCTGGGCCGAACCTGTCTGGCATCTTTTCGTTGTAAGAACAAAGCGGCGTGACGATTTGCAAAATTATTTGCAGCAGCAAGGCATCGGCACTTTGATTCATTATCCGATTCCGCCGCATTTACAAGCAGCTTACCGTGAGCTTGAATTGGGCCAGGGAGCATTTCCAATCAGTGAAGCCATTCACAACGAAGTTCTGAGCTTACCTATCGGCCCTCATCTGACCGAAAGCCAGGCCAGCCAGATTTGCCAGACCATTCGCGGTTTTGCCTCACGGTAACTTGCTAATTCTTTGCAAGATTCAACACTTATTTAACCCTTTTGTAAAAGTTCCGCAACATTCGGCTGTTATCATGTCATCATCAGAAGAAGGTTAGCGGTCAAACCTGTTGCGAAGGTCTCGCACGGACAAGGTTTGACCACCAGGGTCATATTATTGATGGCCTGCGACCAAATATTATAGGTTGGCAAGCAACCTTTTTATTATAGATGATGGTTCGACAAGGAGAACAACTTTATGAATGGCAATACGAAGCGCACATTTACCAAGCCTTTGGTGGCGTTGGTAATAGGCGTGGTAGCGATTGCGCTGGTGGCGGGTCTGGCGATTGCAGGTCTGACTCAAACTTCGGCGGCTAGTGCTGCCCCAGTGGTAGCCCAGGCCCAAAGTACGACCCCCAGCACCACTGTTACCAGCACAGTCACACCCGGCGCGAAGACCAAAACCGATAACAGTCAGTACGGAGAAGCTTTCCGCAAAGCTTTTGCCCAGGCGTTGGGAGTGGACGAAAGCAAGCTTGACCCGGCTTATACCACCGCGATTGCCAGTGTGGTGGATCAGGCGGTTAAAGATGGCAAGCTGACCCAGGCTCAGGCCGACCAAATTAAAGCCCGCTCCAGTAATGGTTTTCAGAAAGGTTTTGATGGCTTCGGCTTCGGGGAAGATTTCGGCGGGCGTGGCGGTTTCGGTGGTGCAGGTGAAAAATTTGCCAACAACCTCACCCAAGTTTTTGACACCGCCGCCAGCACTATCGGTATCACTACCGACCAGTTAAAGACTGAACTGCAAGGCGGTAAGTCGGTAGCACAGGTGGCCCAGGCGCATAATGTGGACGTGGCAAAGGTTAAGACGGCGGTATTAGCCAACGTCAAGACCCAGCTGGATCAGGCGGTCAAGGACAGCAAGCTAACCCAGGCCCAGGCTGATCAGGCCAACACTATGTTGACCAGCCGCATTGACCAGATTTTGAATAGTACCCAGACAAATATGGGTCACAAGTTCGGACACAGGTAGTTTCCAAATAAAAGAAAAGGGTAGGCTTACCGCCTACCCTTTTTTTGTACCATCAAATTACGCTATTTTATTTACTGTTCAGAATAGAGGTAAACAAAATGAAAAAACCCACTGAAGGCGGCGCGTCCCCACGCCCGTAGGGTATGCAAGTTTGTTAGCATTGCGGACGCGGGGACGCGCCGCCTTCAGGTTAAGGGTAAATCTGAACAATTACCTATTTTAATCCGAAGGCGGTCAACTGGCCGCTGTTGTCGGTGATATAAAGTGTGCCGTTGATAATTATAGGGCTTTCCCAATGGATTTCACCAATGTGGGTGCTACGCCATAGTTGTTTGCCATTGGTAGGGTCAAGGGCGGTAATTTTGCCACTATCAGCGTAATAAAGCACCCCGTTGGCGATGACCGGAGACGTGCCGCCCTGCCCACTTACCAGCCAGCCTACTTGCAGATTGGGTATGCCACTATTATCCACTTCAAGTTTCAAGCCGGAAATACCGCTATTGTTGGCGACATATACCCAGGTAGTGTTGTCAGCCGGGTTGAGCCATACCGCCGGAGTAGTCAAAACCCCACCGCCTTGCGGCACCCCCACCACGTTGCCGATTTCGCCGCCTATATTGCCAATTTCGCTTTTACCGCTCAGATTAGCCAGGTCTAGCAGTCGCAATTTACTATCTTTGCCACCCTGCACGCCCAACTGTTTGACCTTGCTGTTGGCCGGAGTGGGCAGAATAGCCGGAGCAGTGCTACCGATGTCAGCATCACGGTCTTCTAATTGCTGAAAGTTGGTAGGAGTATAGGTGTCAAGTGGGTTGCCGTTGGCTGTACCTGTACCATCGGGGTGGAGGGCGAAAACAGTATCGCCCCAGGCAAAATCTTTGGGCCGGAAATCACCGTTGCCCGTAGTCATATATATTTTATCAGTGTCGGCATCATAAATCACGCTGGGCCGTGACCAGATGGCTGTCTGTTTTTGTGAGCAGTCGGGGTTGCCCGGTTCTTGGACAAAGTGTACATCAGTCTGGTTGCTGCATACGGTGTTAAAGACGTGCTGCGAACCATCAGCCAGATTGATAGTAGTCAGGTGGCCCTGGTAATCGCCTCTGTCGCCTGGATAACCAGCGTGGGCCACATAGAGATAACTTTTGCCGTTTTTGGCGGTGGCGGTAGTTAAAGCCGACGAACCTTTTTCCTGAAAGGGCTTGGTTGAAGTCAATTCGGGCCAACCCCCGTTTTTAACTTCCTGGCCGTCTTCTACTTTATATTTATGCACAAAGCCGTCCAGCCCATAGCTATAAACATATTGCCGATTGGGGTCAAGGGCAGGGGACGAGGTAGTATAGCAGGTTGCACCTCCGTTATTAATCTTGCAAGACCCGGCGGGGTTATGTTGCACCCAGATTTGCAAGCCGTTATGCGCGTCCAATCCTACAATATCCCCGGCGCGAGTGGTCACAAAGAGGATATCCTTTGAGCCACTGGCGGTATTAACCCCGCTCAAATAAATCGGCGCACCATCCGCTGTACCGGTCAGCTGTACCTGGAAAATTTGTTGCAGACCGCCTACATTGGCTGGGTTAAGCCTGGTCTCCTGGTTATTGTTGCCGTTATGTTGGGGATTGAGGTTGAACTGTAGCCAGTCTTTACCCGTTCCGGCGTTAGCAACGGCAGACTGAGTGCTACTGGTTGAGGTTGTAACTACTGCCATCGTGGTCGGGCTGGCATTGATGTTGGTGGCAGCTAGAGTGGTATTGCTGACCGTAGTTGGGCTGGTCGAAATTTTGGCAGTTGTTATAGCCGCTGTTGAATTAGTAGTAAGGCTGGCAGTCGAGGTTTCGCCACAAGCTGCTAAAAAGCTTGATAGCACGACGAGCAACGCCGTACAAGAACCTATTCTTTTCATCAAATTTCTTCTTTTCACACTTATTTCAAAAATAGCCACTTGTTTACCTTAGCATAATGCTCACCAACTTTTTATTAAAATCGGCTTAGTCCAGATTATCCATTGACGGAGCAATGTCTTACAAAAAGAATATCCCACAAAAAGAAAGCCCTTAGACCGAAATCTAAGGGCTGTTTTGGTTTTCAATTTTGTTAGTAGTTAGCTTTCAGTTAGCAGTATCCAGTCTTGGTTTTAACTGGCTGCTGCTAACTGAACACTGAACGCTATTGGGCTGGCTCGGTGTAGGTGTAGAACAAGCCTGCGCTGCCGTTGATAGCATTGGTCGTGTCTATCAATGTGCTGCCTCCGCTTGTCTGTACCAACACTGCTGTCCCGTAGAAGTCGCTGAGCAAATCGTCACCTTGATACACTCCCACGCTGGCGTGCGCTGCCACCGTGATAATGTGTGGCGCAGGTGTGGTCAAGGCTGTTCCATCCAGCTTGTAGTAGGTCAAGGTGAAGGTAGCCGAAATGGGGCTGGCATTGAAGACTGTCGTCCCTGTCGTGTAGCCAAAACCGTTCTTGGCTATCACGGGCAGACCCAAATTGCTACTTCCACTACTGGCTGCCGCATACACACCGCTTTGGCTTCCACTCAGCACTGGCTTGACTTCGTTGACTACCATATTCACGCCACCACCTGTGGAAGTAATTACGGCTGCTCCCACAAAGTTGGCTGGTAAACCGCCTGCGGGGATACCGTTGCCTGTTCCGCTACCCTGGAACACTTGCTGCACACCGCGCCCTACCAACACAAAGGGCGTAGCGGCGAACCGCGTGCCACCCAGGTCGTAGTAGCTGATGCTCACCGTGACTGGGGTCGAGGCAGGGTTGACGATATTCGCTCCGGTGAAGAAACCACCGTAGGCGTTGTTAAATATCGCTGGCGCGTACAAGGTAGTTTGAGGTGCAGGTTGAGCGTTGGCAATCGCCACGAACTTGATGTCGGGGCGTTGCTCCAACACCTGAGCTACCAGTTGGCTGCCCACGGTGCTTGAGATAGCCGCCCAACCATAGAAGCCCGTTGTCAGTCCGGTCACATTGGTTTGGTCAGCCGTCGCACTCTGACGTGGCCCAACGGTTAAGACCTGGTTGGCTGGAGACGCGCCGCTCTGGTCGTAGTAAGTCAGGGTAGCCGTCGTCGTAACCGTGCCACCGTTGAAGACGGTGATTTGGGTAACGAAGTTATTGTTGTTGTTGATGGCGAGAGGCGCAATCAAATTAGAGTTAGCACCCTGGTTGACCGCGTAAGCACTACCACCATAAGGCGTACCTTCGGCCACAATCACGTTGAGGGGTTGGTTGGAGGTGATAACACCAGCCCCCTTCGCACCCGACGCGAAAGGATTGGCGGGCAGGATTTCGCCATACCGGGCCACCGTCGTGACTACTGTCGAAGCAGTAAGGGTGACACCCGCACTATCGAAGTAGGAGATGGTAGCGTTGGCAGTTCCACTTCCAGCATTCTGGACAGCCAGATAGCTGGTGAACGTGCCCGTGATAGGCGCACCGGGATTGTAACCGTTAGCCAGGAAGGGCAAATAGTAGGTATAGACGGTTGGCGGTGGTGGGCCTGCCGTGACAGTGAGGGTCACGTTGACTACCGCTTTGTCGGCGGCGTTGACCGTATCCTGGAAAGTAACGGTAGCGGTGTAAGTACCAGCTGCCAGTCCGGTTGAATTAACCGATATGGAAACAGGCGAGTTACCACCACTAGCCACTGTACCAGAAGCGGGTGAGGCGGTCACGGTAAGCGCACCACTATAACTGGTAGTGTAAGTAATCGGGCCGTTGCTGGCCGTGAGGGTCACGGTTTGCGAAGCCGGATTAGCTCCACCGACAGTCGAAGTAAACGTTAAAGCCGCAGGTGCGACTGTTAATATAGGTGTGGGTGGCGTAGCCGTAATACTCAAAGTCACTGTGGTCGTAGCTGTATCGCTAGAATTGTTGACATCAGTGAAAGTGACTGTCGCGGTGTACGTTCCGGTTGCCAGCCCTGTCGTGTTGGCCGTTAGATTGACCGCCTGGGTAGTAGATACCGAACCACTAGCTGGAGTTGCAGTCAGCCAGCCACTTGCGCCAGCCCCATAGCTAATACCGCTAGTGTAGGTAATGGTGCCACCTGTTGCCGTCAAGGTCACGGTTTGGGAGGCCGGGTTGCTACCGCCAGCTTGACCCGTGAAACTGACCGCCGTAGGCGCGACTGTTAGTTGTGGCGGGAACACACTGATTGGGACTTTTTGCGCCTGGGTGGGCGATACGTTGAAGTTATGCAACAACAACGCTCCTTGCGAACCGTTGGCGTTGTAGGCAGTCCGGTTCAGCGATACTGGAATAGTGTTGCCCGGAAGGTCGTAGTAAGTCGGAATACCTGGTGCGCCGCCGGTAGCATCCAAACCTGGGTTTGCAAAGTCATAAGTGAAAGGGCCAAGCTGGTCAAGCAATGCACCCGTCTGGTCATCGAAGGAGTTGACATAGTAGTAGAAACGGGTCGCTCCGTTCAACCTCAAGTCAGCCGCCTTGACTGGCAGTACTAGAACATTGTTGTTGAATTGAGCCGTATTGACCGATGCGCTGCTAAAGCCGTCCAGATAAGCTTCGTTTTTGAGCGTACCTGCCGTCAAGTTGACGAGGCTGCTCACGTAAACGTTGCTGCTGTTCCCGTTTGCGTCGTTACGCGGTATATAATTGTTGAACAGACTGACACCATTTAATTGGGCGGTACTGGTAAAGATGTTGATGTCATATTCAACCTGGTAAGGGGCTGGGATAGACCAGTTGCCCCAAGAGGCGATACCAAAATAGACGGTGCTGCTGATAACTGGCTTGCTACCAGCGACAGTGCCTTTGGCATCCGAAGCCACACCGACATACTTGACGTTGCCAACCCGCGCGTTTCCGGTTAGACCGAAATCGGGATTGCCGCCTTGCAATTCCAAAGCTGTCACGATGCCCGTCGTATCGGTAGTCTGGACAGGAGTGCCAGCCAATTGTAAGGTGGTTGTGTTGGAACCGTTAAAGGCCAATGTCGGGCTGGTGGTGGTCATACTGCCAGCTGGTCGGACTGCGGCCCAAACCGGAACTCGCAGCGATGTGCCACTAGCGGGTGTAAGCACCACATTGCCACTGGCTTCGTTGAGCCACTGGCGCGGCTGATTGAAACCATCAGCGGTAAGCTGGGTAGGACTGACGGTTACATCTCGCACATTAGCCATCTGCGAGACATTGCCATTCAACTGTACGCGAATATTGGCAACGCCGTTCGCAGCCAGATTGACATTAGTGCCGTCCGGGAACGAATAGGTGATGCCTGGTACATCGGTAGCACTGATATAACTGGCGGTATAGCTGGTGGCAGTATTGCTCTTGTTGACTACGTGAATGGTGCGAGTCTGAGTAAACGTGTTGCTGTTGACTTCGACTGCTCCAAACGAGACGCTAACCGCACCCGGATTGCCCGCGTTGTAGGCGACCACAGTGTTAGAGATAGCCAGAGAGGTATCTACCCGGCCAGCCCCGATGCGTGCTGGAGCATATTTAGTGGTAGAGGTTTGGGTGATGCCCGTAAACAAATCGTGGTTAGCGGTGTTCATCACCAAAGCTTTGAGTTCTTCCACAGTCCAGGACGGGTTCTTCTCGCGGAGCAGAGCTATCACGCCCGCAACTTGCGGGGAGGCTTGAGAAGTACCGCTTTCGTTCAAACCTTGATTGCCCGTGCCAGAATTGGTGGAGAAGATGGTGTAACCAGGAGCAGTGATGTCTGGCTTCAAGGCGTTACCAATGGCCGGGCCACGTGAAGTAAAGTCGGTCAGTGTATCGGTGCGACCCGGTATCACTATCTTGCCCGTTGCTCTAAAATTGCCCAAAGTAGCTACCACACTCGAAACCACACCCGGAGTCAGTTGACCCTTGATGGCATCGCCACTTGGTTTGTTGGTAATAACTTCGGGTATCGCAGCAACACCAGTAATGGACGAACCAATAATTGGGCCAGTGTTGTCCACCAGGATCACACCTTTAGCGTGGGCAGCGATAGCATTGTTACCCCGTGCTACCGAGCCACAACGGAAGGTAGTTTCTCCGGGAAGTATCCAATCCAGCAACACAATATTGCCAGAAATTACCGCAGACGCAGCGGCGGAGAAAGGCGCACAACCCGTTTGGTCAGTATCGGCTGGTAAGGCTGAGGGGGAAGGATAAACCACATTGCCAGTAGTTGCTGGGTTAGCGGCATAATTATAAGCAACCGAAAGGTTAGCCGGGTAAGTACCACTAATAACGGCAGGGGCGTTAATATTGAAACTATCCACTACATCGGTACTATCCACCGAAGCGGCTACCGAGATAGCGCGTGTGGCCGAGCTAGGTGTACCAAGTACGTAATAGTTATCATTGGCGTTGCCAGCCGAAGCTACCACTACTATACCGCCCACAGAGGCATTGTTGGAAGCAACTGCGTCAGGACCTTCGTTTGAACCGTTGGAACTACCCAACGACATATTGATTACGTCCAGGTGGTCAGAAAAATCACCGTCCCCGTTGGGGTCAAGCGCGTAGTCAATTGCTTCCGTCACGACGTTGGTGCTGCCAGTACAACCGAAAACCCGCAGGGCGTAAAGTTCCGCTCCCGGTGCGTTGCCGGGGCCAATCCGCAGCGAGTTGAAAGGGATACTGTTGTTGTAGGGGCCACTATAGGTCGTACCATCAGCGTTGACACCCGATCCACCAGAGATACCAGCCACGTGTGAACCGTGTCCGTTACAATCGAGCGGGTTGGGGTCGGGTTGGGGGGTGTTACTACCCGTGTAAGCGTCGCCTACAAAGTCATAACCGCCTACCACACGCGGGCCGGGGAAAACTCCGGCAGCAGCTGTGACAGCTATCGGGGTGGTATCAGTATAAATGTTATAGCCAGTACCGGGGCCAGCAAAGTTGGTGTGCAGGTAGTCTATACCGGTATCAATAATACCAACCTTGATACCCGTACCCGTGATGCCATAGCTTGTCCAGGCTTCCGGCGAACCAATCAACGGCACGCTGACCGCGTTGGTCAATTCCATTGAAGGCAGGAAGTGAACTGCTTTGACACCGGCTATTTTGCTCAATTTAGTAACTAGCGAAGCATCTACGTTGAGCGCAATACCGTTGTAAACGTTCTTAACGCGGTAAAGAATGCGGTTACTGACATTTAGTTTGGTAAGCTCATTCAGCACTTGCTGTTGGGCTTGTTCAACTTTTGCCAGCTGACTGCGGGTATTCTGAACTACGGCAGCTTTAGCCAAACCCGCGTTATCTTTGGATTGGGCATAAGCAAAAACCGCCGGGTCATCAGTCAATTCCAAAATAATGCTGACTGGCCCGGAGACGTGGCTGAGACGCGCATCCACCGCCGCCTCGCCACCGTTCAACTCACCGTCTTTAGAAACGGGGCGGCTGGAGGTGGGAGTAGCCGGGTCTGCGGCTGCCTCAGCTTGGGTAGCAGTACCACTCCCGCCCGGTGCAGCCAGGCTGACTGTGGGGGTGGTGGTAATGAAAGCCGTGCCTAGAATCATCACGACTAGCAAGTACGAGAAAAACCTGTGCCACAACTTGTGTGTCATCAATCAATCTCCTCTAAATGTGAAGGGTTCAAGCGAACGCAGAAGCTCAAATACGTTCACGTCGTAAGAAACGAGCGAGACGGGCAACCCAAACCTTAGCACTTCCACCGCTCCGCGCTGCTACGATTGGGGTTGGGCGAAACGATACAAATTCATAAAAATTTGTGGTTAAGACGACTTTAAAGTAGGGAGCATAACAAAGCAAAATTAAAACTGTCCCTTTTTAATACCGTTACAACCTGTTTTTTGCAGAAAGACAAGCTAATGATTGGGTAATAGTCGAAAGAAAGTTGTTACGAGCAAAACATTCCAAAATAGCTATAGTTCATTATAACGCTTTTTTGGGAAAAGTAAATAGATTTTTATTAGAGAATCGGAGGTGCCAGCGAATTTGCAAAAGCCGTTTTGGTGTGTTATAATTTCCTTGACACCTGAGCAATAAGGTGTATTGATGTCGGGGCGTAGCGCAGCCCGGTAGCGCGCTTCGTTCGGGACGAAGAGGCCGGAGGTTCAAATCCTCTCGCCCCGACCATCTCCCCCAATTTTGCCTCCCCTTAAATCAATTACAAATCAGATGTTTGTGGGACACTGCGCGGGTACTCCTGGGTTGGTTGCCGTCAATGGACACTTTTGGCTGCCTCGCGTTCTACCAACGTGCTGTGTATCCAGCCGTCCCCATCACTGTGGGCGATGTGAAACCAAAGGGTGCTGCCATACAGTTCTGGGCCTTGTTGAGAAGCGTCCAAATGCAAACGCAGCCCTTCTTCCACCGTCCGCGTGACCGTATCTGGCTCGAAGCTAGGGTGGTGGCGCACGTTTGCCAGTTCGACTTTAACCACACCTATGCCTAAATCTTGCCACTTGATGCCGTCCTGGTCAGCGGTGGGCGCAACGGCGGGCCGACTGGTTGGGGCAGCTTGCGCTGTGTCGGTTTCGTCGGCTTCGCTTTGACTTGAAGGCGCGATACTCTGGCTGGGCGGTGAAGCGGCTTCGACTGCTAACTGAGGCGTGGGCGCAATAGTTTTGTTTCCATCGTCTGACATATTGGCTTGAGGTAGGTTGGTAGGCAGGGGCATAGTTTGGGTCACATCGGCGGGTGGAAGCGACTGGATAGCGAAAGTTTGGGTTTGGGCTTCCGGTTCTGGCTGTTGGTTCACCGGTTCGCCTACGTTAAGCTGGCACGTCGGGTCATCTGCCTTTATTGTGGGAGCAGCTTCGTTAGAGGTAGGGGTGGGTTCTTCCAACCAGGAAGGGAGACCAAAGTCTTCCTCGGAGACCGCACTTGCTTTGTTGGCTTTATTTAATCTTGCTTCGGTTGCGGCGGCCTGAGCCAAAATTTTATCGAGTTCGAGTTCGTAGGAGCCGCTTTCTTCGGTAGGTTGTGGTTCATCTTTGCGGGCCAAAATCTTATCCAACTCCAGGTCATAAGCCTCGCTTTCCGGCGCGGCCGTTTGAGCCTGGACGGGGTTGGCAACCTGCTTTTCGGCTGCGTCTATTTCGTATAGCGCGGCTTCTTGCTGCACAATGCCCGGCTCTGGTTCAAGCATAAAAGCCTCAAGTTCTGCCAGTTCGTCTTCCGGCTCTGGCTGCGGCGGCGTTTCCGGTATAGCCATCGCCTGGTCAAACTCTTGCAACTCATCTTGACCATTGGTTTTTTGGCCTAAATCCTCAAGCAGCCGTGACCAGGGAAAATTTGGGCCAGGGTTGGTGGCCCGTGCTACCGAGTCTAATTTGTCGTGGCCGATGATATGTTGGGCATCGGGGAGGATTTGCCAGCGCGTAATTAGCTGGCGATGCAGAGCCAGGGCTGCGACGTATTGTTCTTCGCTTAAAGCTTCGCCCGGCGTGCCTTCATAACCAATTGCCAGCGTCACCAGATTGGGGTTTGGCACAGTTTGAAGCCAATCCAGGTTCGGGTCGGGCTGGTTGGTAACGCCGTTGGCCCAAGCCGTGTCTTCGTCTTGTACAAACTGCCAGACGCGCCCATCGCGTCCTATAGCGTAGTGGGCCGAAACTTTGTAACTCCGACCCTCACGGGTGGGTTTGCCATTAAAAATCTCGAAAATTTCCGCTAATGAGGCGGGTAATATCCCCTCGACGATGGCTAAAGGTTTGGCCTGACCCCGACCCGACCAAAAGTTTTTGACAGGTTGTTGCTCAATCGAAATTTCCTGTGTCTGCATCTGCTATTCTCCTCTTACTGGTGTGAGCGAGCTTTGACCACGCGGTTTAAGCCACTGTTACGCTGGGCTATTCGGGCATTGGGTCTAGCTCGTGGCTCATAGTTCGTGGCTGTATTTCGCCTGACCCTGACAGTGGTACTAATTATTGCCATAATTATAAACGAGCTATTGCATTTATGTCAACAGTGTGCTAATATCGGCCTAAGCGGGTTTGCGGTTAAAATCAAAACAGCAATCATAGGGTATAAATATTATTGTAGCGTCTGATTAAACAAGGGGAAAGATATGAGTTTTAGTGATATTCTGGCGGAAGCAACCCGTAATGTCGAAGGGGCGGTGGCTGTCGGTCTGGTGGGCATAGATGGGATGGGCGTAGAAACTATTACTGCCGACTCGCACGATTTCGATTACGAAATGGCCGAGGTGGAACTGGCCGGGCTTTTGGGCAGCATCTCGCGCACGGCCAAAACGTTGGCAGCTGGGAAAATCAAAGATATAATCGTCGAAGCCGACAAGCAAAGCTATCTGCTTTCGCTGGTAGATGCGGACTATTTCTTGCTAGTAGCTCTCGAACCGGGGGCAAACCTGGGCCGCGCTCGTTACGAGGTCAAAAAAGTCGTCAACAAGTTGCAGAATATAGACAGCTTATAACATTCGCTCTGAACCTCTAGTTGACTAGAAACGCCCCCCGCGCTGGCTGGCCCGGTTGACATGGCTGGCGATGAGGCTGGCCGCGAAGTCCATAGCCTGCTCCACGTCCTCACCATCAGAAAAAAAGCTGACGCTCCGGGCGATTTCTTGGGCATCACGGCCCTGGCTATATTGGTAAAGGACGTAGGGTAGCCGTTCAAAAATCCGTTCCCGTCCCCGAAAATGTCGCTGCATCCGTGCCTGTAATAGCACCGAAATTTGGGAAGCTTGCTGTAGTACCGGACGGGCGCGTTCGCCTTGTTGCTGGCCGCGCAAATAAGCCTTCACTTCCGCCGCCGTGTATTTTTTGAAGCCCACGCCGTCGTTTTTGTCGGGGCTGGCCGGGTTGGGCCGATTATACTTGTCAACTCCCCCCGCCGGAGCGACGTTATGCCAACCCCAGCCAGTTGTATAGCTAGAGTTGGATTGGTGGTTAAAAAAGCGGCGCATCAAATGTTTGAGGTATTTATTAACCTTCATATTCAAACCTGCATATATCTTTGTAAAAAATTCTATTATGCCTGACATACGAAAAACTCCTCCGTATGAGTTAGCTAATCCACATAGCTGCATAAAACGAGCCGAAACTTCATAAGAACCTTCCGCAAATAAAAATCTACCCTTTCATGATACCTGATTGCTAATTCGAGTCAATAGGACTATTGCCTAAAGAATAGGTAAAAATCGGAGGCAAAAATGACAATTTCGGGCGTGTTATAATAGCGGCCTACTACTTATAATATCTAATGAGAAATTTTATTGTAGGCGGCGCGTCCTCGCGTCCGCACCGTCTGTAAATCTGGCATAATAGCGGGCGCGAGGACGCGCCGCCTACAGCTTGTTGAAAGTATTGCTGATGAAGGAAACCGATGAGCAGGCCCAGGAAACGTAAATCCGCCAAAATTCTGCCCCACGTACCGGAAACTTCCGCCCCGACTGCCAGAAAGCCCCCTCCGTCGAACGTAGCGATCCAACCACTAGAGCCGATTGGAGCAAAAAATCCGGCGGCTATTCAAACGCCAGTAAATTCTGAGCAAGTTGCCCCTACAAAAACGGAAGTGGTCGCAGTTCAGACCTGGGAACAACGCTTGGGTGAGTTGGCTCTGGCTTATCATCAGCTATGGTTGGGTTTGATATTGGTGGTGGCTGCAGGGTTACGGCTGTTCAACCTGGGCTTGCGTAGCGTCTGGTACGACGAAAGCTTTTCCCTGGTGTTAGCAAACCGTGACCCTGGCACAATTCTGGAGGCGACGGCCCACGATTACCACCCGCCCCTCTGGTACTGGCTGTTATGGCTTTGGGAAAAGCTGTTTGGGTCAGATTTGATAGCGGCCCGCTTGTTGTCGGTGGCCTGGGGCGTAGCGACAGTGGCAATGATTTATTGGTTGGCCCACAAGCTGTTCGGTTCGCGTACCGCTCTTTTAGCCGCACTGCTGGCTGCCATTGCCCCGTTCGAGCTTCTGTATAGCCAGGAAGTACGGATGTACAGCTTCGAGGCGTTCCTGGGGGTACTGCTACTGTACGTTTTTTACCGCGCCTACCGCTTCGATACCGTGCTAGATTGGTTTTGGTTTGGCGTAGTGGCGACGCTGGCCCTGTACACCCTCTACTTTTCGATGTTTGGCCTGGTTGCGCTGGATTTATTTTTTGTAGGTGCGGTCTGGTTTAGCCGTACCCCTAAGCAGTGGCCGCGCTCTAAAATCTGGCATTGGCTAGTAGCAAACCTCGCTATTGCAATTTTGTATCTGCCCTGGCTGGTGGCTATGCTGGGACAGGTGGCCCGCGTCCAAAAAACCTACTGGATACAACGACCCAATCCGCTTGAATTTCTGCGTCTTTTCGATGTCTATCTATTCGATACCACCAATTTAACCGTCCCGCTCTGGCTGGCAACCCTCGGTCTGATATTAAGTGCCATCAGCTTTGTAATTTTATTCAATAGCTTGCGTTTTAAGTTGCGACGGGGCGAAAAAGGCCGCTATCGTCGCAGTTTTGAGCTTGGTTTGATGCTGGCATATTGGTTGCTACCCGTGCTAATTGTGCTCGTGGTTTCGTATCTGTTCGGGCCGATTTATTTGGAGCGCAGCCTGATTGCCTTTGCCGCCCCGGTTTACATCCTGGTGGCCCGCGTAGTACAGGTCAGCCGTCGTCCGCGCCGTTGGTTGTTTTTGCTGATACCGAGTCTATTGGTAATAGGGGCGGCTTTGGGTTATTATTACAACAGTCGTTTTTACAGCCAGCATTACGAATTGGAGCAAGCGGCTACCTATTTAGAAGCGCGTTACCAGCCCGGCGACATAGTTATTCATTCTAACAAGTTGTCGTACCTGCCTTTTGTTTATCTAAAAGCACCAGGGGCGCAATTTCTGATACCGGAGCAGCCTGATAGCCCACATAACGATTTGTCGCCCCAAACCGCCCAGGCTATTGGCTTGAGCTATACGCCGATGTCCGAAATTTTAGCTAAAGTTGGGCCAAACCAAAGGGTGTGGGTAGTGGTAACAGACCCTCAGCCTGATACCGACCCGCAATGGTGGGCCAAAACCGGGCAAAGTTCGCTCGAACAGCAACATTACAAGCTGCTTTCTCAAACGCCGGACGGTATGTTTTGGGGCGAAACGGTTTTATTATATGCACCAGGCTAAAGGGGATTTTGTTTTGAAAAATAAAAAGCTAAGTATGACTAAATTTTTTGTTTTGATTTTATCGCTGATGTTAGCTGGTTGTGCTTCCGAAACAGCTACTCCCGCGCCTTCCAGCTTTCCTAGTTCAGCCAGTTCAATTCCTTTTATGCTGACCGTTGACCAGAAACAAGGAACTCTAACTTATACGGTAAAATGTACCGATACTGACCAGAAGACAAGCGCGTATGTGACGCTACGACACGAACCAGGAGTTTCCAAACCTCTGGCTAGTTTTAATCCAGCTAAGTGTACTGCAGTTAATCAGGAAGTAGGTTCCGGGTCGGCAATCGAAATGTCGCAACTAAAAGCTGGAGACAATCTTTGGGTAGGTTTAGAAGCTCAATCTCCTACACCTGGGAAGACTTATAAATTGTGGCAACACTACCGGGTAGGTACTGACGGCAAGCTATACGCAGGCGACCCAAACGTGCAGTAGTAGTATCTGTGCCTCTGCCAAAAACCATGCTTGAAACAAAGCCTGAGCATAAGCTGTCTAAATAGATATATTGAGGTAAATAGCTGCTTTGGCACAAGCCTTGCAAGAAGATACTAGAAGGGGAGTTCGAGGAGGCGAAACAATGACAACCGAGAGTAATCAGCCCAGAGGTGACGGACAGCAACCGCATTATGAGCCGCCCATTAAAATTTATCCCGACCCTAACCCGTCGAATGGGGTAAGTTACTCCTGGCCCGGTTCGGACAATAACGCTATGCCGCCCAATGTTTTGCCGCCCATTACGCCCAATCCGCCTGACTCGATGCCTTACCTGACCCAGCCCAATTTAGACCCCCAGGCCGAACTCTACCGTCGCGCCGCCAAACGTGCCGATGCCAGGCTACACTTTTATAATCACCTGCGAAGTTATCTGATAGTTAATGTAGCCCTGTGGTTGATTGCGCTTTTCACAGGTTTCAATAGTGGGAGCGGGTCTTTTTGGAGTTTTGGCTGGCCGTTGTGGGTCACGCTCTTCTGGGGCATTGGTCTTGTTTCCGAGTATGTCAGCGTATTCATGATAAACGACCAGCGCAAGCAAGACATGATTGAAGCTGAAATGCGCCGGATGCGTCACTAATGTTAAAGCTACTTTAGGAGGCAAGTATTTTGAAAGCTGCACACCAATTTAACGTTTTATCTCTTTTCTCAGGTGCTATGGGTTTAGACATTGGTTTAGAAAATACTGGTTATTTTCAGACAATTGGCTGTGTTGAAATTGAGCCAATCTTCTGTGAAACAGTTCGACGGAACCGAGAAGCTGGTCGCTTGAAAAGTAGAAATCTTGAAATCATTAACGCGGATATCAGGGATGTTGAGCCTGAAAAGCTGCTAACGCAACTAGGGGTTCTTCCTAACCAAATAGACCTTCTCGTTGGTGGGCCTCCTTGTCAGGCTTTCAGTGTTTTTGGTAAACGTAGAGGAACCGAGGATATTAGAGGACGATTGATTTTTGATTTTATTAAGTTTGTCGAACATATCAGGCCCAAAGCTTTTATTATGGAAAATGTACGTGGTCTCCTATCAGTAAAATTAAACACCGACGGTTCAAAAGGGTCACTTTTCGAGTTAGTACAACAACGGTTCAAAGAATTAGGCTATCGTACAGACTGTTTTATTGTAAATGCTGCAAACTATGGCGCACCTCAAATACGCGAACGTCTAATTATTATTGGTAATCGGTTTAACCTTCAAGCCGAGTTTCCACAACCTACCTATAGTAACCGACCGGAAGATAAGCTTTTACCTTTTGTTACATTGGGAAGTGCCATTAAGGATAAAATCGGCCTTGACCCTGCTCTTATGGATTTTAGCCCTAGGAAAAAAAAATATTTATCAATGGTTCCTCCAGGTGGTAATTGGCGTTCGTTACCTATAGAAATCCAAAAAGAGTCAATGGGGAAATCTTGGTATTTGAAAGGCGGTCGGTCAGCTTACTGGCGTAAACTATCCTATGAGTTTCCGTGTCCTACTATAGTGACGATGCCTAATCACGCGGGTACAAGTCTGTGTCATCCGGAGGAACTGCGCCCTTTAACGGTGGGAGAATGTGCCGTCATACAAGGTTTTCCGCTGGAATGGGAGTTCGCTGGTAGTCCGGGAGCGAAATATCAACAGATTGGCAATGCTGTGCCAATTGTACTTGGTGAGGTGGCCGGGAAAACTACAGCTAAATTGTTAGAGCAAATAATTTTGTCACCAGATACCCAGCCGATTTTACCTGATGCAATAGTCCATCTACGTCCTCATGTCAGAACGCGGTGGTGGTGGAAAGATGGTGAAGTAATAGACAGGCTTTCTTATTCTGAGCGACCTGATAAAAAAACTAAGCAAAACTTTCAGCCCTCGCTGTTTGATGTTCTGGATGAGAAAGAAGAACTAGAAGAAGTGTATGGTTAAGCGCGAACAAATTATTGAAGGGACTGCTCACGAGGTTTCTTTGTTTTTAGGTCGAAGGTTACGCAAGTTACGTACTCATATTAGTGGGGTACTTAATATAAACCCGTTTCTAATGTGTGCCTTACAAGATTTCCACCAGATCAAAGATCAACTTTCCTTAGCAGAATGTGTACTAAACTGGCATTTGGGAACGGGCCATGCAACTGGCTTCGGTAAGATGGTAGATGAAAAACTTTTGCCAAACGTTTTCAACACAATTCGGCTTGACTCTACCTTTCGTTACCAACCTCCCTACAACAGTCCACCTTTTGATGATATTGATCATTTGGTAGTTAGAAATGACGGCAAGTACCTTCTTTCCCTAAAGGCAAGTAGTTGGACAATTCAATATGGGCAAGCTATGGGCTTATATAATAATTTTCTCCAATTAGGTAAGCAGAATTTTCAAGGGGCTGGTATAGTGGTGGGGGTTTTTTATGGTCATAAAGGTTTGCTCACTGACAAGTACCGAATTGTTAGGGGCGAAAATACTAGAAGGCAAGCGGTCTTAACTTTACTTGATTATGTTGAAGTCAAGGCAGGCTCGAAATTTTGGTCATGGTTAAACGATGATGAAGATGCGACTCAGGATTGGCTACTCGAAGGGATCGAATTAGGTGTCACAAATTTTTCAAAAAATAATCCGGGAACAAATACCATTGTTAGCGGTGCTGCCCAACCATTGGTTAAAGAGTTAAGAGCCAAATATGGCTTGCCTTCAGATGGTACCCTTAATTGGTCTTTCTTTCTTCACTCAGTAAATGATGATAAGGGAGAAGATATTGGGGTAGAAGCAGTTGAAATAGCTGCTACTGTGGCTGATACAAGCGAAGCAATAGATGCGTGAATTGAAAAAAAGAATGTAAGCCAGTTCAATTAAGGAAACAGTAATTATGGCCCAGGAAGTAAATCCGTCCCGTTCCCAAAACCTGACTGCGCCGATAGATTTGGTTGGGGCTGCGGCCCAATCCTCCGAAGTAGTTCAGGTCGAGAAAACTGCCCAGCCCTGGTGGGTGTTACTAATGTTGTCAGTGGGTGTGGTACTGGCCGCGCTCGATTTGACCGTCGTGGTGGCTATCTTGGTCACGATGATGAACGATTTTGACATACCCGTGACAGATATTGACCAGGGCGCGTGGATTGTAAGTGCGTATCTGCTGGCTTATACTGTGACTATGCCTTTTATGGGCCGCGTTTCGGACGTGTTCGGGCGACGCAGCATTTTTCTGGCCGCTTTGTTGGTGTTTGTGCTTGGCTCAGTGGGAGCGGCTATAGCCCCTTCGCTTGGCTGGATGATTGGGGCGCGGGCGGTACAGGCTTTGGGCGGTGGAGCGATGGTGCCTGTTTCGATGGCTGTGGTAGGGGATTTGTTTCCGCCCCGTCAGCGCGGTTTGGCCCTCGGTATCGTCGGGGCTGCTGACACGATTGGCTGGATTATCGGGCCACTTTACGGTTCCCTGATGCTCAAGGTGTTTGCCAAACCGCTTTTTGGCATGAAGGATGCACTCAGTTGGCGGGCGATTTTCTGGATAAATGTGCCGCTCGGCCTGATTTCAGCATTCCTAATCTTTTTTGCGTTGCGCCCCGCCAAATTAACTTACGCTCCAACTGTGGTTAAAGCCAAACCGACCTTCAAGCAGATAGATTACTTGGGAGTGCTGTTACTCTCGCTGTTTTTGATTGGCCTCAATCTGGCATTGGGCGGTGGCAAAGAAACCTCGGCTCTTGGCGGCGCGTCGCTGCAACAGATAGACCAGAACCCGCTCAAACAGTTTCAAATTCCCCTGATTATTGGGGCGGCGGCGGCCTTAGCTTTGTTTATTTTCGTCGAGCTACGGGTGCGCTGGCCGCTTCTGAACCTGCGTACCTTCCGCAAAGTGACTTATAGTGCCGCCAATTTGAGTAATCTACTTATCGGTGGGGCGTTAATCGTGGCGTTGGTGGGCATTGCGCTGTTCGTCAATACTACGGATACCAGCGATGTAGATATAAATATTGCCTTCGACAGTGCTTTAGCTCTGCTACCCCTGACCCTGGGAATGGCGATAGGAGCGGTGGCGGGCGGTTGGCTGTGTGACCGTTTGGGCTACCGGATAGTGACGCTGATTGGCCTCGCGGGTGTAATCGGCGGTTTCGCTCTAATGAGCCAGTGGCAAGCTACCTATCATCTGCCTGCCGATTTGCCGCTTTTGTATCCAGGCGCAGGTCTGGCCGGGCTGGGTTTCGGTTTGGTGATTGCTCCAGTGGGAACGGCGGTGGTCAATTCGGCGGAGCGCGAGGACATTGGAGTAGCGGCGGGTTTAGTTTTGATTTTGCGCTTGATTGGTATGACCGTTGGTGTTTCAGTAATGACAACCTGGGCCTTGAACCGTTATCATGACATCACGCTTAATATTGACATAACTAAAAACGAAGCGGGTCATCAGCTTAAAGTAGCTCTCGCGCAGGTAATTGGCGAGTTATTTATCGCCGCCGCCGTTATCGCCGCCCTTACTATCATACCCGCCCTTTTTATGCGCCGCACCCAGGCCGACGATGTTACCCAACGCGAAGTAGGTTTGCTGCTCTAACTTTAGTCTTCTTCGTCTTCGCTCAATACCAGCTTGCTAGGGTCTAGCTCAATGGCGGTGGGGTGAGCCAGTGGACGGTCTGTGACGAAAGCGATAAATTCGCGTAGCAATAATGAGCCGTTATGGTCGCGTTCGCGCTCATAAATAACGTACAAATCGCGTTTGAAGGTCACTTCCTTGAGCCGCACCGTCCAAAGCTGATGTGCGTTGGCTTCTGCCGATCGCACGGAAATAAAGCCGATGCCCAACCCGGCGGCGATGCTGCTCACCATAGCCTGAGTGCTGCCCAATGCCATCGTGACTTTGTGGTTTGGTAAGCTCAAATTGTGTTCAGCCAGGATGCGCTGGAACGATTGGCTAGTACCGCTACCATGTTCGCGCACGATTAAAGTTGCGCCCTCCAGGTCGCTAAGACTAATTTCGTGGCGTTGCTCCTGGGCGAAACGATGTTTGCGGTTTACAGCCAGCACCAATTCGTCGTCAGCCACCCGCACCTGCTCCAATGTAGGCCGATTAGTTTCGACACCCACAAATCCCGCATCAAATTCGCGGGTCTGTACCCGGTTCATCACTTCTTCGCTATCTACAATCGCCAGACTAGGATTGACGTTTGGATAACGGTTTACAAATGTCGCCAATAATTGAGGAACGACAAATTCCCCTGGTGTGGTGCTGGCCGCCAGATTAAGCGTCCCCTGGACTTCATGGCGAAGCGTGCGCCAACGTTCTTGCAAGGCCACGTATTCGCTCAAAACCTGACGGGCGTAGTGCAGAAAGTCGCGCCCTTGCGAGGTCAGCACAATTTGATGGCCTTCGCCTCGTTCAAATAAATCGGCGTTTAGCTCTTTTTCCAAACGCTGCATCTTGCGCGTGACTGCGGGTTGGGTCAGGCTTTGCTGGCGAGCGGCCTCGCTCAAACTTCCCCATTTAGCTACTTCCAAAAACATCTTCAACTGACTAAGGTTCATCTTCTGCTTATTCCTTCTTAACAAGTATCCAAAAGTAGTTATGCAGCCTGTCCAACTTTACAGGCGGTAATAATATCTGACCGGGTGATTACGTTTTTACTATAATGGGTGGCTAAAATTTGTTCTAAATAATGCAATTATAACATATGAGGCATAGCCCTCACAGGTTTTATACTAGCTATTACTAAAACGTAAGACTTATGTAAGCTTTTCTAAAAACCTTGCTTGCATAAAATCTTTATGGAACATTAACTCTAAAAGCCACTTATTGGGTTGCAAAATTGGAAGTAGAGACTATAATGCTTGTAAGAGCATATTTCTGTAGATGCCACTGATTGCAATAAAATTGTGTTATGAGAAAGGTAAGAAGCTAATGCGGAGTTTGATCGCACGTGTTTTTAATGATAACTCGCTGGAAGTCAGAGCGAAGGTGATCAGCATTTATGTGTTGTTGGTCACGTTTAATGTTGTGGTATGGGCGGTAACGCTCTTGGTCTCGACACAATATACCTTTGTCCTTAGCACGGCGTTACTAGCTTATACCTTTGGGCTGCGTCACGCGGTTGATGCCGACCACATCGCTGCTATTGATAACGTCACCCGTAAGTTGATGCAAGAAGGCAAACGCCCGGTGGCGGTTGGTTTCTTTTTCTCGCTAGGTCACTCCACCATTGTGGTGGCCCTTAGCGTAGTGCTGGCGATTGTAGGGGCGGTACTTCAAAACAACTTCGAGGACTTCAAAAACGTGGGTGGCCTCATTGGTACATCTGTTTCCGCTCTTTTTCTTTACCTAATTGCCTTCATCAATCTGTTGGTGCTAGTAGATATTTTCAAGATGTTGCGGAAAGTAACCAAAGGTGGTTCTTATAGTGAGGAGTCTTTGGAAACATTTTTGCAGCAACGTGGTATGATGAATCGCTTCTTTGGGCGAATAGTGCGCCAAATTAATGCCAGCTGGAAGATGTATCCCCTGGGTGTGCTATTCGGTTTAGGTTTCGACACCGCTACCGAAGTCGGTTTGCTCGGCATCTCGGCCACCAGTGCTGGAAATGGAGTGCCAGTTTACATCATCCTATTATTCCCATTACTATTTATGGCGGGTATGACTTTGATTGATACTACCGACTCGATTATGATGTTGGGCGCGTATGGTTGGGCTTTCGTCAAACCTATTCGCAAGCTTTTCTACAACTTCAACATCACTTTGGTTTCGGTATTAGTAGCTTTTGTAGTTGGCACCATCGAAGTGCTAAGTATTATTGCTAATCAGTTGAAGCTAAGTGGTGACTTCTGGGAGTCGGTTAGCAATCTGGACTTTGGAGTTTTAGGTAGTATTATTATCGGCATTTTCGTGGCAAGCTGGATAATCTCTACCATCGTCTATAAGGTCAAAAAGTATGACGACCTGGAAATTACCAATAGTGACTCTCAACCTCCCGTGGCCGTCTAGCTTCTAGGCTATCACAAAAAGACGATTTGGAAAGCAGGTATGAAAACCTGCTTTTTAAGTTTAAAGAAATTGAACCAATCCAAAGGTTAAAAAAGGGTGGGGAGAGCGGTTTTGAGCGTTTCAAGCTGGCGCGAGGTTTGAATAGCCTGGCTTTCAGCATCTATTTCAGGATTTGCGCCGTTGATAAGAGCAGTAGCGTATTTCAGTAGTAGTTCGCGGCGGTGGGCTGGTACGGATTTGCTTTCCAGGTGTTTATCCAGCAGTTGCAGCGGCGACAGTTCTTCGGGTTTGAGACCAGCCAGACGAGTGCGGCGCACGTGTTCGACTTCTCGCTTGATGGCGGCAATGTGATAGACCCCCATTTCCTCCAGCAGCAAGCGTTGGATGTCTCTTTCTTTGAGCAAAGCTTCTTGGTCGGGCCGCATCTGTAAAATTATTTTGACTATGGCTTCTTGCAAACCGCGTTCATATTGGGCGACTTTTTTCTGGATGTAGTTAATGGCAGCCTGAGTTGGGTTGAGCAAATCGTTGGGGTCAAGATTTTTCAAGTTAATTTCAAATTCCTTGAAAGGGCGGGTCTCATGGTCAATCTGAAATTTCCAATCGGTGCGCCGGGTGATACGTCCGCCACCAGGGTCATCAATGGTCAGTAGCACGAAACCCTTGTCTTCTTTGACCTCGCCAAAGTCTATCCGTTCGATGCTGCCGGGATAAACAATTGGCACGTCGCCCCGCCCAAACGACTGATGTTTGTGAATATGCCCGACGGCTACGTAATCAAAATTTTCCGCGTGCAGAGCCGATTGGTCTAACACCAAATCCTGGCCGAGCATAATGCTTCGTTCGCTGCTATAAATTGCTCCGTTGATTGAAGCGTGGACAGCCAACACCGCTGGGATTTGCGGGTCAAGTTTGGCAATCTCGTTGGTAAAAAGATTGTCAATTTTTTCCAACATCTTTTGATTGAGTTCTTCCACCGAAAAGGTTTTGTATTCATCTTTGGCAATCAGGTTGCTACGGGTGAGCCAGGGAATAGAAATTACTTGCAACGGCCCCGCTTTAGTTTTGACAATGGTCAGGCTGATTTTACGGGCTACATAAACATTCGGCACATTCAAAGTCTCGAAAATCTCGATAGAGTGAGCGCGGTTAGTCATATTGGGCAAATCGTGGTTGCCAGTCAGCAAATAAACCGCAATACCTTTGCCTGATAGATTGGAGATACGTTTGGCAAACTCGCGCTGCACCGTTGGGTTAGGGTCGCGGCTTTTGTAGGCATCGCCCGTAAACAGCACCGCGTCCACGCCAAACTCGATGGCCCGCTCAATGGCCCGGTCAAACGCCTTCGTAAAATCAATCAAGCGGCTGGGCAAACCTGTCGTTGGGTCTATCTTGGAGAAATTTTCGATACCAAAGTGAATATCGCTAATATGTAGTAGTTTCATGGTACAACGAGTTTAGCATCCCTGTTCTGACTTGTCAATCCGGTTGGAGTGCTTGATTGTGATACAGCACTGATGGTTTCAACCGTCGTCCAGGCGATTCCAAACCCACTAAAGTGGGTTGAAAAACCCGTTCGACAACCTGATTTAGCCTACGGCACGGCTTCGCACGTCAGGTTTAGAATCTATTGGCCGACGGTTGAAACCATCGGCGTTATTAACAGACGACTGACGGCTGTCTGCCGTCTGCTATTTATGGTATGATTGCGACCAGAACTTATTTTTAGACTATCCAAATTTTGCAAAAGGAGCATCTAATGGCAGAACCAAAACAGGTGTTATATTATTTTGACCCGGCCTGTCCCTGGACGTGGCGAACATCGCTGTGGTTGCGCGAAGTCCGCAAAGTGCGCCCGGTCAGTCTCGAATGGGGCTTTGTCAGTCTGGCCGTTCTCAACTCCCCAACTGACAATATGCTTGAACTAGGAGAATTTTGGAGCAAAGCCGCCTTGCAGACGCTGGTTTTGGCGAAACGCACGGGTGGGGACGCGGCGGTAGATAAGCTTTACTTGGAGTTAGGCCACGCCCGCCACACACGAGGCGAAGACCTGGATAACCCGCAAACTATCGAAAACGCTTTGGAAGCTGCCGGATTGGAGCGCGGCTTGCTGGCTCAGGCTTTGGCAGACCCTTCCACTCTGGACGAATTACAGCAATCTCACGACCATGTAACCAAAGAATTAAAGGGGATTGGTTCACCTGGTTTGGTTTTGAAAGATGGCAAACAGGAAGGCCCTGCCTGGTACGGCCCGATTATCAATGCGGTGCCAGAGGCCGAAGCTGCCGGACAGTTTTGGGATAATTTCGTGCCGATTATAGAACGCGGCGACTTTTTTGAGCTAAAACGCAATCGCTAAAGCGAGTGGTAAATCATTTCTTTTTTAGCACATAAAGCTTTTGCAGACCCCAATCGCCTACCTGCGGCAGATGTGCGCTAATGCGGTGAAACAAGCTGCGGTAGTTGCGCTGGCCCGCCGGGAGCAAAGCCGGATACAAGGCCCACGCCATAAAATAATAAGTGCTGCTGAAACGCCGGATTTGCTTGACCTCAAAATAGTTTTGGGCGTAATCCAGTAAATCGTCTTCGTCAATATAGCAGTTGTGCCAGAGTGGAGTCATAGTTTCGAGGCCGAACTTCTGGCGCAACCGATTAAGCTTTTCAGCACTTTGCTCCGACACTTCGGAAATCAAAAACAGCCCGCCCGGTTTTAGCACTCGCCACGCCTGGGTCAAGGCTATTTTTTGATATTCGTGGCTACCCAAATTTATCAGACAACGTTTGGTAATCACCTTATCGAAGCTCTGGTCGGGGAAATCCAGGTCCAGAAAATTACCCACCTTAAACAAAACCGAACCTTTGAGTCGTCCGGCCCGATTCAGATTCAGATTGGCGTTTTCAATCATACTTGGAGCATAATCCACCCCCACGATGCGAATACGCTTGGCGCGGGCCAGCTGCACCGTCGTGTAGCCATTAGCACAACCAGCATCCAACACCCGTTCGCCAGTCTTGATATAGCTGGTCAGAATTTCGCCTTCACGATGGAGCATTGTTTCGTCAACCCAACTGGCACTAGGGGCGGCTCCGTACTTGCGCCCTCGCAAATCCCAATGCTGGCGGATAGGTTCAAGCTCACTCGGTAAGCCGGAGCTGGTTGCCCTTGCCTTACTGCTCTGACCAATTTGGGGTTCGAGCATAGCCGCCCCATCGCCCGTGGGAGGTTGGGTCTGACCCAGGAAGTTAGGATTTTTTTCAAAGTTCGAGGCTGAATTTTGCATTATGGTGCTTTATTTCCGAAAACTCAAATTTAAGGCCGTTTGATATATAATCGTAGGGAAGCTCTCCTACAATTAACCCATCCACAAGTGGCGTGTTTTTGTCATATTATAACAGAAATTTTGGCGTAGCCAACACCCAAAAGGCCAGCTCTTATAGATACGGTGTTGTTTGTCAAGTACCAATTTCAGAGGCTGGGCCACTTTAACAACTTAATATCAAGCTGGGCCTGCTTACACGGCTTCTACTAATGGCTGGGCCTGCTGCTTGACGACATAATCTGGGTCGTAGTCCGCTTTGTTCACTACCACCGCCCGGCACATTCCTAACAATTTATGAGCGCAGGCTATCAAGACCACCTTCTTGGCTTTGCCCCGTGCCAGCAAACGTTGATAAAAGGCGGCTATCTGCGGGTTATAGCGCGTCGCTGTTAAGGCCGCCATATATAAGGCCCGTCGCAACCGCCCGTCACAGTCACTACCCGTCCAACCCTGCCCGACCACGCTGGTGATACTGTGGTAAGCGGGCGGAGCCAGTCCAGCAAACGAAGTCAGCTGGGCCAGACTGTAATCGGCCTCAAAAGCCAAAGTCGCCACTAACAACCAGGCGGAGGTGAGCGGCCCGATCCTTTTGATGCTTTGCAGCCGGGCCGCCGCCGCCTTCCAGTCGCTATCCTGCTTGAGTAGCTGCTTAATCTCCGCTTCCAAAGTCTCGATTTCAGTCGCCAGCCACGCGATTAAGCGAGTATCTCGCTCGACCACGCTTGCCACCAGGTCGGGACGATGTTTGAGAGCCGACAGCCGATTGCGCCCCTGCTGGAGTTGCTCTACCAACTGGTCGCGTTGGCTGAGACGTTGCTGGAGGTGCGAGTAGATGGCTGGAGGAGGTGTCCAGAGCGGCAAATCGGCACTGCGTTCGCAAGCCAGGCGAGCCAGCATTTGGGCATCAAGGGCATCGGTTTTAGCGTGTTGGCGCAAGCTTTGAGCGAAGCTGTGGGCTTGTTGGGGATTTAGCAGATGTAGCTGGTAGCCCCACTGGTGCAAGGACAGAGACAACTCCAGCCAATAAGTGTTAGTAGCTTCTAGCACCACCACGCTGGCGGTGGGAGTTAGGTGGGGTGCGCTGTGCTGCAAATGCTGGTGGAGTTTTTGCCAGCCTGAAGCATCATTGCTGACGCTGATGGCCGGGGCAATCGCTCTAGCACTGGTGGCCGTGGCGATGGCTAAGGTGCGTAGGGCTACCTCCACTCCAACATAAAGGTGGTCGGGTTTAGCTGGGCTGGCGGTGCTGAGGGCTTTAGGCATAAAAGTCTCCTTTGCTTTGCTTTGGACGGTTAGGTTTAGTAACATTAATATTCGGTCATGGCTGACCACTAGACCCACAAGTTTGCCAGAGTGTGCGTCAATTTTTTGCATTGCCGCACCGATGGTTGAAACCATCGGTACTGCCAAATCACACCCAAACTGTCAGCAACGCAAAATTATGAACCAGACCCAATTTGCCACAACATATTGACAAGCTTCGATATATGTGTTAATATAAGTTATGTTGAATAAATCTATACCAGTAATCCAATTAGAAGATTGTTGCCAACCTGCGGCCCAACTTACCATTAGCCGCGAACAGGCCCAAAACGCTGCCGAGCTTTTCACGGCTCTGGCCGACCCTACGCGTCTGGCTATCCTCAATATGTTGGCTGCCAGCGCAAGCGAAGTGTGTGTCTGCGACATCACCAGCAGCTTTCCGTTGGGCCAGCCCACCATATCCCATCATCTCCGCTTACTCAAGGAAGCTGGATTGGTAAAAGGTGACAAGCGCGGTAAATGGGTCTATTATTCGCTGGTCGAGCGTAGATTGGGCGAAGTTCGGGCGGTATTCGACACTATTTTGCCTCAGCCAATGTTGGTCAAATAGTTTGTGTTTGTTTTGTGTGGAAGGGAGCAGAACCGGGATGCTAAAAGAAATTTATGCCGAGCGTACCATCGAACTGGATTGTAACCAGCAAGCAGCCTTACCATTTATTTGGGACATCAAAAATATCGAGTATTGCGAAGTCAAAGCCGACAAGGTGCAGGTGACAAAGGAAACCGAAACTACTGGCAAATACCGGGTTGACGGCCATTTTGCAGGTGTGCGCGGTCTTTTCCCAGGTATTCCCTGGCATCGCCGTTTTGAATACCGTTTGCACCCCACAGGCTTTCACAGCAAAGAAGCCGAACTGCCAGTTTCCGTGCTGGATATTCAAGGTGGCTTTGTGGTCGAACCCATCAACGATGCACGCTGCAAAATCATCCACTACGAACAATATACCTTGCCTCCCATTTTTGTGCCGCTTAAACCCTTGATTGTGTGGTATTTGCTTTGGAGTCAGGGCAGAGAGCTGCGAGACCTGCAAAGTATGATAATGCGAAGTCTGGCTGGAAAAGCCGCCTGACCGCATTTAGGCTGGATAAGTTATTGTACATCCAGCCCAAATTTTTATTCAATCATATTGATAAAGGTCAATATATTTGGCAACAGTGCTAAAAGAAAAACAGCTTAAAGTACCATCAAGCCGAAAACCAGCCAGGATAGGTTGGGCAATGTCGGAACGCTGGCGGCGGTGCGGTGCGGAAGGGGTAGGCACGTTCGCCATAGTGTTTGCGGCGGGCGGCTCGTCTATTGCCAACCAGCTTTCAAATGGTCAGGTGGGTCTGGTAGGTGCAGCCTTCGCGTCGGGCTTGATGGTGATGGCGATGATTTACGCGCTCGGCCACCTATGCGGAGCGCATTTCAACCCTGCTGTCACGCTGGCTTTTACTATTGCCCGACATTTTCCCTGGCGCGAAGTTCCCGGTTACATTTTGGCGCAGCTAGGGGGAGCGACTCTGGCTGCAACAATGCTAAAACTTATCTTTGGCGATGTGGCCCATTTGGGAGCGACAGTACCAACCGGAAACGCCCTCCAGTCCTTTGTTTTAGAAGTTATCATCTCGTTTTTCTTGATGTTTGTAATTACTTCGGTAGCTACCGATACGCGGGCGGTGGGACAGGCGGCGGCGATTGCGATTGGCGTAACCATAACCGTAGCTATTTTGGTAGCTGGGCCAGTTTCGGGTGCTTCAATGAACCCGGCCCGTAGCTTTGGTCCCGCTTTGCTGGCTAACGTCTGGCAAGATAATTGGGTTTATTGGTTAGGGCCAATTGTGGGGGCGACTTTAGGGGCGACTGTCTATCAAGTTTTACGCGGCGATGCTACTTTAGCAGAAGGAGGTACAAACGATGAGCAACCCTGAAAAGATTCGAGTGCTGTTTTTATGTACCCATAACTCGGCGCGTTCCCAAATGGCCGAGGGGCTATTACGTGCGACAGGTAGTAACGCTTTCGAGGTGTTTAGTGCCGGAATTGAAGCTACCATTGTGCGACCTTTGGCAATCCGAGTTATGGCCGAGTTAGAGATTGATATTAGCGGTCAGCGTTCCAAAGTGCTGACCGAATATCTAAACCAGCAGTTCGACTACGTAATTACGGTATGCGACCAAGCTAACGAAAGCTGCCCGATCTTTTCCCACGCCAAAGACCGTCTGCACTGGAGTTTTCCCGACCCCTCCAGGGCGATAGGCAGCGAGGCCGACCAGCTAGAGATTTATCGGCAGGTGCGCGATGCGATTGCTGTTCACCTTGAGAATTGGTTAAAAACTTTCTAGCGTTGCATTTGGGCAATTCGATAAATGTAGTCAAGAACATATTGACAAACTTCGATATGAATGTTATAGTGTTTGTATCAGCCGAAATTAGTAGGCACTATTTCTACTCAGATGTATCGAAGCTTATCAATATAAAAGGTAAAAGGAGAAAATTATGACGACTGAAATTCAAGAGCAAAAAAGCGCGGTAGAGTTTGCCACTACCACCCGTGTGCATATCTCTATGAACGTGCGGAACGTGGAGCAGTCCTTAGCTTTTTATCGCGTGTTGTTTG
>JBBQZT010000041.1:0-47970 GCA_038207455.1 Chloroflexia bacterium
TTTTGGCTGCTTTTCGTGTGGGATAAAAAATAGGAGGAATTATACGATGCCAGGTCTCATTGTGGAAACCAAATATGGCAAATTGGAAGGGATACAGGAAGGGCCAGTGTCGGTCTGGAGAGGTGTACCTTTTGCCCAACCCCCCACGGGTTCGTTGCGGTTCAGGCCACCCCTACCGCCCAAAGACTGGAGCGGCGTGCGTGATGCTTCCCACTTCGGCCCAATTGCGCCCCAAAAAGCCAGCTTAATGGACGGATTAACGGGCCGAACCCGCGCCGAATACAGCGAAGATTGTCTTTACCTCAATATTTGGTCTCCCGCCGCCGATAGCCAGCGCAGACCCGTGATGGTTTGGATACACGGTGGGGCTTTTGTAACGGGGGCTGGTTCAGTACCCTGGTATAACGGCGTTTCCTTTGCCGAACAAGGCGAGGTCGTGGTTGTTACCATCAATTATCGGCTGGGTATTTTTGGCTTTCTACATCTGGCCGAGTATGGCGGCGAAGACTTCGCGACATCGGGAAACTGCGGTATCCTTGACCAGTTGGCGGCTCTCCAGTGGGTACAGGAAAATATCGCCGCTTTCGGGGGCGACCCCAACAATGTAACCATATTTGGTGAGTCGGCAGGTTCGATGAGCGTGGCGGTATTGTTGGGACTATCATACAATCAGCCCCTATTTCACAAAGCTATTTTGCAAAGCGGCGTAGCCAATAACCTCAAAAAACCAGCCGAAGCCTACGCAGTCACGACGCAGGTGCTGTCAAAGCTAAGTCTTAGCAAACACGAAGCTATCGCCGGGCTGCAAACCGTTCCAATGGAGCAATTGTTAGACTTAGCTTTCACCTTCCCGTCCGCCACAGGCTCAAGACCTTTTGCGCCGCTTATTGACGGAGTTTTGGTACAACAGTCCCCACTCGATGCGGTTGCGAACGGTTCAGCCCGCCATATTCCCCTCTTGCTAGGTACAAATAGGGACGAGATGACCTTATTCACTATGTTTGACCGCAGTTGGACGGGTTTGGACGAAGAAGGCATCAAGGCCCGCTGCGCCAAAATGGTCGGTAATCGGGTTTGGCAAACGGTGGCCGAATATTATAGCAATCTGGATGGGGAATTTAGCCCATTGGTACGGTGGACGAAGTTTTTGACTGCCTCCGTTTTTGGCATTGGGACTATCCGGCTGGCCGAAAAGCAGCTAGGTCAAAAAACCCCGGTCTGGCTGTACCGCTTTGACTGGCCTACCCCCATTCGGGATGGAGTTTTGCAGGCTTGCCACGCTTTGGAAATACCTTTGGTCTGGAATAACTTGGCCCAACCAGGCGTTGTCCCCTTCACCAGCGACTCGCCACAGCGTCAGCCAATAGCAGACCAGATGCACGCGGCCTGGATTGCCTTTGCCCACAACGGTAATCCGAGCGTCCCTACACTGGAATGGCCCGCCTACGACCTGGAAAACCGCACGGTTATGCTTTTTGATAACGACACGCGACTAGAGGCAGACCCAAACGCGCTGGAGCGGAAAACCTGGGAAAAGAGCCTGGAAAATTAGTCAGGGGGTTGTGCTAGATAATATTGTCATTCCGAACGTAGGCTCTGCGAAGTAAGGAATCTGTTGCTAAGGTTACGGTATTCTATGGGCCGTGACAATCCCTAGTAGTTACAATGAAGGAGACTAGCTTGACCAGACGCGCCCTGGACGGTTTGCGAGTGTTAGATTTGAGCCGGGTACTGGCTGGCCCTTTTTGTTGCATGATGCTGGGCGACCACGGCGCAGAAGTTATCAAGGTGGAGCCACCCGGCGGTGACGAGACCCGCAACTACGGCCCACCTTTCCTGGAAGATTACAGCACCTACTATCTGGCTATCAACCGAAACAAACGCGACATCGTGCTTGACCTGAGCCAGCCGGAAGGCCAGGATATTTTGCGTCGTATGGTGCAGACCTGCGATGTGTTGGTGGAAAACTTCAAAAACGGCACGATGGAACGGTGGGGGCTGGGTTATGCCGAACTGAGCCTGCTTAACCCGCGTCTGGTTTATTGTGCTATCTCTGGTTTTGGGCGTAGCGGCCCAAACGCAAACGTGGCGGGTTACGATGGTGCGCTCCAGGCCCACGCCGGAATGATGAGTATTAATGGCGAGGCGGGCGGCGAACCCCATAAAGTGGGGGTGGCGATTGGTGATTTGACGACTGGAATGTTTGCGAACCAGGCTATCTTGCTGGCTCTCTACCACCGCCACGTTACGGGCCAGGGCCAGCGCGTCGAAGCTTCGCTACTGGAGTCGCTGGTGACTTTACTCCACCCTCACAACACTAATTACCTCAACACGGGCGTAATTGGTAAACCGCACGGCAACAGCCACCCGATGATTGCGCCTTACGACCTGATTGAAACGGCAGACCGCCCGATTTATATTCCGAGCGGCAACGATGCTCAAATCAAACGTTTGGGTGAGGTGATTGGGCAACCCCATCTAGTAGAAGATGAGCGTTTTAAGACCAACCAGGCCAGGGTAGCTCACCGCCAGGAGTTGTTAGACTTGCTCACCGCCGCTTTTCGCACCCACACCGCCAGCGAATGGTGTCAAAGGCTGTGGGCGGCCAACGTACCCGCCGGGCCAGTCAACAATATCGCCGAAGTTTATGCCGAGCCGCAAGTGCAGTACCGCGAAATGGTGCAAGAAATCCCCCACCCAACGCTTGGCACCGTAAAGCTGCCCGGCTTCCCAATTAAGATGGACGCTACTCCCGCCGCTATCGAAGCCCACCCGCCCCTTTACGGCGAACACACCCGCGTCATTTTACAGGAATTTGGCTATGGCGAAAGCGAGATTGCCCAATTCCTGGCCGATAAGATAGCCGTCCAGGGCTAATTTCCAAAAATCAAGCTGCGCCTGTTAGGATAGCCTGTAATAGCCCGGCTGTCACCATCTTCAGGTTCAGAATGTGGTCAATGCGGAAGAAAGCATCTTCGAGGGGATTTCTGGCACTTTTCCAACCCACACCGTCGGTAATCCAGATAAATTGGTAAGCCTGCCCCTTCAAAGCCTCATATAATTGGGTGTATTCACCAGCCGTAGCTTTAAGTTTAGAACCACCCCCACCGTAATAATTGGTTTCAATCAAACAAAGCTTGTCGTCAGCCTTAATTACAAAATCGAAAATCTTATTTGCCTTATTGATTTTCAAATCAAAACCCCATTGGGTCTTGATTTGTTTTGGCTTAACCTGTTCCAACAAATCAAATTTATTGGCAGTACAAATTGCCGTAAGCAGACCGCGCACAATCTCCTGCATTCGCGTACCACTACGATTTTTGCGCCCGTTGCTGCCTAAACCCACTTCCACCCCGAATACGTAGTCTGGTACGCTTTTGACACTGCCGTTACGAAACATTTCAAGCAACCCCGTTTCTTTGGCAAATCTACAAACTTTATCAACTTCTGCGGCAGTCAAATTATTTTGAGGGTGGAAAGAAAAGTTTTCGTATGTAAAATTTCGATGGTCAGTCAGAATTGTAAATTTGTCGTAACGGGAAGCTACCAAAACCGGGATAAGAGCCGCCAAGTGAGGCTGTTCGCCCAACAAAAAGCGAAGTTCGGCTTCGGGGTCAGCTTTACCTACCAGATAATTAAGCGTATTGAGGCCCACTTCCCATTTTCTCACACTGCTTTGAGCTTTGTACCAATTAACAAAATAATCCCAGTAGGTGATAGACTCAACCAGATTATTCATCAAATACTCAAAAACCTGCTTATCGTCAGCACAACCTAAATTAGTCTGGAAAAGTGAGTTGTACTTCACGGGCGAACCTTTCAGGGTAGTTGGTGATTAAAAGCTCGTCTATCTCGCCGCGCTTCCTGGCATTGCTGTTGATCATACGGTTGGCCTTGACGCGAGTTATATTAAAACCCTGGTAGGTTTGGACCAGAAAGTTGTCGCCACCGTCCGAATTGCTCAACATCAGTTTAGCATTACGCTGATGCAATTCACGATAAAAGCGGGCCAGTCGGAGTTGGGCCGCATCATCAAAATCATATTTGGAATAACTCGTAAAATTGGCGGTTTTGCTAATGGGGCGATAGGGCGGGTCAAAATATACGAAAGTGTCGGCGTTTACAAACTCCTGGCAAATTGTAAAGTCTCCCCGCCTAATTCTGGTTCGTTGTAGCAGAGCCGAAACACTTTTGAGGTTAGCAGCATCGCAAATAGTTGGGTTTTTGTAATCGCCAAACGGCACGTTAAAAGCAGCTTTTGAATTTACCCGAAATAAACCGTTGAAACAGGTGCGGTTGAGAAAAATAATCTGGGCGGTGCGTTCAATCCAGCCTGAGTTGTAACCAGAAAAATCGAAACCAGCCTGGGCAGAATTATAGCGGGCGCGAACTTGATAAAAAAATTCCGCTTGTGCCGTGGCAGTCAGGCCAAAATAATGGGCTTGCAACTCGGCCAGAACTTCTAAAAGGCTTGCTACGTCTTCTCGTACAGTCGTATAAGCTACTACAAGCTCATCGTTTATATCGGCAATAAAAAACTCCTCAACCCTATAGGTTTGAGCCACGTGAAAAAAAACCGCGCCCCCACCTATAAAGGGTTCGATGTATCTTGTGACTCGGCCAGCAGGAAGCTCAACTGGAAAATGGGCGGTAAGCTGCTCCAACAACTGGGTCTTTCCACCCGCCCACTTCAAAAAAGGTCTGGCTCTGGTTATTGGCCGACTAACTGAAGGCGTAACAAGCATAATTTTTCTAAAATCCTTACTAAGGCTAGTTCAAGCGTTCCACCAAAGTGGCGTAGCCTTGCCCACCTCCGACGCACATAGTTTCGATGGCGATTTGCTTGTCGAACTGACGCAAACCGTTGAGCAAGGTTGCCATAATCCGTGCTCCGGTGCAGCCGAAGGGGTGGCCCAGGGCAATCGCGCCGCCTTTGGGGTTGAGTTGGCGGTCAATATCTACCCCTAGCTGGTGACAGACTTCGTAAGCCTGGCTTGCAAACGCTTCGTTCAGCTCAAAAATATCTATATCCTCAATGCTCAAACCCGTCCGTTGTAACAGCTTGGTCACGGCCTGGATTGGGCCAACCCCCATAATTTCCGGCGCAAGACCGCTCACCGACCAGCTAACGATTCGGGCCATCGGCTTGAGACCGAGTTCGCGGGCCTTGCCCAAACTCATTATGACCGTCGCGGCAGCCCCGTCATTGAGGGGACAACTGTTGCCCGCCGTGACCGAACCCCCTTCGATAAAGACAGGTTGCAACGCGGCCAAAGCTTCAAGCGTGGTGCTGGCGCGGGGGCCGTCGTCTTTGCTCACCACTGTACCGTTATCAAGCGTGTAAGGCACGATTTCGTCGTCAAACCAGCCCTCGCGTTGGGCCTTGACCGCCTTCATCTGGCTGGCAAGGGCAAACTCGTCCTGAGTCTGGCGACTGACCCCGAAGCGGTTAGCCACGTTTTCCGCCGTCAGTCCCATCGAAATATATACATCTGGCAGCCCTGACTCCTCGCGCTCAACGAACCTGGGGTTGGGTCGGAAGGCCCGCACACCCTGTTCGGGTACACGACTGCTGGCTTCGGTGCCGCCCGCCACATACACCTCGCCTGTACCTAAGATAATTTGTTGGGCGGCGAAAGTGATGGCTTGCAAACCACTGGAACAAAAACGGTTGACCGTCACCCCTGGCACCGTTTCGGGCAAACCCGCTAGTAAGGCTGCGTTACGGGCCACATTGTAACCTTGTTCGCCTTCGGGGTTGGCACAGCCTAAAATAACGTCTTCGATTTGATGCGGGTCTAGCCCTGGTACGCGCTCCACCGCTTTCTTAATGGCAAAACCTGCCAGATCGTCCGGGCGCACTTCTTTGAGCGAACCTTTGAAAGCCCGCCCGACCGGAGTACGCACTGCGCTAACGATGACGGCTTCGTTATCTTCAAGCTTGTTTTGGGGCGTACCAACTTTGGCTACATAATTCATCTAAATTTCTCCTTAATAATTTGTATCTACTCAGCCGATACTGTCATTCCGAACGGAGGCCCGGCCCTGGCTCTGTCATTCCGAACGTAGGCTCTGCGGAGTGAGGAATCTCTCATTGAAAACCGGGTTAGAGATTCCTCGTTCCTCGGAATGACAAAGTGAGGCCATATTCAATAGAGTGGGTTGCTGGGGTTGCGTTCCAGCAGAATGTCCAACATTCTTTCCCCAATCTGGCCTTTGGACTTGGGACTGGGCAAAATCCAAAACTTTTCTTGCTGGATGGCCTCAAACACCAAATCGGCTACCATTTCGGGCGACTTGCCGTGTTTGATGGCATAGTTAAAACCCTCCCGGATTTTCTGGTGTTCGGGGCTAACCTCTTTTTCCTGCTGGTTTTGTAGCTCGGCGGGCCGATTGCGTGCGCTTTCGTGGATGCGGGTGTTGACCCAGGCCGGACACAACACCGATACGTGGAGTTTGGCATTACGAGCCGCCAGTTCATGATACAGCGTTTCGGACATTGTCACCACGCCGAACTTGCTGACCTTGTAGATAGCCGAACCAGGATAAGAAATCAGGCCCGCCAGGGAAGCGGTGTTGACGATATGGGCTTCGGTGTCCTGCTCCAACATCAGAGGCACAAATACCCGAATACCGTGTATCACGCTCCATAAATCTACGCCCAAAACCCATTCCCAATCGGCGACGGTGTGTTCCCAAATCGTGTCCGAACCTTCGCCCACCCCGGCATTATTAAACAGCAAATGCACCGCCCCGAATTTGGCGATAGTCTGGCGGGCCAGTTCCTCAATCGCTGCGCCCTTCGAGACATCGGTACGTACCGCCAGCACTTCGTGGCCTGCCGCTTCAAGCTCCTGGGCAAACTTTGTCAAAGGTTCTTGCTCAATATCGGCCAGCACCACCTGCATACCTTCGTTGGCGCAACGAGCAGCCAGAGCGCGGCCTATGCCACTGGCTGCCCCGGTTACAACGGCTACTTTGCCCTTGAATTCCTTCATACTCTGCTCCTTTAGCCCTAATTATGCCGTTACTATCACTACCTTGCCCGTCACCCTGCGTTCGGCGATGCTATTAAGCGCGTCCGCCACTCGTTCGAGCGGATAGGTAGCCGAAACCAGTGGCTTTAGCTGGCCCGACTGTAGCCACCCCAGCAGTTCTTGTAAATTCTGCTGGTTGCGCTGCGGTTCGCGGGTGGCAAAACTGCCCCAAAAAACACCCATAATCGAGCAACCTTTGAGCAAAGCCAGATTGAGCGGGATACGAGGTATTTCGCCATTGGTAAAGCCCACTACCAGGAAACGCCCCTCCCAGGCCGTGTTTCGCAAAGCCATTTCAGAGTATGGGCCACCCACCGGGTCATATACCACATCTACGCCGCGCCCACCCGTCAAAGCTTTGAGTCGTTCTTTCAAATCCTGCTGGCTATAGTTGATGGTTTCATCTGCGCCGTATTGTTGGCACACTGCTAATTTTTCGTCGCTGCTGGCGGCGGCAATCACTTTCGCGCCCATCAGTTTGCCCAGTTCCACCGCTGCCAGACCCACCCCGCCCGCCGCGCCCAACACCAACAGCGTTTCGCCCGCTTGCAGTTTGGCCCGGTCTTTCAAAGCGTAGTACGAAGTGCTGTAAGTCATCAAGAAGGCCGAAGCCGTCACAAAATCCAGTCCGTCCGGTAGAGGGGTTAATCTATCCTCACTGGCTACCACTTCCTGGGCAAAACCGCCCCAACCCATCAAGGCCAGTACCCGGTCTCCCACCTTCGCCCGCGTAACACCTTCGCCAACAGCGGTAATCGTGCCAGTCACGTCGCTGCCCGGCGAAAAAGGCATGGGCGGCTTAAATTGATACTTGCCTTGAATAATCAGCGTATCGGGAAAATTCACACTACACGCTTTGACAGCCACCACCACCTCACCCTTGCCCGCTTTAGCCGCAGGCACATCCGCTATCACCAGCGACTCCGGTGGGCCATATTCCTTACACAACACAGCTTTCACACCCGGTATCCTCCTTATTATCACCCTAAATGGTCAATGCGGTTCTTTTCGATTGCCAGAGCCGCCACCTTACCCATATTTATAATACCTACCATCAACTGCCCAAAGCGTTCGTCCTGGCTATAGCCCTTCTGGAAGCGGACGTAAATCTGTTGGGAAATCACTATCAGTTTGAACAAGCCAAAGGCGTAATAAAAAACCAGGTTATCTACATCGCGGCCACTTGCCAGGGCGTAATGCTGGATCAACTGCGCCCGGTTGAAGTTGCCCGGCCAGAGCGTATAACCACCCCGCACCGCCACAAATTCCGGTGGATCGTCTGCTTCAATCCAGTAGGCCAGACTCGTGCCTAAATCCATCAACGGGTCGCCAATCGTCGCCATCTCCCAATCCAGCACCGCCACAATCCGGGCCAAATCCTGCGTATCCAGCACCATATTATCGTATTTGTAGTCGTTGTGGATTAAACTTGCCCCACTATCGGGCGGAACGTGGTCAAGTAACCAGCTGCCCACCCGCTCCACCGCGTCAATCTCATCGGTTTTGGCGCGGGCATAACGTTGCAACCAGCCCTGTACCTGCCGTTCGACATAGTTGCCCGGACGTTGCAAAGTTTTAAGCGATGTTTGGGTGTAATCCAGCGCGTGAATAGCCGCCAGATTGGTGGCAAAAGCTTTGGACAACTGCTCCATAGCGGCGGGCGTAAGGGCTAAATCAGGGGGCGGCTGGGGCTGGTTGCGAATAATCACGCCCGTGACCCGCTCCATTAAATAAAACGGCACACCTAACACGTCCAGGTCAGCGCAAAAGATAACCGGCTGGGGTATTTTAGCATAAAGCGGGGCGAGACCCGTCAGCACCCGATATTCGCGCTCCATATCGTGACCCGCCACCACGTTTGCGCCTTTGGGCGGGCGGCGCAAAACCATTTCCCGGCCTCCCACCTGTACCATATAGGTCAGGTTGGAGAAACCTTGCTGAAATTGTTCCACCACCAGTGGGGCGTTGGCGGCCACCCATTCAGTATCAGCCAGGTGCGTTTGTAAATAACTGGTGAGTTTAACTTTGTCCAGTTCTTCGCCTGGCCGCACCATTGCGGCTTGATCTATCATCATAGCTTTATAATCCAAACTATCTATTGGCGGAGCAATATCCTATAAATTCCCCTGTGGGACATTGCTCCGCCAATGGACTGAATCCGAACCATCGGCTGACAGAGCAGCCTCCAACAAAAATACCCCCGGTTTTTGTGGGACATTGCTCCGCCAATGGATTGCCTTTCGGCGGCTCTACTTAATTTGCATATTGAACACCCTGAACAAAAAGCCTAGTTCGTCGCTGAGTTCGTCAATCAACTTGGCGGTAGGTTTGCCCGCCCCGTGTCCCGCCTTTGTCTCCACGCGAAGCAGAAGCGGGTTTTGGCTGTGGTAGTTGGCGGCGGCTTGCAGGGTAGCACCGAACTTTTTGGCGTGGGCAGGCACAACCCGGTCATCGGTATCGGCTGTTGCAATCAGCAGCGGCGGGTAGGTCGCGCCCACTTTAACGTTATGCAAGGGTGAGTAAGCATATATAAACTTGAATTGCTCCGGGTTGGCTTCCGCATCGCCGTATTCTGGTACCCAGTAGCGGCCCACCGTAAACTTTTGGTAGCGTAGCATATCTATTACTGGCACCTGACAAATCACTGCCCCGTACAAATCGGGACGTTGTAGCATACAGGCTGCTACCAACAAACCGCCATTGCTACCTCCCATAATCGCCAGCCGCTTATTACTGGTGTATCTGTTGGCAATCAGCCAGTCGCCCGCCGCCGCAAAGTCATCGAAAACGTTTTGCTTGTGGGCCAACATCCCGGCCTGATGCCACTCCTCACCGTATTCGTCGCCGCCACGCAGGTTTGCCACCGCATAAATCCCGCCGTTTTCCAGCCAGACGGTACGCCAGACCCGAAAGCCAGGGGTCAGGCTGATATTAAAGCCGCCGTAGCCGTACAAAATAGTCGGGTTCTGACCGCTTAGTTCCAGCCCCTTCTTATACACTAAAAACATTGGAATAGCCGTACCATCTTTAGAAGGGTAAAAAACCTGTTTGGTTTCGTAGTTGGCTGGCTGGAAATCTACTTTAGGCTGGCGGAAAACTTTTAGTTGGTCGGTTTGGAAGTCGTAGCGCAACACGCTCATCGGGTACAAAAACGACTCGAGGCCCAAAAACATCTCGCTATCTTCCGGCTCTCCCGATACACCTACAATCGAACCGAGCGTGGGCAAAGTTATATCGCGCACGAAGCTACCGTCCATCTGGTAAGTTTTTACTTCGTGATGCACATCGTGCATATAGGCCACGACAAGTTGATGATTTACCACGCTAACAAAGGCCAGTACGTCGGGCTGTTGGGCAATTATTTCTTGCCACTTAATATCTGCGGCAGGGCTGGTCTGGGCCACGTCCACCGCCACTACTCGATTACGTGGCGCGTCCAAATCGGTCTGAAAATAAAAGTTGCTGCCCACGTTGCCTACAAAGTCATATTTGGCATCGGCTTTGTCCAGCAACCGCACGAACGGGCCGTTGCTGTCCAGTTCACGGTAGTAAAAACGGCTCTTGGAGTCGGTGCCGTTCCAGACGTGCAGACACAAATACTGGTCGTCATCGGTGATAAAAGCCACGAAGCCGAGTTCTTTGAAATCTGGCCGCTCAAAAATCAAAACGTCCCTCTCTTGGGGCGTACCGACTTGATGCCAATAAACCTGATTGTAATTGCTTTGGTCTTCGACAGCTACAGTGCCAGGGTCGGGGAAGCGGCTGTAGTAAAAACCCGTGTTGTCCGGCTTCCAGGCAATCCCGCTAAACTTGCACCACTTAATCACTTCGGGCCATAGCTGCCCGCCTCCGTCAGGGTTGACGGTACGCACCCGGAGTTCCTGCCAATCGCTGCCACTGCCAGACGTACCATAAGCCAGCAGCGTGCCGTCGTCGCTCAAAGCCAGATTACTGAGGGCAACAGTGCCGTCATCGCTAAATTTGTTGGGGTTAAGCAGTTCAAAAGCTTCACCGTCCAGCGAATGTTGCAGATAAATCACGTCCTGGTTTTGCAAGCCATCGTTTTTGGAAAAAAAGTAGCGGTCTTTTTTGCGGAAGGGCAAGCCATAGCGCGAAAAGTCCCACAACTCGGTCAATTTGGCTTTAATTTGGGGGCGGGCGGGGGCTTCACTTAAAAATGGTGCGCTAATCCCGTTTTGGGCGGAGACCCACGCCTGCGTGTCCGACGCATCAGGGTCTTCCAGCCAGCGATAAGGGTCGGCCACCTGCGTCCCATGATAATCTTCTACAATTTCGTCCCGCCGAGCCTGCGGATAGACAAATTTCGGCTCTGTTTCCATTTTTTCTGACAAACTCTGACCTCACTATCTACAGCTTAATTTTTTATTTCCGGTTACGGTTTACCAACATTATACTTTAACCTGTCCAATTAAAAAAGCACTTCGTTTTTCTGATAACGTATCCAACGTTAAGGGTTTGATGTATCATCTCAGAAAGTAGGGCGAGATTCATGCCGCCCACGTGTTACTCCGCGTCAAGCAAAACGGGCGGGATAAATCTCGCCCCTACACCCCGAATTTTTGAGATGATACGTTTTGATTAGGTTGGGAAAATGTCATATTACTCATCAAACTGAATACTCCTTCTTTTGTTTTAAGTTAGTTGTGGTAAACCAACTTTAGCATAAGTGAGTTATTCAGTCTTTTTACTCTCTTTACCCCTCTACCAAACTCTTAGCCGAAGATACGTTATCGCCAACGGCCAAATTATGCTATTGACGCAATTTGGCTGGACAGGTATAATTTCGGCAATGTTAAACTTGTAAACAAAGCCTGCTCAATGTGGTATCGCATTCAGTTTGTTTTGCTCTGCCGATTTAGAGCAGACCTTTTGATTAGATGCTTTGGACTTGCCAAAACTTAAGGGGGAAAATGAATAACAAAATCAAAGAAACGGCAGCGGCGATTGGGCCGTTGAACGCTGTTGCCATCGAAGCTGCCCGTCAACGCCAGATGCAGCTTACAAAACCAATGGGCAGCCTGGGTCGTTTAGAAGAACTTGCGCTCAAATTGGCCGGGATAACGGGCCAGGCCAGACCTCGGATTGAAAATAAGGCGGTTGTGGTAATGGCCGCTGACCACGGCGTAGCCGCCAATGGCGTAAGTGCTTATCCTTCCGAAGTGACGGCTCAAATGGTGCTAAATTTTCTGGCTGGAGGCGCGGCCATCAACGTTTTTGCTCGTCAGGTAGGGGCGCGGGTGGCCGTCGTAGATATGGGGGTTGCCAGCGATTTACCAACCCATCCATCTTTGCAGGTACGCAAGATTGGTTATGGCACGCACAATCTGGCGGTAGGCCCGGCCATGTCCCAGTCGGAGGCCGAACAAGCCATTGTAGCTGGTATCGAGGTAGTGGAAGCAGAGGTTGCCAAAGGCTTAGACCTGATTGGCACGGGCGATATGGGTATCGGTAACACCACACCTAGCAGTGCGATTGTGGCCGCTTTTACCGGTATTGCTGTGGCCGACGTGACCGGGCGCGGCACGGGGTTGGACGAGGCGGGCTGGCTACACAAAATTTCGATAATCGAACAGGCTTTGCGAGTAAACCAGCCAGACCCACACGATGCGCTAGATGTGCTGGCAAAAGTGGGTGGCTTTGAGATTGCTGGTCTGGTCGGTGTCATTTTAGGGGCCGCCGCCCATCACGTCCCGATTGTGCTAGACGGCTTTATTTCGACAGCGGCGGCTTTGGTGGCAACCGAGTTTTACCCCCCAGTACGCGATTACCTGATTGCGGCCCATAATTCGGTTGAAATTGGGCATCGTGTGATGTTGGAGCGGATGGAACTAAACCCTTTGCTCAACTTGAATTTGCGTTTGGGCGAAGGCACGGGCGCGGCCCTGGCAATGGGCATCGTGGAAGCAGCCGCCCGTTCATTGGACGAGATGGCGACTTTCGGCGAAGCGGGCGTATCCGAAAAAACCGATCCGGCGGTTAGTCAAGGTAGTGCTGTCATCCTGAACGGAGGCTCTGCGGAGTAAAGAATCTATTGCTAAAAGTCCACGAGCAACAGACCCTTCGCAAGTTCACGGTAACAAATTTATCCAGTTGTAATACTCAACGCAAGTCAAACGTTAGAATGTGAGGTTTGATGTTTTTTTTAAGACCTATTTTTGTCCCTACCCCCGCCCCACGCAAATCAAATTTGCTGGCTAAAATCATGTTAAGTTGTCTAGTAGCGATTTTTCTGTTTTCGATCTTTGGCAGTGGTCTGGATAATGTCCAGGCCGCACCACCGTCTGCCAATCCTGCTCCAGGTCAGTGGTTGAGCCGGGTTAATTATTATCGGGCAGGGGCGGGGCTGCCTCCGGTAACGGAAGATGCCAACCTCTCGGCGGGTGATGCCCAGGAAACCAATTACCTGTTGCTCAATCCCGACGACTTCCGACACGACCAAGACCCTCATCGGCCCGGCTACACGCCAGCAGGTCAGAAAGCCGCCCAGCAAAGCAATTTGTTTGGTGGGGGCGGCCACTACAGCGATGCCCAGGCGATTGATAGCTGGATGGAAAGCCCCCTGCACCGCTTTGGGATTCTGCTCCCGCAATTGACCCGCGTCGGCTATTCGCTGGCGTGCGATAACCAACGCTGCTTTGCCGCCATCAATATATTGGCTAGTACAGACGGCATTCTCAGTAAACCAGACGGCGTGGTGTATCCGGGTAACGGCCAACAAGCGGTCAGAACGGATTATATCACCTGGCAATACGGGCCGTTTGAGCCACAAATCCAATTCGTAAGCGCGACAATTCAGGACAGCGCGGGCCATCCAATTGCTTTTACCATCCAACCGCAAGGCGGCTATTTTAACCTGATTGTTTTGAAAATAGACGGTACGCAAGATTACGGCGCGAATTATACCGTCACAGTTGTCATCAAGCAGAGCGGTCAGAGTCGTAGTCGTAGCTGGAGTTTTACCAGTTCTCCGCCCCCGCCCGTGCTAACCAACAGCAGCGACCCAGCCTTTGCCCAACTATGGGGACACACCGATGCCCCCGTTGCGGGGGGTACAGTAGCGCGTTCGTGGATATGGGGCAGCCAACCGAACGGTTTTGCCTCGGTGTTAGAAAATTACGATGGCAAGCAACGGCTGGTTCAATACCACGACAAGGCCCGCATGGAGGTCAATAATCCCAACGCAGACCGCGCCAATCCGTTTTTTGTATCAAACGGGTTGCTGGTGCGCGAAATGATTTCCGGTCAGTTGCAAGTGGGCGACAGCAGCTTTGTTGCCAAATCACCCGCGAACGTGGCGATAGCAGGCGACCCGGCCAACCCCAACGCACCCACTTATGCCTCGTTTCGCAATCTGGCTTCCTTAAATAATGACCGTCGGGTGGCTAACCGTAGCAACCTGAGTGTCACCACCGCCTTGAACCAGAACGGAAGCACCCAGGAGTTAGCCAGTCCGCCCGCCGATGTCAAGCTGGTTTATTACGACGAACATTTGGGCCACAATATACCCGACGTGTTTTGGAATTTTATGAACAGTCGCGGTCTGGTATTGACCAACGGCAGCTACCAGCAGGATACCGTCGTCAATTGGGTTTATGCGATGGGCTACCCTTTGAGCGAACCTTACTGGACTAGAACCCTGGTGGGCGGGGTCGAACGCGAGGTGCTGGTGCAGGTATTTGAGCGGCGCGTCCTGAGCTATACTCCGTCCAACCCGGCCAGTTTTCAGGTCGAGATGGGCAATGTCGGGCAACACTATTATGCCTGGCGTTACAGTACCGCACCGGACAGCAAAAACTAGAATAATTACCAGAATTTACAGTAAATGGCAGTAAAAACCCTGTAGTTGGCAGTCTTTCGTGTGTAAAATAGCCTTGTTAGATAGTTATTACCACTTTACCACAGAAAGGCTTTTTTATGAGTGACCGCCAAACATCAACTTCACCTGAACAAAATGCCGGGCAGTTTCCTGACGTGGAACATTTTCCCACTGTTAATTACAGTTCTTCGCCCGCTTACTATGTGCCGCCCGGTGTCTATCAGCCGTATTATGCCCCTTTTTTTGGTTCTTATGCTGGCTACCTCCCGGCTCACTTGCTGCCAAAAGCCCGTTTTCGGCAACGCTTGCTGGCAGGATTTGTTGATTTCTTGTTATACCTGGCTTTGTGCGTAGTTACGACTTTAGCGGGCATTGTGGTGTTTATTGCTATATGGGGCAATCGCAACACCCAAACCAACTCCCGCTATGGCTATGATGGTTGGGAAGGAGTTGTTCTTTTTGGTATTATATTTTTCGCAGTGGTAGCTGTCATAGCTTTAGTCACTATTACTTATCTAACGATGGCAATCGGGCGAGGGCAGACTTTGGGCGGGCGCGTCGCAGGCATAAGGTTCGTCAAGGCTAGTGGCGAAAGACCGGGCTATGGGCGCGGCTTCGGGCGTACCATGTTATTAACTATCAGTTTCAGCTTTATTTGGTTCAATGGATACAATTTTCCGTTTGTTTTTTTTAGCTCATTCTCGCATGGTATCTACTATTTAGTTGCACTGCTTCCTTTAGTTGCACTAATTTTCTTGACAATAGCTTTGCTATGGCCGCTCTGGGACAGCCAGAAACAAAATCTGTTTGACAAAGCGGTAGGTATTTACGCTGTCAATGTCCGGGTTTGATGTTATTTTTACGTATCTTCTCAATAATTCGTGTATCGTCAATAGGGAACGCCAACGGCCTCACCGTCGCCTATACACCCCAAACCTGACAAATCAGGTTGCCGCACGGTTTGCTAACACGTTCGGGTACCACCTGGGTGGTGTTTGAAGTAGATAGACGACGGTGAGGCCGTTGGCCCAAGCTGCAAAAAATGGCACACACCATAATAAAATGTGGCTGGCTTGCCTCCGCCAATATGCTATAATATCCCTGGTTTCACCCCGGTAAAATGCCGGGCGGTAGATTGTCAGGTTAGCAATAAAAAGGAGTTTTTGGCTTGACCGCACTGATGACTGCTTCCTACACCCAGGAAAATGTTACCCAAAATGGCGCGTTGCTTTTAGATGGGCGGGTTTACGCCAAAAAATTAAAAGCTAACTTGAAACAGGCCACTACTGCTTTCATAGCCCAACACGGCTTCGCGCCTGGTTTGGCTGTCGTATTGGTGGGTGACGACCCGGCTTCGATTGAATATAGCAACGTTTTGGTTAAGGCAGCCCGCAACGGCGGCTTCGAGGCCATTTCACACGTAATGCCCGGCCACGCTACTCCTGCACAGTTGGCCGCGCTATTGGAAAATTTGAACCACGACAAAATAATTCACGGTATTTCGTTGCAATGGCCGCTACCTTCTCAAATCTCTTTGGAAGCAGCCACCAACGCCCTTGACCCGGCCAAAGACGTGGAAGGCTATCACCCGCTTAATATGGGACGCTTGTTTAGCCATCTGGATACTTTTGTGCCGCCTACGCCTTTGGGTGGAATGTTGCTACTGGATTATTATGGCTACAGCATCGAGGGCAAAATTTGTTTGCAAATCGGGGCGGGCGTGACGGTAGGCCGTCCGCTGCTGGCTCTTTTAACTGGAGCGAACGCGACGGTATTAGTTGCAAACAAGCTTACGCCGACCTCTACTCTACGCCAACTTTGCGCCCAAGCCGATTTTGTTTTTTGTGCCGCTGGGAAAGCCAATCTAGTAACAGGCGAGATGCTCAAACCAGGAGCGGTAGTAATAGATTTTGGGATTAATTTTGTAAATGATAAAATGGTAGGCGACATAGATTTCGAGAGTGTCAGCCGGGTGGCAAGTGCCATCACACCTACGCCGGGCGGCACCGGGCCGATTACCACCGTTGCCCTGCTACAAAACGTGCTCAAAGCCGCCCACCAACAGGTGAAATAAACGTGAAACTGGCAGATTTGAGCCTAAAAGATTTTCTGGACGCGCTTGGCAGCGACAAAGCTACGCCGGGCGGAGGGGCGGTAGCTGCCTTGACCGGGGCAAACGCCGCGGGATTGGTAGGTATGGTGGCCCGTTTAACCCTCAACCACCCCGAAGCAGTACCGCGAATTGCTGATATTCACGGATTTATTGCGACGGCTGACCGTTTGCGTCAGGAGTTACGGGCCGCGATTGACAGCGATGCTCAGGCTTTTGACAACTTGATGGCCGCCTATAAACTGCCCAAAACCGACGAAGCCGAAAAGCAGCAGCGTAACCAGGCAATTCAGGTGGGCCTTAAAGCCGCTACCGACTCCCCTTTGAATATCGCCCGTAGTTGTTATGAACTGCTAACCATCGCTGGCACTCTGACCCAAGTTGGTGGTAGTCAGGTGGTTAGCGATGCGGGGGCGGCGGCTCTGCTGGCCGAGGCTGCTTTACGTAGTGCTTTGTTGCAAGCCCGCATCAATCTACGTTCGCTCAAAGATACTGAATATGCAGCAGCCGCCCGCAGCGAGATAGAGCATCTGGAACAATGGGGCCAAAGCCAACGCGACGCAGCTTTGCAAATTACACTCGACAAGCTAGACTTCAAACCGAAAGCCTGAAACCGATGCCGCTTGTGCAAGACGAAGATAAGTATGTGCCGGGCGAAGAAAAATATTGGGTAGCCTTTAGTCGGGTGAGCGGCATCGGTCTGATGCGGCTACAACGGCTGGAAACTTTTTTTGGCAGCCTGGAAGCGGCCTGGAATGCCAGTGCGGGCGCACTAATGACGGCGGGCCTTGAACCCAAACTGGTTGAGCGCACTCTCACTTTGCGCCGCACTTTCCAACCGGAGCGCGAGGAAGCACGTATCGCTGGCCTCAATATCCAGGCTTTGTATCTCCATCACCCGGATTACCCCGAACGGTTGCGGCAGGTTGATAATCCCCCGCCAGTATTGTATATTAAAGGTAAAATTATACCCGCCGATGATTACGCCCTGGCCGTCGTTGGCACACGCAAGGCTACCAGCTATGGCAAGGAAGCAACCCATAAAATTGTGAGCGAATTGGCCCGTCAGGGCATGACCATTGTAAGCGGTCTGGCTTTCGGCATTGATACTTTTGCCCACCATACGGCCCTGGCAGCTAATGGTCGGACTATCGCGGTTTTGGGCTGTGGCGTGGATATTCCCTATCCGCTTTCTAACGTCAAACTGGCGGCCCAGATTTGTGAAGGTAACGGCGCACTTATCTCCGAGTACCCACCCGGCACCCAGCCCGAACCTGGTAACTTCCCACCCCGCAACCGCATCATTAGTGGATTGTCTCGCGGCGTGCTAGTAGTGGAGTCGGGCCTGAAGGGTGGGGCATTAATCACGGTGGATTTCGCCAACGACCAAGGCCGCGATATTTTTGCCGTACCGGGCAGCATCTTGAACCGCACTAGCGATGGCACCAATGCGCTTTTGCGCCAGGGGGCCAAAGCGGTGATGAGTGCAGGCGATATTTTGGAAGATTTGAACTTAATGCGCCTGTCCGACCAGGTGGAAGTGCGCGAAGTGGTAGGCACAAACGATATTGAACGGGCTTTGCTACGTATTTTGGCCGACCAGCCGCTGCACGTGGACGAAATTTGTCAGGCCAGTGGGCTTGCCAGTGGCGATGTAAGCTCGGCTCTGGTGATGATGGAGCTAAAGGGTATGATAAAGAATTTGGGAGCGATGCGCTATATCGTGGCTAAAGGAGTTTAGTAACCGTTTTGAAGTCAGCACGTAAACTGATAATCGGTCTGGTATGTCTGCTTATTTGGGGGCTGACAGCTTGTTCTGACCAACCCACTCCCGACCCTGGTGTTAGCAGCCTAAATCTCAGCCCAACACCAGCTGTAGCCCCTACTTTCGCTTCTGAAATCTCGCCCACCCTACCCCATACCACCGAACCTCTAACCAAGCTGCCGCCCCCTGCAACTGCTACGCCTACTTTGGATAGCAACAGTGATGACATGAGTACCTTCATTCCAGCCATAACCGTCAATCCTAACCTTACGGCTAAACCTGAAAGCACAACTTTGATAGCGGCTACGCCCACTGCTACTTTTGGCTTTGGCAGCTTGACCACGCCGCCACCCACTTTGGGTCTGGCTACGCCTAATCTAGTTTCAGCTACTACAGTTTTAGGACACAATGGTTTAGTGGTGGCGACGGAAAATGGGCTTTATTGGTTGAGCACGGACGGTAAAAACCAGCATCAAATCGTGGGCGGCACTCGCTATAGCTGCCCCAAAGTTTCGCCAGATGGCACACGCATCGCCGTACTGCGCCGTGAACCAATCAGCCGCAAGCTCAGACTGTATTTGGTAAATGCTGATGGCAAAGAACAACCCGCTTTTGAAAGTCCCGAAGGTCTGGCAACCCTTAACGCAGTCTGGTCGCCCAATAGCAAAATGCTGGCCCTGACCCGCGCTGCCGATAGCAATGGTGATGGGACTGCCGACAGCAGCGATGACCCTTCGATCTGGCTTTATAACCTCGAAAATCAGAAACTCCGGCAGATAGCGGCAGGTCGTGACCCGATGTGGTCGCCCGACGGAATGCGTATTGCGTATATCATACCAGGGCCGACTTCACTCCAGCTAGACCCCGCCACTCATCAGCCCATCTTGAGTGCCAATAGCATCGCGGTTTATAATCTACAACAAGATGCCAAACGCACTCTGGTTAGCTCAGATGGTTTGCAATACGCCGTAAAAGGCGCAACTGCCGACGCTGCGTTAGCAAACCAAAAAGCCACCGTGCGCTATTTCAAACAACTGAACTGGTCGCCCGACGGTAAACTAATCGGGGCGAGTGCAGATGGAGTTATCAGTGAAAACCGACGGATAGGCTTGCTTTTCACTCTTACGCTGGACAACCCTACGCCGCAACTTTTGACAACGGGCAATCAAGCGATTGGCAACTTTAGCTGGTCGCCCGACGGCAAGCATCTGGTTTTTGAAGGCTTGCCCCAGTTTCCGGTCACGCCTCAAAGCAGCCGTAATCTAGGTTTGGTCAATTTACCCGCTACGTCTGGCCCGATAATAACCAAAACTTTCGTGGGCGATGCAGTATCACGCAGCGAAGCCAGTCAGCCGCGTTGGATTATGGGCGGTCAAGCTTTGGCTTTTGTGGAAGGTGATTTCGCCTCACTTGCTATCGTCGGCAGCGAAGGTCAGGACAAACAGCTACTGGTTTCGGGTTGCCTGGGCTTCGATTGGGTACAGTAGCCTGTCATTTTGAACGGCTTTTATAAAAACAAATTTTATGCCATTAGCAACTTCAAAACCGAAACCAACCCTTGAATTGGAACGAGCTCTTTTGTTAGAGGGTAAACGCCTGATTGCTGGGGTAGATGAAGTTGGGGTCGGTGCGATAGCTGGACCCCTAATCGCGGTGGCGGTAATATTACCTTGGCCGGACTTAGGCGTTGATATTGATTTGGGCTTAAAAGAACTGAGAACTCGGTTGGATGAGGTGCGCGATACTCATCACTTATATAAGGATCAGAGGGAAAGACTTTACCCACTTATTCAGGAGGTGGCTCAACCCCAGATCGGTTTTGGCATCATAGAAGTGGCCGAACTAAGGCAGCTTAACAATCAGGAGCAGGCTGCGATCTTAGCCAGGACACGGGCAATCGAGGCGTTACCGACAACCCCTGATTTTGTTTTGTTGGATGGCCGCGTCAGGATTGAAGGAGTGATACCCTTTGCTAATGTCGCTAAGGTCAGTAATGGTACATCCAGCTTGACGGTTGCGGCGGCCTCAATTATTGCTGGCGTTACTCATTATCGTTTGATGGTAGAGCAAGATAGGCTTTACCCGCTTTATGGTTTTGCTCGGCACAATGGCAATATCAGCCCGACACACCTGGCGGCTTTGGCTCAGTATGGCCCTTCACCGATCCACCACCTGCATAATAGGATTGTGCAAGGTTTTCAGGCTCAATCTTAATTTTGAGCCTGAAGGCCAACGCCCGCATTACTATAATAATGCGGAGCATTCCTTTCCGGGGGCCAAGCGGAATTAAGAGCTAACCAAAAGGAAACTCCAACGGAAGATTTAACCCTCAAACCTGATACAACCTTGCTAATTGAGCCGCCACTGCCCCTGCTCGAAAGCGACTCTAATGGTGCGGGCGTGGCTTCCGGCACTTTCTGGAACGCCCTCACGCTAGTTTTGGGCTTGCCCCTCGCCCTTTTGAGTTTTGGGCTGATTAGCCACGCTCTCGGCCCGAATCTGATGGGCCGCTACAACTTTTTGGTCTGGCTCAACGCCGCAATCGTTGGTATGTTAATTGGTACAGCCAACGCTGCCACCAAATTTGTGGCCGAACTGCGCGGCAAAGGCCAAAACGCACAGGCGGCGGGCGTAGTACGCTGGCTGGTAGGTTTGCAAGGGTTGGTAGGTTTGGGGCTGGTCGGACTGGCGGCGTTGGCAACCTTGCTTTGGCAGCCAGACTTTTGGCTGGAATATTTGCTCCCTACCGGCGCAGCGGCTATTTCCCTCACGGGCGGGGTAGTAGTAGGCGTGGCCCAGGCCGAACGGCGTTTCCGCGCTCTGGCTTTCAACAATATCGCTTTTGCTTTATTTCAATTCGGCCTTGTGGTATTAGCTTTGAGTTTGGGCTGGCAGGTCGAAGGTTTGCTCTGGCTGTTGCTCGTTAGCAGTCTATTTTACCTCGGCGTGAACTGGTTCTTGGTGAGTCGCACGGGGCTGCTAACTTTTGGACACGCCCCTAAACTGCCCCGCGCTCTGCGCCGCGAAATCTTGGTTTATTTGGGCAGCGTGGCTGGGGCTTTTGCTCTAAGTGTGGTAGTATGGCAAGATAGCGAAGTCTTCTTCCTCAAGATTTTCAGCAACACCGCCGAAATCAGCTACTATAGCGCGGCTTTTGTGCTGGCCTCGCGCCTAATATTATTGCCCGATCTGGTTTTTGCCGCCTTCCTGCCCATTGTGTGCCGCCTTTACGCCCGCTCCGACTTTGCCCAACTAGGTTTGCTACACCGCCAGACTCTGCGCTACCTGTTACTACTCAGTACGCCCATTGCTGTCGGTGGCATTATATTATCCGGGCCAATTGTGCAACTACTTAACGGCCCTGGCTTTGCCCCTGCCGCCACCCCGCTGGCCTTGCTGCTCTTGAGCGGCTTGCTGATTGCACCGGGCAAACTGGCGGTAGCTATCTTGATGGCCGCCAATGACCGCCATTTTATCCTCAACCTGACCCTGCTGGCGGCCTGCCTTAATCTTGCTTTGGCTGGCGGCTTCGTGGCGATAGGTTGGGGGGCGACGGGCGCGGCCTGGGCCAGTGTCTTAGCTCAACTCGGCGTAGTCATCACTATCGGGCGGGCGGCCAAACTTAGCCACCAAACTTTTCCCTGGCTAATCTTTGCCAAGAATATTGGGGCGGCGGGCCTCGCTTTTGGTGGCGCAGCACTCTTGGTGCAAACTATAGACTGGCCACACTTCATAATAGCGGGTCTGGTTGGTACACTAATTTATCTGGTTTTGCTGCCCCTATTGGGTTTGGTTGGTTGGGAAGATTGGCGGCAAATCAGTCAACGTTTGGGCAGACATTAGCCATGCGAGTAGCTTTTGACATCAGCCGTAGCCAGGTCAACCAGACTGGCATCGGAGCGTGCATCAAAAACTTACAGGCCGCTTTTGAGCAAATTCCGCACCCGGATGTAGAGTTTGTGTATCTAAAACCCAACTATATCGAAAACCCTGGGTGGAAAAATTGGCCGCGCCCACTTGCCAGAGTCGCCGCACATACCGCCTTGAATTTCTGGTATCAAATCCATTTGCCCTGGCTACTGCGCCGCCTCAAATGCGACGTATTATTTTCGCCCGACCCGGCTTCGCCCGTTTTCGCGCCCTGCCCATCGGTTATTTTGCTCTACGATATGTTGGTGGATATTTACCCACAGTATTACGGACGAGCGTGGCGATGGCTATATTGTATATTTGACCAGAACGCGCTCCGCCGCGCTGACCGCATCATCTGTATCTCCCAAACTACTCAACGTGATTTGTTACGACGCTTGCGCGTGCCAGCCTCTAAAACTTATGTTGTGACAATTGCGCCCGACCCAATTTTTCGGCCTTTGCCTATGCACGAAGTTGCCCCGATGCTGGCAAAATACGGTCTGGTGAGCCAGAATTATCTATTGTTCGTGGGTGGGACTAATCCGCGCAAAAATCTAACGGGAATGTTGGCGGCTTTCCGTTTGATAAATCAGAAATGGTCGGATTTGCAACTGGTAGTAGTGGGAGTAAACGCGGGAAATAAATCGGGGAGCAGGAACGAACCTCAAAAAATCGGAAATTCAAATTGGCAGACTGATTTTGGCATCGAAAAAAATTTGCAAAACCGTATCGTTACGCCCGGCTACATCGAACAAACCGAATTGGTAGCTTTTTACAACGGCGCGACGGCCCTGATTTTCCCCTCGCTTTACGAAGGTTTCGGTTTGCCACCCCTGGAAGCGATGGCCTGTGGCTGCCCGGTAGCCGTTGCCAATACTGGAGCGTTACCCGAAGTGGTGGGTCAGGCTGCGCTGCAATTTGACCCGCACCAACCAGCCCAAATCGCCGCTCAAATCGAACTTTTGCTGACCAACCCTACTTTGCGCTCCCAACTACAACTGGCAGGATTTGAGCAAATAAAAAAGTTCGACTGGCCTACTACCGCCCGCCGAACTCTTCAGATGCTGACTGCACTATGCTAACTTAGGCAGACTTCTAGTTTTGGGTCAGCTGCTTGGTCAACAGACTTCGTAATTCGGTGACGCTGGCTTGATAGTTGTCGTGGATTTTTTGAAAACAAGCCACAATTTCCTTTTCACCATCACTGTGAGCATCTCCTAAATACTCTTCAAGTGCGTAACTACCTTCCAAAAGTTTGTGCATGGTAGTAATCAAATCATACTCAATATCAGAAGCACTGCGCGTTTTAGATTTCGCCATAATCATAATCCCCTTTTCATTGTACTATTAACTAGCCTACACCATTTAATAAGCAGGATGTGTGCCAGATATTAGTTTATGATTAGAGTGGAGCAGCCGCGCTAAAATAATTGAGCCATAAGCGGTAGCCGTTGATAAACAGCAACACGGTCAGGGTGGTGGCCGAACCGACGCACCACATACACCAGTTGTCAATAACAAAGGCTTCCATCGCGGTCAGGTAGCCAGAAAAAGCCACGCCGCCCAGGTTCAGCAAAAAGATACCCATATCCAGCGCGTAACTCCCATCGTTAGAATTGAAGGTGTTCAGGCGCAATCGTATAATCGCCAATACCAGCAAAGTAGTGTATGCCGCTAAACCGAGCACGGCCACTGGTACACCCAGAAAAACAGCGTATTTGCTGCTATTGACAGCCTCGCAACCACCACCCGTTGCACATACAATAGCGACGTGAGCGTAATGGACATAAGTGAGATAACCAGCAATCCCAATACCCACCAGACACAACCCCATTACTACCAATAGCAAAGTTCGATCAAAGCGTTGGAGGCGGTTTTGGACATTATTGTAAGTTTCCTGCCGGGCCATTTGCACTTCGCGGGTCTGCTGTTTTCTTAACTCTCTATTACTGACCTGTGCCATAACTTTCTCTCATTATAAATACTTTGCAGCTATTCAACACCGTTCAAAAACCGTGGGCTGCGAGTCCCCGCTATGATACCAAACACCCGAAGGGTGCGGGCGCAAGGACTCGCCTCCAACAAGATCGGATTTAGCTGTCACTCGAAAAATAAAAGCAATCGGCTGACGGAGCAGCCTCTCACAAAATTTCTCTACTTGCTACTTGCTACTTGGTCGGGCTGGCGGCTGGCGTGCTACCCGCTGCTGTTGTGGCTGCCGAGATCGTAGTTGCCGCTCCAGTAGTCGCACTTGCCGCCGTTGTACTGACTGCACTGGTCGTGGCGACTGCATTCGTAGCTGCACCTGCCGCCGTCGTTGCCGCTCCACTTGTAGTCGTACCTGCTGCATTCGTAGTGACTGCCGCGCCAGTAGTCGTACTTGCCGCCGTTGTTGCTGCCGCCCCTGGTGTGGGGCTGGCTGCGGCCTCGATAGCCTTGTCCAACTCGCCCGATATGCCACTGACATCGCTATAGTTAGAAGTTATTAGCTTATCGTTGATGGTCAGCGTCGGCGTACCACTAAATTGATTTTGAGTGGCTTGTTGGTCTTGGGCATAGACATCCTGGCGATGCTGGCTGCTATCCAGACAGGTGTTAAACTTGTTGGTATCCAGTTTTAACTGCGAAGCCAGGTTTTTGAGCCGGTCTGCCGTCCAATAGCCGGGTGTCTCGCCAGGATAGTTTTTATACATAGCCTGATAGAAGTCCCAGAAATGGCTCTGGTCAGACGCACACCAACCAGCCTCTGCCGCCCGATGCGAGTCGCCATAAGTGTTGCGTGGGTCAATAGTGATGTAGTTTTTGAAGACAAACTTGATTTTCTTGGTCTTTACGTAGTTGTCCATAATGGTCGGCTCGACATTCTGGAAAAAGTTGCTACAGGCTATACACCGAAAATCACCCCACTCGGTCAGCGTCACCTTAGCGTTGGGGTCGCCCGTCGTAAAAGGCGCACTATCAGCAGTCGAGGCGGAAATCGGTGCATCTACCGCCACTTTAGACGAATTGCTGGCAACATAGACGATGACACCTACCAAAGCTATTACTGCTACCACTAGCAAACTGGTGACGATAAGTTGGTTACGGCGGCGAATGCGTTGACGACGCAGCATCGCTTCCTGTTTGGGTGTCATCCGGCGCGGCCCGTTGGGGCTGGACACAGATGGGCGCGGGCTTGTAGGAGCGGGTGGACGCGACCCGGCCTGAATCGGTGTGACAGGTCTTTCGCTAGTTGCAGTTGGCTTGAGTGGGCCAACATTTTTATTGCGCGACCCGTTTGAGCCGCCGTTACGATTGTCAGAGTTATTTGCCATAAATTCTTTTACATACCTTTGGATTAACGTGGTGACTATTTGAAAAAGGGAAAAGGATACTATACCCACATTCAGCTACTAATTGTTTGAATGTAACAAATCTGCCGAACCGGAATGCTCGACATCAATATCAGCTACTTTATTAACGTGACTGACCCCGTTTCCGTTATTATTTTCGGAGTGGAGTTCCTGCCACTGCCCAATCCGGCGATATTTAGCGTAACGCTCGTTAAGCATCCGCTTGATACCATCTTGGTCGTCTGGTTTGAAGCGGGTCAACAAATCGTTTAAATGGCGCAGCAGCACCGATTTCACCGTTTCAAAGAGCGCGGGCGGGTCAAGATGTGCGCCGCCTTTGGGTTCAGGCACCACTTCGTCAATAATTTGGAAGCGCAGCAAATCGGGAGCAGTTATCTTCATGGCCGCCGCCGCCGCCGGAGCCTGGGCCGCGTCACGCCACAAAATCGCCGCGCTACCTTCCGGCGAAGCTACTGTATAAACCGAATTCTCTAGCATCAACACCCGGTCTGCCACGCCAATCGCCAACGCCCCGCCACTACCACCTTCACCTGTCACAAGGGTGATTACTGGCACCCGCAACTTCGCCAGAGCCAGCAAATCTTCGGCGATTGCCATCGCAATGCCACGTTCTTCGCTTTCCTTGCCTGGATACGCGCCACCCGTATCAATAAAAGTTAGTAAAGGCAAGCTAAATTTTTCGGCGTGGTGCATCAGACGTAAAGCCTTGCGATACCCTTCGGCACGGGGGCTGCCAAAATTGCGGGCAATGTTTTCCTTCGTATCGCGGCCTTTTTGCTGCCCCAAAATCATTACGGTGCGGCCTTCAAAGCTGGCCGGGCCACCAATCATCGCCGGGTCGTCGCCGAAACATCTATCGCCATGCACCTCGACAAAATCCTTGAACAAAGCGCGGATAAAATCCAGGGTATGTGGGCGTTGCACATGGCGGGCTAATAGCACCCGTTCCCAGGCATCGTTGCGTGGTTTAGGGTCTTTGGCCTCGCGCTGGTCTCGATCTTTATCTCTACGTGGTACGGCATCTTTGGCTGGCCCTTTGTCGGGACGGTTTTTATCGGGCATAGACCACTCTTTCCTCAAGTTGGGTAATCTGCGTTTGGGACAAGGCTGAGGGACTATACAAACGCAACAAATTGGCAAGGGTAGTTCGTAGCTCTTTACGGGCCACTACCATATCAACCATCCCGTGTTCCAACAAAAACTCCGAGGTCTGGAAACCCGGCGGTAGTTTTTGTTTGGTGATTTGCTCAATCACACGCGGCCCGGCGAACCCGATCAAAGCTCCTGGCTCGGCTAGAATAAAATCCGCGACGCTGGCATAGCTGGCAAGCACCCCACCTGTAATCGGGTCGGTCAAAAGTGAAATATGCAACAACTTTTCTTCACCCAACCGCATCAAAGCCGCCGTCGTCTTTGCCATCTGCATCAAGCTGAAGGTGCCTTCGTGCATCCGCGCTCCGCCACTGGCCGAAACGGTGAGCAAAGGCCAGCCGCGTTCCATTGCCAGTTCGACGGCCCGCACAAACTTTTCACCAAAAACCGAACCCATACTCCCGCCTTGAAAAGCAAAATCGCAGACACAAACCACCAGGGGCATAGTTTCGAGAGTGCCATAACCTGTCACCACAGCCTCGTTCAGCTTAGTTTTCTCACGCAATTGTTGAGTTTTTTGCACATAGGGTGGCTCTACCAGATTGGCAAAATTAAGCGGGTCGGCACTAATCAAGTTGCCGTCAATTTCCACAAAACTATTTTCGTCCAGGGTGATGGCGAGGCGGGCATACGCACCCAACCGAAAGTGATGTCCGCACTTGTGGCAAACCTGCTTATTGTTGTCTAGTTCCTTGCTGTAGAGTAGTTCCTTACACTTGGGACACTTGACCCATAAATCGTTGGGAATACCAGCCGCATTCTTAGTAGGATTGGATTTCTGGAAACTCCAACGCGCTTGATGTGGTTCGGCGGAAACTGGGGTTGGCTCCGAAACGGGCGGTTGGTTGGTTGTTTTTTCAGCCGCTTGCTCATCGGGCAAATGCGGTTGTTTTGGGTTACGCTTGAAAATTTCTTTCAAGAAAACTTCCTTTATATTTAGATACGGCACATTGGGTGTGGCCTGGCCTTCAATCAACGGGCATTATAGCACAAAGCGGAATTTTTCACACATTCCAAAACCGATTGAGTGTTGCCAAATACCAAAATTTCTGCTATGCTTGCGCCTGTACCAATCAGACTTTTCAAACTGAAATTTGGCGGAAAATCAATTAGGGGAACGCTGGCTGTGGTTGTACTACCAACGGGGCTAGTCATCTTTGCTACCGACTAGCCACCAGGCCAGCTTATACCTGATTTCAAGCTTCACCAAAACACTCAAACTTCACTCAAATTCAAGGAGGAACAACACAATGTTCAGTAAAAAAGGTTTCCGGCTTTTGGCAGTCGGAATCTTTATGGCGGCTCTATTAGCCGCTTGTGGTGAGACGGCCACCCCCGTCGCTACCAGCCCGGCCGCAGCCGCTACCACCAGCGCAGCCGCAGCCGCTACCACCAGTGCCGCAGCTGCCGCCACTACTAGCGCAGCCGCTACTACTGCCGCAGTCGCAGCGGGTGGCTCAAAGGCTGATTTCTCTGCCGCTAAAGGCTGCAAGAAAATCGGCGTACTGTTACCTGAAACCGCTTCCTCGGCGCGTTGGGAAGGTAATGACCATCCTGGCCTAGTCAAAGACATTACCGCCGCTATTCCGGGCGCAACTGTAGATTACTACAATGCCAACGGCGTAGCTGCTACTCAGCAAACCCAGGCTGAAACCGCCCTGTCTAAAGGCGATTGTATCCTGGTTGTGGCCGCGCAGGATAGTGCAGCCGCTTCGGTAATCGTAGATAAAGCCAAAGCTGCCAAAACTCCCGTCGTGGCTTATGACCGCTTGATCCAGAGCAATGACCTGGCCTATTACGTGTCCTTCGACAACGTCAAGGTTGGCGAGTTGCAGGGTCAGTACATCGTTGACCACCACAAAAAGGGCGACAACGTGGTTATGATTAACGGTTCCAAAACCGATAACAACGCCATTTTGTTCAACCAGGGTGCGCTCAACAAGCTGCAACCACTTTTCGATAGCAAAGAGTTGAACAAGGTTTACGACCAATTCACCCCGAACTGGGATAACCCGACTGCTCAGACCGAAATGGACGCAGCTTTGACCCAAAACAAAAACAATGTCCAAATCGCTTACGTAGCTAACGATGGTATGGCTGCTACTGTGATTGCTTCGTTGACTTCTCAGAAGTTGAATGGACAGGTTTTGGTGACAGGCCAGGACGCGACAGTAGCCGGTATCTCCAACATCCTAAAAGGCGATCAGGCCATGACCGTCTATAAAGCCATTCCGCAAGAGACTAAAGCTACTGCCAATATCGTCAAAGCCTTGAGTGAAGGTACGGACACTGCCACTTTGACCAATGGTGCTACCACCAAGACCAAAGACGGCGCAGGTATCCCTTCGATTTTGGCAACGCCCGTAGCGGTGGACAAAGCCAACGTCGCCAGTACCGTCATCGCTGATGGTTTTGTCAAAAAAGAAGATGTTTGCAAAGGTCTGACAGCCGGAGCGGGCGGCGTTTGCTAGTTAGTAGCTAACAGCAGACAGCTAGACAGACAAAGCAGGCGGCTATCAGCTATCAGCTATCAGCCTGAGTCTTAACCATAAAGTTAATGTGGTTAGATTTGGCTGATAGCTGATGGCTGATAACTGTCAACTAAAAAAGGAGGCATAGGTAAGATATGGCTGATACCACGATGTCGTCTGTCAGTAAGGGAGGCGGCGTGGCAGGTAAAGTCCCGGTATTGGAACTGCGAGGCATCGTCAAAACCTTTGGGGCGGTACGAGCTTTGCGGGGCGTAGATTTCGACGTTTATCAAGGCGAAGTAATAGGTCTGGTTGGGGATAACGGCGCGGGTAAATCTACCCTGATTAAGACCATTGCCGGAGTGCATCAGCCCGACGAAGGCCAGATACTGATAGACGGCCAGCCTGTCGTAATTAGTAGCCCGACGGCGGCCACCAACCTGGGTATCGAAACAGTTTATCAAGACCTGGCTTTGTGCGACAATCTGGACGTAGTAGCAAACTTGTTCCTGGGCCGTGAAGCCCGCACCACCATCATACCCGCGATAGGCAGACCTCTTAACGAAGTGGAAATGGAGCGGCGCACCTGGGAAGTGCTAAAAACTCTCGATGTAAAAATTCAATCTGTCCGTGTACCAGTCGCGTCTTTGTCCGGCGGGCAACGCCAGTGTATCGCTGTTGCCAAAACGATTTTACGTAAGCCCAAATTAGTTTTGCTAGACGAACCAACGGCTGCGCTCGGTGTGGCCCAAACCAAACAAGTCTTAAATCTAATCAAACGGTTGCGAGAACAAGGGCTGGCTGTCGTAGTAATTTCACATAACCTGCACGATGTTTTTGAAGTGGTTGACCGGGTAACGGTACTACGCTTGGGAACTCGCGCGGGCAGTTACGATATTCATTCGACTACCCCGGAACGAATTGTTGGAGCTATCACGGGCGCGGAATATAGCGATACGCCCCAGGTAGCCCGAGAGGAGCAGGAGGTCTAATTATGAGCGAACTAATCAAACAAGCAACACCGCCCGCTAACCTCGCGCCTATCGCTCCGCCTCCGGCCAATCAACCCGCCCCCAACGATTTAGTAGGTAATCTGCGGGCCTTTTTTCGCAACGACCTGGGCTTCTTACCCGTAATCGTGGTATTAGTAGCGATTTCCTTATTTTTCCAGATTACCAGTGGCGGCTCGTTTTTCGGCTCACAAAACCTGACCAATCTTTTGCTGCAAACCATCACAACGGGTACTTTAGCCATTGGCGCAACCTTAGTTTTGCTTTTGGGCGAGATTGACCTATCGCTAGCCGCAGTTAGTGGCGTATGTGGAGCGGTGGTGGGGGTGTTGGTAGCCCAAACGGGCGGAGATACCTCTCGCGGTTTTGGTCTTGACCCCTGGCTGGCTATTTTAGGGGCGTTGATAGTCGGCGCGATTATCGGTCTGGTCAACGGCTTTTTCATCGCGGTGCTGCGCGTTCCGGCCTTTATCGTCACCCTGTCCGGCTCGATTGCCTACGCGGGTCTAATCCTGGTGGTGCTTGGGCCAAATGGTACGCTCAAAATCAACGACAATACCATTAACGGCATCGCCTCTAACTATTTGCCCAACTGGTTAAGTATCACTGTAGCCGCAATTGTGGTTTTACTCTACATAGTCAGCCTGTTCCTCAATCGGCAGCTGCGTTTGCGGGCTGGGTTACGCGCCAAAAATCCTGTCCAACTGGCTCTACAATCAGGGCTGATTATAGTGGTAGTGGCGGTAGTGGTGCTTTCGCTTCAATCGTTCAATGGTATCCCGGTGGTGGGCATCATCTTGATGACCCTGGTAATCGTATCCTGGCTAGTGCTGACCCGTACTGGTTTTGGTCGTCACGTATATGCTGTCGGAGGTAATGCCGAAGCCTCGCGGCGGGCTGGTATCAACGTAACGGGTATCAGAATAGCGATTTTTGTGTTAGCTTCGACCTTAGCCGCTATCAGTGGAGTGCTGGAAGCTTCCCGCGAACGTTCGGTGCCAGCCGCCGTCAACCCGACCTTGCTTTTGGACGCAATCGCCGCCGCCGTCATCGGAGGGGTCAGTTTGTTCGGTGGACGCGGTTCGGTATGGGCCATCGTGCTAGGTTCGTTGATAGTCAAGGCGTTGGAAAACGGTCTAACCTTGCTCGGACAACCCCAGGAAGTCGTCGAAATCGTGCAAGGCGTGGTGCTACTGCTGGCCGTGACCCTGGACGCACTTTTACGACGTGGTACAGCTATCCGCCGCTAAATTTCCTTCTGTAACATAAAAAAGGGTTGGTTTTGATGCCAGCCCTTTTATAACACCGTTCAAACCTCCAACAAAGTTCGGGAGTTAAGAAGTTGGGCAAGCGAAAGCTGCTTCTATGGTTAATATTACTACTCGTTCTAAGTGTCCCTGTGTGCATTTGTGTTTCGATTTTACCCCCTCAAATACATACAGGTTTAATATCGGCATTAGATGACGGCGAAGGGCCAGGTACTAACTTTGTCAAGTTGGAAAAGGTCGTGGAAGACCAAGATTGGCGCATAGTAGTCCACTGGATAAAGAATCGTGAGAGTTTGCCGGGTTTTGCCGAAACATATAAGCCTAGAGCGGACAATTATTTTCTAACGGTATATGTCAGCTTTGAACACAATCCTGAGTTCAAGAAAGATACAGGTGCAATCAAATTAGAATATAAATTAGATGGTTATGACCAGATTACTTTTGAAGCAGGACATGGAAATAGTGAGATATTTGGTAATTATGGATTAGGGCTTATTAGGGATCCTGACCGAAATGACCCGAACGATAAACGTTTCAATACCCAAATTTACTTTGAAGTGCCTAAAAAAGCCCAGCATTTACGTTTTATTGTAGGATCACTACCACCATTGGACTTACGAGATTAAGCGGGATTGGAAAATACTGACATAAGCAGAAATAGCTAAACCCACAGTCCATTGACGGAGCAATGTTCCCCTATTGCCCGACCTTGCTATGGCCCTGATGATATAGTTGCAACAATTGAACACTTAAACTGCACTATCGGAGGATTTTAATTGAGTGCGTAACAGGAGATGAGTATGCGAAACATTGTGGTAGCAGAGTTTGTGTCGTTGGATGGCGTGATACAGGCACCAGGTGGAAAGGACGAAGACACCGAAGGCGGTTTTACGCAGGGCGGGTGGCCGTGGCCGTTCTGGCACGATGAGATTGGAGCGCACTTCTTTCAGGCCATGAGCCAGAGCGACACCTTGCTTTTGGGGCGCAAAACCTGGCAGATTCACGGTGGAGCCTTTGAACCTATGCCGACGGGCGACCCTTTTGGCGATCTTATGAACAATACCCCAAAATACGTGGTTTCTACGACCTTGACCACGGCCTCCGCCTGGCGCAACTCAACCCTGATTAGCGGCAACCTGGTTGAGGAAGTACGTGCGCTAAAAGCCCAGCCCGGCAAGAATATCCTCATTGATGGTAGCAGCGTGCTGGTTCACACCCTGGCACAACATGATCTGATCGACGAGTATAGCCTACACGTTTACCCGCTGGTATTGGGCAGCGGCAAAAAGCTGTTTGCTGACGGCTTGAGCGTTAATCTCCGCCTGCTCGAATCCAAGCCCCTGCCATCTGGGGTGGTGTTCGTGCGCTATGCCCAATGAGCCACGACATCGTACTGGGACTTTTGGTATTCCAGCATTGGCACCCGCAAGCCGCTAAAGTGACCCAAGCCCGTTTCAAGCAGACGCTGGTGATGCCGGGCGCGGGTGAAATGGTTGGCATCGGCACAACCACAATTGCCACACGGTCAATTAATCGAGCGCACTTGCTCCTTAACAACTCTTAGCCTTCCATACGTTATCTCTTTGTAACTACTCAGGTGGATGACTTGTCACCCTGAACGGAGGCGATGCTGCGTGAAGGGTCTGTTCTTTATCGGACGTTTAGCAACAGATTCTTCGCTTCGCGCTACGCAAGAGCCTCCGCTCAGAATGACAGTGAGTAATTACATCTTTTTTATGCTATGATAAACGTATCCAATTTGAAGACTTATACTTATAAGGAAGAAAGATTTGTGATGCAAACCAAGACCATTGTAATCAAACTTGGCGGCAGCACTTTGGGTGGCGAGAGCGGTCACGCTTCCCCTTCCACCGTCCTGCCCGATATGCTGAGGCTGCTGGCGGAAGGAGCGCAACTGGTGATAGTACACGGGGGCGGCAAGGCCATCAACCAACTGCTAACCAGGTTGGGCCACACGCCACAATTCAAAGACGGTTTGCGCGTAACCGATACCGCCGCCCTAGAAGCCGCCCTGATGGTGATGCGCGGCCAGCTAAATCCTAAACTGGTGGACGAATTCAATCGCGTGGCCGGAGGGCAGGCATGGCCCGGCAAAACCCCCAAAGCCATCGGCTTGACCGGAATTGATGGCGAGATGATTGAAGCACGGCGCGAAACTGCCAACGGCGACATCGGTCTGGTAGGCCACATTACCAAAGTCAATCTCGACCCGGTATTAATGGCCCTGGAATGGGGGTACGTCCCGATTATCGCACCCTTCGGGGTGGGACGTGACCCACAGCCCGAAGGCGGTTATCTATTTAATATCAACGCCGATAGCGTTGCGGCCCAGCTTGCCGCCGCCCTTTACGCCGATTTTTGCGTCTTTCTGACCGATGTACCCGGTATCCTCAAGCCTAACGGGGAAACTATCGTGCGGCTTGACCCTTTTGCGGTGCAGAAACTAATAGCCGACGGGGTTATTACGGGCGGTATGATACCCAAAGTCGAAGCTGCCGTAACCGCCCTCCGCAACACGAACTTTGTGACGATTGTAGATGGCAACCAACCCGGCGCACTCTACGACAGTGTGGCACATTTTCAGGTGGCCGGAACGCTGCTAGTCAACCGCGACGAGCTTACCTTCGACCTGCAAAACTACCAGCCACCCGCCGAGATAGCCCCGCCTTTTCCCTACACTATCGAACCTGCTCCGCTTGATGCCCACCTGCTGGGCCAGTTTCTGCACACCGCTTTTTATAATACGCCCGATTTCGGCTACGACAGCCAGCAACCGGGTGGCTTTGAAGCGATTGTCAGCAGCTGCCAGTCGGGAATGTGGGGCGAGTATCAAGCGCAGGCTTCGTGCGTGGCAAAAAACGGTGAGCGGATTATAGGGCTAACCCTGGTGTGTTTGCCGCCGCGTTTCGAGGGCGACGCGCTCCTGACCGAAGTCGCCACCGACCAAGCATATCTGGGTCAACACGTGGCTCGCCAGCTGCTGCGACACACCCTGGCCGCTCTACAAACCGCCCACATCCCAAAGCTGCGCCTTAACGTTACACGCGGCAACGACGCGGCTTACGGCTTATATCGGCGAATGGGCTTCGAGCCAACCGTCGAATACGAGTACAAATAAAAATATTATCTGTTCGGAGGTTGTCATTCTGAGCGGAGGCTTTTGCGAAGCGCGGAGCGAAGAATCTGTTGCTAGAAATTTGTGCAGCCCAGGTCAAAAACCTTAGCTGCTTCGCAAGATTCCTCGCTCATGCCTCGCTCGGAATGACAAGACCAGAGGTCTAACTAGCTACTAAAAATAGGCTTAAACACCTACCTTTTGACCGAACAAATTTACGTCTAAAGACTGACCTCAAGCTAGGCTTTCGCCCCTTCTTTTTTCCTCCTCAAGGGTGTATGATGAGTTAGTAAATAAGGAAACTCATAATAAAAAGAGAGGTACTAAAAATGAAATACGATATGCTAACTGTTATGCCGGACGAAGCCACCTTGTCACGCTATTGGGGCAGTGCCGAGGCTTACTTGGAAGAGCAACGCCGGACAGCCACTTATAACTTGGAAGCCAATCAGTTTGCCGCCGAAATTGACCACGCCAATAATTCGTTGTTGAGTGAAAACACCAGTCGCCAGACACTTAAAAAGCATTCGCCGTTCGGCTTCAAAAGCTTGCGTCACGCCTAGTCAACATTTCAAATAAAACGGCAAGGGGCAGCCTTCTCATTTTGTGTGGGGGCTGTTTTTTGTTTGTTGGCATAATTTTTGCCTGATAATAAGAGTACGAATGTTCTTATTTGAGTTCTGAGAAGGGGATTACAAAGTCTGCCATTAGAGGGGCGTAGTGGTACTCCCGAAAGTCTTCTTCAAAGCTCAATTAAATAAATTGGATTTTAGGAAAGGAAACATACAGATGAGCCAGACCGAAAAAAAATCACAGGTGCTTGAGCAGGACGACAACGAGCGCAGCCGCAACTTGCAGGACTCGCCCATGATGGCGCATTTGCTGGAAGCGTTGCAAAAGGGAACGGACATCGGACATTATGGCCGCCTGACCTTTGCGATGGTGGCACGGCACTTTTTGGACGAGGACGAAATCGTGAAACTGTTGAGCAAACAGCCTGACCACAACGAACAGGAAGCGCGGGCCTTGTTGCAACAAGTTAAAGCCCATAACTACAACCCCCCGAAACGCGAACGCGTCCTGGAATGGCAGAGCCAGCAAGACTTCGCTATCTGTCCTAGTCCCGAAGACCCCAATAGTTGCAATTTGTACCGCGAACTACAATTCCCTGATAATGTTTACGAACACATCGAAGAATATTACGAACATAGCACCGACAGCAACCATAAATAGCAAACAACTATCAATTTGGGGGCTAAGTGGTTGCCCTATTGGAAAGATTGAGCCAGCCGTAACCTGTTTCTTGTAAGGTAACACCCCCAAGCTCAAACTCCTGGGTCGTGGTGGCGTGGCCTCCCATTGCTTCGTAAAAGCGGCCCGCCTCCTGGTTCGCGCTCAAAACCTGTAAAAATTAAACTACGAACGAAAATACTGTTTAATTGCAAATAATACCCCGCAATGTTACAATCCTCCTACTGTTTATACAGCTTTTTTCTAACGACAACTGATAGCTGACGACTGACAACTAAAACAAAATGTATCTAAAAAGACTCCAGGTGCAAGGTTTCAAGACCTTTGCTAACCGCACCGAATTTTTATTTGACACGGGTATGGCGGCTATTGTCGGGCCGAACGGTAGTGGCAAAAGCAATGTGGCCGACGCGATTCGGTGGGTGTTGGGCGAACAACGCTATTCGACCTTGCGGGGCAAAAAAACCGAGGATGTGATTTTCGCGGGTAGTGCTTTAAAACCAGCGATGGGCTTTGCCGAAGCTTCGATTACTTTTGACAATACTGACCGTCTGCTGCCGCTCGATTTCCAGGAAGTGACTCTGACGCGCCGCGCCTACCGCACCGGAGAAAACGAATACTTTATCAACAAAAGCCGGGTGCGCCTCAAAGATGTCCACGAAGCCGTGTCTGCTCTATCCCAGACCTACACTGTGATTACGCAGGGGATGGTAGATGCGGCCCTCAGTCAGAAACCCGAAGAACGACGCGGTTTGTTTGAAGATGCAGCTGCAATTGGCCTTTTCAACCTCAAAAAAGCTGAAGCCGAAACCTCACTCACCAAAACCGACACCAATATGAAGCGGGTGACCGATTTGGTGGCGGAAATCAAGCCACGCCTCAAAGGTCTGGAGCAGCACGCGAAACAAGCCGAAGAATTTTATGGCTTGCAGTCCGAACAACAGCGTTTGCTCAAAAAATGGTACGGCTATCGCTGGCACACCACCCAACTAAATTTAGAGACCGCGCAGGGCGTGGAGCAACAAGCTGAAACTGCGTTGCGGGCTGGCAAAATTGACTTAGCAGCTTTGCAGCATGAAATCGAAGCGGTGCGCCACGCCCAGGCCGAGTGCCGCACCAAATTGGTAGCACAGCATCACGCCAGCAGCGATTTGCATAACCGCGCCCAACAATTGCAACAACAAGTGGCGGTTGACCAGGAACGCCTCAACGGTTTGAGCCGCCAACGCGAGAATTTACAACCCGAACTGCTGGCAAGCGAACTGGCTATTGAAAGCGGCAGCCAACGTCTGAACGAGCTTGAGCAGGAATATAGGGCGGTACAGAGCGGTCAGAACGACGAACGCGAGAATTTAGCCCATCAGGAAGCCATAGTTCGCGATAAATCCGGGCTTGCACGCCATGCCAGTGACGCTTTGAGCCATCAGCGCGAGGAGATTTTGAGGCAAACTTCGCGCCTGGACGCGCTTAAAAGTCGGCTGGCGCAGTCAAACGAACGCCGGGCCGAACTCGTGCGTCAGGAAGAAAAATATGTACAGGGGCGGCAGCAAGCCGAAATACGACAGGCAGAGTTAGGAAACGAGTTGGCCCAGGCTTTGAGTGCCATCGAAGAGTTGGAGCAAGCAGTCAGCAAATTGACTGTCGCCCGCAAAGCCGCCGAAGCTGAACAAAACGCCGCTAAAGAAAAGGCTCAAAAGCACGAACGCGCCCTGGCCGAAGCTCGTACCAAACGCGAAGCTACCAGCAGCCGTCTGGATTTATTAAACCGTTTGCAAAGCAGTTTCACGGGTTATTACGGTGGGGTTAAGGCGGTAATGCAAGCGGCCCAACCCGGCAGCCAGGCAAAACTAGGCGGCGTGCTTGGACTGGTGGCAAATTTGTTCGATGTCCCAGCCGAATTGGAAACAGCCATCGAAACGGCGTTGGGCGGCCATTTACAAGACATTGTGGTAGAAACTTTTCGAGAGGCCGAAGCCTCGATTGCTTTTTTGAAAAAGCAAGGGGCGGGCCGGGCCACTTTTTTGCCTCTGGACAGTCTTAGAGGGATGAACCAGAGCAATCCGGGGCGCGATGTACTGAACACAACTGGGGTGCGCGGGGTAGCTACCTCGCTGGTTACATACAACACCCAATACAACGTTGTGTATGAGCAGCTTTTGGGTCGGGTGCTGGTGGTTGAAGATTTGCAGGTAGCTCGTCAAATTCTGGCTGGCTTGCCCAACGGTTGGACAGTGGTGACTTTGGGCGGCGAAACGGTGCGTAGTAGTGGCTCGGTGACGGGCGGAGCTAGTGGCAAAGATAAAGAGCAGGCGGGTGGGATGCTGATGCGCGAACGCGAACTGCGCGAACTGCCTTTGGGAATTGCCAAATTGGAAAAGCTGATTGAAAACGAAACTGCCGCTCATAATGTCGAACGTAATAACCTGTCCGCTATTTTACAACGCCTGTCCGCTATCGAGCGAGAAAACCAGCAGATGAGCCGCCAGCAGCAAAATATGCGGGATAAATTGGCGCAGTTGAAGGCTCAAACTAACCGTCAGACCGACGAGATGAAGTTGCGTCAGGAAAATCACCAAAACGTAGTGAGGGAAGGGGTCGAGCTTGACGGACGCGAAACTGGACTCAAGCGCGAAATGGGCGAAACAGAGCAAACCCGTAGCACGGCGCAAACGCACATTAAAAATTTGGAGCGTGAGTTACGCACCGCTCAGGCCACCGAAAACGATGAGCGCGAACAGTTGGCGGCTCTCAAAACGGCCCAGGCTTTGAGCCAACAACGTTTGCGGAACGCCGAAGCCAACCTGAAAGCGGCCCGTAGCGATTTGGAACGACGGCGCGAACAGTTACAGACACGCCAGGGTCAGTTAGCCCACCTGGAAAAGCAGGAGCGCGAACTACATACGGTTTTGCAGAAGGTTCAGACCGAGCTTGCCCAACTCGCGGGGAATTTGGAAACGCTACGGGCAGCGATTGGGCCACTTGAGGCCGAACTGCAACAGTTGGAACAAAATTATGCCGAGCTTGAAGGGCGGTGGAACGAATTAAACGCCACGCTTTTAACCTTAGAAGCGGCGCACGGGCGGGCGGCTTTGGAAACCCAGCGTGTCCTATCCGAACTGGAAACGTTGCAATTGCGGGCGATGGACGATTTAGCTCCCACTTTTAATGCGGCGGGCGACCCTGCGAATGAAATTGATTTGGGCCAATGGGACGATAATGAAGCCGGGTTAAGCCCCAAAGAACTTGCCGCCCTAAACACCCGCATCGAACAGTTGCGGAGCAAGCTGCGCCGCATTGGGGCGGTCAATCCACTGGCGATGCAGGAATGGCGCGAAACCCACACCCGTTACGACTTTTTGAGTGGGCAGTTGGGCGACCTGGAACAAACGGCGCAATCGTTGCGGCTATTGGTCAAACAGTTGGATACCATTACCCAGCAGAAATTCGCTCAAACTTTTGACCAGGTGGCCGAGCATTTCCGCAAATATTTCGGCTTGCTGTTCAACGGCGGTACGGCCAAACTCTCGTTGACCGAGCCGGACAACATTTCGGGAACTGGTATCGAAATTCTGGCCCAACCGCCTGGCAAACGTCAACAAAACCTGAGCTTGTTGAGCGGGGGCGAACGCGCGATGACGGCGGTGGCTTTGTTGTTCGCCCTGCTGGAGGTCAATCCCACGCCCTTCTGTGTGCTGGACGAGGTGGACGCAGCTTTGGACGAGTCAAACGTGGGCCGCTTCTGCGAAACCCTCAAAACGTTAGCAGACCACACCCAGTTTATTGTAATTACCCACAACCGGGGAACTATCGAGGCAGCCCGTATTCTATATGGCATTTCGATGGGCGCGGACAGCATCAGCAAAGTAATTTCCTTAAAAATTGAGGAAGCTCTCAACTTCAAGGACAAAGTTGCCCTTCCTAAAAATTCCGTCCGGCAAAGCAAAAACGGGAGCAAAACTTTGGCAAACCCGATGGAAGTCAAATAACTTTTTCAAGAAAGGGAAGCCGATGACTGAAAAATTATATTACACAGATGCGTATATGCAGGAGTTCGAGGCCGAAATTGCGGTGGTAAGCCAGGACGGGCTGACGGTAGCTCTTGACCGCAGTGCTTTTTATCCGGGCGGAGGCGGACAACCGAGCGATACCGGAAGTTTCACTATCGCGGACGAAACCTTTGGGGTGGACGAGGCTTACGCAGCAGATGGCGTGATATGGCACAAGTTAGACCGGGCCGTGCCAGCCGATTTTAAGGGTCGTGCACTCAAAGCAAAGCTGGATTGGGAACGCCGCTACGCCTTGATGCGTCATCATAGCGGGCTGCACGTTTTGAACGGCGTGGCGTTTCTAGCTTTCGGTGCGATGGTAACGGGTTGCCAGATTTATGCTGACCGCGCCCGGATGGATTTGTCGTTGGAAGATTTGAACCAGGAGCGGATTGAATATTTGGAGCGCGAGGCCAACGCCGCGATTGCCAAAACAATGGCAATGACTCCTTTTTTACTAACCCAACAAGAAGCGGCGGCGATGCCCGAATTACTCCGTAGTCTCAACATCATGCCGCCTCAATCCGAAAAGATGCGGATAGTGGAAATCGCTGGGCTAGACCGTCAGTTTTGCGGTGGCACTCACGTTGCTAACATCGGTGAACTCGGCACCCTTAAAATTATCAGCACCCGTAGCAAGGGCAAGGCTAACAAACGGCTGGAGATTGCCCTTACTTGAACAATCGGCAACTTCAATTTTGAAGCGAGGTAATAAGTCTATCTTCGCAGAAAACTTGCACCCGAAATTTACGACTTACATTTGTATGCCTACTTACTATTGACAAGTGCATTACAATAGATATGTAAGAAAAAAGACAAAATATGGCAGCCAGAAGCGGTAGCTGGCAATATTAAAAAGGAAAATTATTTATGACTATTCAATTAGAAAAGACCCGTTCGATAGCGCGAGTGGTCAATTCTACTAAACAGTTGGAAGGCGGCGGTTTTATGGTGCGGCGACCTTTCCCCACCAACAGCTTGATGCAGTTCGACCCGTTTTTGCTATTGGACGAGCTAGGGCCGATAAATTGGAAACCGGGCGAGGCCATCGGCGCACCCGACCACCCGCATCGGGGCTTTGAAACCGTTTCTTATATTTTGGAAGGCGACTTGCAACACAAAGACTCGCAGGGTAATGCGGGCAGGTTAGGGCCGGGCGATGTGCAGTGGATGACAGCCGGGGCTGGCGTGGTACATTCGGAGATGCCTTCGGCAGAGTTCAAACGCACGGGCGGGCTTTCGCACGGCTTCCAGATTTGGGTCAATCTGCCCAAACGCGATAAAATGATGCCGCCGCGCTACCAGGACATTGCGGCTGCCCAAATCCCAACGGCCCAAACCGCCGATGGCAAAGTGACAGTGCGAGTGGTGGCAGGTGAAGCTTTGGGTGCAAAGGCCGTAATTGACACCCGCATCCCGATTATGTATCTGCACTACACTCTACAACCGGGAGCGCAAATAAGTCAGCCCGTGCCGAACGATTTCAATATCTTTGCTTACGTCTTCAAGGGGTCGGGACAATTCGGCTCTCAGACGGCCTCTAGCGGTCAGATGGTGATTTTCGCCTCGGACGGTGACGAAGTTTCGTTTGCCGTACCCGCCGATGCCACCGAGCCATTAGAACTACTACTGCTAGGCGGTGTACCAATCAAAGAGCCAGTCGCCCGCTATGGCCCGTTCGTAATGAACACCGAGGCCGAGATTTATCAGGCTATCGAAGATTACCAAAGCGGCAAAATGGGCGCAATCAAGTTTTAATCGTTGAGGAACGCCGATGGTTGAAACCGTCGTCTAGCCACCCCCAACCCACTAAAGTGGGTTCTCAAATTCCCTCAATGCTTATCACATAAAGGGTGGTGCTAACCTGATTTGGCCTACGGCACGGCTTCGCACGTCAGGTTTGGGTTGTATAGGCGATAGATAAATCCATCGGCCGTCAAATATTTGTATTTGACGCGCCGAGCAGTGTCCCACAAGGCAAGAACAGTCCATTGGCAGAGCAATGTCCCACCCCAAAACTTCTGCTTATGCCGGGGTTTGGTCAATATAGTGAAAACAGGCGGCTTTATGGCGTTCGTCAATTTGGGCGGGCGGCAGGGGCAAATCCTCACCACTTTGGGAACGGTAGCGCGTGACCGGCAGAAGTTTGGGCGTTTCCTGGGCGCAACGCTCAAAACGTTCGGGACACCAGTTATAAAAAGGACAACCCGCTTTATTGGCCGCCGCTTGTTGACCGAGCGACGATACACTGCCGCCCGCGCTCAAATCGCTGGCCTGCGACTCGAAAGTTTGGAATTCGGGCGCATCGAACTGGTCGCGTTCGGCTTTAGCAAAAACCCGTTCCGCATCGAAAGCCGAAGCTGGCACAGGTGTCGGAGCTTCGTTCGCCGCCAGCAAGGTTTTGGTATAGGGATGCACCGCGTCATCAAAAAGAATGCGGCCCGGTATCTCCTCCATCAAACGGCCCGCAAACATCACCCCAATCCGGCCCGTTCCCACAAAATAGCGCACTTCAGACGGATTATGCGAAATAAACAAGAAAGCAGTATTGTTTTGTCGCCCGACAAATTTTAGCAAATTGAGCATATCAGTACGATATTGCACATCCAGGTTCGAGACTGGCTCATCACAAATAATCAATTTGGGTTTGACCACCAAAGCGCGGGCGATGTTAAAACGCTGGCGTTGCCCACCGCTAATTTGATGCGGAAAGCGTTTGAGGTCGTCTTGTTGCAAACCAACTCGCCGGATTAACTCGTCCGCCCAGGCCCGATTTGCGTTTTTATTGCCGCCCTCGCCGAATTTATCCGAAAGACCATACAGCAAATTATCGAGACGGTTCTTGGGGTCGGACGGACTGAGATTGTTAAGACCATCATCGCTAATATAACGCAACTGACCCCGCACTTTGGCTCTGTTTTCGACAGTCACATACTGGCCCAAAAATAGCACTTTGCCTCGGTCAGCTTTTTCGATGCCAGTCAACACTTTTGCCAGCGCACTTTTGCCACTCCCGCTTTCCCCGGTCAACCCGTAGCTTTCGCCTTCCCCAATAGACAGAGAAACGCCGTTCAAAGCCGGAATAGGCTCACCGCCCGCCCCGAAAATACCCAACAAACCTCCAGCTTCGGCGGGATAAGCTTTGCCCAGGTTGGTAGCTTCGATTAAAACCTTACTTTCGTCTGCCATTTTTCCTCGAATATCTTTTTTCATTAAAATTGGGGGCAATCGTAATGTAAACTGTAATGTTGTTTTGGTAATATAGGCTATCGGAACAAGACGAACAGTAAATTTTTAGAGCTTTGCTACCGATACCCACCTCTAAACACATCAACATTGATACCACACTTTTCCTTTAGTTCAGCATCATTGGTAAGTCTCTGTAAACTTCTGCCTGACTGCCCGTTGCCTGTTCCACCCTTTGTGCGCTAACGCAATCGTTATCTAACTTTTTCTTTGTCACAAGTAGTGGGCCATCAGTGTCACCGTCACTGATGGCTTTTTTTCTGCCTACTTTTTGAGCCAACCCTTCTGCACCAAAACCTGTCGCCCCAATAGCCCAATCTGGACTGACCCGCTGTTATCACTTTCCAGTTTGGCCCGCTCAAAATATTGCACTGGCAGCTTGCGGCCATCAGCTTGTGTCTCCTGAATAGCCTCGGTCAAAGGCAGGCCAAACCGTCCTACGCCCCCATTCTTGACCCAAAACTGGTAAAACACCCCGCGCAAAGTGTGACTGGTTTGGGTAAAATATCTTTGGGTGGCGTTAGTGGGTATAAAACGGCCTGGCACATAATATTTCCCGTCGGTGGCTTCGTGACCCAACAAGGCCAGTTGCACGCGCTGCGGAGAGGCAGCTTCGGCGTGATATTCAAATTTGGCCCGCTCAAAATATTGCACCGTTTGGGTAATTTTGCGACTGGCATCAAACTCGCCAAATTCTTCGGTTAGGGGCAAACCAAAAATTTCTAAACCGCCGTTTTGCTTCCAATAACCGTAAAAACCGCCACTCACAAAATGGCCTGTTTCCTTAAAATAAATACGGTTGATGTCGTTATTGGTAGGGGGCGCAACCGTATCCGCCGGATTATTGCCCCCATAAAACGAAAAATCGGGCAGCGGCGCACCACCGGGTAGGGGCGCGAGTTTGTTATCGCCAAAGTCGCGGTTTTCATAGCTAACCAGCTTCCCGTCAGGGCCAAGCCCGTACAAAAAAGTGCTGTTCAAATTATTGACCGAAATCGCATTGTTATGAGTGTTGGCGGCAATCAAAGCGGGCGCGGCCAGGGTCACTTCACCACCGGGCAGCAAAGCCGTTTTGTTACCCTCGGAAATTTTAGTCCAGGTCTGGCCGTCGGTGCTGCGATAAAAACCGTCCTGAGCATCAACATAAACGACTGTCGGCACTTGCGGGTCACTGGTTACGTCCAACACTCCATCGGGCGGCAGACCTCCGGCGATGATTTGCCAGCCAGTCTGGTCGGGGTTTAGCCGATAAAGATTACGCCCGTCGCCCGCGTAAATCCGACTACTGCTAATTGCCAACAGCACAGTTACTGCGTCGTGTGCGTCCAGCGTAGTGGTCGAGCTAACATCTTGCCAGTGGCCCAAATCCCGCCAGGTTTTGCCGCCATCATTGCTAAATTTGACCCGGCCCAAATCGGGAAAGTGCAAATCGTTGACAAAAGCCGTACCGATATAAACCAGGTTGGGGTTGACCGGGTCAATCGCAATTGAACGTATATCAACATGGGGCGGCAACTGTGCTTTGGCGGGCAGCCCGAAAGTTTTGCCCCCGTCTGCGCTGGCATAGACCGAGGCAAAAGTGCCGCGCACCCCGATATAAACGTGGCTCTGGTAGGCTGCAATCACCTCAATGTCGCGCCCGCCCAGCCCCAAATTGCTCCAGCTTTTGCCTCCGTCGCTGCTTTTGAAAAGACCAGCCCCTTGCGTGCCGGCGTAAAGTGGACGTTCTGGATCGTTCCCGTCCAAAGCTAGAGCGGTGATTCCCGCGCCGTTCAAACCATCGGAGACATCGGCCCAATTTTTGCCGCCATCGCTACTGGCAAGCACGCCTTTATCAGTAGCTACGAACAAATTTTGGTAATCAGCAGGGTCAGCCACCAGCGTATTGATGTGTTGGGTCGCGGGTGGCAATAGCTGCCCACTGCCGTTCGTGCCAACTGGCAAGGTCGTCGTGCTACCCTGAGTCAGAGTTTCCCGCGAACCCCGCGCCGCTATCAAGGCCAGGGCCAGCAAGCCAAAAAACAAAATTACTCCCGCCGCCAGCCACAGCCAGCTTAGCCAGTGTACCTTTTGCCGGGATTTAGTAACTTGAGCCGGGACGGTTTCGGGGGGTTTGATTGGTTCAGTTTCTACAGACATTTATTACCAAAAATTTCCGTTTGTCATAATCTTTATGCTAGACCGCCCAAATATATCACAAACGGCCTCACCCTGCCAAACTCTACTTCGCGGACAGGGGCGGGCAAATATCTTCGGGTTTGAAAAGGGGGTTGGCATAGCCAAATTTGTTGAGCGGTTGAATTAAATCGGGGCGTTGCTGCGAAAGCTTGAGGGTCGAGGCGCACCCTTCGGCCACCGTCGCCGAAGCGGGATGGTCCTGATAGGGCGCGATAAAAGCTTGTGTCCAAAGTTTATAATCGCCATCACGATTGAGAGCCACGTTGAAAATATCCGAAGCTTTCTGACGTTCGCCTTTAAGCAGGTAGGCTATCCCCAACCGGAAACGCCCAAAAGCTACCAACGCCGTGCGTTCGCCCTGCTGCACGTCAAACGAGCCTCCCTGCTCCTTTGCCCACAATTTCAGCTTATCGTTATAGACTGCATCTATATAGTAGGCGATTGCGTCGTCGTAATGCTGGTGGGCTAACGCCTCGCTGCCCGCCAAAATTCTAAAATACAGATAATCGGAAGCTTCAAAAGTAGTTTCGCTCAACCGGAACGAGGTGCTGGCTGCATCGTAACGATAGATTTCAGTGCGGCGACGTTGCGGCCCAGCATCGGGAGCTTTGGTCACGCCACCACTTATCACCAACACTAACGAGCCATCGTTATCCCGGTTTTCAAAACCAACGCGCTCGACGTTTTCCATCTCTGGCACGACAGGCGTTAAATCATACCACTTGTTACCATACCAACTTAAAACCCGTACCGCAATCGTACAACTCAAGTTGCTGCAATGTTGTTCGCTAAAAACGATTTGAGGGTAGCGGCTTTTATTTAAATTGACCACTTTCAAAAGAACTGGATGCGAGAAATCGGTTTGGACACCCGCTTCAGGCGGTTTGCGGTAAACCAACCCCGTCCACACCCCTTTGACCTGGTGCAAAACCAGGATGTAACCAGGGTCGGCTACCTGAACAGGCGGGGCTGTCCAGCTTTGGCTAAAAGTAGCGATAATATCCAGATGACCGTCCGCTTCCAGGTCAGCCGCCTCAATCGGTTCGTCCGGCCCGGTAGCCTTCATCTCCAACAACAAACTTTTGAGCTTGCTTTTAACCCCTTCTAAATTCTGAGGCATCCCAGTAGCGCGGGTTTCAGCTGGTTTGTTCAACACACTCGCTATGTTTGTCGCCGTATCTTCGGGCTTATATATGGGTAGGCCAGCCGTAACGCTAAGGTTGGGCGACGCGACTATAATTTTAGTGGGCGAGACCGGGCTGGTTTTTATTATAACGGTGGCTTTGGAGGTTGAGTTGAGGGCTGGAGGGCTGGCGGTAGGCACAGACAACGTAGCTGGGTTGGCGACAAAAGGCCGCGAACCGGCAGCCGCTACTAACGGCGTGGGCGGCCCAAAAGTGCTGGTAGCAGGTAGAAATGTAGGTGGGGCAGTATTAGTGGGCGAAGCGGCACTTACACGCTCGTCATCAAGGCTACAACCAGTCAAACCCCAAGCCAGCATCACGAATAAAAGCGACCAAATACCAATACCTGCCCTGGACTTTAGGTTTGAAGATGGACGTTTGCTATGTTGCATCATTGTAGTGTCTTTCACTTTTTGGATTTGGCTATGTAACTTTAGACTGCATACTTATGTCAAATAGATTATACCAGCTTAGGTCAAGTTTATCGTGTAGTCGGCAGGGCTTGTCTTTCTGAGCAGACGCAACCACTGGTGGCTGCATAGCGAAGAATCTGTTTTGGGCGCGGACCCTTCGACTACGCTCACGGCCCGCAGAGTTGGACAGGTTGCAGCAACCTTGCAATGGCTCTGCATCGGAGTAATTCCCTGGTTTTAGTGATGGAAGTAGGTTATAATAGTGAAATGAAAAGGTAAAAGCGCGTCACAAAGTCAGCAATAGAATTAGATAGTGCTATTGGCAAGACTAGAATTGTGAGCTTTTTCGGCATTTATTTGATAGTGAGGAGCTAAATAGATGAGTAGTAACATTACTAATATGGATGGTCACTCCGATTTTCAGGTCAACTTCGGAGCGATTATTAACAGGGTTATTCAACTCGACTTTACCCATTTTTGAGAGCCGCTACACGCTCACGATAGCTAGGGTAAACCAGGTTTTCAGACATGGCCTCTACCGCCACTTGTTTGAAAAATAAGGTCAGATGTAGCTTTTACGTGAGATCCGAGCCCACATTTT
>JBBQZT010000042.1:0-46228 GCA_038207455.1 Chloroflexia bacterium
CTCACACCAACCAGCCAACTGGCTCTATTACAGTTGCTCAAGGAGATGGGGCGCGCGAATCTGGCGGTGGGCCGTATCTACGAAGGCCATATCAACGCCCTGCAACTAATCCAAACCTACGGCACACCCGCCCAGGTAGCTCGTTACGCGGCGGACGCGGTGGAGCAGGGTAAAATCTTCGGAGTTTGGAATACCGAAGCTGCCGGGGGTGTCAAGCTTTTTCCGCTTGCTCACGGCTGTTATCGGCTGGAAGGGGCAAAAACCTTTGCGTCAGGGGCAGGCTATGTCCAGCGTCCCCTTATCACGGGCGGGTTGCCCGATGGCGGTTGGCAGATGTGTGTCGTGCCTATGGAAAAGGTACAGGCCCGCATTGACCCGACTTTTTGGCAGCCACTCGGAATGCAAGCCTCGGTCAGCTACCGGGTGGACTTTAGCGGTATCGAGCTTGAGCCAGCCGCCCTGATTGGTACACCAGACAACTATTATCGCCAGCCCTGGTTCGGGGGTGGGGCAATCCGGTTTTGCGCCGTACAGTTGGGCGGAGCGGAAGCTTTATTTGATGCGGCCCGTGCCTTTTTGCAAGCTACCCACCGCACTGAAGACCCCTACCAAAAGATGCGGCTGGCCGAGATTGCCATCGCCATCGAAAGCGGCAGTTTATGGTTACAAGGTGCGGCCCAACGGATGGCTGCTTCGCCCTTTGCGGGTGTAAGAGGCGACCACGAAAAGCTGCTGGCCTACGCCAATATGACCCGTGCGGCTATTGAAGCGATTTGCTTGCAGGTAATCACGCTAACCGAACGCTCGGTGGGTGCGCGGGGCTTGTTGCGGCCTCTACCTTTTGACCGCTTGATACGCGACCTGACTATGTATTTGCGCCAGCCCAATCCAGATGGGGCATTAGCCGAGGTGGGCCGCTATGTTCTGGCCGCGCCCGCCCCCGCCCGAAAGTTGTGGCGTGATGCTTGAGCTAGTTTCGGCCCGCCTTGACCTGGAAGCTGCCCCCTTATTGACTTCCGCCACCGCTCGGCAGTTTGGCCCGACCCTGATAGTCGCGCCCCATCCTGATGACGAAACGTTGGGCTGCGGCGGTTTGCTGGCCTTGCTGTCCGATGCTGGTCAGGCCGTGCGGGTGTTGGTGATGAGCGACGGTACGTTATCCCACCCCAATTCAAGCAGTTATCCCGCCCCACGTTTACAAGCCCTGCGTGAAAGCGAGACTTTAGCGGGCCTAGCAAAACTTGGAATTGCATCGGACGCGGTGACTTTTTGGGCCTACCGAGACCGCAGCGTACCAGGCCACCACTCCGCTGGATTTGCTGAAGCTATCGCCCGTTTCCAGAATTACGTAAGCGAGTTTGAGCCAGCTACTATTTGTGTTCCCTGGCGACGCGACCCTCATCCCGACCACCGCGCTACCACCCAAATTGTACGCTCGGCTACAATGGCTATGCCCCGCCCGCGCTTGCTAGAATATTTGATTTGGACGTGGGAACTGGCCCAGGACAGCGACTATCCTACCCAGTCCGAAGTCAGGGCGTGGCGACTTGACATAAATGCGGTGTTAGCTCGTAAACGGGCGGCTATCAATTGTTACCGTTCGCAAATCAGTGACTTGATTGACGACGACCCGGACGGCTTTCGCTTATCGGCTCAGGTGTTAGCTCATTTCGAGCGGCCCTGGGAACTTTTTTTGGAGAATGTTAGCAATGAATGAATCAGCCGACCACGCGCTGCCGCCGAGCTATTTCGATGCGGTTTATCAAGCCAATGCCGACCCCTGGAATTTTGAGACCAGCCCCTACGAAACGGCTAAATATGACGCAACCCTGGCCGCACTGCCCAAACCGCGCTATAAGCACGCTTTTGAAATCGGCTGCTCTATCGGAGTGTTGACCGAAAAGTTAGCCGCACGGTGCGACGACCTTTTAGCGGTAGATGTGGCGGCGCAGGCTTTGAGCCGGGCTAAAGAGCGTTGCCAAAACTTGCCCCAGGTGCGTTTTGAGTTGATGCACCTACCCGCGCAATACCCCGACCAGCAGTTCGACCTGACTATCGTTTCAGAAGTAGGCTATTATTGGGGTTGGCGCGGCTTAAAACGGGCGCAACAGCTTATCATCAGCCATCTTGAGTCGGGCGGTCATTTATTGTTGGTGCATTGGACACCTTTTGTACCCGATTACCCTTTGACTGGCGACCAGGTACATACTGCCTTTTTGAATCATACCGGAGCCGAAATGCGCCATCTACACGGTAGTTGTACTTCCAAATACCGCCTGGATTTGTTTGAAAAAAGAAAAATAGCCACGAGCAATGAGCAATAGCTGGGAAGCACCTCTGGATAATGAAATTTGACTACTAAAATTGTGTATAAGGTAGCCAACAGTTGAAACCGAATTATTTTGTCAAACTTAATCAACGTGTTTGGTTTGCTTAGATAACGGTTAAAACATTGTCTCCGCCTCCCCGCCCTCGGCGTTTTTTGTGGTGAAAAAGCCCGTCGCCACTTGCCCCTTTGCTTTTTCCAGGCGTAATCGCAAATCTCCCATCACCTGAGCCATGTCTCTCTGCGGCCACCGTGCTTCCCATATCCCCTTTGCTTGCTGCCACTGCTCCATCTGTTCGTACAACGTCCCGAATGGCTGCCTCTGCTCCATCGTCGCTGCCAACCAGTCTGCCTCAATGCCCAAATCGTCCGCCAGAGCTGCTACCTGAATAGAACTGAGTGGCTGTCCTGCCCGCACCCCCTGCCATATTTGGCGCAAACGCTGACGGCATTGCAGACGCATCTCGATAGCCGTCGCCGACTCCACCAAACAGGCTTGGTGGCCCGCTTCAAGTTCCAGCCAATAGCGCAGTTGGGGGGCCAGCCCATACTCGGTACGTCCGTATTGTCGCCCCGATGTGGTCACACGCACGGCTGGGCTATGTCGGAAACAGCCGTCTTCCCGCATAATCGCCCGGTACAACGCTACATCTTCCAGCGCACGTAACGGGGGTAAACCACCCACCCGCCGATACATTTGGGCAGTCAGCGCAAAACTTGCCCCGAAATGTTGGTGATGGCGCGGCCAACAATCGTGAGGATACGCCTGGTACAAATGCTCCATCTCCGCCACCAGGAAGCGGTAGCCATTATCGCGCAGGTATAAGCGGCGGGCCTGAAAAGCTTCTCGCTCGGCCCGGTTGATAACAATGCGCCCACCCACACCGTCCGCGCCACCCGCAATCTCGGCCCAGGTTGCTGCCAGCCAATTGGGGGCGACCACAGTATCGCCATCGGTAGTAGCAATAATACCGCGTGGACGTTCCAGCCACAGCAGCCGCCGATAGGCTTCGTCCATCAAAATGCGCCGCGCCCGCCCCACATGAGCGTCCGCCGCCTCCAGAGTAATCTCGACAATATGCAATCGAAAATCAGGGTGTTGTGCGGCCCAGCCCCGCGCGATAGCTGCCGTATCGTCGGTGCAATTATTAGCCAGCACTACCACCTCATAGCGGTTGTAAGCGAAATCAACCTGATGCGTCAGGGCTTGCAACGCCGCCAGGATATAAGCCGCCTCGTTCCGCACCGGAATAACTACGCAAACCTCGCAAGTGGCTAAGGGCGGCGTGGCTACCAGAATATTGGGTTCGCAACTATGGGCATCAAAAAGCGCACCCACAATCGGAAAAGTCGCGGCGGTCTCAGCTATTTGTAACACTTTATTCTTTCTAATTGTAACTATTCAGGTAAGTGATTTGTCACCCTGAACGGAGGCTCTGCGTAGTGAAGGGTCTGTTTTTTCTCGGCATTTAGCAACATATTCCTCACTCCGCAGCAACCAGTTGACGCTTCCGTTCGGAATGACAAATGCGTTTGGCTGAATAGTTACTTCTAAATTAATTATAAATACCGTACATTCCGTTTAGCTTATAACAAAAAGTGTGCCACATACAAAAAGGTTGTAGGGACGTATTCCTACAACCTTCTTACTTTGATATACGCTGGTGTGACACTGCCACATAAGACATTGCTCTGCCAATGGACTTCCGAACCATTTATTGGCGGCAACCACACCCAGGGGGTACCCGCGCAATATCCAACAAATTCCCTTTTGCCTGTAAGAGCTTGTAAAATAATAGGGTAATGTCACCCTGAACGGAGGCTCGGCTGCGTGAAGGGTCTGTTCATTCGTGTTTAATAACAGACTCTTCGCAAGCTCAGAGTGACATTCTTTTACACCCTCTTAGACATTGCTCCGCCAATGGATAATTTACTGACAGTTATTGGTGGCAGTATTCAACAATGTGCCGACGCTGGCCCCCGATTTATCCTGCTGAATAGACGCATTTGCAATACGCCAGGGTGAGTCGGGCTGAATATTGACGCGGTGGGTAGTGTAACAGCCGTAGAAAGTTTGGGTTGAGCCGTCCGTCTGTTTGGCTACCAGCACGGCAGGTACTTTGGCGTAAGCCTGCCCCGCCCCTATGTCCTCCCGATACGCGCCAGTGGTGACTGCCACACTAGCGGTGTTAGCGAAGCCCTGCACCCAGGTGTTGTAGGGCGGCAAATCTTGTTGCGGGTTATTCCAATAGTTATAAGCCTGCCAGTACGCCTTGCTGCTAATAGCCGCGTAATAGGTGCTGAGGAGCGATGGAGGCGTAAAAAGCTTAATTTCCCGACCCAACAACCCTAATTCCACGTTGTACGGCGGCTGGTTTTCGGGGTGATATTCCAACCGGGCGCGTTCAAACCACTGAATTGTGTAAGTGTGGCCCGTTGCTGGGTCAACTTCCTGCTGCGGTTCATCAATCGGGAAGCCCAACCGATCCAGGTCGCCATTATTTTGCCAGAAGCTATAAAAAAGGCTGCTGACGTTGTGTTTGGTTTGGGGAAAGAAATAGTAACCCGTCTTGGGCGCAGTTGGCTGGAAAGTCGGGTCGGTGGCAAGTCGGTTGCGCGTCAAGCTCTTGCCCAACAGTCCCAATTCCACTTCATACTTAGTGTTGGCGAATTCCGGGTGCAACTCGAAGCGGTTGCGCTCGAACCATTGGGTCAGATAGACATTGCCCGTCTCGGTATCTACCTCATTTTGCGCGTCGGTAATAGGATAGCCAAAAACGGTCAGACCGCCATTAGCGTTCCAATAATCCAGGAATTTACCCGTTACCGTGTGGCCTGTTTGAGGGAAGTAGCGGCTGTTGTCGGCAGCTTTGGCCTCACTCGAAGGGCTGCCCACGCCTACAAACAAGCTCAACAGCAGCACGCCTAATATTGTGAGGCTAAATCTCTTAGTCATTTTCATTGTCTCCTTTTGTTTCCCAAGTATTCACGACATACTTGCTATAATTATAATGTATAAAACAAGGCTTAGTTACGGCGATAACTGCTGATTGTATGCGTCAAATTTTTGTGTAATGTCACCTTAACAACCATTGGAGTTCAGATGCAGAAATATACACCCTTCCAGATAAAAGGCTCTGCCACAATCCCTTGCGTAAACTGGTATAATATTTTCAGTTAGTTCGAGTAACTTTGTAAGTTATAGGATACAATCCAAGCTATGAGCAGTTTGCAAGATGATACGCCCCCTTTTGGTTTTGAATGGCAAGGTCTTCAGGAGCAGGGACAGGACGACGCTAAAGGTCAGGAGCAAGACGCAGAAACTCAGGCCCGCGCCCATAACACCCGCGCTAAACAGTTTTTTGCACAGGGTCGGTTAGCCGAGGCGGAACAAGAGCTTAACACGGCTCTCAAATATGCCCCCGATTGGGCCGCATTGTACGATAATTTAGGCACAATCTGCGCCGAGCAGAACAAGTTTGCCGATGCCTTGCTCAACTATTGTCTGGCTTTGCGGCTTGACCCCCACAGCCCCACCATTATGTATAACATTGGCTATTTTCTGCTTCAAAACGGCCTTGATGCCTCGCAACACTTCCTGGAAAAAACTCTCATGGCTGACCCACACTATCCTGATGCGCGGCGGGCCTTGAGCGATATTTTTGTCGAACGTGGCGAAAACGTCAAGGCGATTTCGATGTTGGCAAAGGCCGTCGAGCAGAACCCTAAAGACCGTGAAGCCCGTTTCCGCTTGAGCGATATTTTCTGGAACCAGGGCGATTTCCACGAGTCCCGCCAGCAACTACGCGAGGTCTTGAAATTAGCCAACGACGACCAACGCGCCTGGCACAACCTGGGTCTGGTGGCGATTATGCTGGAAGACGAGCAAGAAGCAGAGCAGGCGTTGTGTCGGGCCATCCAGCTTGACCCACGCTATACTTTGGCCCATTACCACGTCGCCTGTCTCTATTCCAACGGTTATCGGGTGGAAGAAGCCTTGCGTCATCTGGAAATCGCGGCGCAACTGGACGGTAAAGCGGTTTGCGGCTGGGCCGAAGACGACAAAAAGCTCGATCATTTGCGTACTCACCCGCGTTTTAACCAAATTTTGAGCGAAGCAATTTAAAAGGTAAAAGCTAAATATGAGTGAGGAAATCAAAAAGGGCCGCATTGGGTTCGTGGTGGACGGTGTAGCAGATATTCCGCCCCAAATGGTCGCCGAGCTTGGCAATATCAAAACTGTGCCGTTTCACATCGAGTTTGGCAAACAAAGTTACGTCGAAGGCGTGGATATGAGCTATGACGAGTTTTACCGTCGCTTGAGCCTGCCTAATGAAGTAATACCCAAAACCCAATGCCCGTCCCCTGGCGAATATCTAACCATTTATCAGGAAATGCTGGGCCGATACGACAAAATAATCTCTATGCACGCCAGCAGCAAAATGACCGGGGCGATGGGTGCTGCCGAAGTTGCTCGTAAGATGCTGCCTGATGCCGATATTACCCTGGTGGATAGCACCACAGTTTCGATGGTGTTGGGATTGTACGCAATCCAGGCCGCCCGTGCTGCTAAAGCCGGAGCCGAAGCCAGCCAGATTTTGAGCCAGATTAAAACCGAGATGAACAGCACTTTTGCCCTTTTTACGGCGGCTACTCTCAAATATATTCGGCATAGTGGCCGCGTGGGTCTGGCCGGGTATCTACTTGGCTCGATGCTGCGTATCAAACCGCTGTTCACTTTCAAGGACGGAGTGGGCCAAAGTGCAGGCCGCGAGATGAACTCCGACGCAGCCTACCTGCGGATTGCAAAGGCTGCCGCTGCCCAGTTTGGCGACAAACCCGTAATTGCCGCCATCGTACATAGCGTGGCCCCTGACGATGCAGCCAAACTCAAGGCGCGGGCCGAACAATTCTTGAACCTGAAAGAATTGATTGTTTCAGAGTTAGGGCCAACGCTAGGCGTTCACGGTGGGCCAGGGACGATTGGAATGGGGGCGTTCGCGGCAGAAGCGAGCCAAATTTAGATTTGACGCAAAACTCAAAATATGGTAAGCTCTATCTGTTCCACCTGGGGAATTGTTGGAATTGGCAGACAAGCATGACTTAGGATCATGTGCCGCAAGGCGTGTGGGTTCGAGTCCCACATTCCCCACCAAAACCACCCTTTTATAATCGCCCCTACTGTCTCAGCTTGGGCAAGGTTAGGCTATACCGGGTGCCGTAGTGGAAAGTCAAATCCTGGGTGTTTTGGGGTACGGCAAAGACGAAAGTAACCTGACGGTTCGGCTGCTGGCCTGGCCCGCCCGCCTGGGCAATGCCCGTATCCACCGTGTAATAGTTGACCTTCCCACTTTTTTCGCTCAAATGGACCTCGCCCGTTTCGCTGCTTTGCAAATGGCTCTTAAAATCGCGGTCAAGGTCAATCGTGACCGCCACTAGCTTCTGACCGCTCAACGGCTTGGTGGGGTAGGGATTGTTGCCCTTAAAACTGGTCGGACTACTTACCTCCACAATTTTGAGCGTTTTGTTAGCCCCTTTGCTATTGACATCAACATCGCTAACCTGCCCTTTGTTCGGGTCTTTGGCAACGGCATTAGTCAAACCAGAAGCAAAGACTAGCACTCCGATGGCTATGATAACCAGCCCCAATCCCCAATATTTTAACCATTTATTTTTAGTTGACATAATCTTTCCTTCCCCTTAGTGCTGAATGTAGATTTGAACAGAGCGTTGTTGCAACATACTTCCGCTCAAATCTTTGGCGACAAAGTTGAGGGTGTAAAGGCCACTGCCGCGCCAGTTCCAACCGCTCAAATCCACTATATACTCTTTGTGGTCTGCGCCGTCCGAACTGTTCGCCATCAAATTGAGTTGACCACCATCCACTTGCCAATACATATTGTACTGGTCGAGCGGCACGTTTTCGAGCCGAGCTTTGAACGGTTGGGTGCCGCTTACCGTCACACCATCAGTCGGCCACCAAATGCTCAAAGTATATTGAGCGGGCGTGGCACTGCGCGGAGGCCCAGGTGGTGCTTTAGTAACTGGCGGAGGCCCACCTGTAGCCGTCGGAGGAATGGGTGTAGCCGTCGGTGGTAAAGGTGTGTTAGTAGCTGGGCTGGGTGTGTTGGTGGCAGTTGGCGGTATAACTGTGTTGGTGGCGGTTGGCGGAATGGGTGTAGCTGTCGGTGGTATTTTTGTGGCGGTTGGTGGAATAGGGGAATTAGTAGCGGTTGGTGGAATGGGTGTAGCCGTTGGCGGAATAGGCGAATTAGTGGCAGTTGGTGGTACAGCTGTGTTGGTAGCCGTTGGCGGAAGGGGCGTATTAGTTGGAGTCGGCGGGACGGGCGTATTAGTGGCGGTGGCGGTATTAGGAGGCGGAGTAGGACTGTTTGCGATTACGGCCAAACTACCCGCGTTAGCTGACCACAAGTAGCTGCTGCTCCAATCGTTGGCGAAGACACCGAGACTAAGAATATATTCCCCCGCTGCCTGATTGTTGGGTGTGGCCCAATTGAAGGTAAAGTTGCTGGTCTGGCCCGCGCCAAAGTTTTGGTTGGCGGCGTATTGCTGATAAACTTTGTACCCTGCCGCGTCGTAAACTTCCATATCAACCAAAGCCGAGGTAGTAGTAGCCGATTTGATAGCAGCGTTGAGGCTGAAATTAGCTCCAGGTGCAGCATTAGCAGGCGTAACTCCCGAACTAACTATCAAAAACGAGGGCGCAGGGCTGCTATTTGAACCGAAATCGGAACGCATAGTGTCCTGGCCGGGTTTATTTTGTACCTCGTAGCCAGTATCGCCCGCACCACAACAATTCGGATTGCTACTCCAGTCCCAATAGTGCATACCCACAAACCAGGAATAGTTGCTCCAATACTGCACCAAAGCATTGAGGGCGTTGATTTGTTCCTGCGCGTTGTAGTTGCCTTGATGACCATAATCCCAGGGATTGATAGCCCCACCATCTACACTGCGATAGCCGATCTCGGTGAACAAAACCGGTTTGCCGACGGACTGCTGAAAAGGCTGAATAGTGTTGGTGTTCCAGGAGTTCCAACTGTTTATCAGGTCGGAAACGCTGGGATTGTTGTAATTGGACAACCCAAAATAAGCCGATATACCAATATAGTCCAGCGTGTCCCAAAAGCCGATATGGGTAAACTCCGAGGCAAAATAGCTACCGCCCCAATTGGCACTATAGCTGAGTTTGCCGTTGTAACGTTGCCGCGCCTGGGCAATCAAATTATGCCAGCGTGAGGTGTTATCGGCATTGGAGGTAGAGGTGGACATTGAGATCAATTCTGCCCCCACGATTAGCTCCTCTACCCCGTTCTGTTGAGCCAGATTTGCGTAATAGTTCAGCCAGTAGCCGTAACTGCTGAACCAGCTATCGCGGTCTCCAGGGTTAATATTGGCCCGCCAATTGCCGTCGTTGGTATCCAGATGGGGCTTAAACGTCACTTTCAACCCTAAAGAGTGGGCCTTACTAACGGCGTGGATTAAAGCCGCATCGGTAGGGGCGTTGCCGTCTTTATAAATATTGGTGCTGTAAATATTATCCTGGCGTAACTGGATTACAAAGGTGACATAGTTGGCATTAGTTTGAGCGGCCTGGGTCAGGGCTGCATCGCTGCTGGCACTGCCGAAATCGCCTGACCAGTCCGATTGTAGGGTGACACTCTTTTGCCAGTTGGCTGGTGTGCTACCTGCCTGTACCGCTTTGCCAGCACTATCCGACCATAGTGATAGCAGCAAAAGCAAGCTAAACAGGCTTCCAATTGCATACAACCCTTTATTTGGCCTGAACCTACCCTGAAAAAATCTGCCCGTATTGTTAGATATTCTCATATTGTACCTACTTGTTGAGTACATAGTAAACTTTCAACTATGTTATAGTTGAGCTTGTGACATTTATAAATTATACCATATCCTGGAGATAAATGCTGTTAATAAAATTTTTATGAAAAAGGCGAGGCAAAACCAGATAAGAGTCTATTGGAGATATACTACTGTGCGGTAATCAGTTTGGCGACAATTTTTGCGCTTAATGTGACTAAAGGTACACCACCACCAGGGTGGGTACTGCCGCCCACGAAATACAACCCCTTATAGAGGGCCGAACGGTTGGGGGGACGCAGAAAGGCACTAAAGCGGCTATTACTGGAAAGTCCATAAATTGCCCCGCGTTCGGCGTTATAAAGCTGGGCCAAATCGTGAGGTGTCATCATGCTTTCCACCTCGATAGCTTCGCTCAAACCATCAAGTCCGAACTGTTCCATTTTTTCTACAATCAAATCGCGATAGCCAATGGCTGCGCCTTGGGTTTGCCAATCAAAAGCCGCGCTCAGGTAAGGCGCGTTGACCAGCACGAACAAATTGCTGTGACCGGGCGGGGCGTTTTGTGGTTCAGTATGGCCCGTCCAACAGATATAAATAGTGGGGTCGCGGGGAGGCACTTTGCGCTCAAAAATATCCTGGAACTCTTGACGGTAGTCCTGGCTAAACAAGATGTTGTGGTGGGCTAGTTGTCCCCATTGCTTTTTGACACCCAGGAACAAAACAAAGCCGCTGCAACTCGGCTCCAGACGGGCAAATTTGCGGGCCAGCCTCGCATCTTTTAACAAATGGCTATAGGTGTAGGCTACGTCGGTGTTGGCAATTACGCTGTCGGCGGGGATTTCCTGACCGTCCTTGAGCCGGACTCCGCGCACTTTGCCGTTTTGCTGCAAAATCTGCGCTACTTCGCAGTCCGGGCCAGTCCGAATAATCACGCCCAACTCCTCGGCCAACTGGCGGTAAGCCCGCGACAAGGCATACAAACCGCCACGTACATACCAGCCTCCCATGCCTAGTTCGACATAGGGAATGATGTTGAGGGTGGCCGGGGCGAGATAGGGTGACGAACCATTGTAGGTGGCATAGCGGTCAAAAAGCTGGATCAGACGCGGGTCTTTGAAAAAGCTGGAGACCGCGCCGTGTACCGTGCGGAAGGGGTCAAGTTTGAAGCTGTCGGTGGGTTTGAGACGCAGCCAATCGCGTATTCCGTTGAGGCCATTAAACAAAAAAGGTTCGGCGGTCAAATCGTACAAACGGCGGCTGTAACTCATAAAACGAAAGTAAGCCGCCACATCACGTGGCTCAAGCTTCTGAATAGCGGCAGTCATCGCGGCCATCGAATCGCTGGCATCAAAGACAGTGTGGGCCGCATCGGGATAGAAATAGCGGGTGATTGGCTCAACAGGTAGCAACTCTACATAATCTTCAAAACGTTTCCCCGCCGCCTGCCACAATTCTTGATAGACAAACGGCATGGTGATAAGGGAAGGGCCAGTATCCCAACGGTAGCCGCCCTGTTCCAATAAGTTAAGTTTGCCGCCAACCCGTTCGTTTTTTTCAAAAATTTGTACCGCATGACCTGCTGCCGCCAACCGAATTGAGGCCGCCAGTCCGCCCATCCCCGCCCCTACTATGCTAATTTTCACGCCTGAATATTGTCTTCCTAATATTATCGTCACTTGTCAGTCGTCAATAAAATACAAAGCAACGGTCTTTAGCTGCTAACTTACAGCTATTTCAGCTTAACAGTTGTACCATCTCATAGACTTTGGGATTGACCGCGCTATGGCGTTTGATCACCTGTTCCAGGGGCGTGCGAATATATTGGCCGTACATACTACCCACCATTACCCCGCTCACCCCTTCTAACAAACATTCGACGGCTTGCGTTCCCAGGTGCGAGGCCAGGATGCGGTCATAGGCACTCGGCGCACCACCACGTTGTAGATGGCCCAAAATCGTGATACGGGTTTCGCGGTGTTTGAAGCCGCAAAGATACTCGTAGATGGCTTGGGTTTTGAGGGTAGCTCCTTCGGCTACCATCACGATAAAGTGGCTTTTGCCGCGCTCAAAGGCCCGCTCCATTTTGCCCCCAATGTAGGAAAGTTCAGTTTCGATTTCAGGAATTACGGCCATCTCCGCTCCAGTCGCTAACGCCCCCATCAAAGCCAGATAGCCCGAATGTCGGCCCATCACTTCGACCACAAAAGCCCGATGATGCGAAGCCGCCGTATCCTTAATTTTGTCCACCACTTCCATAATGGTGTTAAGACACGTATCTACGCCAATCGCCATACTGGTGCCGTATAAGTCGTTGTCAATCGAACCAGGCACGCCTACGACGCGCAGTCCGGCTTTTTCCAGTTCAAAGCCGCCCGCCAGCGAACCGTTGCCGCCAATTACTACCAACGCCTCAATACCAGCTTCACGCAAATTCGCCATCGCCAGGGCGTGTCCAGCAGCCGTCATAAAAAATTCCGAACGGGCCGTCCCCAAAACTGTGCCGCCACGCTGCATAATGTTGCCGACATCCGGTGAGGTAAGCGACCTGAAACACTTTTCCAACAGCCCGGCATAGCCCCGCTCGATGCCTACTACCTCCAAACCTTGATGTAAAGCGGCTCGCACTGTCGCTCGTACAGCAGTGTTCATACCAGGCGCGTCGCCACCACTGGTCATAACTCCAATTCGGCGGGGCGGAACAGTTTCGTCACTCAAAAACATAGGCGTATCCTTTCAAATCTAAGCAACTAAAAGCTTAATGCTGGCCTCGTCTTTGAGTCTAGCGCACCTAATATTTATCCGTTGGCGGCAACCACCCCAGGGGGTACCCGCGCAATGTTCCACGAATTCCTGCCTTGCAACAACCCAGTATAACGCTCAAGAGAGCAGTTGTGACAATTTTTTCATTGGCATTGCTTCCAGCGAAGCCAATCGCATATCTGCTCTTTCCAGAGCGAGTTGGGCAGTCAGCGGGTTTGGTACGGCTACGCAGAACAATCCGGCCCGTTTCGCTGCCAAAATCCCGTTGGGTGAGTCCTCGAACGCTATCGCCTCGCTTGCTGCTATATTAAAAGAAGCCAACACCGCCAGATAAAGCTCAGGGTCTGGCTTGACCGCTTTCACATCATCAGCGCATTTGATACAATCAAACTGCTCCAAAATCCCCAGCCGCGCCAGGTGTCCATCCACCCAGGTGTGGTGCGAACTGGAAGCCAGCCCCACCTTCAAGCCGTGTTGCCGTGCCTCCAAGATGAGTGCTACTACGCCAGGCAAAATGCTTTGCTGCTCAATTAAAGCGGCAGTACGTTCCCCAAGCGACTTGCTTAAATCTTCGCGCTTTACTGGCTGGCCCAACTGCATTTCTAAATGTGCATAAGGGTCGAAGCCGCCTAACGTGCCAATACCTTGAGACCAGGCATCCAGCTTTAATTCGCCGCCGTGCGCCGTATAAACTTCCTGCCACGCCTGAAACTCTGGCCCTTCCGTGTCCAAAATCAGGCCGTCGAAATCAAAGATTAGTGCTTTTATCATCTATATTTATTTGCTCTATATTCTTTGATGTTTCCTGCAAACGCTGGATAAAACGGAATATTGACGGTTTCGGGCCATAACGTCTGTAGCTTTGTCCACATCTGGTTTACGGTTGCTTCTAGGGCAGGGAAGTTACCAAATTCAGCAATCGTGTTAGCTAACATTTCGGTTCGTAATAATAACTCCTGGCGGGCGGTTGAAATGGTTAATTGCTGGTCTTGCCCCAAAATGCGGATCAACGGCCACCACTCTAATCTTTGCAAAAACCAGAAGGTACAAGCCGCCACCACTCCCTTGTAAAACAATTTGTCGTCCGCCGCTTGGGGAATGCCTTTAACCAATGCAGCGTGATAGGTTGTTTCCATCCGGCGCATAATATCAAGTGGCAACCGATTGACACACCAGCAAGATGGGAAAGGACTGCGTATATAAACACCGTCCGCGAAGCACAACCCAAACCCGGCCTCCTCAAAATCCAGCAACCGCAATTTACCTTCTGCCCACATACAGTTATCGGGGCAGGCATCACTTTGGATATAGGTCAGAAACGGCCCCGGCTTGAGCAAGTTTTCGCGTAGGGCTGCCAATTCAGCTTCCACATGGACGGGTGGTATAATTTCCAGGCTTGCGGCTGTCTGGTAAAAAGTTTGAAATACCTCGCTCAACCTCTTTTCCGAAGCAAAAGGTGTCTCTCGGTAGGCTGCCCCTAGCCCGGCACGAATAGCCGCAAACTCGGCTTCTCGGCCACTGGTACGGGCGTGTAACTGGCCGTGCGTAGCGGCGTATTCTAACAAAGCACGTTCGGCGGCTATCGGGTCATCACCTAGCAAAAAGTGGTCAAGCCGTTTGCCGACACCCAAATCCTGCATTACCACCAAACCCACAGCACGATTACCGCCGTAAAAATGCGGAGCGATAGCCTCGTGTTCCTCAAAAACCTGCTCCAAAAACTGCAAACTGGCCCAATCGTTGAATAATATCCAGGCGGCCTTGTTTGGTTGGTCAGGGTCGTAAATCTGCTTTCCGGCTGTAATAACCTGCTTTGTAACAACCGTAGTCGGCATCGTGGCTGGCCCGTCCAACACCTGCCAGCGCAATACCTGCGAACGGTTACTACCGCCCAGGTCGGTGGCAGGGCCAAGTTTTACCCGGCCTCCAAATTTTTGACCCAAAATCTCCTCAGTTGCGCTCTGGCTTTGGGTCGCCACGATTGGCTCTTTGCCGTTCATATTGTTGTTACTCAATTCAGTAAAGTTTTCGTAACTATTCAGGCTTATACCTTCGTCGCTACGCACGGGCCAAGAATTTATTGCTAAAACCTGGGCAAACGTATCAAAAACCATAGCAACAGCTTTCTCAAGCTACCAGATGGTTTGGATGGCAGTGGTAGCCTGGATTTTATGGTCACTTGTTACCAGTGGCAAATTTAAGTGCAAGGCAGTGGCTGCGATTATACGGTCTGGCATATCCGGCACAATGTCACGGGGAATTTGTGCTACCGCTTGAGCTATAGTGTAATCAAGTGGTACAAGTCTAAGAATAATATTTGGAATGGCTAACGCGGTTTTTAATCGCTCCGACGTGGCCTCCGGTAGTCTCTTTTTCTCAACCAAATAAATGATCTCCACGACTGTAATCGAAGAAATATAAATTGGGCTTTTGGTTAGGACTGCTTCATTAAAAGCTACCAGTGCCGCAGAAGATAACTTGTTCAAATCATTAAGATACCAAATCACGGCATTTGTATCTGCTACTACTGCACTCATAATTTAATATCGCGTGGAAAATTGCCCCACATTTCACGTCGCGCCTGACGTAAATCCTCCTCGGTGAAATTAATGTCTAAATCTGCCCAAAGACCTCGCACATCTACAAGCGGTTCTTTTTGCTCGGTCTCTAAATTTCTCTCGGTCTTTAAAGGGTGCAGAGACTTCACAAACTTTAGAACTTCTCGCTGCTTCTCGATGGGCAGGTTCTCTATTTCCGATATAATTTCTTGAGCAATAATAGTCATACCAAACTTTCCTTTCCAGGGTCAGCTTACCAAAGCCCAGCAATATAATAACATTTAGACCCCACGCCAGCAATATTACGTTTTATAAACCCGGCCTTTCCAATACGTACCGTTGCGTCGCCAGCGCAGCGAGTTGAATCCGATAGCGCACATCAGCAAGATAGAAAGCGGGTGCAGGAAGATGTCTATTCCTCGAAAGCCCCATCGGATTGCCAGTATCAGGCGGGTGAACCAGGCGAGGCCGATTTGGAGCAAGGGCAACCAGAACCAACCCAACGTTTGGGGTTGCGCCGTGAGCCAGCCCAACAATAGCCAAAAATATGGCCCGACATAAGCTAACACGTTCAGGCCCAAAAAGAGGCCGAACCATTTAGGATTGTAATCGAAAAAAGCATAGAAGTTTTTGCTAAAACCCTGCCACACCTCGTTTTGGCGACGATACATCCGACAACTCACGCTATCCGTACCGTCCGGTAAGATTTGTTTACCGCCAATGGCTTTGACCCGCTGGCCTAACTTGATGTCCTCCAAAACCTGGTTGCTTACCGCCGCATGACCACCGCACTGCTCATACATAGTCTGGCGGAAGCACATAAACTGCCCATTGGCAGCACTAAAACGCGGGTCGGGGTTAGATTTGACCAGCCAGGTCGGAAGCAGGCCCACTACATACATAATCACCAGTGGTACTACCAACCGCTCGGCCAGGGTTTGGGTTTCCTGGCGTGGGAAAACCGAAAGCAAATCGGCCTGTTCTTGTTGGAGAGCCGCTATTGCCGATGTAACCGCCCGCAAACCGTGAACGGTATCTGCATCGGTAAACAGCAAGAATTCGCCTTTGGCCTGTTGCGAAAGTTGGTGACAGGCCCAGTTCTTGCCCAGCCAGCCCTCAGCCAACGGGTCGCCAGTTAGCAGCTGCAAACGGCCCGTATTATCTTCTTTTTGAAGCGTTTGCAAAATCGAAGCAGTGGCATCGGTAGAGCCATCGTCCAGCACTAGCAGTTCAAAGTGGCGGTAGTCTTGATTCAAAAGCGAACGCACGCACCGCCGGATATTGGCGGCCTCGTTGCGGGCCGGAACGAGTATCGAAACCAGAGGGGCGTTGGAATCGAAATTGCTTTTGAAACCGTAGCGGCCCAACGGCTTCATCACAAAAGCGTTGCTCAGGGTCATCCCGGCCACCCCCGCTACCGCCAGCACCACCAGAATTTGGTAAATTACGAGTAGTACATCCATGGCCGATTATAGCGGCTCGCTCATTGGGCGCATCAAAACCTGCATAATGCGCGAGTTGGCTGGTTGGGTAGCTACCATCAGAGCGACGTGAGCCACTTCGTCCGGTTGCAAATAATCGGCTTGAGCTACGCTTTCCGAGGTGCGGCCCGTCCCCAAAGCCAGGTCAGTGGCTACACCGCCTGGACAGACCGCCGTGACCTTGATACTATAAGGGCGTAACTCCTGGTCGAGCGACTGGCTAAACCCCACTTGAGCGAATTTGCTGGCACAGTAGCCGCTTTCGTTAGGAAAACCGCGTGTTCCAGCTACACTCGCCAGCATAATGATAGCCCCGCTACGCTCGGTCATCATGTGAGGTACAACTGCTTTGGTGAAAATAAAAGTGCCGCGCATATTGGTATCCATCATGGTGTCGTAATCTTCGAGCGTCTGTTCCCAAATCGGGCGGTAGATGGCGATACCAGCGTTGTTCACTAAAATATCCAGTCGGCCAAACTTTGCCAGAGCCAGGTTTAGAGCTTGCTCCCCACTATCGGGTTCGGTGACATCGGCGGCGAGAGCGGCAATCTTGCTACCCACCATCTCCATTTCGCCCACCAATTCGTCCAAATCTTCCTGACGACGAGCAACTGCTACCACCGACGCGCCCGCCTGACAGAAACGGCGTACAATCGCCCGTCCGATGCCCCGTCCTGCTCCGGTGACAATCGCCACCTGGCCGACCAGTGAGCCTTCTTGCATATTCTCCATTAGGTTTGGTTGGTTTCCTTTCTGCTTTGCTTTTTGCTACAGCTACTTTGTATGGAGTAAATATACCATCCTCTCGGATTTTTTGCAGCACCCGGTCACAAAATAGGCGTGCATCAGCTTTTTACACGACCTTAGCAGGTTTCAGCCATACTGTTTGGTAAGGCTCAAGTTCAAAAAGATTATCGCCCAACGGCAACGTTACGGTTGGAGAATGGGGCTGGCGTACATCTTGTAAATTTTGGCCCGATGTAATTGTGCCTAGACCATCCCACACTCTGCCTCCTGCTACCAGTTGGGTTTGCTCGGAGAAATTGCATAATATTACCAGTCGTCTTCCCGTCGGGTGATACCGGACGTAACCAAAAACGTGTTCGTTGCCTGTCCAGAAAGGTTGCACCGTGCTGGTACCGTCTAGCTCCAAAGTATGCTTACGGGCCGCGATTAAAGCCCGAAACTCCCCATAAATGCGCCCGGTCAGGTTGTTTCCGTGTCGTTCCTCGGCTTTAGCCCAATCCATCGGCGGTCTGTGCATCCAGCGGTTGTCGTCTTTTTTGAGAGGCTCGTGGCGGAAGGTGTAGTCGTTGAGCAAACCGATTTCGTCGCCCATATAAATCAGGGGAATACCACCGTAAGAAAAGGCTACGCTATACAAAAGCAAAATGCGGCGCACCGCCAGGTCTAGCTGTTGCTGTTTCGCTTGTTCGTGCCCACCAACCTTGCTACTGCCAACCTCGGCTAGAGCTTGCTCCAACCCTGCTAAGGAGGCAGTCATTCCACTCATCCGCCCTTCTCCTGTCGTGGTGTCAAATTGAAAAACCTCGCCTGTCGCAAAAGAACCGGGAAAAATGCCCGCATAAAACTCGTTGAGAAAGCGGCGATGTAAAAAATCGTTTTCGCCCACCGCCCCCGCATTTTCTGGTGTAATCGCCCAGCCAATATCATCGTGCAGCCGTACATACGTGACCCAGGTAGTGCCGGGCGGGGTAGGCGGTATTTGCATGAGCGAGTGGGTCATCAAAGCTACTTTGCGACTGGCAAGCGCACTCCAGATTAAAACCATCAGCGAGTTGTGGTAGGCAATCTCACATTCGCGCCCGATGTGACTACCAGTGCCAAGATAATGAATTAAATCGTAAGGAGCAACGATGGCCTCGGCCTTAAATAGTACGCCAGGAGCTACCATACGTACCAAAGCCCGAAAAGCCTGTAACAGTTCGTGGACTTCCGGCTGATTTTGGCAGTTCGTTCCCATGCGTTTCCACATAAATGGCACGGCATCCAGCCGCAGAATATCCACTCCCCGATTTGCCAAAAATAGCATATAGTCCAACATCCCGCGAAAGACCGCCGGGTTGTGGTAATTCAAATCCCACTGATATTCATTAAAGGTCGTCCAGACCCACTTACCCTGACCGCCAGCCATATCAGGATAGTAAGTAAAGTTACCGGGCTTGAAGTCGGGAAAAACCTGCGGCAAAGTTTGTTCGTAAGCGTCGGGCAAGGTGCGGTCATCAAAAGTTAAATAGTAGTCCAGGTACTTAGTTTCCCCGCTTCTGGCACGTTTGGCCCAATCGTGTTCTTTGGCCGTATGATTTACCACCAGGTCAATACACAAAGACCTCCCATCGGCGTGTAAATGTCCGGCTAAATCTTCCAGGTCGCTCATACTGCCCAGGAGCGGATTAACCTGGCAGTAGTCTTCTACCGCGTAGCCTCCATCATTTTGACCCGCACGCGGCTTGAGTAACGGCATTAAATGGATGTAGTTCAGGTCTAATTCTTTGATATAAGCCAGATGCTCAAGCAGCCCCTTTAAGTCATTAGCAAAACGGTCAACATAATAGATGCCGCCTACCATCGTTTCGCGCTCGAACCAATTAGGAGTGATTTCACGTTCAAAATCTAGCAGTTTCAATTCATGCTTACGTTCTCTAAAAGCTGCGACTAACTGTTCGCCTATTGCGACCAACTGCTGCTCAAAATCCTCACGTCCGGCATACAAGCGCGAGAAAGGGTCGTAAAAATCACCGAAATAGCGTTCTACCCGTAACATAAAAAAGTCCCAATCGCGTGCTTGCAGTTTTACTCGTTCAGTTTGTACCAAAGCTAAAAGTTGGGTTTTGAAACGCAAGAAAACCCCTTGATTTTCGGGTGACATATATATTTGGTTTTGCATCTTGCTTTATTTAATGAAGCCTTTCTTTACATAATCACGAGTTTGTACCAATTTGTTAATCTGATTCTAACTGACCTGTGCGTAAATGTCCAATTGTGAGGCAGCAACTGTGGGACATTGCTCCGTCAATGGATTGTTCTCAACTCAAATACCTATATCCATTGGCGGAGCAATGTCCCACAAATACCCGACCTGACAAAAGCACTGCCCAACATCGCCAAAGTCTTGACTTTTGACAAGAATAGAGTACCATCCTGATATGCCAAAAATTTGTCTTTAACTTACTTTAGCTTACTCGATTTTAACTCCAGGCCCGGCCTGCTTACTATAACCAGTAGTTGTTTGCCTTAGTTTGTAACTTTATTCTATCTTAAATAAAAGCAATCCATCGGCTTGCTTCGCAAATCCCTGGAATCCGCCCTGGCTACGGCAACAAAAAATGAAGGAGAATTTGCTCGATGAAACCTAGCACTCTAGGGGAATTACGCGCCAGCGGCTACCAGCCGCAAACTGTTAAAGCAGAAATGCGGAAGAATCTCATCCAGAAGATGCGGAAGGGTGACGATATTTTCCCTGGTATCATTGGCTATGAAGAAACCGTTATTCCGCAAATCGAAAACGCTATTTTGAGCGGTCAGGATATTGTCTTTTTGGGCGAACGCGGTCAGGCCAAAACTCGTATCGCCCGCAGTCTGATAAATTTATTGGACGACGAAGTGCCGGTAATTACAGGGGCAGACCTTAACGATGACCCGATGAAGCCTATTTCGGCGCGTGGCAAGCAACTTGTGGACGAACAAGGCGATGCCACTCCCATCGAATGGCTGCCACGTGACCGCCGCTATGGTGAAAAACTTGCCACACCGGATATTACTATCAGCGATTTGATTGGTGAGGTTGACCCAATTAAGGTGGCCGAGGGGCGTTACCTGTCCGACGAACTAACCATCCATTATGGCTTGATACCGCGCACCAATCGGGGTATTTTCGCTCTCAACGAACTCCCCGACCTGGCCGAACGCATCCAGGTGGGTTTGCTCAATATTATGGAGGAGCGCGATGTTCAGATTCGCGGCTACAAAATTCGGCTCGACCTGGACGTGTTTGTGGTGGCTTCGGCCAACCCCGAAGATTATACCAATCGCGGGCGTATTGTGACTCCGCTCAAAGACCGCTTTGGTAGTGAGATTCGTACCCACTACCCGCGCACGGTTGAACACGAAATCAATATCATCGAGCAGGAAAGTAACCACTACAGCAACGATGGGATTGAAGTGCTAGTCCCGCGCTTTATGAAGGAAATCGTGGCGGAAGTGACCCATCTGGCCCGTCGCAGCCCCGACATTAGCCAGCGCAGTGGTGTTAGCGTGCGCGTCTCGGTTAGCAACTACGAGAACCTGTTGAGCAACTCGGTGCGTCGCGCTATCCGGTTGGGCGAAAAAGTGGCCGCGCCGCGTATCAGCGATTTGCACGCCATCGTCACCAGCACGGCGGGTAAAATCGAACTGGAAACGATGGGCGACTCGAAGGAAGACCGGGTGATTGAGAAGCTGGTCAACGCTGCCACCTCTACCACCTGGAGTCGTTACTTTAGCGCGGGCGAGTTTGAGCAGCTAATTCGCGGTTTCGATAGCGGCCTCAATATGGAAGCGTCGGAATTGATGCCCGCTATGGAATATGTGCATCAAGCCGCTGAAGTTGCCGAACTCAAAAAGGCTGTTTCCAAACTCAACGCGCAAGGTAGCCCTGTCACCGTCGCCAGTGCCATCGAATTCATTTTGGAAGGCTTGCATCTCAACCGCAAGCTCAACAAGGACAAAACCGAGGGCAAGGCCAGGTATCGCCGATAAGAGCAGCCAGGTATCAGCCGTCAGTTGTCAGTTGTCAGTTAAACCAATTACCTCAGAGTGCGCAGAGAAATCTAAAATTAGGTTTAGCGGCTGTACCTGGTTTTGACTGACGACTGTTGACTGATAACTCACAGAAGAAAGGCAACACAATGTTATATAAATATTCGCGGTGGGACGGCACGCAGCAGATTTTGCCGTTCGATGCCGAAGAAATAATGGAAGCTCTCGGCGAAGACCTGATGAACGACAATTACAACGATTTGATGAGCGCGTTGCAGAAGTTGTATCGCTGGGGCTTTGACAGTCAAGATGGCGAACGGATGAAGGGGCTGCAAGATTTGCTGGAGCGGTTGCGGGCCAAACGTCAGGCCGAGATGAACCGCTACGATATGGATTCGGTTTTGCAGGACATTAAGGAAAAGCTCGACCAGATACAGCAGCAGGAGCGCAAGGGGCTACAACGCCGCCTGGACGAAACCTCCGATGCTGACGACAAGATGCTGCGCCAGATGCTAGAGAAGCAAGTTCAGAAAAAGCAGCAGTACCTGGACAAGATGCCTAAAGACCCGGCCAGCCAGCTTAAAGGCTTGAGCGACTACGAGTTTATGGACAACGAGGCCCGCCAACAGTTCCAAGATTTGATGAAGCAAGTCCAGGAGCAGATTTTGGGCAAGTATTTCCAGGGCATGAAAGAGGCTATGCAGGGGATGAACCCCGAAACTATGTCCGAAATGCGTAATATGGTTCAGGAATTGAACCAGATGTTGCAGGACAAAGCCCAGGGGAAACAGCCCAAGTTCCAGCAGTTTATGCAAAAGTACGGCCATTTCTTCCCGCCCGGCCTCAACAACCTGGACGACCTGATTAAGCATCTGCAACGCCAGATGGCCCAAATGCAGTCGCTGATGAACAGTATGTCGCCCCAGCAACGCCGCGAACTCGAAAACATGATGAGCGCGATGTTGCAGGATGACCGGATGCAACTGGATTTGGCGCGTCTAGCCGCTAATCTGGAGCAGCTTTATCCGATGCGCGGCCTGAACCAGCGTTATCCGTTCCAGGGCGACGAAAGCCTGGGTTTGGACGAAGCGATGGACTTGATGCAACGCTTGCAAGAGATGGATGGTCTGGAAGGCGAGTTGCGCGACGTGCAGTACGGGCGTAAAGGTTTGGGCCAGATTGACCCTGAAAAGGTGCGTGATTTGTTGAGCGAGGAAGATGCGGCTTCGCTGGAACAATTGCGCGAAGTCACGCGGTTGCTCGAAGAAGCCGGGTATGTTGAAAAGAACGGCAACAAACTCGAACTGACCCCACGTGGGATGCGGAAAATCGGCCAGAAAGCCCTCAAAGACATCTTTTCACACATGAAGAAGGATAGCTTTGGGCGGCACAAAACCACCCTCAACGGCACGGGTGGGGAACGCACCGATATTTCCAAAAAGTACGAGTTTGGCGACCCCTTCTTGCTCGATTTGGAAGAAACGGTGATGAACGCGGTCTTCCGGGAAGGGGCTGGCACGCCAGTTCACATCCTGCCCAGCGATTTTGAGGTCTATCGTACCGAACTGATGACCAGCAGTAGCACCGTTTTGATGCTAGATATGAGCCGTTCGATGATACTCCGCAACTGTTGGGCAGCGGCCAAAAAGGTAGCGTTGGCTCTCAACCACCTGATTAAGTCGCAGTATCCGCGTGACAATCTGTATATCATCGGTTTTAGTGACCGCGCCCGCGAACTCAAGGCCGAGGAATTGAACAGCGTGACCTGGAGCGAGTACGTCTATGGCACGAATATGCAGCACGGCTTTATGATGGCGCGTAAGCTGTTGGCCCACAACAAGGGCGGCAACAAACAAATCATCATGATTACCGACGGTGAACCGACGGCGCACATCGAGGAGGACGGTCAGCCGTACTTCAATTATCCGCCGACCAAGCGCACCATAGACGAAACTCTCAAGGAAGTCTATCGCTGCACCAAAGACCAGATCACCATCAACACTTTTATGTTGGAACGCAGCCGCTATCTGGCGCAATTTATCGAGCAGATGACCAAAATCAACAAGGGTCGAGCCTTCTACGCTTCGCCCGAAAATCTGGGCGAATATCTGCTGGTGGATTACGTCGAAAGCAAACGCAAGCGGGTCAAGTAAGCAACGAGCCGTGAGCAACGAGCGATGAGCAGGTTTGGAGCGATCTGAATCTGCTCTTTTCGACTCAAAAAGGGGAAGTTTGAGTGCGCGTCAGTTTTTTGCCCACCCTGTAGAACCAATGGATAAATCCATCGGCTATTAGATTCCAAACCTACTAAAGTAGGTTCTTTTAACCCATTTTAATGGGTTTTAGATTTAATAGCCGATGGTTTATCTGTACCCGGCACGGGTGAACCATTGGTGGTCTTTTGCAAAAAACTGACGCGCACCTGAGAAGTTTTCAAAACTAGCTGAAAAAGATGAAATCTGCTAATATTTGCAGGTCAAACCTGTCAATCATAACTAAAGGGTTAGAAAATGCTCAAAAAATGGTGTGTCGAAAACTTCAAGTCTATCATCAGTTCGGGCGATGTAGAGTTAGCTCCTGTAACGGTATTCGCTGGTCTTAATAACTCCGGCAAAAGCAGCTTTCTACAGTCCATCCTTATGATAGCTCAAACTCTAAGCAACCCTTTAAGTGAACTTGCTTTGTTACCAAACGGCCCACTTGTTCAGCTTGGTAGGTTTGAAAACGTTTTGAACATTGGAGCATTCGCAAATTCAATTACGGTGGGATTTGGAATTGATAACAAGGTAACGGAAGATATATGGGTTCCTGAAATCGAGGACTATGTGGGTGTTAATAGGTCTGTATTAGTTGAGGTAAATGTCACATTCAGTTTGCCTTCTGCTAATGTTGACAATGAAACTCCAATAACACTAAAGCCAGATAAAGTAGAAGTCACAAGGGCTTCTATGGAAGTAAGTTCGCTAGACCCATCTATCCGGGATGCTTGGAAGTTACAGCTTAAAAAGACTTCTTTAGAGAAGGTACGTAATTTTTTATCAGATGTTACTGAAGAAGAAAGCTTAATAGAACCTGAAGACAATATGTATTCAGGAAAAGTTGTGACATTGTTCGCTGACAAAGAATCGCTTGATGAGGTAGTATCAAAGCATTTTTTTCATTTTTTACCTGAATCTACATACTATAAAAAGTCCTCAACACAAAATGAGAAGCGATATAGCAAGGTTAATAACAAGCTTGAAGAGAAAGTTTTCCCCCGCACTTCCGTCCAGCTGAAACCAGCTATCAGTTATCATACGCAATCTAATTATGATGAGAACATAAGTGAAATTAAAAAGTTTTTTGCCAGAAAAATCCGCTATCTTGGGCCATTACGGGCTGAACCAAATGCAAAACAAGGCTTCTCCCCCAGTGGTCAATGGGATGACGTAGGAAGCAAAGGTGAATACGCTGCTACTGTTTTTGATGCTTACAAAGATACTCAAATTACCTGGTTTCACCCGACTACTAAAGAGCTTGAACTTGGAACTTTACAAGAAGCAGTAAACAGTTGGGCGCGTTATCTTACTATAGCTGATGAAGTCAAGGTTGAAGCGGCAGGCTATAATGGGGTAAGTTGGCAGGTTGTGCCGCGAATAGGTGGTAAAGCACTACCGTTATCGGCAATGGGCGTAGGTGTAAGCCAAATTTTGCCTATACTGGTAATGGGCTTACTCTCGCCCAAAGGTAGCCTTTTAATTATTGAGCAACCCGAACTGCATTTACACCCGCGTGTACAATCGCGGTTGGGGGACTTCTTTGTAGGCTTATCAAAATGCGGGAAGCAGTGTTTGATCGAAACGCACAGTGAAAACCTTGTTAATCAGTTACGTCTGCACATAGTAGAGGCAGGTGGCCTGGATAAAAGCGACTCTAAGATTTATTTTGTCGAGCAGGATGCCGAAAAGGGGGCTATCTTTGAGGAAATAGAGATTTCACCCAATGGTAATATCCTCAATTGGCCTGATGGCTTCTTTGATGAAAGTATGATTCAGGAAGACAAAATTACTACTGCTAGTTTTAAGCGAAGAATGGCTAAAAATGGCTAACGTTTTGATAGACCCGATTATCGTTGCAATACCGACGGATAACGCAACTAAAGAGGAAATTGAAGATTGGCTCAACAGTCTGGCTTTATGGCTTGAGGAAGCTACAAACTCTTTTTATGGTTGGTACTATTCCTGGAAAGCAATTTATTTGCTCCAAGATTGTAATCGCTATCCACATCCACAAATACTACAAGCGTACAAAACAAGGTATAAAATAGACATAAACCTTAAACCTATATTACAAAGGCTAAATGAGCTTCTACGGAATGAACAGTTTGACCTCCAAATAATGGATTGGCAAACCAAAGTAATGGATGAGTTGGGCTATACCTTAGTATTTGAAAACAGTTCTACCAATATTCAGCCTGAAGAATTTTCTAGGCGATGGCCTACTACTGAAATATACAACGAAATGGTAGAACTGTTAGTACATTTCGCTGCGTGTAAGTATGCTGGGGAAGCATTTACGAATGATTTAAGCGTTGGCACCCTTCCGCTATTAACAGCACCAACAGCAATTCAAGTACAAGTTGTTACTACAATTCCCGCATCCGAACCTGAGCTTGGATTAAAGGAAAGCATTACTCAAGCTTTTGACCTTGTATTTACACCTGTAGACTTACCATTATTTGATAAAGGCAATTTTAATGACAGAAGGTTAGCTCAACAACTACTTACTACAGCTACTCATCTACGCGCAAGCAAATACGAGAATGGGAAACACGTAAATGGTAAGACAAATGATGAACGCAAAAATAATGCTAAAGATAATGTAGCTAAGGGTAAGATTGGTAACGGACAGTATTCACTTGAGTTCGATGACGCTAAAATAACAAAGTTAGAAATGGAAGCAATTGCAAACGGGCAGATTGAGCTAAGAGCGAACGAAAAGGTATGCTTCATAACTTACACTTTTCCTGACATCATTGGTTTTGCCGCACCTACAGGCGAACCGACAAAAACTATTTTGACCGAGTGGACGAGTAGAAATGTTCATTCGCATCCCATCCAAGGTAGTTAGAGCGCAGCCGCTATCTGGCGCAATTTATCGAGCAGATGACCAAAATCAACAAGGGCTGGTGCATATTTTTGCGTGGCTAACGGTTCGGCTGTGATTTGGCAGTACCGCTAGTTGAAACCACCGTCTATCTTATGCCAAGAATTTTTGACAACATTGACGAAAAGCTACTACCTGCTCTCCAGAGTACCTTGCAAATATCGGAACGGGCCGATTTTTGCGTGGGCTATTTCAATTTGCGCGGCTGGCGCGACCTGGATAGCTATATTGAGGAGTGGAGCGGCGGGCCGGGGCATTGCTGCCGCTTGTTGGTGGGGATGCAGACGCTTCCCCACGACGAGCTTAAAAACTCGCGGCGGTTGCTAGGCGATGAGGAAGGTTTGGGCGGCCTTGACCAACAAATGGCTTTGCGCCTGAAACGCCGGATAGCCGAGGAGTTTCGCAGCCAGTTGATAATCGGTGCGCCTACTAATGCTGACGAGGCAGGTTTGCGTCGCCTGTCAGCCCAACTAAAAGCCAAAAAAGTCCAGGTCAAACTTTTTCTGCGGCATCCACTCCACGCCAAACTTTATCTACTTTATCGTTCCGCCGACCCTAACAACCCCATTACGGGCTTTCTGGGCAGCAGCAACCTGACCTTTGCCGGGTTGTCCAAACAAGGCGAACTCAACGTAGATGTAGTTGACCACGATGCCAGCCGGAAATTAGCGGGCTGGTTTGAGGAACGCTGGCAAGACCGTTGGTGTTTGGATATTACTCAAGAATTAATCGAGATTATAGATAGTAGTTGGGCCAAAGAAAAACTTACACCACCTTATCACATCTATCTCAAAATGGCCTATCATTTGTCGCAGGAAGCACGGGCTGGTTTAGCCGAATACACTATTCCGGTTGAGTTTCGCCGCCAGCTTTTTGATTTTCAGGTCGCGGCGGTCAAAATAGCCGCCCATCACCTCAACAAACGGGGCGGAGTTATTATTGGCGACGTAGTGGGGCTGGGCAAAACTTTGATGGCGAGTTGTCTGGCCCGCATTTTTGCCGACGATTACGGTCTGGAAACCTTGATTATCTGTCCACCTAACCTGATACCGATGTGGGAAAATTATGTTTATCGTTACGGCCTCAAATCGGCCAAAGTGATGTCTATTGGCAAAGTAATCAGTGAATTACCTGACAAAACCCCCCGCTACCGAATTGTGCTGATTGACGAAAGCCACAATCTACGCAACCGCGAAGGCAAGCGTTTCAAAGCTATTCAGCAGTACATCGAGAAAAACGATAGCAAATGTATTTTGCTGACTGCTACGCCTTATAACAAAACTTTCCTGGATTTATTGGCCCAACTGCGGCTTTTTATCGAGGAAAACCGTGATTTGGGCATCAGACCCGAAAAGTTGATGGCAAAGCTAGGCAGCGAAGCGCGTTTTAAGCATCTGCATCAAGCTCCGCCGCATTCGCTGGCTGCCTTTGAAAAAAGCGATTTTATTTATGATTGGCGCGACCTGATGCGTTTGTATCTGGTGCGGCGTACCCATAGCTTTATTCAGAAAAATTATGCTACCACCGACCCCGACGGGCGACAATATTTGACCTATGAAGATGGTAGCCGCTCTTACTTTCCGGCCCGCCTGCCCCGCACTATCAAATTTAGCCTGACTGGAAGCGACCCCTATACCCGTCTTTACGCGGACGAAGTAGTAAATGGCCTCAACGCCCTTAGTCTGCCCCGCTAAGGATTGGGCAACTATGTTAGCACCAAACCAGCCCGCAAACCGAACGCCGCCGAAAAGAAGGTGTTGAACGATTTGGGCCGCGCCGGGCAACGCCTGATGGGATTTTGCCGTACTAATCTATTCAAAAGATTGGAAAGCGGCGGGCCAGCTTTTTTACAATCACTCGAACGCCATATTTTGCGTAATTTTATCTTTCTCCACGCGCTCGAAAACAATCTGGATTTACCGCTTGGAACGCAGGAAGCCGAACTGCTGGACGTAGATGGGGTGGGTCTGGACGAAGATTTGGATACAGTGCTGCCCGTTACCAATGCGTTGGGCGATACCGGAGATTTGTTTGATGATGACGAAGCCCTCATCCAGAAGTTGGACGAACTGGTGGTGACGCTGGACGAAGACGAGCAAAGCCTTACTGTTACCGCCGTCGCTTCCAAAGCCCGTAAAGGTTTCGATGTCGAACACGTCACCAAAAAGTTTTATGATGATTTTAAGAAACAGCACGCCACCTTTTTGGATTTTATCGAAGGCATCCCCGCTTCGGCCCCGGCTGACCGCGAATGGTACGCTTCTTTGATGCTCAACCGCTTGATGTTTATTTATTTTATCCAACGCAAAGGTTTTTTGGCCGGAGACCCCGATTATCTGCGCCACAAATTAGAACAGGTAGGGGCGCAATTTATTGCGTCCAATAATACGGGCGTGACGAATGCGAGCGCGATAAATCACGCCCCTACGAATTTTTACGGTTTCTACCGCTCTTTTTTGCTGAGTTTGTTTCACGACGGCCTGGGTAACTCCGCCCGCAACCCGGTTCTTAGCCAGCTTTTGGGTGAGGTGCCATATCTTAACGGCGGTTTGTTCGATGTGCATCAGTTGGAGAGAACCTATACCGCGATTGACATTCCCGACCAGGCTTTCAAGCTTATTTTTGACTTCTTTGACCGCTATCAATGGCATCTGGACGAACGCCCGCTCAAAGGCGGTGAAGAAATCAACCCGGATATTTTGGGCTACATCTTTGAAAAGTATATCAATCAAAAGCAGATGGGGACGTATTACACCAAAGAGGATATTACCGAATATATCTCCAAAAACACTATCATTCCTTACTTGTTCGATGCGGCCCGCCACTCCTATCCCGAAGCTTTTGAGCCGGACAGCCCGCTTTGGCAACTTTTGGCTGCCGATCCAGACCGCTATATTTACGAAGCAGTGCGTAAAGGCACGCAGCTACCCTTGCCGCCGCATATCGCCGTGGGCCGCCAGAATATGCATAAACGCGAGGATTGGAACAAAGCGGCTGCTTCTGATTTTGCCTTGCCGACGGAAATCTGGCGCGAGATCGTCGCCCGGCGCGAACGCTACGAGGAGGTTTCGGGCCGTCTGGCCGGGGGCGAAATCGTGGCTATCAACGATTTGATTACCTTCAACCTGGATATGCGCTTGTTCGCCCAGGACGCGCTTGAGTTTACCGATGACCCGGAATTTTTAGGGGCTTTCTACGTCGGGCTGCAAAAAGTGACGGTGCTAAACCCGACTTGCGGCAGCGGTGCGTTTTTGTTCGCGGCCCTCAACATTCTGGCTCCGCTTTACGAAGCCTGTCTGGAACGGATGGAACGTTTTCTGGCTGAACAAAACGCCGCCAGTAACGCTACCGGGTTCGAGCGCGTTTTGAAACAGGTAGCAGACCACCCCAACCGCCGCTATTTTGTCCTCAAAACTATCATTATCAACAATTTGTTTGGGGTGGACATCATGGCCGAGGCGACGGAAATTGCCAAGCTGCGGCTGTTTCTCAAGCTGGCGGCTCAGGTTGCGCCCGACTCCAGCAAGCCCAATCTGGGTCTGGAACCGTTGCCCGATATTGACTTTAACATCCAGGCGGGCAACACGCTGGTGGGTTTTGCCAGCTACGCCGAATTTGAGAAAAGCGTATCGGCAGTCGCTACGGGCCAGGACAAAAAAAGCGGCGAGGTGGCGATGCAAAACCGTTTGTTCCAGGACGACACCGCCGAAAAAGTCAGGCAAAAGGCCAAAGATGTGGAGCGCGAATTTATAACATTCCGGGACGTGCAAACCAAATTCAAGATTGACCATCAACACGTAGCCGATGTAAAAAACAGCCTGCGCCGCCAACTCAAAGATTTGGGGGACACGCTTGACCGCTACCTTGCCAGCGAGTACGGCATCAGCGCACGCGATTTCAAGAACCCTGCCGACTAGGTTAAGAAGTTCGAGGATTGGCGCAAACATCACCAGCCCTTCCACTGGTTTGTCGAGTTCTACGGCATCATCGCGGGCGGCGGCTTCGATGTCATCATCGGCAACCCGCCTTATCTTGAGCAACGTGAGGTGGAATATTGGCTTATCAATTTCAATTCTGGTGAGAGTGGGGCAATTCACGTTTTATGTATCGAGCGTAGTTTACAACTGGTCGCGCGAAACGGTTGTATGAGCATGATTGTACCATTGGCTCTAGTTTCTACCCAACGTATGAAGGTATCATCTCAAGTTCGTCGGGGTAAAAATTGGTTTTTCTGGCTAAGTTGAGGCTAAAATTGTTAGCCTTTACCTAACTCTCCCCGACGAACTTGAGATGATATTTAAATTGATGTTCGTGACCTCTTGACTTTTTAACCCATCGGTGTTCATGACCAGACATTAGTTCCTATTCTGGTGTTCCAAAAAACGCTGCCAAAACGTTGCCATCTCTGCCAATTCTGTTTCGCTATACAGACTGGTAAAACATTGCTTCACTAAAGCAATGGTACTGGCTTCGGCAGCGTCCGAGCATTCCTGTCCCGATGTTGTAAGCACTGCATACGCACCTCTCTTATCCTCTAGCGCAACTTCCCTACGTACCAACCCAGCATTAACTAATCGCTCTACTAAACGACTCATACCACTGCGGGTAAGCACACTTGCTTCTGATAATTCCAAAATTCGCATTCGGTTGCTATCGGCCCAAGATAAACGCAACAGAACCTCAAACTCACCGTGTGAAATTCGAAACTGAGTTTGTAGCATCTCTTCTAGCTTCCGCAACATTACCGAGTGAACACTTAATAAATTGCCCCAAGCGGCCCCTTCTGTCGTGGTAAATTTTTGAGCTATCATCGAAAATTCTTCTTTCTAGCTATTGACAATGTGTGTGCAAGCAACTATAATGTATAAGATGAGTGTACACACATTCATTTATTATAACTACTTTTAAGCATTTAGACAAGTTGAAGGAGGAAAACACTATGGCTATTATCGAAATTGCCCATTATAGGTTACGCAACGGAGCCGACGACCAAGCTTTGATCAAAGCTGAAAAGGAGATTCAGCAAGGTTTAGCTCGCCAATACAAGGGTAGCTTGGGACGCGAACTAGGGCGCGACCAGAACGGTGAGTTTGTGCTGGTGATGCACTGGGAGTCCCAAGAGGCAGCAGAGGGTTGGAACGCTGCTCTGTTTCAGACCTCAGCGGGGCAAACTATAGGTGGACTGGTTGACCCTGCTTCAATGCGTAAGGAGACCCTTACCCAAGTAGCTCCCTAGCTACTACGATTTTGATTTTTTAAGGATTCACAATTTACGGTAGGTATAGGGGCAGGTTGCGTGCGAAATTGGTTCTGGCTCAATCTTGTTGAAAACAGAAGAAAATATGACTAAGTGGCTGAAAGTTGAGCGTACCGAATTTTTTGAAGTGGTAGTTTCAGCAAAAGTGATACCGTTAGCGAACTCCCTAATTCACTCGAACTGACTTTCAAAATGGGTATAACTTATACCAAGAAAATGGGGTTCGCCAACGGTATCAAAAGTGGGTCAGAACCGTTTTCCCCTGCATCCTCTCCTTATACCTATATATTACTAGCCATTTCCAATGGCTAATCTAGTGTTTAGAGGAGTGTTTAATAATGAGTGACAATAACAGTTCTTTTCCGTTAGTTCCAAATGATACGATGGTTCTTTTTGCTGACTTGGAGACAGGAATTATTGAAAATGCCGGGACCAACGATTTAGGCCATTTACGGCGTTCTGTTTCTGCCTTAGCAAAATTAGCCTCTATTTTCGAGATGCCAGTAGTCGTCACTGCGAGTCCCGGTGAGGGCTTAAAATTGATGGCAGAGCTTACCACTGAGCTAGGCGAGACTACCCAATACTTACGTGGTACAGCCGATGCTTTTGATGATCCAGCAACCCGGGATGCTATCTTGAAAATTGGTCGTAAGTCCTTGCTCATTGCTGGTGTCGCCACCGAGATTATCGTTCAACATTCGGCCCTTTCTGCCGTCAAACGGGGCTTTCAGGTGCAAGTAGTTGTAGATGCATGTGCTGGTATATCTTCTCGTACTGAGGATGCGGCGTTTCAGCGAATGACCCAAGCCGGTGTTGTAATGACCTCAATGGTGTCAATAGTAGGACAATTAGCAGGCAATTTCACCGACCCTCATTCTGGTGATGCAACTCAAGTGTTGTACAGTCTATTTGGATAGGAGGTGCAGGCATAAGTTATAAGTTACCTTGATTGCTAATAAGCTGGCATTCATCGGAAATTTGTGCAAAGTATTTGCGTCAGCAAAAAACCAGGCACACGGAGAAAACCAATATATTTAGTAGTGGGTCATGTTTTCAAGCAACCCACTTATCTTACACGGAGGAAATTTCAATGGCAGTTATTGAAACGGTATCTTTTCAGTTAAAGGAAGGCACAAGCACGCAGGAGTTTGAGCAACTCAACGAGCGTTTCCAGCGCGAGATAGTGCCGACTCTACCCGGTCTGCTACGCCGGGAGGCCAGTCGCAGCGAAAAAGGCGAGTGGCTGCTGGTGTTGCGCTACAAAGACATGGAAAGTGCCACCAAAGCAATGCAAGCTGATACGAGCGACCTATCGCAAAGATTTATGAGTCACATTGATATGACCAACATGAAGGTTGGGCATTACGAGATAGTGAGCGAGTAAGACAGGCAAGAGATTAAGGCTGGAGAGCTTAGAACTTTGGTGCATCAAAGTTTCTAGCTCTTCCATAAAGTTAAATTTTGCACTTTATTTATATTATTAGAAGGGATTAGGTGAGCAAAGTGAAAATAGTTATATTTGGTGCAACAGGAAATGTGGGACGGAAGGTTGTGGCTGAGGCTTTAGCAAGAGGGCATCAGGTGACCGCCGTTAGTCGCAATCCTCAGAAAATGGAACCCCAAGCAGGAGTAATCCAAGTACAAGGAGAGGTGTCTGATCCAGCAAGTGTGGCCCAAGTAATAGCAGGAAGCAATGCAGTAATCAGCACTGTAGGCCCGGAAAATATGAATAAAAACCCCGAAGTTCTGGAAACAGCCATACACTCTCTTTTAAGTGGTTTAGAACGAGCTAAAATAGTACGTTTGCTGGTTTTAGGTGGCACTGGCACTTTGGAAATTGCACCGGGTTTACTTTTTATGGACAATCCCGAATTCCCCGATTTTATCAAACCAGTAGCCCAAGCTCACCTGCGGGTTTTGCAGATACTCCAAAACGAAGCTCCAACGGAGATTGAGTGGACTTATTTTACACCGGGGATAACCCAAGCAGGTGAACGCACTGGCAAATATCGGGTAGGCAAAGATCAACTTTTGGTTGACCAGGCGGGTAATCCCAGTGTAATCGCTTGGGAAGATATGGCAGTGGCAATGTTGGATGAGTTGGAAAAGCCCCAACACCTACGCGAACGCATTACTATAGCTTACTAAAAGAGGTTTTGAAAATTGTATCAGGTTGCAAAGAGATTGAATTCTAGCGACATAGGTTCCAGGCAGCCAGTCTGTTACTACCGAACAATTCAAGGCTATTGCAGCTAAATGTAGAGATAAAGGCGAAAACTATTGGGCTACCAGCTTGAGCAGAACAAGAAGGTTGCGATGGAGTTTATGGAAAGGGCTACAAGCTCTAACCTTGACTTTGTACATTTTTGGGACTGGCTGTACGCTCAACAAGGGTGTGCTATACCCGGTTTTAAGACATGGCCCCCACAGCTACTTGTTTGAAAAATAGGGTCAAAATGGAGCATCTAGGTAAAGCAAGGAGCAATATTTTGTAGAAAGTCGAGCTAACACATTGTTTGTTTAGCTATTGGGTTACTATCTATCAGGAGGTTTCATGTTGAAAAAACAATCATTCTATAAGGTAAACCTTATCAGTCTGCTTGTACTAACGGGGGTCGTGCTAAGTTCAAGCTTACCCACTTTCGCAGCTGATCCGCTGCCAAAGGCGTATCAAGAATTTTTGGACAAAGTAGGTGGCTCTCATTTTATCGAAGTGGATGGCGCAAAAATACACTATGTCGAGAGCGGGCCAAGTGACCGCCCGACCCTCTTGCTTTTGTATGGTTCTCCTGCTAATGTTTTTAGCTGGCGTAATATTATACCTACCCTCGCCCAACAGTATCATGTGATAGCACCAGACTTTCTGGGGTTTGGCTTGTCGGACAGCCCAGACATTCAGTACACTTGGACAACCGAAATCAAGTATTTGACCGACTTTATTGCCGCTAAAAACCTGCAACATATCACGATTGTGGGGGCTGAAATAGGTGGCATTTTTGGATTTGCCTATGCAAGCAATCACCCTGACAATGTTGCTGCTATTGCTTTTTGGGAGGCCGAAACTGCTCCCATTTCAAACCCCCAAGATGTCACAAACTATTGTGAGCTATGCTTGACCTTTTTCCCAAAAGATGCCAAAACATTCCAGGATTTTTTTGTGAATAATGCTGGACTAGCCGAGTTTATATATGGTAGCAAAGGACCACTACTTCATCCACTGTCAGGCGATGAATTAGCTGGTTATTCCTACTTTTTATCAACTCCCGCCCAACGAAAAGTATTTGCACAAATTAGAGCGCAAATGCCTATTGCAGGGGACGTACCAGAAAATGTTGTGATTCAGACGGCTTATGCCAAATATCTACGTACTAACAATGTGCCTAAATTAGTGTTGTATGCCAATCCTGGCATTTTTTTACCAGAGAAAGAAGCTAAAGGTTTAGGTTTAGCTAACACGCAAACAGTTTCAGTAGGCAACGGAAAACATTATTTAGCAGAAGATGAGCCTCAAGCCATAAATTCGGCTATCCTTGCCTGGAGAGCCAATCTTGGTGGCACTGGCAGTAGCGGTGCTACAGTGGTACCAGTAAGCAATAGCAGTGGCAATCAAGCTGTGACTACCGATGGCAATAACCAAATTAGCACAATAGTAATATTGCTGGCTGCGCTTATTTTGGTTGGTGGTGCCATCTTTTTGTGGCTACGGACACGTAACAAAGGACATAAATAACTTACACCAAGTTGCGTTAGCATTGATATGGTAGCTATTGTCAGCCGTCGGACGCAATGTACCAGAGCAGTGGCGGCAAGTTGCTCCAAAAATCTAATTTAAAACTGGTTCATTTTGCCGACAATAGATTGGAGCAGCCCTGCCGAAGGGGTTAACGTCATGCTGCGGCCTGACGTGCGCCATCATCGCGCTCAAAGGAGTTGAGACGCTCTTCCGGCGTTTAAAAAGAGCTACAAATTTCTATATTTCACTGGTACAGCCTGCCGAAAATGCTTTCTTCAAAATTCGCTGGTGCATTTTGGTGAAAACTGGTTCATTACGGGCGGTAAATGACAGCTATGGCTGTATAGTCTCACTCCAGCTATTTAGCCCACATCCTACCAAACCCCCTAGCGCACACCTAACAGTAAAGAATATACCTCTCTATAGGGTATAACGATGTAAATTAAACTGTTTGGGTGATGCTGTAGTGAAACTATGTAACTGTATCACTGCTAATGCAACCAGGTGTAGATTCAGAAAAAAGGAGATGACTATGACTGATAAGTTTAAGCAGAACAAGAAAACTGCAATAGAATTTTACGATTTGATGTTCAACCAAAATCAACCCGCTGAGGCGGTCGAAAAGTATGTTGGGGAATACTACATTCAGCATAATCCATTGGTAGGAGACGGCAAACAACCCTTCATTGATTATTTCGTGGAAATGGGGAACAAATATCCGGGTAAACAGGTCTATTTCAAACGCGCGATTGCGGAAGGCAATTACGTGGTATTGCACTGTTATCAAAAATGGCCGGGAGAGGCAGATTGGGCAGGTATAGATATTTTTCGGTTTGATGATCAGGGCAAAATTGTGGAACATTGGGACGTTCTACAAACAGTGCCAGAAAGTTCCAACAATCCTCACCCAATGTTTTAACGTATGATCTCAAAAAATAGGGGCGAGATTTATCCCGCCCAAGTGTTACTCCGCTTCAAGCAAAAGGGGCGGGATAAATCTCGCCCCTACACCCCGAATCTTTGAGTTGATACTAACAGCTTTCGGTGAGCTAGAAAAAGCCGTTTAGAAACTTCTAATACTAAGGGAGCAATATCCCACAAATAACTCTTGTAAGACATTGCTCCGTCAATGGATTGCGATTTTTAGACAGCGGCGGCGGTTTTGCCGATTTCTGCTTTTTCCATAATCTCGTCAATAAAGCCGTACTCTTTGGCTTCCTGCGGGGTCATGTAGCGGTCACGGTCAAAGTCCTTCTCGATGCGCTCGTAAGACTGTCCGGTGTGGGTCGCCATAATATCGCGCATCCGCCGATTCAACTCCAGCATATAGCGGATAGTGATTTCCACATCGGGAGCCGAACCTTGTGCGCCACCCAGGGCCGGGTGCTGGTGAATGGTAGCATTAGGCAGCGAATAACGTTTGCCCTTCGCACCCGCGCACAGCAGAATAGTTGCCATACTCGCGGCCATACCCATACAAATCGTAGCTACGTCCGGCTGCACAAACTGCATGGTGTCGTAGATAGCCAGCCCCGCGTTGACCTGCCCACCAGGGCTGTTGATGTACATATAGATGTCTTTTTCGGGGTCTTCGTAGGCCAGGAACAATAGTTGAGCAATTACCACGTTGGCAATCTGGTCGTCAATCCCCGTTCCCAAGAAGATGATCCGCTCCCGCAACAAGCGACTATACACGTCGTACTGGCGTTCGCCCCGATTGGTGTTTTCAATCACGTAGGGGATAACCGCTTGTGGTGGCGGTGCTACCAACTGACCCGCAGATGGGTCAAAGGCATTATCTTTGGGCAAATACAAGTTTCCCATCTTATTTATCCTCCAGGCTCGCGCCTATAATTATTATATTTGCGTCAGTTGTCCGCGCCAAAACTCTATTGACAACTGACGGCTATAGACTGCTAGCTTTTATTGCGCTGGTGAAGTCTTGCCGATTTCGGCCTTTCGCATCACTTCATCAATAAAACCGTATTCTTTGGCCTCTTGCGGGGTCATAAAACGGTCACGCATAAAGTCTTGTTCGATTTTCTCCGGGGTCTGTCCGGTGTGCTTCGCCATGATGTCACGTCCGCGCTTGTTCAATTCCAGCATATAGCGGATAGTGATTTCCACATCGGGAGCCGAGCCGCGTGCGCCGCCCAGGGCCGGGTGCTGGTGAATGGTGGAGTTGGGCAGCGAATAGCGTTTGCCCTTCGCACCCGCGCACAGCAGAATAGTTGCCATACTCGCGGCCATACCCATACAAATCGTAGCTACGTCCGGCTGTACAAACTGCATGGTGTCGTAGATAGCCAGACCCGCGTTGACTTCCCCGCCAGGGCTGTTGATGTACATATAGATGTCTTTTTCGGGGTCTTCATAGGCCAGGAACAGCAGTTGGGCAATTACCACGTTGGCAATCTGGTCATCAATCCCTGTCCCCAAAAAGATGATCCGCTCTCGCAACAAACGACTAAATACGTCGTATTGGCGTTCGCCCCGATTGGTATTTTCAATCACGTAGGGGATAATCGCTTGCGGCAGTTGGGTTTCCAAACCGCTTTTGTAGTTATCGGGCAAATACAAGTTTCCCATAAATTTCTTCCTATTCGTTGTTATTCAGCGATTTCGCCCTGGGTCAATTCTTCCTTGACCTCACTGGCTTCCGAAGCCAAATTTGGGTCGGACTTCAATTCAAGGTCAAGTTCCGCGTCTGTCGCTTCCGCTGCTTGCATCGCCTCGCTATCCGGCTTCACACCAGTTGAAAGCTCAATCAGGCGTTCGCCCAATTTGCGGCTGAAAACATCACCCCGAATATTGTCGCGGGCTTCTTTTGAGTTATACAAGGTACGTAAACGCTGCTTTTGCTGGTCAAGCGTGTCCTCTGGCGCATCCTGAGTATATTGCTCAATAAAGCCGTCAATTTCCTCGTTAATATCGGCCTCGCTCACGTCTTCCGGCGCAATCCCTTCGGCGCGGGCAATTTCCAACAACACCAACTGGTTTTTCAACTGTTCTTCGGCCTGGGGGCGCAAGTCCTCGTGAAAATCATCGTGCGACTTGCCCGTGATGGACAAATACTGGTCAACAGTCAGCTTTTGCTGTTTCAAGCGTTGGGCCAGGTCATCTTCCAACTGGTGAATTTGCTGGTTGACCAAAACTGGCGGCATCTCAATATGGGACTGCTCTACCGCTTCCCGCACAAATCTTTCGGTAATCTCGCGGTTTGACTCGCTCTGCTTCTGCTTGAGCAAGTTCAAACGTACCCGCGCGGTCAGTTCGTCCATCGTCTGCAAATCGCTGACCGATGTCACAAATTCATCGTCCAGAGCAGGGCTGTGTTTTTCCTTGACCGAATTCAACTTGATGTGATAATGCAGCGGAGCCTGGGCCTGCTGTTCCGCTTCTTCTGGCTCAAGCGGAATCGTTTCTACGGCTGGCACGTCTGCCCCAACCGCCAATTCACTCTGAACCTCGCCTAAACCTTCTTCAATATTATCACCGGGCTGTACCAGAGCTTGCTCGGTAACGGCGGGAGTGGCTTGTTCCTCAATTTCAGGTTCGGTTTGGGGTGCAGCAATCTCGGCTTTGGGGGTAGTCTTTACCACCTCGATGTCTTTTTCTTCGTTGGTCTGCATCCCCATTACTTGCTGCTCAATTTGCTCTAACAGTTCTTGCTTGCCCAACACACCAGTGCGGGTAAAGGTTTCGCCTACCAATTCGCCATCGCGGATGGTTTGCATTTCAATCTCAACCTGGTCGCCTTCTTGGGCGGCGCGTTCTTGCTCAGGTTCTTCCCAAGTGCTATTTTGTTCGACTAGCTGCTCCAAAACCTTATTTACTTCGTCCTCGGTCACTTCCACAGACGTAGGTTCCAGCTTGATAGACTTATAATCGCCAATGGTGACGGTAGGCTCAACTGGCACAGTGGCAATAATCGTAAGCGGGTCGCTGGACTCCAGCTTTACATCTGGCTCACCAATCGGCTTGATTTGCTGGTCCCGCAAGGCTTCTTCGTAAGCTTTGGGCATCAAGTCTCTGGTAGCTTCCTCTACCAAAGCCGCCTGACCCACAAACCGCTCCACAATCGCGCGGGGAGCTTTGCCTGGCCGAAAACCAGGGATACGCACATTATTCGACAGCCGTTTGGCCGCCTTGCCCTTCGCCGCCTCAAGCTCACTCGGTTCAATTTCAATCCGAATGACATACTGACTTTGTTGGTCTTTTTCTGCGGTAATTTTCAACCGGGTTTCTCCATCATCATTCATTAGTGGCTACATCGGGGAATTCTCTTTTTGCCCAGGCCCGACAGCCCAAATATAAAATTTTCAACGTGTTGCTCTTGGGCTTGAATTATACCAGAAATGCCCTCTAATGAAAATAGTACAGCGTCAAGGTCTAACGCAGGTCTAACACGTGGATAGCTGATAGCTATTAGCAATCGGCTATCAGCAGACAGCCGATAGCCGATAGCCGATAACGGCAGCAGATTGTGTAGCTACTCCAGCAGTGGGGCGGGCCGATGTCCCCCAAAGAGATTGCCGCCGCGCTGGGCCGCGAAGTCAATGCGGTAAAGTTGCTGCTTGCAAAATTGGTACGGGCGGGTGAAGTGTTAAAGTGTGACTACGGCAAGTATAGCTGCTCCAGTCCCACCACCCCAGACAGAGTGGACAGAGTAAATTTCTACACAGATGAGCCAATTGGCTCTGATCCACTATCTACTAATACTGTGTCAAGTTCTCCTATAAAAAAGAATATATATATTATAATCACATAAAGGGAGTAGCAGGGCAGCCCGAACCTCCGAAGTGTGACACTCTGTCTAGTCTGTCCACTCTGTCCACTCTGTCTGGTGTTTTCACAGACGGGGCAGCACCATCGGCTGGAGGCAACCAGTTGACGCTGTCCAACATAGAGCAGGGGAGTTTGTTAGAGGCTGCTCCGCCAGCCGATGGTAGCCCGATGGATAAATCCATCGGCAAGTAGATTCTAAACCTACTCAAGTGGGTTGGAAACCCAACCGCTTTGCTAACCCCATTGATGGGGTTTGGAACCCCTTTGCCGATGGATTTATCTATTGGTGTTTGCCATACCGAATTATTTTGTCTATATTCATAAACCGTTGGCGTTCCACGTCGCTGTCGCTATCGGCTGATAGCTGTTGGCTGACCGCTACCTTGCTACCGACAAAGGTTGTAAAACGTGGGGTATTTGAGTTAAACTAGGGTCTGAAAGTCCTTATTCTCGAAATAATGCTCGAAAGGTTAGAAGTTTTTATGCCGGACTTATACAGGCCGCAGGCCAGTGCTGACGGCGGCAGCGATACAGGTCACGTGCCTCCTGGTTTTCGGGAAGCCAGCAACTCATCTGTTTCTAAGCCGCCCGCTATGACTTTTAGCGAGGTTAAAGCGTCCCCGCTAGTTATTTTCAAATTTTTGGATTACATTTGGATTAGTATTTTTTGGCTTGGTATTAGCTATTTGTGGGGCGGGGTCAACGGTGTGATTTTGCCCTCACTTAATTCGCGTTTTGTTGACCCAAACTATCGCGGTACGACGCTCGGCGTTATCACCGCTTGCGGCATGATAGTCGCCATTATTGTGCAACCCATCGCCGGAGCGTTGAGCGATGTCAGCCGCCACCCCTGGGGTCGCCGCCGCCCTTTCATTCTTTTTGGCGCAATGCTGGCCCTACTCGCTCTGATTTTTATGGCCGTAATGGTGGTCTATTTTGGTAGCTGGTGGATGCTGTTGGCCTGTTATCTGCTGCTCCAATTCGCCGATAATATTGCTCAGGGCGCGTATCAAGGTTTTATACCCGACAACGTGCCAGAAAACCGTCGGGGTCGGGCCAGTGGTGCGATGGGTATCGCCCAACTTTTGGGTAACGCCAGTGGTTTGGTAGTTGCCACCTACTTTATTGACCAAAACCACCCCGACATCGCCATTTTAATTATCTGTGTCATCTTTATCTCGACGCTTTTGCCGACCTTGTTTTTGGTTAAAGAAAAACCCAGCCAAACCAAAGCAGCCAGCCAAAGTCGGGTGCGGGTGGTACTGGGTATTATCAGCGAAATTCGACAACACCCTAACTTTATCGCCTTTATCATCTCGCGTTTGTGCGTGCTGACCGGGCTGGCTGTCGTTACCAGCTTTGCCCTATACTTTTTGCAATACAAATTACACCTGGCGGCGGGCGACTTGACCGCTTCATATAGCACATTGGGAGTGATAGCCTTAACTGCCAGTTTGTTAGCGGTTTTCCCGGCAGCCTGGCTCAGTGACCGCATCGGGCGCAAGAAGCTGGTGATAATTTCGTGTATAATTGGCGCAATCGGAATGGTGCTGCTGGCTACCGCCGACAATATTGTGCAGGTGGTGATTTACGGTTCTTTGATAGGTATAGCGGGCGGCTCTTTTAACAGTATAGATTGGGCCTTAGCTACCGACTTGATACCCACAGGCGAGGCCGGACGGTTTATGGGCGTGAGCAATCTAGCCGGAGCGGGCAGTCAGGCGGTGGCCGCGCTGCTAGGTGGAGCTTTGCTGGATGGTGGCAACGCTTTGGGGTCCACCTATCTAAACTGGCCTGACCTAGGTTACAGTATATTGTTTGGCTTCGCGGCTTGCTGCTTCCTACTTGGCATCTATTTCTTACACACCATTAAAGAGACCAGCCATAATAAATAAGGAGAATATAAAGAATGAAAAGTTTGGCTACCAAACCCCAACAAATGAAACGCAGTGGTATCAGAGAAATTTTGGAGATTGCGGTCAAAACGCCTGGCTGTATCCGGCTGGAAGTAGGCGAACCCAATTTTCCTACTCCACCACATATTATCGAAGCGGCGGCGCAGGCAGCCCGTGATGGCTTTACCAAATATGCTCTAACCGCCGGTATCGTCCCGTTGCGCGAAGCTTTGTTAGATAAACTCCGCAGCTTCAATGGCCTGGACAATATAGGGATGGAAAATATTTTGGTGACAACGGGTGCGGCCTTTGCCTTGATGGACACTTTCGAGGCGATGCTTAACCCTGGCGACGAAGTGCTGGTCCCTGACCCCGGTTGGCCGACTTATGCGGTGCAGGTGCAGCTAGTGGGGGGCGTTCCGGTTTATTATGCCGCTTATGTGCAGGACAATTTTGTGCCGCGCATCGAGGAAATCGAGCGGCAAATCACTCCGCGTACCAAAGCTATCGTGTTGTGCAATCCGAGCAATCCGACGGGCGCGGTGTATCCAACCGAAATCCTCAAACAGATTGTGGCGTTGGCGACTAAACACGATTTGTATGTGATTAGCGACGAAGTGTATGAGCATCTAATTTTTGAAGGTCAGCCCACTACTGTGGCCCAATTCGACCCCGAACGAGTGGTTGGTGTCTATAGCTTTAGCAAATCTTATAGTATGACTGGCTGGCGCGTGGGTTATGCTGTCGCCCCACAGCCTCTGGTGGGTTTGATGAGCCGGGTGATTGAGCCGAATATGAGTTGCGTAGCGATGCCAAACCAGATGGCTGCCGTTGCCGCCCTAACTGGCCCTCAAGACGCGATTGGTACGATGCGGGCGGCCTACCAGCGTCGGCGTGACCTGGTGTGCGCTCTTTTGCAGCAGCGTGGCCTTTATCAGTATAAACCTGCCGGAGCATTCTATATTATGGTTGACATAAGTGGGGCGCATCAGGACAGTTACGATTTCGCCAAAGCTTTTCTGAACGAGAAAAAGGTATCGGTTGCACCCGGCGCGACTTTCGGCCCGTCGTCTGCCAATTACGTGCGTGTCTCGCTGGCTACCGTCGAAGCCGATTTGCTGGAAGGTGTAACCCGGTTGTGCGACTACCTGACCGAACATTCCACCAGCCCAACCAGCCAGTTGGCAGGTGTAGGCACGCCAGGCTAAATTAGGACGTGTACAAAAAGGGGATTTGCAATGGCACAGCCCAGTCATCAATACTTGACCGTTGAAGAGTATCTCTGGCAAGAGCAGCGGGCCGAGGTCAAGCACGATTATCATAACGGCCAGGTCTATAATATGGCTGGAGGCAGCCCGGAACACAGTCAAATTGCGGTTAATTTAACTGGCGAACTGCGGGCCTTGTTGCGTGGAAGTGGCTGTCAGGTTTTCAACAGTGATTTGAAAGTGGCGGTGGAAGGCAACCGACGAACTAAAGGCAATAAGCGTCAACCGGACGATGAATTCGTTACCTACCCGGATGCTAGTGTGGTTTGCGGTCAGCTTGAGTTTTATAAAGCTGACCGCCAAACCCTTGCTAACCCGAAAGTTTTATTTGAGGTACTCAGCCCCTCGACCCGCAACTATGACCGCAGCGTTAAACTGGAGCAGTATCGAAAACTTCCGAGCCTGATGGCTTACGTTATGATTGACTCGGAAAAAGTTTGGGTCGAACAATACCATCGGACTGCCCAAAATAGTTGGCAGGTGGACGGGCCGCTTGAAAATATAGATGCCTCTTTACGAATTGAAATCCTCAATGTTGACCTACCCTTGACTGCACTCTATGAAGAAGTCAGCTTTCAAGACGAGGAGTAAATATCAACTAGGGTGGTGCGCTTCTTAGCCGGTTGGCCCACCCGGAGGCGCGGGCGGTTGTGGGTTGGTTGGTGTAGTGGAGGTGGGTTGCAGACCAGAAGAGCGTAAATTGGAAAGTTTATTGAGCAAATCAAACCAGAAGGGCGCACCCATTGAGATTGCTAAAATAGAAATTAGCAAACCTGCTATCTTGGACAGCCACGCAAAAAATGCCGCCCCCCAATCGTATCGGGCTAAGTTCCCGAATTCAAGAGTTCCTTTTATGTTAATAAATGGATTCCAACCGATAGGTAAACCAGCTTGACCAGCATCGTTCAACAAAGCTTTAGTTTCGGAAATGGTTGGACTGACAGTAGTAGTAATGACAGTAGTGGTAGTGGTCATCTGTCCCGAAGCAGGGGCAAGGCTAGTGGTAGTAGTCATTTGTCCCGAAGCAGGGGCAAGGTTAGAGGAAGCGTTGGTAGCCTGGTTAGCAATCGAATGGCGCAACGCTCCGTTACTCCACAAAGATTGCACAAGGTTAATAGTGTCCAGGTTTAACACCAGCGCGATTAGTAAAGCCCAAATCAAAATCCAGGCTTGCGACCAACGTTTGTACGCGCCTGTAACTCGCTCCATTTTCTGGTCATACCAGTTCTCAATTGCCCCGACAGCCGTATAGTAATTTGTCTCGACACCGCTAGTTATCGTCAATAAAGTTCTGCCCAGATCGCGCAATTGATTTGTAGGTGCGTTATCGCGTAGCAAAGTAAGAGCCTTTACAATTTCAGCTGCACTGCCCGGTGAGTGTTTGGAAGCCAGGTACGAAAGCAGAATGTTGGCAAGCCCTTTCAAATCGTCTGGAATATTTGGGTCACTGCTAAGTGGAGTAAGAGTTTTGACCAGTGGCTCAACACTTTGAGGGGAGAGTGCGGAAGCTAAATTTCCAAGCAGAGTGTCACCCAGCCTTTTCAAGTCGGGCGGGATATTTGGGTCGCTGCTAAGTTGAGTAAGAGCTTTTACAATTTCCGCCGTATTGGTTACTGAAAGCGGATTAATAAATTTGGTAAGCAGGGTATCAGCAAACCCTTTCAAGAAAGGTGTGGGTGGGTTCGCGTCTAATAAAGTAAGAGCTTTCATAATCTCCATAGTATTATCTGGTCGAAGCGGGGTAGCCAGATTGTTCAGTAGATTATCTGCAAGCCTTTTCAAGTTGTCCGTCGGTTCTAAAGCTGTACTGAGTTGAACCAGGGTATTCAAAACTTCTGTGATACTATTGGCTGAAAGTTTGATAGTTGAGTCTGCCTGGTTAGTATCCCGCACATATCTTGAGTAAATCTCGGTCAGCAAAGCGCGGGCAAAAAGGCTGGACGGAATGTAGGAAGGGAAATGTTTATCGTCAGCTGTTTTATTTTTATCAAAAAGCCGCTTAAAAAAAGCCGCCGGAATTCTCACGGGCCATCCAGCTTGACTGCTCTCGCTGCCCAGGCTAGTAATTAGCGGACTCATTTTGAGCAACTTGGCGAAGCCGTCATCTTGAATCAATTCCTCAATCGCGGTCTCAAGTTGTTTGGAACGCCTTTGGACAAGGCCAGCGAAAATCTCGTTAGCGTGCGAGGCAATCACGCTTCCGATGAAATAGACAAAGACCAGGCCAATTGCCACTTCCAAGATGTCTGAACTAAGTAACATGACAGCACCGCCTTAATAATTAAGCTTGCTTATATGCGAAAAAAGGGTTGCTGTGGGAGGCTGCTCCGTCAGCCGATGTATCCTGGCTGTTCAAAACTAAAACAATCGGCTGACGGAGCAGCCTCTTACAAACAGGCTGAGTAGATATTTCATTT
>JBBQZT010000043.1:0-46165 GCA_038207455.1 Chloroflexia bacterium
TTGAGAGCCGCTACACGCTCACGATAGCTAGGGTAAACCAGGTTTTCAGACATGGCCTCTACCGCCACTTGTTTGAAAAATAAGGTCAGATGTAGCTTTTACGTGAGATCCGAGCCCACATTTTGTGTAAAGTCGAGTTCAAGCCCTGCCTGATAACTCACCTGGTGTCAATCACTCTCAAAGCCAGGCTTTAACCAGCATTTTGGAAAATTTACAAACAGCCCGCAAAATCGTATTGGCGCAAGCTCCCGATGAAACCAAAGAGGCCGTTACTTTTGATGGTCAAGCTAAAAAACTGACCGTAGAAGCCGCTGATACCCTTACTAATTTCGGCGTTGCCTATCACACTTCGGGCCAGTCAAAAAAAGCGTTGCAATTCTTCGATTTAGCTTTACCTTTGTTCGAGGTAGTTGGCGATAAATCTAAGCAAGCCACCACTCTCGTTAATATTGGTCGCGCTCACGCCGCTTTGGGCCAACCAGATAAAGCTATGCAGTTCTGTGAGCAAGCCCTACCACTGTTCCAGGCAGTCGGCGATAAAGTTGGCGAAGCCGCTGTCTTCAATAATATGGGCAATGCCTATCAAATTTCGGGTGATATAGCTAAAGGATTGCAATACTATGAGCGGGCCTTAGCCTTGATTCAGCTAGGAGGCGACAAAATCGGCGAAGCTACCGCTCTCAACAACATAGGCAGTTTTTATCACGCTGTGGGTGATAACAATAAAGCCTTAAAATTTTACGAGCAAGCCCTACCTATAATTAGAGGAGTGGGAGACAGAGGGGCAGAAGCTAACACCCTCAATAATATTAGCAATGCTTACCAGTCTCTAGGCACTCCCCAAAAAGCCTTGAAAGTTTTAGATTTGGCTTTGCCGTTATTCCAGACAGTAGGTGACAAAGTCGGCGAGGCTCATTGCCTTAATAATAAAGGAAGTGTCTATTACGATTTGAATGTTACCGCTAAAGCGTTACAATACTTCAATTTAGCTTTACCGCTATTTCGGGCAGTTGGCGACAAAGGTGGCGAGGCCGCTATTCTCAATAACATTGGCGGTATTTATTACACAGCAGGCAACCTGGTCGCATCATTGCAATATTTAGAGCAGGTCTTGCCGCTATTTGCAGCCACTGGGGACAAACGCAGTGAGGCTACCACCAGACACAATGTTGCGCGTATTTATTATGATTTAGGCCAGGTGGAAAAAGCCATAAAATATTTAACGCTTTGTGTCCAGGTGGAGCGTCAAATAGAGCATCCTAGCCTGGAAAAGCACAAGTCCCTCTTGATTATGTGGAAAGCTGAATTCAAACGGGCTAAATAAAGAGCAGCCATACCAGTTTATTAACAGGGCTTGTAGTCGGAAAATAAAGAGGCCGAAAGATTTATGAGTACGCAAGAAATTATACTTGTCAGCCAAACTATAACTGAGTTAGCCCAAACTCAATCGTCACAATTAGTGCTGCCGCTTGACCAAAATCCAGCCGCGATTTATCTGGCTTCGTTGCGCTCATCGGGCCGCCAAACTATGCGTACTGGCCTAAATGTTTCGGCGCACATTTTATCCAACGGCCAGCACAATGCCCTTTCGCTACCCTGGGGCGAACTGCGCTATCAGCATACGGCGGCGTTGCGCGTCCAGCTGCAAGAACGATATGCTCCTGCTACCACCAACAAAATCCTTTCGGCAGTCCGGCGCGTCCTACAGGAAGCGTGGCGGTTGGACCAGATTCCTTCCGAAGAATACCAGCGCACCATAGACTTCAAAAATGTGAGCGGCAAACGTCTCCCCAAAGGCCGCGCCCTCAAAAGAACCGAAGTCAAAAATCTTTTGGTAAACTGCCAGGACGACGAACGACCACTAGGTAAGCGTGACCGGGCAATTCTGGCTCTCCTGTACGCTGGAGGTTTGCGCCGTTCAGAAGCGGTAGCTCTTAATTTGGCAGATTACGACCCCACCGAGAATGCGGTACGGGTACGAAGCGGCAAAGGAGACAAAGAACGCATAGTTTATCTGGCCGAGGGCATTCAAGAGCCACTGCTGGAATGGCTAAAGGTGCGCGGTGATTATATCGGGCCGCTTTTCTGTCCGATTAGCTGGAAAAGCAATTTGCTGACAACCCGCCGCTTGAGCGACCAGGCCATTGCCTATCTTTTGGGCCAACGGGTTAAAGCGGCGGGCATAGACCCGGCCAGCCCTCACGATTTCAGGCGCACTTTCATCTCAAACCTGCTCGAGGCTGGCGCAGATATTTCGACGGTGCAGCAACTAGCTGGTCATGCCAGTGTTACCACCACTGCTCGTTATGACCGACGCGGTGACGAGGCCAAAAAGCGGGCGGCCCAACTATTAAGCGTGCCATCGGCGGACGAAGATTAAATTTTTAATTTTTCAACGGAACGGGCGTATCTTCCTGTCCGGCCAGCCAGAAGAAGGGAACGGCGGTGGCAACCTGCGTACCTTTCTCGTGCATCATCTGGTACTCGGCACTGACTGGGATACCCGAACCCGTCCCGCTAACCTGCGGCCCGGTCATTATCCACTGGAAACCTTGCGATACTAGAAACTCCATAATCCGTTGTGTGTTGGCGACGCTGGCCTTGTCGAAAGCTTCGTCCAACGCCAGCAAACGCGGACAACCGGGGACAGCGGCACTATCGTACAAGGCAGCCAGAGCCGCAAACAATGGCACGTACAGAGCGAAAAGCTGCTCCGCCCCGCTCCGTGTTCCAGCGATACGGTCTGTCAGCCGCGTGCGTTTGCCCCCGGTTGGCGTAACAAACACCGAGAAGCGAAACCATTCGCGGTAGTCGAAAATCTGCACCAGCGCGTCCATAAAATTAAGACCAGGGTCGTCTTTCTGGCGCAATCGTAGCCCCACAATCTCTTGATTAAAAGCTTCTTTGAGCAGTTGGGTTTCTTCGGGGGTCAGGTTTTGGGCTGGTTTGCGTAATAGCCGATGCTGGCGCGAGATATGGCTGCCCAAGCCTTCCAACATTTCGCCTTCGTCGGTGGGCCTCCATTCCAGGGCGTAATGTTCCCCCACCATCGGCAAATCTTCCAGCAGACGATTGATTGAGCGCACCCAGGCTTCGGTCTGGCTGATATGTTCCCGAATCGCCTCGGCCATCTCCTGCAACAGAAAATCCTCGAATAAAGTACGTTCTTCGTTGCTCACCAACGTCTTTTGAATCTCGATCTGGTTTGCCAGCATTGCCAACAATGCGGGCGGTTCGGCCCGCTCTTCCACCACAAATGTCACCCGGCGTTCGTCGTCCAGATTCGGGCCGTACTCAGCCAATGTCGCTTGTTGACGGTTGAATTCGAGGGTCAAATAATCGTAAGCGCGATTGTTCTCGGCCTCAAGCTGCTCCTCATCCGGTGGTAGAGCATTGCTAACCGGGTTGAGCAGACGCAGGGCGGCTTTGGCAAAATCCTCACGTTCGGCCAAAGCGCGGGCCTCGGTCAGACGTTGGACAGGATACGCGGCCAACCTGAACAAAAAATTGGTTTGGGCGGCAGCGCGTTTTTGTTGGTTTTCGGTCAAAACGCCTTGCACGATGGTCAGGTTTTCACCTAAATTGCGGGTGCGTTCATCAGCTCTCTGGCATTCCCCATGAGCGTCAATTCGGGCATTGGGTAGCTCCTTGCTGCGGCGGCGCAATTTGTCCAATCGTTCGATTAGCTCCTGCACATCGGCGGATTGCATCGTTCGTTCTAGTTCGTCAAGCTGGGCCTGCGCCTGGGTCTGGCGGGCCTGGCTTTCGGCGTGCAAACGGCTGACCCCTTGTTCACGCTGCCGTTCGCGTTCCAGGTTAGTCACGGCTTCACGGTACTCGTGCCAGCGTTCGCCTGTACCACCCAAACTTTGCAGCAGCAAGGCACAGCCATTACGCAACTGGTTGGTTGCACCCAAAAGCAGCCGCACTCGACGTACATCGTTGGCCGCGCCGGGAATATCAACGCTTTCCTGCAAGATACGAGCGGTCAAACCGCTCAAACTCTGCCTGATTTCGCGGGCGTGGGCCTGAGCTTCTTGCAACAGCTTTTCGGTGCGTTGGCGGGTGTCTTCGGTGCGTTCAAGCTCGGTTTGGGCGGCGAAAACCTGGTTGGCCCGTTGCAACACCGCCAACTCCTCGCGTTCCCCTTCAAGCTGACGCTGTTCGGCGGTGTTTTGCTCGATTTGTTGGTTCAGGCGGCTAAGTTCGGCCTCACCCGTTTCAAGCTGACTTTGGAGCGCGTCTAATTCCTGGCGACGCAAACGCCGCCGATTGGCCGTCCCGATAAAGCCCGCCGCCGCGCCCGCCCCGGCATAACCCGCCAGTAAACCGTGTTGCCAGCGTCCCTCGTTTTGCAAAAAGAAATTCTTGTTGACTGGACGCAATCCGGCAGCGTTAGTGGGCAGAGCGATGGCTTTCAAAAGCTGCTCCACCGCCGTTTGCCACTCGTGACTACCAATATTATAAGAAGCTTCGACAGCCTGGGGGTCAAAAGCCAGCCAATCGGCCAGGGTTGGCCCGGCGGTCACGGCACTATCCAATTGGACGCGGCAATCGCTCAAACCCTCATCCCGGAGTAAGTTATCAGCGTGGGCTATCTGGTCGGGCCGTACCACCAGCGCGTCCAACAGCCCAGCTTCTTCCAGCATCCGCTCGATGCGGCCAGCCTGTTCGCTCCCACTTTCAATTTCTGGTTTGAAATCAATCAAGGCATATAGAGGGAGAGCCGCGACACCCACCGCCGCCAACCGGGTACGGGCTTGCTGACGGCGTGAAGTGCGAAGTGGGGTTAAATCTTTTTCGTCGGATTTCTGACGAAAAAGCCTGGTCAGGTCGCTCTGCTGCTGCTGGCGTACACCCTTAGTTTGTAATAAACGGGCCTGCTCGTCGCGCAACCTCCCTGCCGAACGTTCCAGGTCGCGCCCAAAATTCTGCATTGCCTCGCGGTATTCTTCTAATGGCGCACGCAAAGCCGCGTTCAAGACTTCGCCCAACCGATAATCGGGTAGTTCGGAAATCCAACGACTCTCGGTATAAAGTCGCCGCAGACTGGTGGCGATTTCTTCTCGCGCCTGGGTTACACCTAGCTGGGCTGTATCACGTCGTTCGCGGGCGGTATCGGTTTCGGCCAAAAGATAGTTTTCGCGGTCACGCGCCACCCGCTCCTCGGTAGCCCGCGTTTCCCGTTCGCGGTGCAGTTCTTCCAGCTGGGTCAGCCGGGCCAGGCGTTCATCGCCCAACGTTCCGGCAAGCGCAGCCAGGGATGGCGGTATTTGGGGAAGTTCGGGCGCGTCTAAACTAAAAGCGGCCACCTGCCGTTGCGCTTCTTCGAGTTGGGCGGCAGCCAACGCCCATTCCGCCTTGTCGTTAGCTTCTTTTTGCAGATTTTGTAGAGCCACCTGGCTCTCGCTGTGCCACTTGCGCCAGCTTTGCCAGACCCGCTCCTGCCGACTCTGGCCCGCTATCACTGCCGTCTGCGCCGATTGCAACTGTTCGGTTTGCTGACGCAGTTGTTCGGTTGCGGCGCGGGCCATTTCGCGTACCTGAGCCAGCTTCTCGGCCACCTGCAAGCCTTCGCTGCTTTCCAAAGCCGCAATCTGCCCCGCCACCTGCCCTTCTTCGGTGGTCAGTTCGTCGTAACGGGATTGAGCCGCGTCGCGTTCGGCCTGGGCCTCGGCTAATTCCCGACTCAACCGCGTGACCTGACCCTGGGCCGCGCTTTCCTGGCTACGGGAGCGAGTATAAGCCAGGGCCGCCCGTCGCGCTCCAGACATCGCCAGCTTTTGGGCCGCACTGTCCAATTTGCTAGTGGCCTCGTAAGCTTCCTGCAACCGCTCCACCTGCGCCTGAATGGTGTCAATCCGCTCGATAGTGCCAGTTACGCGCCGGGTAATTTCTTCGGGTATTTTGCGGAGCGATTGTTTAAGATAGTCGTGGACTTTGGAAAAATTCAGTTCGCTGCCCAGGTTCGGACGACGCAACACCAGCATCATATTGATGATATTCTGAAATTCTTTGAGGTCGGCAATCCCGAACAGATAGCGGGCCACGTGCGCCTGATAATCGCTGACCGTCTCACAAATTACGCCGTGTTCGTTGAGCATTCGCTTGAAGCCGGGGTGGTCAAGAGCCACGCCCTTTGTATCCACCAAATGCAGTTCGTGGCCCAAACGTGTGCCATCCGTAACTACAAAACGCAGGGCGCGGATACGTTCCGAAGCGTTGACGTTTCCGGCCAGACTAAGGCCAATCGTCAGCCAGCGCGTGCGTTCGCGTTCCTCTGGGTTGGCAGCTTCGAGCCACTCCTGGCGTAAATCCGGGGCGAAGGGCGGCTGATTGGGATTACACCATTCAAATTCCAGGGCGATATAGGTAGTGCGCCGCTCAAAGTTGTAGGCGGTGGACGAGTCGCTCCCGCCCAAAACATAATATTCCATTCGGCGGTCACGCCCGCCAAAAGTATCCAGCCGATTAGCGTGAAAGTTGCCGTCCAGAGCTAAAGGCAAGGCTGCCGCCAACACGCTAGATTTGCCACTGGCGTTTTCCCCGGCCAAAAACAGCCGCCCATGCGCTATTTCAAACTCTTGCAGACCGTACAGCCAAAAATTGCACAAAATGATACGGCGCAGACGGTAGCCCACTGGCCCACCCGCCACCTCTTGCAAATAGGAGACCTTCGCGGCTAACTGCGCGTCCTCGGCATCTTCTTCGCTGTCAAAATCGAACAATTTGCCATTGGTATCAAGAAAATTTAGGTTAAGCTGGTCGGTCAAATTTTCGTTTCCTCTTTATTTTAGTTGTAACCATGCATCCGCCGACTAACACAAGACCCTGGTTACTCCTGATTACTATTTGGTCGGCGATGGCGTAGCCTCGGTACTGACGGTGGGTGCTGGTGGGAAATCCGATGGCGTGGCCGTACTAGAACTGCCACTACTGCCACGAGTAACAAGTTGCAACAAATCGGCTCCAGCTATCACTATAATCATAGTGGGCTGGCCTTGCAATTGGTCTAAAATCTTTTGGGCCGAAGCTGTATTCATCCGCACGCCCGAAGTTTTGATTAAATCCTGGGGGTTGGTTGGGGTGGCGAACGTACCTGCCACTATATCGGCTGCGCCCGGCTTTGAGTAAATATCTGCAATCACACCTTGATTTACAGTAGATTTGAGCGCGGGCGGTAGCGAAGACTTATAGTTTTCCTTTAACACGGCAGCATCAAAATTGGCTGCTGTTTTCTGTACATCATCACTCGAACCGTAAATTTTGACGGTCAAGTTAGCCGTCGCGGGCAAAGTAGAAATTGAGGCGCGGGCGGCTTGAAGTACGTCCGGGTCAACTGTAATTTCGGTTAAACCGCTTATGGTCGGAAGGCTAAAAGAGCCACTTGTAGTCGCACTTGTGACGCTCACCTTTGTGGTTGATACTGGCGTGGTAGCCGGGCGAGTAGCCGCAGTCGTGGCGGTGGTGGTATTAAGTACGCTTGTGCCAGTAGTATTACCCTTAGCCGCCGCCGGGCTAGATTGCACTACGGTGGTAACTACAGCCACTGGCGAAGTCGCAGTCGTAGTGCTGGTGGTAGCGGCTTGGGCAACAGTGGTGGCTGTTTGGGTGGTCACACTGCCAGGAGTGGCTGTCAGAGTAGCATCGCCGCAAGCAGTCAAAGCCAGCGTTATCAAAAGCAGCAGACCAACGAGGGGTCTTAGATTTTTATGGAACATAAAATTATTCTCCCTTTGAGTGATTATCCACATCTAAAGTTTGGTGCAAGTTTCTAAGCCGCGCCACTTCTTCCGCCGGGACAACATAGTTTTTACCGCGCTTCTCACCTTTTATAACGCCTGCTTTGATGCGAATTACTACCGTTTGGTCGCTACGACCAATAATCTGGCCTACTTCGAGCGTACTATACTCTTTTTTGCCATCACCATTTGCAAGTTCTGGTGTTATCTTCACTTCATTTATGTCAAGTTCAGGTAAGGCTTGCCCAGCTATATCCAGGCTAAGTTGCTCTGGCGGAGGCGTAACCGTTTGCTCCGCTAAAACTTCCGGTTCGGTAGCATCGGGTGGAGCGGCTTCATCTTCAATGTCTTCGCGTCCATACGAAACAGCAAAGCGGGCGGCAGTGGGTAGTATCAAAATATTAAAATTGCGGTCTGGCCCGCGTATCAGCCCAGCCAACCGCATTTTAGCATAGACTTCACGCAGCAAGAACCGGAAATGGGTTTTGCGGGCGGTGCTGCCCCAACGGTGGCCGTAGCGTTCGCGCACCTGACGGAAAATGTCGGCAATCTCGTTTTCGGCTACCAAAATACAACCATCCAGGTCAGGGGCATTCAACTCGTGGGCGGCTACTTTTTGGCGCACCACATCGCAAATAAGCAAAGCCGCGTGGTCTGCGGCACCCTGCAAACTCAATAGCGGGATTGGCCCGGACGAGGTGCCAGTAGCCCGGATAATTTGGGCATACTCCTGGCGCATATCTAATTGCCAGCCAAAAGTTTCGGCCAGTTCGTGCTGTACTCCCCCGGCGTGGCTTTCCAGAGCCGCAAAAGCCGCCGGGTCATCGTAACGCAACAGAGTTGGCCCTAATAGCAGCGTCCGCCAGGCTCTTTGCAAAGGGTCGCTATCGTGTTCGGGCAAAACGGGCAGAAGGGCTGGTTTGAGGCTGTTGGGGTCGCCGTCCAACTTTTGCACCACGCTCTGCACTTTGGGTATCTCTAAAGCTTGCATCAAGGAGCGTGTCACTTCGGTGAACGTCCATAGCGCGTCTGCCTTGCCCGTTTCTGTCACCCATTCCTCGGTGTTGCCATCTTCCAGTTGCAAACCGCCCAGTTCTTGTAAAGCCTTGAGCGCACGCGACAGACTATAGCGGTCTGCTTGCTTTTTGAAATCTAGCGGGGCGACGTGAACTGCCATTTGCCCCGTCATAGATTGCTCTTCCAACTGTTCAGCCAGCTGCGACATCAAAAACTGCTGGTCGTTGCCACGCCCGGCCATCTGGCGGCTTTCGGCGTACCACAGCGTCCAGGCAAAACAGGCAAAATCACGGGGTTCGCGCAAGGTACGGAAAACGTAGCCGGGTATAAGCGAAACCGGAGTGCGTACCAGCCGCATCACCGATGGGCCACGCCGAATTCTCCAACCGGTATGTTCGTCGTGCCAATTTTGTAAGGCTGCATACTGGTTGTTGACCAGACGGTAGAGTTCGGGCTGCTGACTGCGAGTAAGCAGTTCGTTTTCCATCAGGGCAATATGCGCCTGGGTAAGAGCTTCGGCCTGAGCATTGGTGCGGAGGCGGGCGGTACGTTTAGGCGCGACGGGTGGGGTTATTTCGTCCGTTTCGGTATCTATATCGGTAGCTTCAAAGGTTTCCAAGTCTGGCACCGTGAATTATTCCTCCTGCTTAACCAATTGGTAGCGCGGCATCAGCAGACCACCATCGGGGGCGCGGAGCAAACCGTAGTGGGTTTCTTTAGGATTAAGCATGATGATTAAAGAGCCGTCGGGGGCGTGATATTGAAATTTGCTATCACGCAAACAGCCACGCACGACGGCCAAAAGCGCGGCCCGTTCCGCTGGACTGTTGACCCAGGCTTCGCCTACGTTGAGCGAACCCACCGCGAACAAGGCCGCAAAACGGGCGCGTTCCTCGGCACGTTCAGCCAGACGACGTTCAATCAGAACCCGTTGGGCGGCTCGATTGTCGGTGATAGCCAGTTCGACGGTTTTATCCAGGCGTAAGCGTCCGATGTCGTGCAGCGTCGGGGTCACGGTGGGCGGTTCGCGCCAGGCCGATTGAGTACCTGTGGTGCTATTTGGCCCGGTCAGGCTTTCGGATAAGTGTCCAGGCAGACCATGAGCAAAAGCCACCAGAGTCAACTGACGGGCCTCTGCGGGGTCAACTGCTTCCATCAAGCGGCGAGCCAGCGTGTCCAGGTCGGTAGCATAATTCGCATTGGGGCGGGCCATCGCTACAAACTGTTCAGCCCTCCGTACCACCTTTTCCACTTCGGAAGCAGCCGCTCGCCGGAAAGTGTCGGCCCGTGAACCGATAGCAAACCAGTCGGCCAAAGCTTCAATCTGGCGGGCCGCCTCGCGCAGCAGCTTTTCAGGTGATTGGCGGTGTTCTTGCTCCAACGTAGGCGGTTCGAGATGGGCAGCCACCGCATGGGCCAGCCTTTCGGCCTTACCATCTTTGTACCAGCCGCTCAACTGATTGCGGAACGAAACGCTATAATGGGTCAAGGTCTGGCCGAAATTGGTCACGTATTCGACTACGCCCCGTTTGTAACTCTGATACGCTTCCAGGTCTGGCCGCGCACGCCGGGCCGAAGCAGTCATATTCGCCAGGTATTGAGCAGCTTCGCGGGCCATCGTATTGAAAAGTTCAAAAGCCCGTCGCCATTCCTCAGCTAAATCTACACTACACGCGGTGGGGAAGGGTATATCGCTAGTCAGCCAGGTGTCCAGTCGTTCAACCATCTCCCACAAACGCGGCAGATCGCCCTGGCGCAACGCACCCAGCGCACTGCCCACCCGTCGTTGTTCTTCCAAAAAGCCTTCGACAGCAATAGCTAACGGCGTGGCTTGATAAAGCAGAGCGGGCGCACGAAAACTTTGGATCGAGGTGTGGCGGCTGGCATCGTGAGTAGTAATCAAGTTGCCCCATTCTTCCAACGCCTTCAAATCGGTCTGACATTTTTCCAGACTATAGGTGGGGTCGAACTGCTGCCGCACCGCCTCCCAAACTTCGGAAGCGGTTAGCTGATACTTATAAAGTTCGCGGTGTCGGGACAGGAAAAAGCGCATGATGGTGCGATACCAACCCACCCGCTCGGCGAGAACCAGATAGTTAAAGATAGGGATTTTGTCAATCAGACCAAAACTAGCCGCCACCGATTGCGCCTCAACGCTACTAATTGCTGTTTCAGATGCTTCGGGGCTATTGGTGAATACTTCCAACATTGAAAGAACCTGTTAATCAAAATTTCCAAACCAATGTTCATAGTTTGTTAATATTTTAGCATATCTGGCAAGCCCTGAACTCGGCACAAAAAATGCCACTTGTCAAAATATTACGATAGTGGTATCATACAACTATCAGCATCAAGCACGCAGGTTTGTAGAAAGAGGGTCGAACTTTATGCCAGCCGCAGCATTGCCACCAGAGGAAGATGCCCGTCTCCGTAATCTCAAACAGTATTTGGTTTTGGATTCCCCGCCAGAAAAGGCTTTTGATAGTATCACCCAGTATGCCGCCAAATATTTTGACGTGCCAGTAGCTTTAATTACCCTGATAGACCAGAACAGACAATGGTTCAAGGCTTGCTTCGGGGTGGATATTAACGAAACTCCCCGCGATGTGGCTTTTTGTAGTTACGCTATTTTAAGCGACGATATATTGGTAATCCCGGATGCCACCCTTGACCCGCGTTTTAGCGATAATCCACTGGTGATAGGTGAGCCAAACGTGCGTTTTTACGCGGGCGCACCCCTGCGTACCGCCGAAGGTTACAACATCGGCACCCTTTGTTTGATAGACATGAAGCCGCGTGAGTTTGGATTTGACCAAAAATCAAAGTTGCAGCATCTGGCAAAGGTAGTCACCACCCGTCTGCAATTACGGTTAGCCACCCTCAAATTAGCCGAAGCCAACGCCAAATATCTAAATGACAAAGAAAATTAATCATAATTTCCAAATAGTGGTGCGGATGCCGGGTTCGGTATGGCAGTTGGAACAACGGTTGCCCTCCAGACCTACCACACGGGCATCATGAAGACTTCGCTCAATCAGCAGTTGCTGGCAATTGTAGCAATAGGTGTTGTTGGAAGCTGCCGGGTCAAAAGTGGTGTCGGGAGGCGGCGCAGGTTGGTTAAGGGTGGGTAGATAGATGTAACGCAAACCATTGGCGTGGCCTATTTCTTTGGCCCGTAACATCACCTCGTCCGCATCCTCCGCGTCGGGTAAGGCGCAACTAAGATGCCAGGCCGTGTTTTCACCAGTCACCCGGCTAATCCAGGCGGCGATAGTGGTGAGTTCGGATTGGCTATCGTTCACCCCTGGCACCAGCTTGGTGCTGACTTCAAGGTGGCCTTTATAGCGGCGTTGGAAACGAGTGGCAGTTTCGAGTGGTTTTTGAAATTGACCCTGCCCGGTCAAAGCCAGGAAAGTGCGCTCGTTAAAAGCATTCAGTTGTAACAGCATCGCGTCAATATAATGACCTACCCCATCAAAGGCTTCGTTACTAAGATAACCATTGGACACAATCGCGCAAAACATCCCATTGGCCTTGATACTGACGCAAGCCTCGCGCAAATATTCGTACCACATCGTAGGTTCGTTATAGGCAAAGATAATACCGCGACAACGCTGCTCGATGGCAAAACGCACCAGCCGCTCGACGGTGAGAACCCGGCCCGGCGGGTTCGGCACTTCATCAAACTGGTCGTGGTCTCCCAGGGTCGGAAAATTTTGACCGTAGCCACCGATACTGAAAACCTTCACTCCTGGAAAGAAATGATAAAAATTCAGGTGTTCGCTTAGTTCGATGTCGGCACGGGAAATTACGCCCCAGTTATGGGTCAGGAAACGGCCTTCCTGATTGGAGCGCACCCGGCATATACCGCGCTGCTCTGCTTTGAGGGTGCAGCGAAACTCACACAAGCGACATTGTACGCCGTTGTTTTCCAATTTGTCGTAATAAGGTACTTCTTTGAGTTGAAGCTGAATAGGGTCGGAATTAAGGCTACTGTTTTCCTGACTCAAAATAATGCTATCCTACCTGGGTGTACTGTTTTATGGGCTACAGTTGTTTTTGAAGTTTTAGCAGCAACAAAATTCAGCCGGGCGGGTCTGTTGTGGTGCTAGATGTCCCATTATGGCGCAAAGTTAGATTTATGTCAACTTTTGCGAATAAGAAGTCCATTGCAAAGTTGGTATTTATGGGTGGCTGCGATTCACGCTTGACAACAAAATTAGGCAGTGATATTATGACGCTCATAATTAAAAAGGAAATTGTGCTTGACTGTTAGTTGAAACAATTATTGAGAGCAAGCTAACTGCTACAGTTTTCAGTAACATTAACCCAGGCTCTTTTTACAAACATCCCTGCTGACGGAATATAGAGTTGAAGCCGAGACTGCAACGCTGGTGTTGCAAAAGTATTTCAAGGATTGATGATGACAGTAGCATCGAAGCTTGTCCATTGATAAACTCCTTTAATGCTTATGTAAACCCAGCTTTTTAATGACTACTACAATTTGAGGCCAGCCTATATAGGCTGATTTTGTTTTATGACATTATTTTTGTTACCACGGATAAGGCCGCTAGTAGCAAAAATTGTGTGCTTGACCTTTGACCAAAATTCTCTTTAAGGAGGAGAAGTAAAGTGACCAACAAGTTATTCAGAAGATTTTCGCTGATACTGGCCGTCATGATGATGGCTCTGGTATTGGCCGCTTGTGGTGAGACCGCCACGCCCAATGCTACCACTGCGGCGGCGACGACAGCTGCTGCTACCAGCGCGGCTGCAACAACAGCTGCTCCGACGACAGCTGCTGCCACTACTGCGGCGACGACGGCAGTAGCTACCACCGCAGTAGCTACCACTGCGGCGACGACAGCTGCAACAACGGCTGTCACCACCGTAGTAGCTACCACTGCCGCAACAACGGCTGCCACCACCACTGCCGCAACAACGGCTGCCGTCACTACGGCTGCTCCGACTACCACTGCCGCCGCCACTACTGCGGCCCCCACCACCGCTGCGGTTGCTACCACTGCCACACCCATTCCCCAGGCTTCCAGCGAAGGCAACCTGGTAATCTGGGTGGATGATGGGCGGGCCAAAGCTTTACAGCCTTTGATTGACAATTTCGTTAAGCAAAACGGCATCAAAGTGACTCTGCAAACCCTGGCCTTTGGTGATATTCGTGACCAACTCAAGCTGGCTGGCCCTGCTGGTAAAGGCCCGGACATCATCGTGGGCGCGAACGACTGGGTGGGTGAACTGGTTACTAACGGCGTGATTGACCCACTCGATTTGGGTGCTAAAGCCAAGAGCTTCGACCCGGTTTCGACCAATGGTTTCACCTACAACGGTAAGCTTTACGGAGTTCCCTACGGTACAGAAGCTGTCGCTATGCTTTACAACAAAGACCTGGTACCGAACCCGCCCAAGACCTGGGACGAGTTGAAGACCATCGCCAAGCAATTGCAAGATAGTGGCAAAGTTCCCCAAGGTTACACTTTGCAGCAGGACTCGCCCTATCACACCTACGCTTTGCTGACTGGCTTCGGAGGCTACATCTTTGCCAAGAACCCTGATGGCACATACAACCCTAAAGATTTCGGCCTGGACAGTGCGGGTGGCAAAGCTTATGCCGAACAAATTGATAGCATGGTCAAAGCGGGTCTGCTTAAAAAGGACGTGACCGGCTCGATTATGGAAGACGCTTTCAAAAAGGGCCAGACCGCCATGATTATTGATGGCCCCTGGTTTATCAAAGATTTGAAAGCTTCAGGTGTTAAGTATGGTGTGGCTAACATCCCGACGATGACCACCACTCCACGCCCGTTCGTAGGGGTGCAAGGCTTTATGCTTAGTTCGTTTGGTAAAAACAAGCTTTTAGCCAAGACCTTCTTGACCGACTTCATCGCCACTGACGATACCATGAAGGCTATCTACACCGCCGACCCACGCTTCCCGGCCTGGATACCAACCCAAGCTGGCATTGACGCGGACGTAGCAGCTTTTGGTGCTTCGGCCAAAACAGGCGACCCGCTTCCGAACGTTCCTCAAATGTCTGGTGTGTGGGACAACTGGGGCAAGTCGGTTACTTTGATATTTCAACAACAAGTAGCACCTGACAAGGCGGTAACAGATGCTTCAACAGCAATTAGAGCGAAGCTCCAATAACTCTGGGGGTAACAAGGGAGGAGGGGCGCAATCGCGCCCTTCTTTCTCTCTGCGCGGGTTAGGTTTGCGCTTGCTCGGTCTGGCCGTGATTGACGCGGTAGCCAGCTTGTTCGTCATAACCTTGTTCGGAGACGGCCTGCCCATCGTGGCGGTTGCCATTATTTTAATCACTATCGTGGTGAATTGGGTTTTCCTGTCCGAGCAGCTATACGCCTTGCGCTGGCTAACTCCTGGCGTGCTTTTGCTGATTTTGATGGTAGTCTATCCTTTAATCTACACCATTTACTCGTCTTTCACAAACTATGGGGACTCCCACCGTCTGACTAAAGATCAAGTAATCGCTCAACTCAAAACTCAAACCTATCAAGGCGCAAACGGGGCTACTTATAGCTGGACAGCTTATCGCAGCCCCGATAACAAGTTCAAAATCATTCTGCAAAATCCGACCACCAACAAAAGCTTTATTGGTGATGAAAGCGGTCTCAAACCGTATGACGCGCCTGCCACTTTGCCTGCTACACTGGACGGTGGATTTCAAAAGCTGACACCGTTTGCGGCAGCCTCTCAGGAAAAGCAACTGGCAGCTCTCAACCTTAAAAACGACCAGGTAGCTATACAGCTTATTTCCTCATCTCAGGCTCAGGAGTTACTCTCGAAGTATTCCTTTGACCCGGCCACTGATAAGCTGACCGATCTGGAAAGTAAAGTCGTCTATACCCCGGTCAAGGGTACTTTTACCTCGTCTGACGGTAGGGAGATTCAACCTGGCTTTACCTCTCTGGTCGGTGGCGAAAACTATGGCCGGATTTTCAGCGACTCAAATATCACCGCGCCGTTCTTCGGAGTGTTTGTGTGGACAATTGTTTTCGCGGCGATGAGCGTTTTGCTAACTTTTGCTTTTGGTCTCAGTATGGCGTTGGTACTGAACGACCCTCAGTTGCCCCTCAAACCCCTGTTTCGTTCGCTCATCTTCATCCCCTACACCATACCTAGCTTTATCAGTGCCTTAGTATGGGCGGGCTTGTTTAGCATCATCGGCCCTGTCGGTATCTTCTCCAAAACCATTTTTGGTGACGCTTTTAGCTGGCAGGCCGACCCTAATTGGGCCAAAGTGATGCTGCTTTTTATCAATACCTGGCTGGGCTACCCGTACATGATGTTGATATGTCTAGGTGCGCTCCAGTCTATTCCCACCGATATGTTTGAAGCAGCTATTTTGGACGGAGCAACGGCCATCCAGAAGTTTTTCAGCCTGACTTTGCCACTGCTATTGGTTTCCGTCGCGCCACTTTTGATTGCCTCGTTTGCTTTCAACTTCAACAACTTTGGCTTGATAAATTTGGTGACAAAAGGTGGTCCACCCGACTCAGCCACTACCACTCCGGCTGGTAAAACCGATATTTTGATTTCCTACACCTTCAATCTGGCTTTTGCTAGTGGAAAGGGTAGCGATTTAGGTTTGGCCTCGACCATCTCTTTCTTTATCTTTTTGATTGTGGCGGGCATTACAATCTTTAACTTCCGCTTCACCAAACGCCTGGAGGAGGTATTCTAATGGCTAGTGTAAACCCGGTACAGGCTAAGTCAACTACGGCCAAAAAGGTGCGAGAAGGCACTCTCAGCGGAGCCAAACGTAACAACATCATCTTTAAGCTGATTGTGGCAATTTTGGCTTCGCTATTTTCCCTTTATCCGGTAGGTTATATTTTGAGTGCGTCGCTCAACCCGGTCAACACCCTGACCGACATCATACCCAGTCAGGTTAGCTTTGACAACTATTCCAAGCTAATCAACGACCCTCAGTATCCGATTTTCTTGTGGTTGTTCAATTCGATCAAGGTTTCCACGATCAGCACTATCATCATAGTAACGCTGACGGCTTTGGCTTCCTACGCCTTTAGTCGTTTGCGCTTCAAGGGCAGACGCACAGGTTTGCTGGCGATTTTGCTGATCCAGCTTTTTCCCAATACGTTGGCTATCGTGGCCCTTTACCTGATGCTGGTGCAAATTGGCAATATCATTCCCTGGCTAGGTCTGGACTCACAGGGTGGTCTCATCCTCATATACGCGGGTGGGGCATTGGGGGCAAACACCTGGCTGATGAAGGGCTTTTTTGATACCATTCCAAGAGAGCTTGACGAGTCGGCCCAGATGGATGGAGCTACCCCCACTCAAACCTTCTTTCAGATTCTGCTTCCGCTCATTCGGCCCATCCTGGCAGTTATCGCCATCCTGGTTTTTATCGGGACATATGCCGATTACCTGTTGGCTAAGGTCATCTTGACAAGCAAAGATAACTACACCCTGGCAGTGGGTATGAACCTGCTAATTGACCAGCAGCAGTCTAAATATTGGGGGCAATTCGCGGCGGCGGCTGTGATTGGGGCTGCGCCAATCGTGCTTGTCTTTTTGCTGTTGCAAAAGCAGCTAGTAGGTGGTTTGACTACAGGTAGCGTCAAAGGCTAAAGGCTGTAAATTTGCAAAAATGAAAGGGGTGGGGCAGCGTTGCTCCATCCTTTTTTGTAAGTAAGAAAGAAATTAACGATGGTGAGACCGAAACAACCCAAAGTGGCAACCGTTGTTCCCAAAAAGCGACCTGACCCCTACTTCAAAAGTTTGATGCGTGAAATAATGGCCCGTAACGGGTGAAACTGCGCTTTCCCAGGCAATGGATGCCGATTTGCTTGTGATTGTGCCGTTCCTGGAAAAGATACAGCACACCTTCTTGTATTTTCTGCTCTTCCATAATGTGGTAGAATTTAAGAGCCAAAACGATGCTTTGGATTGGCAGGAATACTGTAATGCGATTAGTCGAGCGATGCGTTACGCTGCCCAAAGCAAAGTTCCGCCACATCTGGTACTGAATTTGATTGTGACGGCTCGTAAACCCGAAAGTTTGATAGCTTACCTGGCTGAACACGGAGGCGAACTCACACAGTCACAAGAAGCTGGCAAGGGCTGGCTTTGGCAGGGCCAGTGTGGGCCACAAAAGATAATAGTGATTGTCTGCCGCAATTTACCGCTGCAAGAAGAATGGTACGGGTGGCTGGCTTTCGCTCCTAGCGATAGCAAAACGTGGCGCGATTTTGTGTTCAAGATGTTATACGAGGATAACGAACGCATCTTGCAGATTTTGCAAGATTTGAGGCCGGAGGAATTTGAAGTGGCAAAAAGCTTGATGGATGAATTGATTGAAAAAGGCGAGATTCCCCAGCGTCAAGTGCGGCGCATCGAGCGAGGACGGGTACGAGCCGCTCAAATAGCCCTGACCGATTTTACCAAAAGGCGGCGAGAGCGGCTAGGCGAAGCGTTATCAGTGTTGACACCGGAGGAACGACTGGCTGGAATGAATGCCGAAGAACGCCAGGAGTTACGGAAGTTACTGGCCCAGTCCGGGCCGGAAAATTCTGAGTAAGCGCAAGTTAAATTAGAAGGGGTAGAGAAACGCAGAGAATTATGCGAGGAGTACGACGCGACAAAAATCTAGCCAGTAATAAAGATAAGCACCAGAAAACGGCCAATAGTAGTAATGGTAGTGTAGAAGCCGGGCGGTTGCTTAGTAACGAGACACTAGCCGCTTTGGACACCGCTATTACCAGTGTGGTGCAGGCCATTGGCAGCAAAGCCGGAGTGCTGACTTTTTGGGACGACAATCGGCAAGCTCCTGGTCACTTTTCGACTTACGGCCTGAACGATGCCACCCTGAGCCAGATTCGGCCCGCTATTCAGGGACTGGCCCAAAAGTTGAGCGAACGGGCCGAGGCAGCTGAAACCGAGATAGGGTCTGGCGTAGTGACGGGCCGGGAAAGCAGCCACGATTATCGCGCCCACAGTGACACTTACCATGACCGCAGCTACACTTATGAAGATGAGCCTACCCTACCCGCCGTCCAGACCGATATTGCCACCCGCGAAGGCTTTTTCCATGTGATTGCCCTACCTATCTATACTGAAGGCCGTTATATCGCGGCTTTGTGTCTGATTCAAGCTCCCATAGCCCCGCTTTCGTTGCCCGAAACCGATAGCTCCCCAGCTTTGCCCCCAGCAGCAGACCAACCAACCAGTTGGAGTAATTCCCTGGTAACGCCGCCCAGTTTTGATACCCAAGAAGCTCTTGCTCCGTCTAACTACACCAACTTCGACCCGACTACGATGGTGGCCCGCAATGCCCGTCTGCTAACCCGTTTGGTGGAAGAAAAACAGTGGTTGGAAGCGATTATCAATTATAGTGCCGACGGAATTTTAATTGTAGATAAAGATTGCAACATCATTGGCTTCAATCCGGCCTTTGCGCGACTGTCCGGTTGGGCTGTCGAGGAGTTACGCGGTCAAAACTGTTATGATACGCTGCATTTCACCACAACCAAAGGCGAAGAACATTGCACGGCTCTTTGCCCATTGCGCCTGGGCTTGCTCAGTACCGAAAACAGCGAGGCGTACAGTGTCGAAGGCATTATGCACACCAAAGATAAGCAGCAGCGTTATGTCGAGTTAAATTACTCAGTAATATTGTCTGCTACCCGCGATATTTTGGGTGGTATTATCGGGGTGCGTGACATGACGGCCCGTCACGAAGCCGAAGAATTGCAAAACACTTTTTTGTCGGTCATCAGTCATGAGTTGCAAACGCCCATTGCGATTATCAAAGGTTACGCCGGACTGTTTGCCGACGAGACTACCGAGATAAAGCCGGAACAAATACGCGACAAGATGCAGATAATTTATGAGGAAAGCGAACGCCTTAGCAAGATGGTCGAAGATTTGCTGTACGCTTCGCGGGTACAGGCGGGCGGGCTGCAACTCCAGACCGAGCCGATCCATTTGAGCCGCTTATTGGAACGAGTAGTGCAGAAAATGAAATCCACCAGCACCCACCACCAATTGTTATTAAAGCTGCCCGATACTTTACCCTTTGTAGTGGCGGATTATGATAAAATTCAAGAAGTGGTGGTCAACTTGATTGAGAATGCCATTAAGTATAGCCCGCAAGGTGGCCCGATTACGATTGAGGCCCAGCCTAGCAGTGCCGAGGTGGTGGTAAGCGTGACTGACCAGGGGATTGGTATCCCGGAAAAGGAACGCGGTCACGTTTTCGAGCGGTTCAGCCGCCTGGACAGTCGTTATGTGCGCGAACGCAAAGGGGCCGGTTTGGGTTTATATATCTGCAAAGCAATTGTGGAAGCGCACGGCGGCAAGATTTGGGTTGAGCCTGCGCCAGTTGAGCTGGGCCAAAGTCAACCCGCTGGGTCGCGTTTCAGTTTCAGTTTGCCGCGCGAGTCTCCGGCCCAACTGCCGATATTGTTCGGGAAAATATAGTACGGTTGTCAGTCAACAGTTAGCAGTCAGAACCATACAAGCTCGGCATGACAGAGACAACTAGGTAATTACAATTTTGGAAAGATAATTAATGGTTTATACAATTTTAGTGGTGGACGACGAACCCAAACTGTTGGAGTTGGTTCGGACAATTTTGGAAAAAGAAGAGTATGTCGTAATTGAGGCTCACAACGGCTACGAAGCGTTGCAACGCGCCCGCCAGGATTTGCCCGATTTGATTTTGCTGGATGTGATGATGCCAGAAATGGACGGTTTCGAGGCGTTGCGCGAACTACGCAAGAGTACCAACGCGCCCGTAATTATGCTGACGGTGCAGGCGACGGAAAGCGATAAGGTGCGCGGCCTGGAATTGGGCGCGGACGATTATGTTGCCAAACCGTTCGACCACCGCGAATTGATTAGTCGGGTCAAGGCGGCTTTGAGGCGGGCGGCGATGCCTTCGGCGGTCAGTCGAACCGGGGGGATTGTGACGGTTTCGCCCGAATTACAAGTGGATTTCGATAAACGCGAAGTGATTGTGAGCGGCAAACACCAAAAATTGCGCCCAACCGAATACCGTTTGCTGTTCCACATGATAGATAATGCTGGAAAGTTATTGAGCCACGAAAGTTTGCTGACAAAAGTGTGGGGACGCGAGTACCGCGACGACGAACAGCTACTACGGCTTTATATCACTTATTTGCGCCAGAAAATCGAAGCCGACCCTAGCCACCCAATATTTATTTTGAACGAGCGCGGGCTGGGCTACCGTTTTGCCGACTTCCAGCGTAGCTAATTTGTGACCTCATAATTTGAATTTCCCGTGTAAGACCTGCACTAGCTGCTCTTAAAGCTTGAAACCAGGCTAACTTTCGTTCGTTATGTAGATTGTATCAAAATACGAGCATTACGCATTAGCGGTGGTGAATGGCTATCTGTATTACAATAATTACAATGGTCAATTGCATCAGGTAGAGGTAGCCAATCCAAACAATGACAAGATTTTACTAACTGTAACCGCTCAATATGCGCCGCATTACAACCCGCTACTGTCTAACAGCCACGTCTATGTTGGGTGGCGTGATGGGAAGTCTTACGCTATAAAGTAGCATTGTTGCTTGCCCAAAGGCAGTTTTGGAAGCTCGGTGGGGTGCGTGCCAGCAAAAGCTGCCTTTAAGGACAGTCAGAGAGACCTAGTGCAGCCTTTCTGCTACCGCTTTGATAGTATAGTAATCGGGGTGGCTGATTAAAATGATCGATTCGCCGTGAAAAGTCTTAGCCAACCACTTAAAAGTATTACGCAGTACCAAAGCGTTGCCCTTTGGCTGGAAATTCAAAGCCGAACCAAGCTCACTCCAATCAAGGGTGAACTTATATTGCATTTTACCGCCATCGGCTAGATGCTCCGCCCCCACTACTTGCGCCAGGGCTGTCAGACTACCCTTCCGTCTCTCATCATTGACCGGGCGAATAATTAGAAAGGTGGCGGCCTCATCAACTTTACCCGTTTCAGCTAGTACCGGGTCTATGAGCTTTGAAGCCACCTGTTCCAAATCGCCCACATTACCTTTGGCTTGCAGATTAAAAGCATAAGTCTGCCCATATCTTTGGTTTTCGTGGTCTATGTTGGGGTCATAAGATACCACGAAGACCTTATCATCTTTTTTTAGTATGGGCCAATTTGCCATAAAAGCTTCCTTCTTCCTTTACTTATTGAACGCTAACTCTTGAAAGCAAATTTGCCTCAATAATATACGCTTACTATGATTATACAACCAAATTGAGGAAAACGCACGGAGAATTTGCAAATTCTCCGTAGTGCAAAAGGCTAAACAAGAGTAGCAAGGTGGGCTTCGAGTTTGGCTAGACGCTCCTGGGCCGCCGCCAGCTTTTCGCGGGCCGTTGCTACCACCTGGGCCGGAGCGCGTTCCACGAAGCCTGGTTTTGCCAGATTTGCCTTGCTACGTTCGATTTCACGCCGCACCTCTTCGATTTCTTTGCCAAGTCGCGCCCGCTCCGCATCCAGGTCAACCAGACCCGCCATCGGCAAATAAATCGTAGTGGCGGTGTTCTCGGTAACTTTGGTCAAAGCCTGAGTGGGTGGTGTATCAAGCTGGTCAGTGATTTGCAAAGTGTTCGCATCAACGCCCGCCAGACGCACCAATATATCGGCTTCACGCTCGAAAATAGGCTTGAACTCTGGCTTTGCCACGATAATAGCCTTGACCTTACGATTGGTCTCGGCTTTGACTTCGGCTTTGGCGTTGCGAATCTCGCTAATAGCTTCTTTCAACGCCTCGAACTGTGTCACCGCTTCGGTATCAATCGGCCCGGCGGACGGCCACACCGCCACGATTAACGCCTCGCCTTCATGTGGCAGATAGTGCCAGACTTCTTCGGTCAGGGAAGGCATAAAGGGGTGTAGCAAACGCAGCGTTCGTTCTAACACACCTGTCAAAACCGCTTGCACCGCCGCTTTGGTTTGGGGGTCGGGGCTGTTGAGGCGCATTTTGGAAGCTTCGATATACCAATCACAGAAATCGCCCCAAATATAGTCGTAAAGCAATTTCCCCGACTGGCTCAAGTCATAGTTCTCCAATAAACGAGTCACATCGGCGGTCAGCTTGTTAAGCCGACTGATAATCCAACGATCAGCCAACGGTAGTTCGCTTAATCGAGCCTGCAAACTCTCAAAACCTTCCAGCCTGATATTTGGGTTCAGGCTCATCACGATAAAGCGGGTAGCATTCCAGATTTTATTAGCAAAGTTGCGGCTGTCCTCGGTTTTTTGCAACGAAAACTTAGTATCTACCCCCGGCCCACTACTGGTCAACAGGGTAAAACGCAGCGCGTCCGCCCCATATTGGGCCATCGCTTCCAACGGGTCAATCCCATTCCCTTTGCTTTTACTCATCTTCTGGCCTTTTTCGTCGCGTATCAAGCCGTGTAGATAAACCGTGTGAAACGGCACATCACCCATCACGTGGATACCGAACATAATCATACGGGCCACCCAAAAGAAGATGATGTCGTAACTGGTCTCCATCAGCGAACCGGGATAAAAGCGGCGCAAATCCTCGGTTTGGTCAGGCCAGCCCAACGTACTAAACGGCCACAAACCGCTACTGAACCAGGTATCCAGCACGTCAGGGTCTTGCCAAATTTCGTTTGTGCTGCAAATCTGGCAGGTGGTTTCGGTTTCCTGGTCGGTGGCCCACTGATGCCCGTTGACACAATACCAAACCGGAATGCGATGCCCCCACCACAACTGACGCGAGATTGTCCAATCGTGGATGTTTTCCATCCAATCTTGATAAGTTTTGCCAAAACGCTCCGGCACAAATTTTATCCGTCCGTCCAGGTATGCCTGCAAAGCTGGTTCGGACAGCGGCTGGATTTTCACCCACCATTGTTTGCTTACCATCGGCTCAATCGGCACGTGGGCGCGTTCGCTGTAAGGCACATTATGGTGGTAAGGCTCGGTCTTGACCAGAAAGCCCGCTGCGTCCAGGTCAGCCACGATCCGTTTACGGGCCTCGAAACGGTCAAGCCCTTGATAGATGCCTCCGTTTTCGTTGATACTCGCGTCCAAATTCAAGACATTGATAAGAGGTAACTGATGACGCTGGCCGATTTCAAAGTCAAGCGGGTCGTGCGCCGGAGTCACTTTGACTGCCCCCGTGCCAAATTCCTCCACCCCTTCGTCCGCCACAACAGGTATCTGACGACCCACCAGGGGCAAAGTCAGCAATTTGCCGTGCAAATCAGCATAACGAGCATCTTTAGGGTGGACAGCTACCGCCGTATCGCCCAACATCGTTTCAGGCCGGGTGGTGGCGACGGTGATATAGCGGCCTTCCTCGCCCACGACAGGATAGCGAATATACCAGAGGAAACCGTCTTCCTCTTTCATTTCTACTTCCAAATCGCTCAAATTGCTCTGAGAGCCGGGACACCAATTGATGATGCGTTCGGCCTGATAAATCAAACCTTCGTCATAAAGTTTTTTGAAAGTAGTTCGCACGGCTTGTTGCGGCCCCAAATCCATCGTAAAAGCCTGACGTGACCAATCCGCGCTCACTCCCAACACTCGTAGTTGGTTGTTAATCACTTCGCGGTAGTCGTCCATCCATTGCCAGACTCGTTTAAGAAACTCCTCACGGCCCAATTCGCGTTTGGTTTTGTGTTCGGTGCGGGCCACTTCTTTTTCTACCACCAGTTCGCCATTGATACCAGCATGGTCGCTCCCCGGCAGCCACAGCACTGGCTCACCCAGCATTCGATGCCAGCGCACAAAGGCATCTTCCACACTCATGGTCAAAGCGTGGCCCATGTGCAATGCTCCATTCACGTTGGGCGGAGGCATAATTACTACAAACGGTGCTTTACCATTATCAGCTATAGGCTTAAAATAGCCTCGAGACTCCCAAAATTCGTACCATTTCTTTTCGGTGGCGGTTGGGCTATAAGTTTTTTCCATTTGTTGGCCCACTAGATTAGCATTTGGTTCCTGGGTTGTCTTCATTGTTTTGACCTCTTTCAAATACTTTTGATTTGTAATTATTCAGTCCGCTTGTGGGAGGTTGCTCCGTCAGCCGATTGCTTGCCTTCAACTCTGGAAACTATCGGCTGACGGAGCAGCCTCCTACAAAAATCAGTACAAGATTGAATAGTTACTTTGACTTTTATCGTGGCGAAAGAAAATTATAAAAGCAAAAAGTCCTTCCGCCCTCAAAGCTAAGGACGAAAGGACTTTGTAAAAAATCCAGACATGGTACCACCTTAATTCCGCATTGCTCTTTAACAAAAAGCATCGCGCTCAAAAGCTATAACGGGCCAACCCGCCGCCTTCTAATAATTACTAAAAATTCAAAGGCGGAACTCACAAGCTACTTTCAGCCATACCACTTTAGTTGTTGCTACCGTCGAAAGCTTCCAGCCGATGACTTTCGTTCTCTAGCGGTGGGCGCGGCTTACTCCTCTTGTTCACAGTTTTTGTTTATTCCGATAGTATATTACCGACTAAACAATAGTTTGTCAAGCCCTATTTTTCAGCCAGGTTTTCAAATCGTCTTTGCTCAAGGCTTGCAACCGGTCAGTGGTAAGCTTTTCAAGCTGCGGGCTCAATTCCGGCTCAAGCGGGCCAAAACGCTGGTCAAGCAAACTCAAAGCAAAGGTGAACACACCTTCTTGTTTGGCAAAAATCTCAAAATCAGATACCAGTGCCATTTTGACAACCTCCTCGTTAAGCTTGTGGGCTGCTACTCGATATTCCACTTCCTGAACTGGCGGCAATCTTACCAACCCTCCATAAACTGGATTAATCTCACCCCAAACCTCGCTAATTTCGAGCATCTCTTTTTCCAGGTGTTCGTACCCTTTCGTCCAATCTACCCGCTCGTAATAATTGGAAAATAGCAAAGCCATAAGCTGCTCCAACAAGTCGTCCATTGCTTCTTTCCAAACGTTACTTCTCGGGGGCGGTTTTTGCCCTTTTTGGTGGGACGAGGTGGTGGGCGGTTGGGCGATTTAGGGTGGCGGCGTTCACGCGGCATCTTAATTCCTCCTTTTGGTTGGTGACACTGCCCTACATATTACTATAACTATCTACTTACTTTGTCATTGCCAGCTAACTGCGGGGAGATATGCAGGTATCTAGCTGTGCTTTGAGTTGGGCGGTGATGAGGTGAGACTGGTCTGGCAGCGGACGCAAAGCCAGTTCGATTAAACGCTGGTCGGCCTGACCTTGTATCACCAGCCCGGCAATCTGACCGACTGCGCCCGGATAGATAATACCGCCCGTTGCCGTCCCAAAGTCGTGCATATACGCCAGCATCTTGTACATATCGTCGGGTTTGGCTCTGGTAGTGCCATCGAGGGACTGGTTTACACGGTATTTGACATCCAGAAATAGCTGACGCGAGGGCGGCCCAGCGATTTCAAGCCGAATGTCGGGGCGTGGCAGACCGGGCCGCGAACGCGAATACCAACCGCCCGCCAGAGCGCGATTATAGTGCAGCTTCATTTGTCCCCATTCGGTTGTACCTTCAAAATAAAAAGCTCCACTCACCCCCGTTTGTACCATACATTTCAAATCCAGAGCGAAAGCTACCTCGCACACAGTCCAAAGCTCATAAATCTTGCTCATCGGTTGTAACGATAAATCGGCAGCCTGGGCCTGACCAGGCAGCGTTACATAACGAGTACAGAAAGCTTCCCAAAGTTCAAACAAACCCACGTAAGCCAGGTTGGGAGCATTGGCGCAAGTTCGTTTTAGGTCGGCCTGCCAAGCCGCGTCTGCTTTGTAATCTTTGTTCGTTCCCATAAAGTGAGCCAGAGGCGAATTTTTGAGAAAGGCGCGGTGTTGATGGGCGCGGTTTAGCAAGTCTGACAAACGCGCCTGTAATTGAGTAGGCTTAGGCCGGGCGGTTTGGACTAACTCCGCCAATTGCTTTAACTCACGGGCAATTTCAAGATTAAAATTAACCAGTAGCAGGTTAGGTAGCGTGCCATAAAACTTGGGGCTGGTCTGCCAATGATGCTGATAGCCAGCCAGTTCAGGTCGGTTGAGCCAGGTTTTGACTGTGGCTTGCCAGTCGAGCGGCCCTTGTATCAAGCCAACTCCACTTTGCAACTGTTGAGGCGTACTGTAATCGAGGTGATTTATAATCGCCGCGTTCAAACCCTGCTCCAAAAGATGATGGCTAAAATATTCCAATTTTTCAGCAGTATATTCCAGACTGAAAAAATCGAAAGGGGGTGTGGCCTCGTTATCATCGTAGCTTAATTGTAAGCGATTAGGAGCGTTGAGTCGTGACAGTAAAGTAGGCAAACGAGCGGTTTTGATAAAAATCAGTTCGGCAGGGCTGATTTTTTGGGGAACAACCTCGAGGGTTTGGGCCACTACAACTTCCTGGCTGCCATCCAAAGCCCTTGCCACAAAGCCAATCTCGCCCACCAAATCCCCGACGTTATAAGAGAAGCTCCAGGTTTGAGCAGGGGCAAGCTGCGGCCAGTTTTTAAGAATTTGCGACCCAACCCGCAGACTGCATTGGGTCAGGCGTTGCGAACCCGCATTCGTCAGATACAATTCGAGTTCGGCATATTCAGGGACACAAAAAGCCGGTTCGCTATTATAAAGAATTTCCAGCCCCAGCGAACCGGCCATTTTCAGACCTCTTTCAAGTTATTTTAGCCCATGCTACCGCCCGATAAGCAAGGTCAACACCACTAAAGCAATCACCATTAAGACGGCCAGTATAAACACTGTTACCAAATCGGCTCGAATATAGCGGTATTCTTCTTCGCGGCTGATTACCTGGGTTTGGCGGGGTTGGGCATTGAGAAAGCGGCGTGGCAAAACTGTATTGTTGGTAGCAGACACAGGACGGGGGGCTGGCACAACCGGGGCGACAGGCGCAGGTTTAACGGGTGCTTCTACAGGCGTAGATACTGATACGTCGGCCATATCGTTAGCCGAAATGCTCATCTTGAACGGCTCTGAAGCTACTGCCGTTCTGCCACTGCCCATATTCGCGCCCGTTATCACGTTCGAGCCAACAATGGGGCGAGCCGAAATCTCCCTTTTCGTGTCTTGTGTTCGGTTGTTTTGCTGCACCCGCTCCGCCCGGCTCGTCTTTTTAGCCATAAAACTGAAACCTCCTGCACCTGCTGGTCTGGCCTAATGTTGCTAGACTTATTTTGCTGATACCCTAAATTGGTTTAGCTATTATACCCTCTCGTGCCAATTTTGGCAAACAAAATTAGCCGCCCGAACTGGCCGATGTGTTGGTAGGGAAGGCAGTCGCGTAGAATTTGATATAATCCTTGACGTGAGCGATCCAATACTCCCCACCGTGACCCCCCGGCCAGATATTAAATTGCAAGTTCGCGCCCCGTGCCTTTAAAATACCAGCTAATTCTTCGACACGAGACCGCCATTCAATATCATCCTGGCCGTCGTCAAGAAAAATTTTATAGCTGGCAAGGTTTTTAATTTTCGCCAACGAAACTGGGTCAACCGTAGCATAATAAGCATCATCGCCCCAATAATAAAAAGATTGGGCTTTGGTACGCAAAGTAGGACTATGTGAACCGATGATACCAAAAGTTTCGGGGTGGTTCAGGCCGATTTGCAGCGAACCGTGACCGCCCATCGAGTGACCGCCAATGGCCCGATTGGGGGCGTTAGCAATGGTTCGATAAGTCGCGTCAATATGGCCCACCACGTCGGTAACAACATAATCGGCCCAACGCAAGCCCCCGTTGGCGTGGTTCATCCAATATTCCTGGTCGCCTTCGGGCATCACAATAATAAAAGGCGGCACCGTCCCGGCGGCAATCATATCGTCGCTATTATTGAGCAAACCGTAGTCCGTCCACTCTTTGTACGAACCGCTTAATCCATGCAGCATATACAACACTGGATAGCGTTTGCTACCGCCAGTATAACCAGGGGGCAAATAAATCCGGTAGGTGACGTTGCGGTTGAGAATCGGGCTAAAAAAGTCCTGGTCTTGTAGTGTGCCGCGTCCAGCCCAGGGTAGGGGTGTAATCGGGCTGGCTATCAGGGTCGGTTTAGCCGGAGTCGGAGTCGCCCCAACCACCACCGTAGTAGCAGGAGGCTTAGTAGCCGCACTATTCGGAGTAGCTGTTGCTTTACTGGTGGTGGCCGCGCTTTGAGTGGTATTGGAGATGGTAGGTTGCTGGGTTACAGCAGACACGTTGGTACTACTCGCTTGGTTGGTGGGTGCGAGTGTAGCCAGAGGCGGCGCACTCTTGGGCTGGCTGGCTGCACCGGTTGGGACTGCCGCCGCCTGGTTCGCATCACTGCCACCGCAGGCACTCAACGTCAGCAAGGTCAGAGTCAGCATCACCAGCCAAAGCGTGGCTACCTTAGACCTGTTCAATATACGAGTCACCTATAGCATCTCCTTCGTTTTTTATTTTAATACCAAATTTTATTATAATGACCAAGTTTAGCTAACGATTGTAAAAAGCAGGTAAATTCATAGTCAAGTTATTGTATATGTTGACGCTTCGCCACGCAATTGCTGTGCCAGCTTTCGCTACATTTATGCTAAAATGGCTTTATGCAAAAGATGAATCTAGCGATAATCAGCGATGTTTTCCCGCCCAAGTGCGGGGGCAGTGGGTGGAGCAGTTTTTTTCTGGCAAGGGCGTTGCAGGCACGCGGCCATTCTTTGCAGGTGGTCGTTCCCCGCGAGATAGAAACCGCACACGGGCCGCACCGGGCCGAGTTTTTTACGCAGGAACGCGAATACGAAGGCTTGCCCATCACCGAATTCTGTTACCCGGCCTGGCACGTCCCTTTCGCCCGTAACTACAGCCGTAACGAACGTTTGTGGCCGCGTCTGGCCGACTGGCTAGAACTTTTTTTGCGTCAAAAAAATATCGAACTGGCTCACGCCCAACATTACCTGACTATTCCAGCGACGGTGATGGCTTGCCAACGTCTGAACGTGCCATCTGTAGCAACGCTGCGAGATTACTGGCCGACTTGCTACTGGACTACCCGTTTGAGCGGCGAAAGAGTTTGCCCAGGTTGCACCGAACTGAATCGGCTCAAATGTTTGGTGGGCAATCAAGGCGTGGCCGGAGTCGCCGCCGCCCCGGTTTCTATATATATGGCGGCAAATGTGCAACGTAAACAAAAATGGTTGGCCCAGGCAGACCAGACTCTAGCCGTCAGCAGCTATATCGCCGCGAATCTGGCCGCATCCATCGCACCGACCAGACTTAAAGTGCTGCCCAACTTTATTGACCCAGCGCATTTGCAAAGCCTGGCTATCCAGCCTCCCAAAACCCAGGCTGCGGTGCGGCCTTACTTACTATACGTGGGCAAACTAGAAGTCAACAAAGGGGCGCGGTTGTTGCTAGAGGTTTTGAAAACGGCCCGACCAGACCTGCCCCTATTAGTTGCGGGGGACGGGGCGTTGCGGAGCGAAATCGAGCGCGAAGCTAAAATACACAACTTGAACCTGCAAATTTTGGGCTGGACTGACCACGACGAAGTGCTGCGCTTGATGGCCCATAGTCAGGTATTGCTGTTTCCGTCTTTGTGGCCCGAACCATTGAGCCGCGTATTGCTGGAAGCGATAGGGGTGGGGGCAGTGGTGCTGGCTTTGGATACGGGCGGCACAGGCGATATTATTCTGCATAATCAAACCGGACTGCTCTCACACTCTGGCCTTGAAATGGCAAACCAGCTAACCTCTATTTTGCAACCCGCCCAGGCTCTACAACGCCAACGTTTGAGCCAGACCGCCCGCGAATACGCGAAGCAGAAATTTAGCGAGGAAATTGTAGTAACGCAGGTAGAGCAACTTTACGCCGAATTAATCCAGGCGCGGAACGGAGCGCGGGCGTGAGGATAGCGCATCTGGCTCGCATCAGTTACCCTTATCACCCTTATGGCGGGTTGGAACAGCACGTCTATCGCCTGACCCTGGAACTGGCCCGGCTAGGACACCAAATTGAGCTTTACACCCAGCCGCCCGCGTTGGGTTGGGAACAAGGTGTGCGCGAACCAGTCTGGCCCGACGGTGTGACCCACCATTTTGTGCCTTATCGCAGCCTCCCGCTTTTGAGACGCAACTCCATCCCTGACCGTCTCACCAACTATCCACTTTTTGCGTTGCGTTTGGGTCGGGCCGTGCGTCAATCAATTCCGGCACCAAATCTTGTCCACGCGCACGGGCTGGCCGCCTGGGGCTACTCGCTTAAATTGCTACCGGATGTACCACTCGTCCTCAACCCGCACGGTATGGAAGAATTTAAGGTAAACACAATAGGCAAAAAGCTGGCCTACGCTCCATTTCGCAGCTTGTTACGCCAGTCGGCCCGTCGCGCCGCCGCCATAATCGCCACAGACCGGGTGTTGATACCCGAAGTAACCGGGTTTTTGGGTGTGCCGGAGCAACGGGTCAGGTTTGTCCCAAATGCTATCGCTCTGGACGAGATTTTGCAGATAGCCGATGCTGAAACGATTAGAGAAGCGCGGCAGCTTTACAAACCAGATAGCGAAAACCTGCTGTTTCTGAGCGTGGGTCGTTTGGAAACCAATAAAGGTTTTGATAAAATGTTGGAGGCGTTGGCCCAGAGGCGGGAAACTTTGCCCGTCGGTTGGCGATGGATAGTGGTGGGGACGGGTAGCGAACAAGCCGCCCTCATAAAGTTGGCTCAAAAATTAAATCTAACAGTTCAGGTGACTTTTGCTGGGAAGTTAGCAGACCCTCAACTACACGCTTTGTACGAGATAGCCGACGTTTTGGTACATCCAACCTTGTATGAAGGCAGCAGCCTGGTGACACTGGAAGCGATGGCCCACGCCTTGCCTATTATCGCCAGTGATACGGGTGGCCTGCCCGACAAAGTACAGGCAGATGGGTCACATCGCAACGGCTGGCTACTACCACCGGGTGATGTAACCACGTTGGCCCAGGCTTTGCAAAACCTTACCACTCTGACACCTGCTCAACGCCGCGAAATGGGCCAAAACAGCCTGCGTCTGGTGCGAGAAAAATTTACCTGGCAGGCCGCAGCCCGTCAGACCGTCGAATTATACGAAAGTTTGCTATAGCAATTCACCGCAGAGAACGCAGAGGGCGCAGAGAAAATGCAAAGCGGGAACAGGAAGAGTGTATTTGTTGGATATTGCTCCGCCAATAGACGGTTCGGACAGTCCATAAGGGTATTTGTTGGATATTGCTCCGGTTCGGACAGTCCATTGACAGAGCAATGTCCAACAAGGTTAAACTCTGTTCTTTTTGGATTTTCTCTGCGTTCTCTGCGGTGAATGTTACTAAATATAAGGAGAAATATTGTGTCGCAAAATCAAGAATTAGACCTGGAAGCTTTGGTGCGCGTACCTTTGATGCTAGGCTTCGACGTAGCCCCTGACGGCCAGAGCGTGGCTTATACTTCCAATCAATCGGGCCGTTGGGAAATTTATCGAAGCGACTTGAAAACAGGCGCAGCTGCCCAACCCATTTGCATCACGGCTGGGCCGGAGCGTAAAACCGGGCCGCGCTTTTCGCCAGATAGCCGTTATATCGCCTATTTGCAAGATTTTCAAGGTAACGAAAACTTCGATATTTTTATTTACGATACCCAAAACGGTAACAGCGTCAATATCACTAATTCGCCCGAAACTGCCATTTATCCCGGTGTTAGCTGGTCGCCCGACGGTCAAACTATCGCCTTTGTATCCAACCAAGACGGTACTTTCGCCACCTATAAAGTAGCAGCTCAAGGTGGCCCGGTCACGCGGCTAACTCAACATCAATTTTCGGACGGGGAGGTGGAGTTTTCACCCGATGGCAAATGGCTGGCGATTGGGGCGCAAACCGCAGGTCTGGACAACGGATTATTCGCGCTAAACTTAGCGAGTGGCGAATTACACGAACTACTGATTGACGGCAACCGTAGAGATGCAGGTAGTCCACATTGGTCGCCGAACAGCCAAAACGTCGTTTTTCAGTCAAACTCACAGGGGAATTATGAGATAGGTTTGTGGGATATAGCGACTGAAAACGTGCGCTGGCTAACCAGTGGCGAATGGGACAAAACCGAACCACGTTTTTCGCCCGACGGTTCAAAGGTGGCCTTTACCATCAACCGCGATGCCACTATCGAACTGGCAGTCTTAAATCTGAATAATAGCGAAACTAAATATTATCGGGTGGCCGCAGGTGTCCACACCGACCCGCACTGGGCGGCAGATAGCAAAACCTTGATTTTACGCTATGTCGGGCCGCGCAACTCTAGCAATTTGTGGCAAATAGATTTGCAAAGCGGTCAATCCATCCAACTTACCAGTACACCTGTTTCTTTTGTGGCTGACCTTTTAGTTGAGCCAACTATCGTTCGTTACCCTAGTCGCAAGGGCGGCGCAGAAGTTCCGGCCCTGCTCTATCAGCCTACTACCGCCCACGATGGCCCGGTAGCGGCGGTGATTTACGTTCACGGTGGCCCGACAGCCCAACAGCTAAACGGCTGGGCGGCAGACATTCAATATCTGGTCAGTCGTGGCTTCGTGGTGCTTTGCCCGAACTATCGGGGCAGCACTGGCTACGGCAAAACCTGGCAAGAAGCCAACACTTTCGATATGGGAATGGGCGATTTGGAAGATGTAATGGGCGGAATTGACTTTTTGGTGGGCCAAAAGCTGGCCGAACTGGGACGCATTGCTGTAACAGGCGGCAGCTATGGTGGGTATATGACCATGATGGCGATAACCAAATATCCCCAAGCGTGGGCGGCGGCAGTCTCGATTGTGCCGTTCCTCAACTGGTTCACCGAATACGAAAACGAACGCGAAGATTTGAAATATTATGATAGTCAGATGATGGGCGACCCGGTTAAAGATTACCAACGTTGGTTCGACTGCTCTCCGGTCAACTTTCTGGAAAATATCACCACACCCGTCTTGTTGCTGGCCGGGGCGCACGACCCACGTTGCCCTGCCGAGGAAACCCAGCAAGCGATAGATAAACTGGCTGCGTTGGGCAAAACTTTCGACGCGCACATCTATCCCGATGAGGGTCACGGTTTCGCCCGCATTGAGAACCGCATAAACGCCATCCGTCGTCAGGTAGAATTTTTGGAACGCTACTGCCCGCCAGCCAGCTAGAATATTCCTACTTGTCATTTAGGGCCAGACAAACTAAAATACCAACGAAACACAGGTACGGCCCGAAAGCCAAAAAGCCAGGCGAGGAGAATTAAAGCTTGTACAATCCGAGTTACATAGATATGGTGGGCGAGGTTACAGCTAAAAAGTTGCCGACTATTGACGAGTTGCCAGACAAATTTGTGACACTGCCCGATGGGATACGAGTGCGCTACCTGGAATACGGGCCTGCCGAGGGCTTCCCGCTCGTCCTTACGCACGGCTTTCTGGGTTCGGTCAGGGATTGGCGACACAACATCGCAGCTCTGGCGGGCGAAAACCGTCGGGTGATTGCCCTGGATTGGGTGGGTTTTGGACGCTCCGATAAACCTGCTTTCAAATATAGCCTTTTTTATTTTGCCGACTTCTTGCACGACTTCGCTCAGGCTTTACACCTCAAGCGTTTTGACCTGGCTGGTCATTCGATGGGCGGCAAACATAATCTGGCTTTTGCTATCCTTTATCCAGATTATGTCAACAAGCTGGTTTTGGTGGACACCGACGGCTTTATAACCGACCCGCTCTGGACGAAATACACTACTACCTTTTTCAGACCGATGAGTATTCTGTTCACAGAGTTTTTAGGCAACCCCAAAGTGCTAAAAAGTAGCCTGAAAAACGTCTTTTTTGACCGCTCTTTTTATCCAGCCGATAGCGAAATCGAAGCCAATGCTGTCGAGCTACGTGACCCGCTTTTCAAAAAGTCGCTGCTTTCGCTCAACGCTAATTATCCGCAGCTAAGTATGCGCCTGACTGGGTTGTATGAACGGGTGGGCGAAGTCAAAGTACCAATCCAGCTTTTTTGGGGCTTGCAGGATAAAATTATCCCGGTGGCTAACGCGCATCTGGCTCATTCGTTGCTGCCCGACTCCAATTTGTATATCTTTGACCGTTGCGGTCATCTGCCCCAGGCGGAACACGCGACGGTCTTTAATGGGCTGCTGACCAAGTTTTTAGAGGCCAGCTAACCTATGCGAATTTTATGTCTTGACCCTGGCCGCAAACGGGTGGGGCTGGCTCTTAGCGACGCAACCGAACTGATTGCTACGCCCCTGGGTGTAATCCAGGTACATAGCCGCCGCCAATTGTTGGAAGAAGTGGCCCGGATTGTGCAGCGCGAAGAAGTGGGCAAGTTGGTGTTAGGGTTGCCCCTACATTTGAATGGAAGTGAAGGGCAGGAAGCCGAACGCGCCCGCGTTTTAGCCTCCGAACTCAGTGAACTGCTGCACCTGCCGATAGATATGATGGACGAACGCCTGACCAGTTTCGAGGCTGACCGGATGTTAGCCGATAGTGGCATGAAGCCTCAAAAGCGCAAGGCTCATCTGGATGCCACTGCCGCCGCCATCATTTTGCAAACCTACCTGGACGCGGCCCGCAACCGCACGCGCTAAAGGCCAAGTTGCAACAATTGCCAACGGTTGAAACCGTCGTCTATTCAACCCAAACCTGATAAATCAGGTTGGTAATACACCTTTACACGACAAGGATTAGCGGTATTTGTGAGAACCCACTAAAGTGGGTTTGGGTTAATAGACGATGGTTGCCTGTACCCGGCACGATTGCACCCGTTGGCGGTCTAACTGATAGCTGATGACTGATAACTGACAACTGACAACTATTCTTGAGAAAGATGCTAATGGACGATAGAACTCCTAAAGTGAGCCGTCGCCTGGACGGACTGAAAGCCGTGCCGCACGGTGGGATTGACCCGGCGGATTTAGCTCCCTACTTGATCGAACCCGACGACGTGGTGGATTTAAGTGCTAATATCCACCCCTACGGCCCGCCACCTTCGGTACAAGAGGCTATCAAGCGGGTGCGGCTTGAGCAATACCCCGACCCGCGTGCGACGGCTTTGCGCGAAGCGATTGCCGGGCAACTGCGCTTGATGCCAGACTCGATTGTGGCTGGCAACGGCTCTGTCGAACTGGTTTATTTGCTGGCCCAGGCATATCTCGACCCAGGCGACAGCGTACTGGTATGTGGCCCGACTTTTGGCGAATACGCTCTGGCCTGTCGGGTGATGGGGGCAGAAGTAATCGAGTACCGCGCTCTGGCTCAAAACAATTTCGCGCCGGATATGACCGAGATTTTGAAACTCATTACCAAGCACCAGCCGCGTATCGTCTTTGTGTGCAATCCCAACAATCCAACGGGCAGACTTTGGCAAGAGGTTGAGATTGACGAACTGGTGAACGCCACTTCCGACAGCAAGGCTATTCTGGTGTTGGACGAAGGCTATCATTTGCTGGCCGATGCTGACCCGGCCACCAATCAATCGGCGGACTACCTGCTAGGTGGTAACGTCCTGGTGTTGCGTTCGCTCACCAAAGCTTTTGCGCTGCCCGGTTTGCGCCTGGGTTACGCCATCGCCACGCCTGATATAGGGCGAGCTATCAATACTATCAGGCCGCCCTGGAGCATCAATGCCTTCGCGCAGGAAGTTGGTAAAGGTCTGTTGTCAGACAGAGAGTATATCCAAAGTGTACGTAGCCGTCTGGCAGCCGACAAAGCCTATCTGGTAGAACGGCTTAATACTATCAACGCGAAGCCTCTACCAAGTGCCGCCAATTTCTTGCTGCTTCCAGTCGGGAACGCTACTGAATGTCGCCGAGCCTTTTTGAAACAAAAACTGCTGGTGCGGGATTGTACTTCGTTCGGCTTACCGGAATATATCCGGGTGGCGGTCAAAACCCGCTCCGACAGCGATAAACTAATAACCGAGCTACAAGATTGGCAGGCTACTCATTTGCAACCTACAGTTCCGGCGATGCTGGGCGGTGGCCGCAAAACGCTGGCTAAAACCTTGATGATCCAGGGTACGGCCAGTTCGGTGGGCAAAACTACGATTGTAGCAGGGTTATGTCGCTTGTATAAACAGCAAGGCATCAGCGTCGCCCCCTTCAAAGCCCAAAATATGGCTCTTAACAGTGCAGTGGCCCAGGGCGGCGAAATTGGTCGCGCCCAGGCGATGCAAGCCGAGGCTGCTGGTATCGAACCTTCGCTTTTGATGAACCCGATTTTGCTCAAGCCCGAAGGCGAGTCGCGTAGCCAGCTTATTGTACGAGGCAAAGTTCAGGGTAGCTTGAGCGCACGCGAATACTATCAGCAACAGGCCGAAATGCTAAACGTGGTTGAGGAGTCGCTGGCACAGTTGCGGGCCGAACACGATTTGGTGATTATCGAGGGGGCGGGCAGTCCCGTCGAAATGAACCTTAAAGCTTCGGACATCGTAAATATGCGGGTGGCGAAGCTTGCCAACTCGCCCGTACTACTGGTCAGCGATATAGACCGGGGCGGGGTTTTCGCTTCCATAGTCGGGACTTTGGCCCTGCTAGAACCAGACGAAGTGGCCCTGGTGCGCGGCCTGATAATCAATAAATTTCGGGGCGACCTATCACTGTTCGAGGACGGAGTACGTTTCTTGCAAGACAGAACCTCTAAGCCAGTCCTGGGCGTGCTGCCATATTTCCGAGACATCAAGTTGCCCGAAGAAGATAGTATGGCTTTGGAAAGCAGAATAAATGGCAGGACGGCTAATGGCTCTGTGCTGCGCTTACAAACCGAGGCTGATAAAGAGGCGGGGCGAGACCGGGACGGGGTTCGGCGCGAACTAGATATTTGCGTGATTTTGCTGCCCCATATCGCCAACTTCGATGATTTTGACGCATTGGAAACCGAAGAAGGGATCGAAGTGCGCTATATCAGGGAGATGAACGATTTAGGGCTACCGGATATGGTGATTATTCCCGGCACCAAAACCAGCATCGCGGATTTGCAATTTTTGCAAGATAGCGGGTTGGGTCAGGCTATCAGCCAGTTGGCCCAGGAAGGTACGCCCGTAGTGGGTATCTGCGGCGGCTACCAGATGTTGGGCCAGCGCATAGACGACCCGGAGCGTATAGAAAGTCGGGTGGGGAGCGTGCGCGGTTTGGGTCTGCTACCTGTTCGCACGATTTTTGGGCCGGAAAAAGCCACCTATCGAGTTAGTGGGCGCGTTCAGGCGGGGACGGGCTTTTTTGAAGGTTTGGCCGGACTACCGATTAGTGGCTACGAAATTCATATGGGCCGCACTATTTCTAGCGATGCTCCTGCTACAGCTTTGAGCGACGATAGCACGGGTCAGACCAATAACCCTTTGCTGCATATCTCGCGGCGGGAAGAGCAACCGATAGAGGGGCTGGACGGCTGTTTGAACGAGCGCGGCAACGTGTGGGGGACGTATCTGCACGGTTTGTTCACCAACGACACCTTCCGCCACGCTGTTCTGACTACGCTACTCAAACGCAAAGGTATTAATCCGCAGTCAATTCAGCCGAGCAGTTTCAAGCTCTTTTCCAACGATACTGAATACGACAAACTGGCCGAACTTTTGCAAAACAATCTGGATATGAAGCTTTTACGGGAGTTCGCCGGCATATAAATAATTATTTCTTGGGCTTCTTGCCGCCGTTATCGTTACCCTTGCCATTATCCTTGTTATCCCCTTTGTTGTCGCCTCCATCTTTATTCGGTGGGGCAGCGTTTACAGGAGGCGCGGGTTGTCTTATAATTACGGGCGCGGGTACGGGCGTTGGTGGCACAGCTACTATCGGGGCGTTGGTCGTAGCAACTGCCGCAGGAACGGTACTGGTATTGGCGACTGCTGGTGCGCCGGGGGTAGTAGTTGCCAATCCGAGCATCGGAGTCGGGCCATTGCCAGCCGGGGTAACGGTAGGCAAGGGTGCGCTGGTAAGACTGGACGGGCCAGAGCTTGTTTGGGTAGCATCACCACACGCCGCCAAAATCAAAAGCATTCCCATCAAGCCTGCTATTAAAAATATTATTCCAATTCTGATATTATGTATCACCTTACAATCTCCTCGTTTCCAATCATCTAACAGTATTAACAGATGCAAGCTCGAAACATTACAAGTCAAGAAGCTTGCCAGGCTTTGCTTCGCTTCTTTACGGGCTGTTTCCGTAGTAGCCAACGATTGAACCGTTGGCGGCTTTGGCAACCCCATTTATCCGGTTTAGAGTCTGCTTGCCATATTGGAAGCTGCTCCCTCAGCCGTTCGGGACAGTCCATTGACGGCAACCAATTGGCGCAATGTCCCACAATTGGCCCTTGTTGGAGGCTGCTCTGCCAGCCGATGGTTCGGGACAGTCCATTGACAGAGCAATGTCCCACAATTGGCCCTTGTTGGAGGCTGCTCCGTCAGCTGATGGTTCGGGACAGTCCATTGACGGCAACCAATTGGCGCAATGTCCCACAGATGGCCCTTGTTGGAGGCTGCTCTGCCAGCCGATGGTTCGGAACTGTCCATTGACGGAGCAATGTCCAACAAAGCAGGGCTGCCCCTTCTGCGGACACTCTGGACACTCTGGACACTCTTTCACATATCGGGGGTCGCTCTGCCCTTCCACTCCTCCTTTGTGATTATAATATATATATTATTTCTTCATAAGAGAGCCTGACACAGTGGTAGTAGGCAGAGCGTCCAGAGTGTCCAGAGTGTCTACAGTAGTAGCACCGGAAAACCTGTACTTGCCATAATCAGTCTTTGACACCTCGCCCGCCCGTACCATTTTGACCCATTGGTTTTGGTAACACGTTCGGGTAGCCCCTGGGTGGTGTTTGGTGTGCTTAGACGACGATTTACCTGTACTCGGCACGGGTGAACCGTTGGCGGTTTCTGCAAAACTGTGTGTCGCACCCATTAGACCAATTCGATTTGACAATTGACCACTAAAATGAGAAACTTATTAACTAAGTGTGGATGCTAAAACCTGCATTTTATACTATCTTAAATTATGAGAGAGGTTCGCCAGGGTGCGACTTCTATATAAAATTTCTGCTTATTTACAGATTCAAGCTTTCAGAAAGGAGCTTTCTGCATTGTCAAGTAAGTCCGACAAAAAAATTAGAGTAGCTATTATTGGGGTGGGCAACTGTGCCAGTTCGCTCGTCCAGGGCGTGGAGTTCTACAAAAACGCCGATGACACCGAAACCGTGCCGGGCCTGATGCACGTGCGCCTGGGTGGGTATCACATCAGCGACATCGAGTTCAGCGCGGCATTCGACATCAACGTGACCAAAGTAGGCAAGGATTTGAGCGAGGCGATTTGGGCCGAACCCAACAACACCTACAAATTCTCCGACGTGCCGCACCTGGGCGTACCTGTCCATCGCGGTATGACCCACGACGGTTTGGGCGAGTACCTGAAGCTGGTCATCACCAAAGCTCCGGGTGAAACTTCCAATATCGTGCAGGTACTCAAAGAAACTAAAACCGACGTAGTAATTAACTACTTGCCCGTCGGCAGCGAAACCGCTACCAAATGGTATGTCGAGCAGGTTTTACAGGCTGGTTGCGCCTTTATCAACTGTATTCCGGTCTTTATCGGGCGCGAAGAATACTGGCAGCGTCGCTTCCTGGAAAAGAATCTGCCCATCATTGGCGACGACATCAAGAGCCAGGTTGGGGCAACCATCACCCACCGGATGCTGGCTCGTTTGTTCGAGGATCGCGGCGTGAAGCTGGAACGCACTTATCAGTTGAACGTCGGTGGCAATATGGACTTCTACAATATGTTGGAACGCAGCCGTCTGGAGTCCAAGAAAATCTCCAAGACCAACGCCGTGACCAGCCAGCTAGACACTCCGATTGAGCCGGAAAACGTCCACGTCGGGCCAAGCGATTATGTGCCGTGGTTGACTGACCGCAAGTTCGCCTTTATTCGCCTGGAAGGTACGACTTTTGGCAATGTACCATTAATGGCCGAACTCAAGCTGGAAGTGTGGGACAGCCCCAACAGCGCGGGCGTGGTGATTGACGCGGTGCGCTGCGCCAAACTAGCGTTAGACCGGGGTATTGCTGGTTCGCTGGCCGGGCCGAGCGCGTACTTTATGAAAAGTCCGGCAGTCCAATACCACGATGAAGACGCTCATAAGATGGTGGAAGCCTTTATCGCTGGGGAAGACGATACCCGTTTGCCCCACTCGATGACGACTACCGCGACTGGCGAACCCGCTTTACAATAAGTGCTTGCCAAAAGCTAGTTGAAAACCAAAGGCATTTTCCATTCAATCCAGATTGGAAGATGCCTTTTAGATTGTGCCAAAAATAGCCCAAAAGCCTCTTGTAATTATTGAACAAATCGGGTAAATTTAGCTTTAATAAAACGTATCGCCCTTAGTATCAAATGTATGACAAACAGCAAGGCAAAAGGAAGCCCCGATGAAAACCTGGATACAAATACAACAAAATTTCCGCAAAATTCTCGATGCGCTGACACCCAAATCGGGAGACCCAAATACCGTGCGGCGTGGCTATATTCTAAATCTGGTTATAGTCACTTACGGCTTGCTTTACAGTTTAAGTATTCCGTTTGTGGTAATTAGCGTCAACAATCGGGTCAATCTTGGGCCGATAGCAGTGGTTTTAGCCATCGCTGCGCTGTTCGCCCTGTATTTCTCGACTATTTATCTGAGCCTGAAAGGGCGTGTGACCCTGGCTGGCTATCTACTAATCGGAGTGTTGTTATTTTCTAGTATATCTACCTTTTTGACCATTACCCTCACTCCTGGAAGTTTAACCGGAGCGCATATAGGTGGCTACTACATTCTAGTTATCCTGGCGACCCTGGCGGTAGGGCCGAAAACTGGCCTGATAACGGCGGTGATTAGCGGCGGCGCGGCTTTCTTGCCCACTATCTTCAACGAAAGTTTCAAACAATTAGCTCCTTCGGTACAAGCTACCGTCGAGAACGACTTGCGTATCCATTTCGTCTATTTGATAGGGGTAGCGGCATTCTTGACCGTTTCGTTTCACGCCATCAGACGCACCGTGATTGCTGAACTCAATCGCCAAAACCGGGATTTGAAAGCCGCTAACGCCCAACTAAATTTGCGCCAGCTTAAAGATGCCGAACTGAGCGAAACTTTGGTGGGATTGGCCGAGCAGCTATCTTACATTTCTACTGCTCAAACAGACCGGGCCAGCGACCAGGCTCGTTTCGTTTCGGATATTAGCTCAACCCTGACCGAACTGAGCCAGACCGCTCAACAGATGTCTGGGGTGGCGCGAATGGTGCTAGAGGCGGCCCAAAGCACGCTGACGGTGGCTACTCATAATGGCGAAGCGGTGGCCCGAAGCGCACACGATTTCGACGACCTCAAGCACGATATGACTTCCCTGGCCTTGATTGCTTCCGAGCTTTACAATCAATCCGAAAAGGTAGGGGACGTAATGGACTTCCTCAACGAAGTAGCTGACGAAACCCACCTTTTGGGAATCAACGCCACCATCGAGGCCAGCGAAGCCGGAATGCAAGGTTTGCGCTTTGGAGTGGTGGCTGCCGAAGTCCAAAATCTGGCAGACCGTTCGCGCCGTTCTACCCAACAGGTCAAACTGGCGGTCAATCAGGTTAAAGCGGGGATTGAAAAAACCTTTAAGCTAACCAGCCAGGGTCTGGATAAAGCCGCCCAAACTGCCCATATTTCCCAGGCTGCTGGCCTCGCCATTGACCAAATTATCGCTAACGCTGACAATTCGACGGTGCTGGCTCAAACCATTTCGGGGGTGTGCGACCAGCAGCAAAACGCCACCAATTACGTAGCAGGTATGATAAAAGAGTTGGAAGTTACCTCTCGCGCCGCCGTCAAACAAACCGAGCAGATTGCCGGAACCGCCACTATCTTGCTCAATACCGCGTCCAGGCTCAAACAAATGCACCTACCGGGTATGGTTGCAGGAGATGGTTTCACTCTAGCAGGAGGTCAGCACTCACCCTTCGGTTCAACCGAAACCCGTCAGGAGCTTGTGCAAGTTTAAGGTAACTACTCAGCTGTCATTCCGAGCGCAGCGAGGAATCTCTCATTGGAAAACAGGGTTAGAGATTCCTCGCTGCGCTCGGAATGACAAATTCATACCGGGGTGAATAGTTACAATAATCGTAACTATTCAGCAAGATATTGTCACGGCCCGCAGGCACCCAGGGGGTACCCGGAGCGAAGGCTCTGCCACCCAGGGGGTACCCGGAAGAATCTGTTGCTAAATGGCCCACAAAAAACAGACCCTTCACGCAGCATCGCCTCCGTTCAGGGGGACAGGCTGAATAGTTACAATAATCTTTAGCTTTGAAGCCCGGAAATGTTGACCGGGCTTTTTTGTTGAGGGCGGCTGAAACAATGCTCAAGACGTTTACGTATAATATACGAAAGCAAACAGATAGCGGGTTGAGTTATACCCCTTTTGAAGCTATAATTTGAACGCTGCAAGCAACTTTATTATTTTAGATTGAATAGACAGAAAAAATTGTAATGGCAAGTTTTTGTTCCAACTGTAACACCGAATTTACTTCAGCAGACCAGGAATTCTGCGGTAATTGTGGTACACCCCGCAATGCTGACCAAACCCCACCTGTACCGACCTTGCAACGGCCTCCCACCGTCATGTTAAAAGTCGCGCCGCATAAAGCTTTGCCTAAAACCGAAAAATTGGTCGAGGTAGAGGCGGTCACTGCCGAGGCTACCCCCATTTTGACCACTCCCGACGAGCCAGCCGCAGATACGGCCCTGACTCCGGCTGATGAAACAGTAGAGACATCGGATGAGGCCGCCGAGATTAAACCCTTTTGGCAATGTTCGCAATGCAACCATCTGAACACCTACGATGCTGAATATTGCGACGAGTGTGGGGCGATGTATGTTTCGCCCGAAGAACAAGCCGCCAAAGCTTCGGCTAAACAAAATGAGTCACAATCTTTACCGCCCGAAGTTTTGGCGATGTTGGCAACCCACCTCGAAGATGGCACAAAGGCGGGCTGGTATTTCAAAACTGGTAGTAGCACTAATGAGGGCGTTTTACGACAGGGCCACGCCGACGAAGATAGTATTTTTGTATTGGAGTTGCGCCGTTTTTATCAAGCCAAACCGGAGTCGTTCGGGCTGTATGTGGTGGCGGACGGCATGGGTGGGCAAGCGGCTGGGGAAATCGCCAGTCGCAACGCTATCGAGGGCATTGCTCAGGTTGCTTTGAGCGAACTGGCTCTACCCTGGATGAGTGGTCAGAAATTTGAGTCGGAAGCGTTGGAGCAAATTTTACGTAAGTCAGTGCTGGAAGGTCATTCGCGGGTACGCGCCTGGAACTTAAAAAATGTCAAAGATAGCGGTAGCACTCTGACAATGGCTTGCTTGATTGATAACCACGCGGCTTTTGCCAATGTAGGCGATAGTCGCACTTATCTATTCCGGCGGGGCGGTGAAACCAAACCCGAAAAAGACCAGGAAACCGTCAAGCTTGAACTTACCGATACCGCGCCCCTGCCTTCGTTGGACAACGGGCGACGCAGCACTGATAAGCTCAAATTCAACGGCGAGGTACGCAATCCTCAACTGATGCGCCCCCAGGAAGAAGTCGAGGAGCAGATGTTGCAGGCCGGGTTGCACGCTGCCGAACCGTATCAAGCTATTAGGGTGACTCGTGACCAGTCTCTAGTACAGGAATTGATGGAAAGTGGTCAGCTTACGCTTGAGGAGGTCTATTCTGACCCGCGCCGCAATGTAGTGTTAAACGGTTTGGGAACGCAGGACGAAACGGTAGAGGTGGATACTTATTCGCGCCAGCTTGAGTCGGGAGACCGGGTTCTATTGTGCAGCGACGGTCTTTGGGAAATGGTGCGTGACCCGGCTATCGCCGAAAAAGTTACGCACATCCCCGACCCCCAACTTTGCGCCAACGAACTGGTGCTGCTGGCTTGCAAGAATGGCGGCGCGGACAACGTTAGTGTGGTGGTAGTAGCAGTAGAGCAATAATCAGCAGTCAGTAATCAGTTTCAGTTAAGACCACCAGTGAAAATTTGCAGATAATGCCTAAAACATTATAACCATTCAGGGGTCAAAGGGAACGCCCATTGCGTGGTAATAGGGGTGTCCGATAATAATCCATCCTCTACCTGGCTGAATAGTTACCAAACATTTTGGTTTTAACTGATAACTGACGGCTGATTACTGATAACTTGGAGAATTTACAATGAAATGCCCGAATTGTGGAAAATCAGTCGCGGCCACAGATGAATTTTGTGAGAACTGCGGCGCGGAATTGAAACCCCTGGCGGTGGCGGCTAAAGGCGCGGCCAATTCGCAGGTTTCTGGCGTGGGTAAAACGGCTGGCTCGCCTGCTAAAGCGGCTGCCAATAGCAGCGCGGTCAATCAAACCTGCCCAAATTGTCAGTATGTCAACGGGCCGGGCGAAGATTTTTGCGAAAATTGTGGCGCGGCTTTAGCTGTCAAAAGCGTTCCGTCCGTTGCTATTACCCCCGTACAAGCTACCAGTGCCACTCCCGTTGCCACGCCATCGGCCCAGCTTACTACCACTTGCCCTCGTTGTGGCACGCCTAACGCCCCGAACGACAAATTCTGTCGTAAGTGCGGCTTCAACTTTTTGGTGGCGGGTTTGACGGGCCGCCCAACTGCCGAAGTGAACGTCGTCCCTCAAACAATTGACCACAAGTTATCTATTGACGTGGGCAGTCGCGTTGGGCCGGAAGGCAAGTATGAAATTAAAAAGCTGATTGGCAAAGGTGGAATGGGTGCGGTCTTCCTGGCCTTTGACCAGGTTCTTAAACGCGAGGTAGTGATTAAGGCTTTGCTTTCGACAGGCGACCCGGACGAAGTAGAGGCGGCGGTGCGCGAACGCGAGTTTTTGGCCGCCATCAAACACCCCAACATTGTCGGTATCTACGATTTTGTTTCGATTGGCACCGAAGGCTATATCGTGATGGAGTACGTGCCGGGCCACACTCTGTTCCAAATTATGGAAAGCCGTAACCAGCCGTTCGAGCCAGCCGAAGCCATTCGGCATATCTTGGGAGTGCTGCCCGCCTTTGCTTATCTACACAAGCTCGGCCTGGTGTATTGCGATTTCAAACCGCAAAACGCCATGTTGGAGCAGTTAAAAGACGGTTCAACTACGGTCAAACTGATAGATTTGGGGACGGTTATCAAATATACCAAAGACCCCGAAGCGGTTTACGGCACCGAAGGTTTTTATGCACCCGAAGCGGTCAAACAGCCTTCGCCCGAAACCGACCTTTATACTATTTGCCGTTCGTTGGCCTGGATGTGTACTTTTATGGATTTGTCCAAGCCCCAATTCGGGATGCCCCCCGCCGAGCATTACAAAGCCTTCCGGGATTATCCAATCTTGTACCGCTTCCTGACCAAAGGCACTAATCCAGTTCCGTC
>JBBQZT010000044.1:0-46066 GCA_038207455.1 Chloroflexia bacterium
CAACGCTATCCAGCTGGATGCCCAATTCATTAGCACGGAGACGCAAAGCTTTAAGCAACCTTTCGTGGCCGCGCTCTTCAAAATAGTTGACCCAGTGCAAATCACTTAGACGGTCTGGTATCTCGCACGCTTCAAGTTTGAACGGAATAATGTAGATTGTGCCTTCCGGCATATAATCAGCCCGGTCAAGAGCTATCTTTATCTCGCGCTGGACAAAACCTTCTTTGGTAATCGAAGTGGGTGATAGGCAAACCAGGATTACGTGGCTTTCTTTCACCGCTTTTTCGATTTCGTTGCGCCATTTGAGGCCAGCGGTTATATCTTCTTCGTCAAGCCAGGGTTGTATCCAAAATTCGGCCTGCAACTTATGATACAAAGCTCGTATTTGCGCTTTGTCGCCCGACGAATGACATAGGAAAACCCGTAATTTTGAGGGTGGAAGCTGCTCGGCCATGCTCTGCTCCGTTACAATGGTACAATCAACCAAAACTTTACTGCTTCTGTAAACCAACCTATTATAACGCAGAGCTTTAATTCTGGCTACTTTAATCCATTGGCGGGATGCGATCCATATTTTTGCAAGGCTACAAATAGCCAACGGTTAAAACCATCGTCTATACACCTCAAACACCACCCAAGGGGTACCCGAACGTGTTGTTAGAACCTGATTTATCAGGTTGGGGGTGGCTAGACGACGGTTTCAACCGTCGTCTATTTTCGGTGAATATTTAACCCGTCACGACTAATGCCCCGCCTAGATGTTCGCCCTTCCAGGCGGGATTGTAATACGAGTAGGCTTGCGAGGTTACAGCCTGCGCCTTAATTGGGTAAAGAGCCACGGCCTTAAACTCAAAGGTCAGCTTCTCCTGGGGAGCCATATCTTCGATATACAGGATTACTTTGCGCCCGGCTACATCGTACCGTTTGATTTTCTTGGCAGATTGCTGGGCCAGAGCTACCAGGGAAGTATCTACCGGAGCAAATCCGCTGGGCAAAGCCACGTCCAGCACCACCATTCCGGCTTGCAGGGGCGTAGGCGGCACGAAGGTGATTTCGGCCTTGACCGTAATCTGGTTGTTGACCGCAATCTGCTCCGTGCCATAATCCACCTGGATTTTGAAAGCCGACACGTCCTGCTCCACCGCCTTCGGCACGTTGTAACGCCGGACAGTCTGCAAAATGGCCTGACCTTTGCCCGTAACCACCACCTTTAGTTTGCCGCCCGTTTGAGCCTCCACCTGCTGCACCACATCGGCGTTATCCGGCCCGATGCGAACCTGCTGCTGCCAGTTGCCATTTGAAAGGGCCAGCGTCGCGTCCACCTCGCTTTTACTATTGGCCGCGAACTTCGCCAAAGATTGCAGACCGAGAACAGTATCCTGCGTCGAGTTCCAGCCACCGTAAGCATTGCGTTTGGAAACCAGCCATCGGGCGGCGTTACCCGCGTTCAATTTGTCGCCGTGAGCCAGCAGTGCCAAAAGCGCGTAGCCCGTCGTTTCTATACCAGCACTGGCGTTACCTTGCGGCCTATAGGACTGCTGGTTGCCCGACGTATTCGCGGCGATTGGCGGGCTATCGTCGCCCCAATAAATACCGTTGTCGTCGTGTTTTGCCAGTTGCATCAGCCGGGTGTAGGCCGCATCGGTTTGTTTGCTGTGGGCCAGTTCCAATGTGTAGGCGGCAATCGCCACCCCGTAAGCATCCGAATTGTCGGCACTTTGGCTATTACCCAAACTATTTTCCAGGTAGGCCACCGCCCGACCTGACATAGCGGTTTGGCCCGCTTCGATCAAAGCCGCCGCTACAAAAGCGGTCAGGGCCGTTTTACCTTTGAGGCCACCCAACAAATCTTGATGGTGCAAAAAGCCCACAGGCTCGAATGACCCGTCGCTTTTTTGCTGGCGACCAATCCAGGCGGCGGTTGAGGTCAAAACGTTGGGGTCAATAAATATCAGGTTTTTGGCCTGGGCCAGCGTTTTAAGAACGAAAGCCGACAGCCACAAACTACCGATTTGGTCACTGTTGCCAAAAGCCGAAAAGCTGCCATCGGTGCGCCAATAGGTCAACTCGCGCTGATAACCAGTCAGCATCAAGCTTTCGGCCTTCGCCATTATTTCGGGTTTGGTCTGGCCCGTTTCCTTGAGATATTGGGACACCGCCACGTCTGGAGCAAACAGCAGCATATTTTGTTCGCCGCAACCGTAGGGCATTTGTAACAAGCTTTCCAGCCCGGCCATAGTTTGAGCCAGATAGTTACCAGTCAAAGCCAGATAAGTGCGGGCCGAACCTGCAATCAAGCCGTCGCCGTCCGGTACGCTCATATCCATTTCGTAGCTTTGGCCTGCCGATACCACCAACGTTTCTACCGTTTCGCGCTGCACACCTTCCGGCTCAACCAGCAAATCTTTGACAATGGCATCGGCCCGTGTGCGCGAACGCGCCGTGACTTTAAGCTGGCCCACTCCCAAACCTGTCGGCTTGATATTAAAACTCACTCCATTTACATCGCCCGGCCCGACTGTCACTGTCTTGCTGTTCTGGTCAAGCAAATCGAACCATTGGCCGCTTTCAAGCTCCACCTTGAAATCTTCGGACTGGTTGGTATAGTTGTAAAGCGCGACTTTGACGGGGAACTGTTCGCCCCGAATGGCGGCATAAACCAGAGCGAGTTGCACAAAGAACGGCTGCAAAACCTGGAGTTGGGCCTCGGCTACACCCAACCCGGCAGTTGGCGAGATGGCGACGGCGTTAAGCATCCAGGTGGTGATACTATCGGGGACGGTCAGATTTTGAGTAGCTTTGCCCGCCGTGTCGGTTTGTACGTCTGTCCAGACCCAGGTTTCAGGGAAAAACTGGCGCACGTGCTGGACTTCAGCCAGACCGTTATCGGCACTTTTATTGGCTGCCGACCCTGCGGCGGCTGTAGTTGTCGCCGCCGCATTCATTGCAGCAGCAGTGGTAGCTGCTGCCGAGGTTGTCATTGCTGCACCGACTGCGGCTGGTATTGGCATAACGCCCGAAGCTGTACTGTAACGTTGATAATCTTTGCCCTGTGGTACGCTTTTGTTGCTCAAAATAATCATACCCGCGCTGCCAAAAATCTCCTGCGTACTCAGGGTAGAAATTTTATTGCTGTTCTGGCCCATCCCTCCGCCATTGACTGGAGCGACAGCTGCGCCATTCTGCCTGGCCCCACCGTTGACCGGGCCACCAGCAATCGGGCTGGCCGACTCTAGCTCGACTTGCGGCTTCTGATATAGCTTTTCCAGTTCGGCAAAAACCTGAGCCAGATTCAGACGGTTTTCAGCCAGAATGAACACCGAACGATCCACGGCAGCCAGAGCTACTTTTGCCGTTCCCTGCGTTTGCACATTTACCGTTACTTTTTGGCCCGGTTCAAGGCTGGTCTGGTCAAAAGTGGCGGCGATCTGGTGCGGATAACTGGCTGTCACCGCGAAGGGCAAATAATCGGCGGCTACTTCGGCATTCGGCAAGATTTGATAAACCAGCAAACGGGCTGTCGGGGCCATCGCGGGCGTGAGGATAAATTCCAGGTCGGGCGAATTGCTATAGCTGGAAAAAACCAGCGTTCCCCGCGCCGTCACTTCATAATAGAAGTTGGCGGCTTGCTGGGTGGTGATAATCTTAAATTTGGCCGTATCACCAACCTTGAGCGCGGCACTGCCCACCTGCTGCACCGCCACGAAGGTGTTGCTGGGCGAAGAAGCCGCCTGCATTACCAGTGAGGTATAAGCCTGTTTGCCTTTAGTGTTGTTGAAAGCCCCTACCACTAACGAAATGGCGGTGGCGGGCGGCATAATTTTAAGCGTCCCCAAACCTTGCTTGATGGTTACTTCCTGCCTCTCGGTGTTAGAACTCATATCGCTTTTGGTATAAGTAACCGAGAGTGTGGCATCCGTATCGGTGGGTTTGCCGTCGGGTGTCTGGCCCACCACCAACAGCGAAAGGGGCAGACCCGGCTTGAAAATCACGCTTTCGGGAATAACTTTGAGGGTAAGTGGAGCGGTGGCGACGGTCAGCAAGCGGCTATTTTTTTCTTCGTAACCCGTCGCGTGTTCGCGCACCGTCACGTCCAGGCGCACATTGCCCTGCCCGCCTGACGCTGGTACTCCCGCCACATACTGTACGGCGGGCAACTCGAATGTCGTCTGCCCGTCCAACGGCTTGGTGATATGCGCGAATTCCTGCCAGTTGCCCACGTACTTGCTGGCTCGGATTTCAAGTTCGCCCTGGACAGGTTTACCGTAGCTATATTCGGCCTTAACTTTGCCACTGGCTTTCTCGTCGGCCAGCAACCAGTCTTTATCCAGCGTTATGTCAATCTGGTATTTGGGCAAAACATATTTATCTACCTGAATATCCAACTGGTTTTTGACTTTGGGCGTGTTGCCCGGCAACGCGGCAGTAATTTTCCACGCTCCCAAATTTGGCTCGTTGGAAAGCGGCAAATCCATAGTCGCCATACCGTAAGCGTCGGTCTGGACAGTTTTTTTGAAAATCTTGTTGCCTTTAGCCTCGGTTACTTCGACAATGACCGTCGGCTGCACGGGTTTCAGGGCCGGGTCAAGCGTAAGCAGCCGAATGTGGACAATCTGACCGGGCTTGTAAATCGGCTTATCGGTTTGGAGCAGCACAATCAGGCTTTGTTCGACGCGCACGGGGGATTGAGCCTGGAAGTTGGCGGTTTGCAATTGCAAGGTGTAATCGCCTTCGGTCAGCGACGCGGGCAAATCCAGCGACAAATCGGCTCGCCCCTGCACCAGAGACGAAACGGTGGCGACCTGCTGACCGTTTTTTTGGAGCAACCGCAGATACACGTTATCGGTAGCCAGGTTCTGACCCCCAAACAAGGTCACGGATACTTTTTCGGTTTGACCCAGGCGCATAGTGGCGGGCGCGACAGCCAGATAGCTATCTAAAGGCTGACCAATTGGCATAACGGTGGGTGGCACGGCAGTGGGCAGGGCCGCCGTCCCGGTGGCGGTGATATTTGTACCAGTTGGGCCAGCAGTAGGCGCACCGGGGGTGGATGTGGCCTGGTTTTGGTCGGTACAAGCCCCCACCAGCGGCACTAGGGCGGTGGTTCCGGCGACTGTCCCGGCCACCTTCAAAAAGCGGCGGCGGCTAAAATTAGAGGGCATATTCGTCTGCATAATTTTTTCCTCAATCACATTAATTCAAAAGCAAAAACGGCCACACGCGGGAGAGATAAGAATTAGCCAATTTGGTTATGCTGGCTTCACTTATCTTTACAACGCGGGCCGTGAGGAAAAAATTACAGACAGTTTATCAGTTTCAGGATTTTGGTTTAATTGGTTGTCTGGATTCTTGGTACATTACAGGTTGCACCCACTTCTTTGGGTTCTTTTTGGCTAATTGCTGACTATCTATTGCACAAACCCTTTAACCTACTAACGCCGTATCTTCTTCGATAAACTGGGCTTTATCTTCCAAATCGGCGTTTTCTTTAAGGTATTCGCGTATCATCAAGGCGACAGTTGCGCCTTCTCCAACCGCACTGGCAACCTGTTTGGTGCTACCCTGGCGCACATCCCCGGCAGCAAATACGCCTGGCAGATTTGTTTCGAGCGTGCGGCTGGTGGTAATAAAACCGTATGCGTCCAACTTGACCGGGCCACCCTTCAAAAAGCCCGTGTTGGGGTCAAGCCCGACAAACACAAAGACCGCCGCCGGGTTTTCCTCGGTAGTTTCGCCCGTCTTGTTGTTCAAAACCTTGACCGCTTTGAGCTTGTGCTTGCCTTCAAAGGTCTTAATTTCGGTGTTGTAACGCACGTCCAGATTTTTGAGACTGCCGATTTTGTCTATTATCACTTTGCTGGCACTCAGGGCGTTACGTCGTACCAAAAGCGTAACCTGGCTGGCGAAACGGGTCAGGAAAATACTTTCTTCCGCCGCGCTGTTGCCGCCACCCACTACATACACGGGTTTACCTTTGTAAAACGGGCCGTCGCAGGTGGCGCAAAAATGCACCCCCGCCCCGATAAAATCTTCTTCGCCATCGGCATTCAAACGGCGATAGCTGCTGCCTGTCGCAATCAAAACGGCTTTCGCTTCGTATTGCTGACCGCTTTCGGTACGTACCCAGGTCTGCGCGGGCGGTTGTCCATTGTTGCCACACACCATGTCATCGCACGCACCGATTGAGGTTACGTCTTGAGCCGCCAGCAGTTCGACCCCGAAACGGCTGGCTTGCTTGCTCAACTGCTCGGCAAACTCCGCTCCGGTAATGCCTTCAGCAAAACCAGGGTAATTGTCCAGCCGTTCGGTGATAGCCGCCTGCCCGCCCAAACCGCTCTTTTCGATAACCAAAGTTTCGATGCCTTCGCGGGCGGCGTAAATTGCTGCTGTCAACCCGGCAGGGCCACCGCCTATTACAATCAAATCGTAAAATTTGCGGCTGGCAATAGTTTTCAGGTCAAGAGCTTTTGCCAGTTCCGCATTGCTCGGCTCTATCAAAACTTTGCCATCGGGGAAAACAATGGTGGGGATAATTTGTTTACCATTGTTGTAATCCTGAACGGTTTTCTGGGCCGCTTCGTCGTTCTGAATGTCAATATATTGATAGGGAATACGCTGCTCGTTCAAAAACTTCTTGGAGCGTTTGCAATCGGGACACCAATTGGCACCGTAAAGCACCAGGTCTTTGTTTTCGCTGCTCATTTAACGCAAACCCTCCCATAACTTGCGCTGCTCGGCTCGTGGGTCGTTTACTAGCTGTGAAGTCGGACCAAATTCCATCGTGGTGCGTTGCTCCTGGTCATATTTAGGCCAACCGGGGTCTCCGTGCTTGGCGAAGGCAACCCAGGCCGCGTGCATTGCGTCAGCCAACTCCTGCGGTGGCGGGGCCGCGCCAAACATTTCTTCGTAGCCTTCGCGGTCAAGCGTGTCAAAGACGAAAGGAATTTCCAGGGCGTGGCAAGCTCCTAACTTACCATCGTACTGAGGCGACTTCCAGGCGAACTCATACATATAAGTGCTACCACTGCCCGTACTATGCGCTTCGGCTAACCTGATGGCGGGGATACGGAAGAACCAGTCGGTGACAATGGCTTCCATCAAATCGCCGGGCGAAGCATCGGGATGATTGGCCCGGTACGCTTCCAACGTCTTTTCGACGGGCAAGCCATAAGCGGCTAATGTCCCGTGCAGAATATCCTGGTTGATATAATTGATGACACCGTTGGGAACCATAAACAGGCGTTCCTCGTCAGCGTTGCTGCCAACCAAAATATCAACATTTGCGCCTGCGCCACCCCCGATGCGGACAATCGGCATAGCAGGGATGATATCGCCGTCAATGACCGGCTCAAAAGGCATCAAATTAGCGGCCACCTCGCCCCAACGTTGCGGGTCAGGGTTTTGGAAGGCATCTGTGCTTAATTCGACTTGGGCCTGGAGGAGTTTGGCAAGGGGTACGGCTATAATCGCGGCACTCGTAGGCTCAACCTCAAGCTTTTCGGCCAAATATCGAGCCACTTTTTGGGCAGTGGCAGCCGAGATTGCGTGGTGTCCCGCCCCGCTTTGGGCAATTGCCCGCCTGAACAAACCCTCGGCGCGTGGCATCGAAAGCAGCGTGGTCACGCTCATTGCCCCAGCCGATTCGCCAAAAATGGTGACACTGACAGGGTCTCCGCCAAACGCTTCGATATTGGCCTGCACCCATTCCAGGGCTGCTATCTGGTCAAGGATACCCCGATTAGCTGAGTCGCCGTCACCTACGAAAAGAAAGCCGTCTGCACCGAGCCTGTAGTTAATGGTAACGCATACCACACCATCGCGGGCAAAGCGTGCGCCGTCATAAGCATCTATCGCGCCAGTGCCGTTCGCAAAAGCCCCGCCATGTATCCAGACCATTACAGGCAAGCCGGACGCACCCAAATTCGGTGTCCAGACGTTTAAGTTCAAACAGTCCTCACCTTCGATAACTGGCTCTGGTAGTAGCTTATCGAAGGGCGGGAAATAAGGCGGTTTGGGGACGGTTGGGCCAAAAGCATTAGCCTCACGCACACCTTCCCAACCAGAAGCGGGCTGAGGAGGCAAAAAACGGTTAGGGCCAAAGGGCGGCGCAGCGTAGGGAATACCTTTGAAAGCCATTACTCCTTCGGAATTGATGCCACGAACCGCACCTTGTTTGGTTTTCACAATGTTATCTGCCATAGCTAATTTTCCTCCAAACCATCAAAATAATATTTTTAGTAACTACTCAGCCCTAACTTGTCTTTTGTAGGAGGCTGCTCCGTCAGCCGATGTATCTTGGCATTTAGAACCAAAACCATCGGCTGACGGAGCAGCCTCCTACAAGCAGCCTGAGTAGTTACTAAATATTAACCTTAACTGTAATCTCCTAGCCGTCCTTTGTCGTAAATAGTGGTATCTTCTAAATAAGTTGGGGAGAATTAGCTCAATGCTAACGTTTTTCCCTCAACCTAGTCAGAAAAGCTGTTTTTCCCCCGACTTATTTAGAAGATACTTCGGGCAGATAGCCAATTAACTTAAACTTAACGGTTATTCGTCCGCGTCGGGGTTCTGGCCCATTTCCCGCAGACGTTGAGCTAGACGGTTCAACTTTTCGGCCTGACTTTGAGTAAGTCGCTTCTCCGCTTCCAATTCCTGCTCCCTTTTGGTGACTTGTTCAGCAAGATACTGTTCTGGAGTGAGACGCAGCTTCCCTTCTCGGTCAAACAGGCGCAAGGTCTTGTCTGGTTGCACCGCGAACCAGCTTGCCAGTTCGTTGCTCCATAACCGTCCGTCCCCGTCTGGTATGATTGCGATGGGCTGCCGTGTCGCTGGGTCTAACCTCCAACCTAATAACGACCCTTTCTTGCGCCAGTCGCGCGTCCACACTCCTAATGGGTCAAAGGTAAAGTATTCTTTGATGCCCATCTTCGCGTAAACGCCCGGCTTTTGGTTCAAATCTGTTTGCCAGGTCTCACTGCTGGCTATTTCAAAGGCAATGCGAGGAGCGGGTTTGGTTGGCCCAATTTCGTAACGAGCTAAAGGGTTGGTTTCGCTGATTACCAGCCCGTCTATTGCACTGATGTCGGGACACTTGTAAATATGCTGACTATCTTTTTCCAGTTCTGGGTTGGCTGGCAGGCTAAGTTCCACATCTTTTGCTACACCCACTTGTTGGCCTCGGTAGTAGTGGGTCAGCACCAGACAAAGATAAAAGATGACAGTTTCGTGGGCGATAGTGTGACCCATTTCCTCTCCCTCCAGCAGATATTCCCGGTCTGTGTCGTAACCTTGTTTGACTTTGATGCGGGCTTTTGCAAGCGGTGCAGTTGCGCTTGTCATACTAACTACCTCTCCACTTTCTAACCTTGTCAAGCTTTGCCAACCTTTTGAAAATTCGCTAACTGCCTGTTGATAGCTATTACCTGATAACTGGCAACTTGCGGTTTGCTAAGACCGAAATGCGGGCGGCTACCGCGCTGGCTGCTTTTTTGAGTGATTGAGCGACAGGCGTTTCGGGGTCGCTCACTACAATCGGCATACCTGTATCGCCACCGATTCGCACGGCAGTATCGAGCGGAATTTCGGCCAGGAAATTCAGGTTGCGACGTTTGGCCTCGCGTTCGGCGTTGCCGTGATCGAAAATCTCGGTACGCATCCCACAGTGAGGGCAAATGAAGTAGCTCATATTTTCAATTACGCCCAAAATCGGTACGTGCAATTGCTGGAACATCGCCAGACCGCGCATAGCATCGCCCAAAGCCACGTCCTGCGGCGTAGTCACGATAATTGCCCCCGTTAGCTGGACGGATTGAGTAATAGTTAGCTGCGCGTCACCCGTACCGGGAGGCATATCTACTATAAAGTAGTCGAGTTCGCCCCAGGCTACGTCGCGCATCAGTTGTTGCAACGCGCCGTGAACCATCGGCCCACGCATGGTCATACTCTGGCCTGCTGGTACTAAGAAACCAATAGACATCATTTTGACCCCGTGCGCTTCGAGGGGGGCAATCTGGTTAGGGTTCGCCATCTTGGGACGTTCCTGGCTGCCCATCATAATCGGCACGTTCGGGCCGTAAATATCTGCATCTAAAAGACCCACCCTTGCCCCAGTCTGGGCCAAAGCGCAGGCCAGATTGACGCTAACCGTAGATTTGCCTACACCGCCCTTGCCACTGGATACCGCGATAATATTTTTGACATCGGGTAACAAAGGTTGAGCAGGTGCGCCACCAACAGCGTTACCGCGTCCGCCTGTCACATTCGAGTCCCAACTGACTGTGACCTGGGCCACACCCGGCACCATTTTCATCACGGCAGCCCGACATTCGCTTTCAATCTGGTTTTTGAGGGGACAGGCCGGGGTCGTCAGCACGACAGTGAAGCTGACTTTAACACCATCAATTGCCACGTTTTTAATCATACGGCGTGAGACCAGGTCGCCACCAAGCTCCGGTTCTTGCACCGTTGACAAGGCCCGCATGACCTGTTCTTCGCTAATTGTGTCGGTAAGCATTTTTAATAAGCTCCTCTATAAATTTTGTTTGATTTTGATTTATTTGGCAACCCCTATTATAGCACTTACCCGCTTTTACCGCGATGACTCTTTGCTTTAAGGCCAGGGGTCGTTGCAGGGTCGGACTCGCATTATCATTCTGAACGGGTGCCTCGGCTGATTTAGGCACCGCCTGATTTGTCTGCATTTGACACGGAGCGGGGCCTGTTGTAAAATTGGACACTGAAAACAGAGTTGGTCTGGAAAAAATCATAAAAGTGACATAAAAAGCGTTTGGTGACGGCACTTATGTCCTGCTTCCCCTGCGGCCCACATTGCTGGCCGACCTGCTTAAAGGGAAGGGGAAGTGTCGTTTTTTATTTTAGGATTTTCGCGCTGTCCAATCTGGTGGGCAGTGATAATACTTTCTGGCAACCTTATAATTAAAACGGGAGAAAATAAAGAAAATGGCATCAGCAGTAGCAGAGAAAGCCGCCTGCCCGGAATGTGGCGCGGAAGTGGAGCTTGGTGCGAAGGTCGAAAAAGGCGAGATTGTGCAGTGCAGCGATTGTGGCTCTGACCTGGAAGTGATGAGCGTCAGCCCGATGGAACTGGCTCTCGCACCTGAAGAAGAAGAAGATTGGGGCGAGTAGCAATAGTGAGTAAGCCAAATCTTAAAATTGCCATGTTGCTATCGCGGGTGCGCGTCGAGGAAAAGCTGTTGTTCGAGCAGTTTGAGAAGCGCGGCCTACCCTTCGATAGACTGGATGACCGCGAACTTGTTTTCAATTTGGAAGCAAAGCCTTTCGACTACGATGTGGTGTTGGAACGCTGTATCAGTCACAGCCGCGCCCTTTACTCCCTCAAAATCTTGAACGATTGGGGTATCAAAACGGTCAATACTTATGAGGTGTCCAACACCTGCGGCAACAAATTTTTGACCACCCAGGCTCTTTTTCACGCCGATGTGCCTTCGCCCGTAACCAAACTGGCTTTTACCCGCGAGTCGGCTTTGGCCGCGATGGAAGAAATGGGCTATCCCGTCGTAGTCAAACCGCCTGTCGGGAGTTGGGGTCGCTTGATTGCCAAGCTGAATGACCGTGAAGCCGCCGAAGCTGTTTTGGAACACAAAGAAACTTTAGGTAACTACGAGCATAGCCTTTTCTATATCCAGGAATATATCCAAAAACCGCAGCGTGATATTCGGGCTTTTGTGGTCGGTGACGAAACCATTGCGGCCATCTATCGCCGCAGCGAACACTGGATCACCAATACGGCCCGCAGTGGTCAGGCCAGCAATTGTCCGGTCACACCCGAACTTAACGATATATGTGTGCGGGCTGCCAGGGCCGTTGGGGGTGGAGTGGTAGCGGTGGACGTGGTAGAAAGCGCAGACCGGGGTTTGCTAGTAATCGAAGTCAACTACACAATGGAATTCCGCAACAGCATAGACACGACAGGCGTAAACATTCCGGCCCGCATTGTGGATTATGCTTTGGAAGTGGGCAGCAATCAGTAATCAGTTGTCAGTTTTTATGCTGATGTTTTGACTGAAAACTGACGGCTGATTACTGAAAACTTGCTAAAAACTTGAGGAAAATATTGTCAAAGCTACAAGTTAGCATTGTGGGAGGGAGCGGCTATGCGGGCGGCGAGCTCGTCCGTTTATTGTTGGGCCACCCCCAGGTCGAAATTGGTCAGGTCACGAGCGAAAGTCAGGCCGGAAAGTTCGTACATTCGGTTCACCCGAACTTACGCAAACGTACCGAGCTAAAGTTCGTCAGTCGTAGCCAGCTAGAAGCCAGCGATGTGTTATTTCTGGCTCTGCCGCACGGCGAAGCAATGGGTAAAATCCGCGAGTACGCCGGGTATGCGCCGCGAATTATTGACTTGTCGGCGGACTTTCGGTTGCGTAATGTGGCCGATTACCCGCGCTGGTACGGTCACGCCCATACTGACCCCGAATTTTTGGCTAAATTTGTGTACGGTATCCCTGAACTGCATCGTGAACAACTACGCGAAGCCAGCTATGTAACGGGGGCGGGCTGTCTGGCAACCGCCGCGATTTTGGGGTTAATGCCGCTTTTCAAGCACGGGCTGGTTGAGCCTGACCGAGTGATTGTTGAAGGTAAGGTGGGCAGTTCGGCTTTGGGCAATAAGCCCTCGCTTGCCAGCCATCACGCCGAACGCAGCGGTTCATTTCGTTCGTATGAACCAACAGGTCATCGCCACACCGCCGAGATGGTGCAAGAGCTAAATTTCGGGGTCAGGCCGCAAGTCTTCTTTTCGGCCACCTCGATTGAGGCCGTGCGCGGTATCCTTTCGACGGCCCACGTTTTCCTGAAAGAAGATTTGCAGGAAAAAGACATCTGGAAAATCTATCGCCAGGAATATGCTCAAGAGCCGTTCGTGCGTATCGTCAAGACCAAAGAAGGTATCTATCGTTATCCCGAACCCAAGATTTTGAGCGGCTCGAACTACTGCGACATCGGTTTTGAAAAGGAAGAAGGCACGAACCGTCTAGTCGTAATTGCCGCGATAGATAATCTGGTCAAGGGAGCAAGCGGCAACGGCGTACAGGCTTTGAACGTGATGATGGGTTGGGACGAGACGCTGGGTTTGGAATTTACCGGTCTTCACCCGATTTAGCCTATTTGCAGGAAGCATAAGTCCATTGGCGGAGCAATGTCCCACAGACTACAGGGACAGTCCATTGGCGGCAACCACACCCAGGGGGTACCCGCGCAATGTCCCACAAATACTAGGGCAGTCCATTGGCGGAGCAATGTCTCACAGTAATGACAGGACTAACTTGACTGACTACTTAATGCCGATTTCGTCATTACGAAAAGCTATATGGTTGACAGGTTGGTTTCTTTTGGCTCTGGTTTTAGCCCTAATCCTGGTCTGGCTGCCCTATCTGGTTCGTTCCAACAGCTTCTCGCTGCCTATCCTCGATGACCAGTATAATCCGCGCTACACCACTGGTTTTTACGATAACGAACAAAGTAATACGGGTCAGGTTTATCGTTGGACGGCAGCCCAGGCCAATGTCCAATTACCCTCTACCCTGTTACCGCGCCACCTGGCTATCGAGTTAGCCGCCCCCGGCCCGCCTGATATACCTTATCCAACCGTCCAGGTTTTTTACAACCAGCAGCTTATACGCAGCTTCCAAATCACCCCCGATTTCAGGCAATACAGCCTGGACGTACCGGAAGAGTGGGAATGGACGGGTGGCACACTAGAACTCAAAGTTGCGCCAACTGCGTCCCAGCCTACCAAAGATGGTCAACGTGAGGTAGGGGTAGCTATTGCCCGGCTGACTGAAGTCGCTGCCCCTGCCCCACCTTTAACTCTGTGGCTGTCAGCATGGTTAATTGTAGTCTCGTTGTTTTGGGCCGCCACCCGCTTGTTCCCAACCAAAAAATCCTCTATTCGCACCGGAGTTGGCTATACCAGCTTTGCGGTTGCTCCGGTGGTGGTACTGGTTTTGGGTTGGAATTTTGACCGAGTAGAGGCCCAGGCAGCTTTGGGTTGGTACGCATTGGCGGCAATCTGCCTGGTTTTGGGGCTGGCTTTCGGTTCAAAATTGTTCTCTGTACCTCATACAAATTCGGCCTCAAAGAGTTGGCAAATCAACGGTGGCTTCCTGGTACAATCCAGAAAACGAGCGGTCAACTCTTATCAAAAATCTAGCATTTGGTTTTATCTTATAAAGTTTGGTTTGCCGATTTTGGTGGTGGGGGTGGCGGTTTGGGCGCAGTATAGTCGGGTTTTCGAGCAAAGCTACGGTTTTTATTGGGACGATTATGGTATCGCACGGCCCTGGACATTTGGGCAGATAGCGGGAACGTTTGTCGGTACGTGGGATCCGTTGCATCTCGAACCGGAATATTACCGCCCGCTTACCGCCCTGAGTTTCGCTTTCGATTACGCTCTATGGGGTTTGGGGGCGTGGGGCTACCATCTAACCAATCTGCTGCTGGAGATGGGCGTGGCCTTGCTGGGTTATAGCTTTGGGCGGGTGTGCGGGGTCAATCGGCTGGTGGCGTTGCTGGCGGTGGTTTTCTTGGTGACACTCCCCAACAGTACAGCTACCGTAGTTTGGATTAGCCAGCGCAGCGATAGCCTGGCCTTGCTCTTTATGTTAGCCAGCCTGCTGTTTTTTGCACTTTTTTGGACACGGCAAACCAAAATGTATTATTTAATAGCAAATCTGGCTTTGCTATTGGCGTTGGGCTGCAAGGAAACCAGTGTGGTTCTGCCCGCGTTGTGGGTGTGGTGGGCCTGGGTTTATACCGAGCGGCGGATAGGTTGGCGGCAAGGGTTGGTTTTTGGGCTACCTTTTATTATCACTGGATTGTATCTATGCTTGCGAACGCTGGTTATCCATAGTGCGGGCGATTTGAGCATAGCGGATTTGTGGCAAGGCTACACCCAGGCTGTTACCCAAACCTTTTACGGTTTTGACTTTTTGGTGGGCGATCCGGCCAGAAGCAAAAATGGCCTTGATACCCTGCTTACTATTCTACTGTTGCTGGTTTTAGCTGGATTTTTACTTTGGCGGGGTAGGCAGCTTTTCAAAGGCTACCCTTTGAAACTGATAGGCGGCTGGCAGCTATTTTTTGTTGGCTTGGGCTGGGTATTGTTGGCCTGTCTGCCGCTTTCTTTGCTCAAAACCAGTTATGGTATCAACTTGCGCGTGCTTTACACCCCCGCTTTTGGCTACGCTTTGATGGTGGGTGGGGCGGTGTGGGGCGGCTATGATTTTATCCAGCAGCGAATTGGAGGCGCAAGCTTCTGGCCGCTTGTGGTGGCGAGTCTGCTTTGTCTCTGGTTGATTTACACCCCGCTCAACCGGGCCAATCTAAGGAGTCAAAAAGATTACGCTCCCTTCGCCGAAGGCTCAAACGGCACGTTGCATTGGGACAACTGGATTTTGCAGCAACCCGAATGGGTCAGGAAAATATCGCCGGAACAGCTAGTTTTTTTGCAGCAAAAGCTTAGAAGGTGACAACACAAGAATTAGGAGAAATTGGCCTCATTGGATAGTGCAACTTGACGAAATATCTGCTATACTCGAAATGGCAACTTGACGTAACATTTTCGGGTTGCAAACTGGCTCGGAATAGAAGCAAAAAATTGTGAAAAGGTAAGAGGTATGGGTTTTCTGCCGTTTTTGTGCTTTACGCTTTTTCTGGTGGGTATAATTGGGGGAACTATCGCTGTTCTCGCCCGTAGTTTCCACAAGGTCGAAGAAGGTTATGCTGGCTTGGTGGAACGCCAGGGCAATTTTTTGCGGGTGTTGCCGCCAGGTCGTCATTTCTTAGTCCCGATGATAGACGAATTGGTGGCCGTTATCGAACTGCGCGAGTTTACCGAAACATTGCCGCTTGACCAGGTTGCCACGCGGGGCGGTATTGCCATTGGCATCAGTATGGATTTGAGCTACCGGATTGTGCGACGGCGGGTGGATTTGGGAGACGGCAGCAATCAACGGGTGCGCCGCGAACGCCTGGACGTAGAGCCGAACGCCGTTTACAACGCTTACTACGCCGTGGACGACTGGAAAGAAAAGACCCGTAAAGAAGCGACGGCTATTGTCTATAACTTTTTTGGCAAGCTTGACCTGATAAAAGATATTTTGGGGGTGGAGCGACAGGGTAGCGGCCTCAAGCAAATTGGCAACTATACCCGCCAGCTTTTAGAGCGCATCACTCTGGAATACGGTGTGGAAATTACTGCGGTCAATCTTTTTGGTTTGCAGTTGGACGAAAATATCCGGATGTTCCTGACCGCCGAACGCCGGGCGCAGACCCAGGCCCGCTTACGTAATATTGACACGCTCAGTCACCTGGAAGTAAAAAATGCGTTGGGTCTCAATCCTGACCAGATTTTGCAGTATCGCTATATCGAAGCTCTCAAGGAAATTGGGCAGGCAGGTGGCCCGGCGGTGTTTATGGAGTCAGCATCGGGTATCAATCGGGTTTTCCCAGGCATTTTTGCTAATAACGATGGCGGCGACCCGGAAGGCGGGCCAACCACCCAAAAAGAGGCGGGCGCATTAGGCAGTGGAGGTAAAGAAAATCCGGCCAGCCTCCCTAGTGGCAAGCAACAACCCATCCCTAATCAAAGACAGGCTCAACCGCAACCTAAAACTGAACGCAAGCAGTAGTTTTGATGCAATACTTTCAAACAAGTTGTAGGCGGCGCGGGGACGCGCTGGCATAGGTTGTGCATTTGGCAGCATAGCGGGCGTGGGGACGCGCCGCTTACAAGAAGTAACTACTCAGGTGGTCACGGGGAACGCCCAGTGCGGGGCGTGGGGGTGGCCGCTGAAAAATCCCCTTCTTCCTTACTTTTCTCCCTGATTGAGTAGTTACTACAAAAAAACCTTTAAGAAGGGAATTTTGCCTAGATGATATGGTCTTCGGCTCTTTCCACATTTTTGGCTTCCGTGGTCGAATTTGTCGAGGCTTTGACTATCGTGCTGGTGGTAGGCGCAACTATCAACTGGCGTACCGCTTTGTGGGGAGCGGCGGCAGCCGCTCTGTCTTTGGCGGCGTTGGTGGCGGTTTTCGGCACGGCCCTGGTTCAGTTTGTGCCAATCGAAACCCTGCGCTTAATAGTCGGGGTGATTTTGATACTCTTTGGCATGAAGTGGCTCAAGAAATCCATCTTGCGCTATAGCGGCCTCAAAGCTCTGCACGATGAAGAAGCGATTTATGAAGAAGAAATGCAGGCGTTGCGGGCGCGGGGCGAAGCTTTGCCCAACAAAATAAATGGCTTCGGTTTTGCTACCAGCTACAAAAGCGTGTTGCTGGAAGGGCTGGAGGTGGCCTTTATCGTTATCAGCGTGGGTAGCTCGTCCGCTACCAACAACGCAGATAAGGGTGGTACGTTGCTGAGTGCGGCGTTGGGGGCGACCCTGGCTGGCATTCTGGTAATCGGGGCGGGCGTGGCAATACGTGGCCCGTTGACCCGCGTACCGGAAAACACTCTCAAGTTTGTGGTGGGCATTATGTTGACCAGCTTCGGTATTTTTTGGGGCGGCGAAGGTTTGGGGATAGAGTGGCCGGGTGCAGACCTGTTCTTGCTGGCTCTGATTGCCGCCAATTTGCTGATGAGCGGGGCGTTAGTAGCGTGGTTGCGGCCTCAAGGTCAGGCCCGCAAAGCCAGTCAGCCCAGCAAAGCCGCCGCTTTTGCCATCGAGGTAGCGGCAGACCAGCGCGACCCGGTGCGGCCTTTGCGTAAGGAGGAGTTGCAATAATGAGTGCAGTCACTGGCTTTTTGAAAGCGGTTTTTAACTTTTTCGTAGGCGATTGGATTATTCTAATCGGCGTGGCTATCACGCTCTTGATAGTGGCTGTAATCGAAAATGTGGCGGCTCTGGACGGTATCAAAGTCGCGGGCGGTTACGTCCTATTTCTCGGCGTGGCTCTCACCCTGGCCGCGACCTTGAGGCGGGAGACGGGACACTAATCCGAATATTTCAGTTGCCACAATTTTATGGTTGCATCACTAGAGCCAGTTGCTAATAGGGGGTTGTGCTAGTTGTCACCCTGACGAAGGAAGGGTCTGTTCAAATTCGCTAAGACCTAACAGACCCTTCACGCAGCATCGCCTCCGTTCAGGGTGACAACTAGCACAATCCCCTAATAACGTTCCATCAGGTGAAAAGGCCACACTCTTGCTGTTTTATCGTTCCCGGATTGTCCACGGGTACCCCCTGGGTGGGAGCAATGTCCCACCAACACTAGGGCAGTCCATTGGCGGAGCAATGTCCCACAAGAACTTGACCTGGAAATGGCTGGCTAAACACAAGGGATGCAGCACCAATGGATTCATCCATCGGTGTCTCTCATTGCTAATTTTAATCAACCATCGGTGTCCTTTAGCGAGTTTCAACCATTGGCTTTATTTTCGGAGGGCGCAAGAGGGAGCGAAAAAGTAAAGGTGCTGCCGCGTCCCGGTTCGCTTTCCACCCACAGTTTGCCGCCGTGTAGCTCTACCAGCCGCCGACTGAGGGCCAGACCCAAACCTGTCCCCTGGAATTGGCGCGAATAGCTGCTATCCACCTGCCGGAACTCCTCGAAAATACGCTCCTGGTCTTCGCGCCGGACACCGATGCCCGTATCTGCCACGCTTACTTCCAGGAAAGTCTGCTCCGAGGTGGAGGTTTGCAAACGGCTGAAAACTGTGATCGCCCCGCCTTCAGGTGTAAACTTGACCGCGTTGGACAAAAGATTATACAAGATTTGCTTGAATTTGCTTTTGTCCGCCGTGATTGGAAGTAGCTCGGCCTCTAATTCTCTGCTCAAAGTCAGGCGTTTCTTGTTCGCCATACCAATCACGATGTTTTCTACATCGCCAATCGCTTCGTTGACCGCGAAAGCTTCGGGGTGTAACTCCATCTTGCCCGCCTCGACTTTGGACAAGTCCAGCACATCGTTGACGAGATTGAGCAAATGGCGGCCACTGGTCAAAATGTTGCCGACATAGCGGGACTGTCTATTGTTGAGGTCGCCAAACATCTGGTCTTGCAACACTTCGCTAAACCCGATAATGGCGTTTAGAGGGGTGCGAAGTTCGTGGCTCATATTTGCCAGGAATTCGGACTTATGGCGGGTGGCTTCCTCCAAATCGTTGTTGGCGGCTTTGAGTTGCTCTACAATCCGGTTGAGTTCGGTATAAAGGCGAGCGTTTTCGATAGCGATACCCACCTGGTCGGCCAGAGTTTGCGTGGTCGCCCGGTCTGTTTCGTCGAAAGTATTAAGCTGATGGCTGGCGATGTCCAACACTCCCACCACCTCGCCGCCCGAACGAATCGGCACGCAAAGCTCGGCAGTAGTCTGGCCGTTCAAATCGTAGGGAGGGTGCAACTCCATTTTGTACCATTCCCGAACGTTATTTACCAACAGCGATTGCCCAGTATTGGCCGCTTGCGTTACGATGCTGGACTCGTTCAAGTCAATGCGTTCACCCACCCAGCCATCGGTCACGTGTTCAGCGTGGATGTCGGTCAGGGCCGTTAAAACCAGCTGGTTGCTCGGCTCGTCCACCAGGAAAATCGAAGCGTGGTCATAACAAAAATTATCGCACAGCAAGCGCGTGACGTAAGGCAGCAAATCCTCCAGGCTCAGAATCGCACCGATTTTTTGAGTGATTTCGTTGACTGTGCGGAGTTGCTCGGCCCGACGGCGTTGTTCCTGGTACAGTTTGGCGTTGGCAAGCGCAATCCCAACCTGTTCGGCCATCACGGTCATCGTCGCCATATCAATCTCGTCGAAGCCATTGACAACCGTACTCTGTACGTCCAGCACACCCACGATGTCGCCGCCCACCCGAATTGGTACGGTCAGTTCGCTCCGCACCGATTCCATACCTGGGCCTGCTAAATAACGCGGGTCTTTGGATACATCCGGCACGATTTGGGCGACCCCCGCCCGCGTGACCCAGGCCAAAATGCCCGGACCAACCAGCTTGTAACGGGGGTTTTGCTGGAACTGACTATCCCAACCACCCGTCGAACGCAACACCAGTTCGTCCGGCTTGTTTTGGTCAAGCAAGAAAACCGCCGCCAGATAATAGTCGAAGGTTTGGTGGAGCAGCCGCGTCATAAAGGGCAGCAGTTCATCTACGCTCAAGATAGAGCCGATTTTCTGACCGATTTCACTAACCGCCCGCAACTGGTCGGCCCGACGTTGCTGTTCGCGGTACAAGCGGGCGTTTTGGACGGCCACCACCGTCTGATTGGCGATAGTGGTCAAAAGTCGCAGTTCGCTATCGGGCGGCGGTGTTTCCTCGCGGCTGTAACAGCTAATCACGCCCAATATCTGGCCCTTTTGCAAAAGCGGCACGGCGATAATGGTTTTCCAGCCCAGCTTTGTAAACAGTGCCTGGAACTGCGGGTTGGCCTGGACGCTTTTGTTTTCGTCAATAAAGCTGATAGCCGGAGCTTTGGTCTGAATAGCCTTGAAAATGTTTGAGTCGTGACCGCCGCCGTTTTTGGCCCAGGTCGGCATCAATTTGTTCAAGTCTTCCACAAAGCGTTCCGGCAAAGAATGAGAGCCATAGGAGGTAATGCCCTGCAAGCTGGAGTCTAGCAAATAGACCGCCCCGGCTGCGTAGTCCAGGGTGTTACAGATGCTTTCGGCGATACCGCTCAAAGTTTGACTGAGTGATTGAGACAGATTGATAGCACGGGCGATTTCGGCCAGACACATCAGTTCGCGCACCTGGTTCAAGGAGGTGCCATAAAGCCGGGCGTTTTCGATGGCAACGGCCAACTGGCTACCGATTGAGGCCAATAAGTTCAAATCGGCCTGATCGAAGGCGCGACGTTGATGGCTAATCAGGCTGAGGACACCAATCACCGAGTCGCGGCTTTTGATGGGAGCGGCGGCAAACGAACGCAGCCCGATTTCGCGCACCGTACTGACTGGTACACGCGGGTCACAGGTCATATCCTCGATTAAAAGCGGTTCGCCGCTTTCCACTACGCTGCGGGTCAGATTGCCCGCGCCAATACTGTTATCGTTCGTTCCTGTCGTGACCGCCCGCACCACCATATCGCTTGCGCCCTTGTAAGCGGCCACCTTGAGCAGACGTGTACCTTCTTCTTTAAGAGTGATACCAGCCACGTCCGCGCCTAGCACTTCGACCAGCGTATTTACCACATCGTTCAGCACTTTGTCCAGTTCCAGCGAGCCGCCCGCTGTACCAATCACCGCGTTGAGAGCGGTTAAATCGCGGTTGCGTCTGTCCATTTCTTCGCGCATTCGTTGGCGTTCGCTGATATCACGCGCTACTCCCACCCGGCCTTGTAGCTGTGCGCCTTCAAAAATTAGTGACGAGTTGATTTCCGCTGTGAAAGTTTTTTTGTCTTTTCGCAAAATATCAATCACGATAGTATTATCGCTGGTGCGACGTTCGCGTTCGGCTCTTTGGTAGCCTTCTATCGAAGCGGCCCGCAGTTCGGGTGGCAAAATCGAGGTGAAATGCTGACCCAAAAGCTCTTTCATTTGCCAGCCAGTTACTTCGCACATTTTGGGATTGACAAAGCTAAACCGCCCGTCCGCGTCCAAAATGTAAATCGCATCATTGGCCCGTACTGTCACCTGACGATAGCGTTCCTCCGAACCTTTTAGCCGGGTAAGGGCCGTAATCAGTTCGCGGCGTTGGCGGCTCTCGCGTATCACAAAGCGGCTTACCACGGCCACAAACGCAAACGGTACCGAGGCCAATATTACGATTAACGGAATGGCGTTACGAATAATCGGGTCTTCGATATTTGCAAGGGCAACCAGTAAGATTAGCCAGCAACCTAACGCCGTAATGGTGGCGATACGGGTGCGGAACAAAAACTGAATTTCGGCTATCAGCGTGTAAAAGGGGATGATGGTAAAAAAGATAGTAAAGTCGCGGGGCATTATTAGCACCGTCGCCAACCACGCAGCCATCTGGACGGTCAGCAAACCAAAACGGTAGCGGCGACGAATCCGCTGGGTACGTCCCACCACAAATAGGACGTTTATCAGAGCCAACAGCAATAGGTCTGCTGCCACATTCAGCCAGGGTATTCTGAAGTTGTTGACCACCAATATCCCTACCGTCACAAAGGCGTAAAGACTGCCCACCAGTAGGCCAAATAGCAGTTCCGGCTTGAACCCTTTGATAGAATCTGGTAGGGGTAGAGGCGCACGAGTCAGCCGCGCCAGGTCATCTTTGGCTTCCGTGTCCTGACGAATCTGGCTGGCTTGGGCTTCAAAATTGGGCTGACCCGCATCGGCTAAGTTGGGCTGACTCAAGTTATATTCGAGCGAAGTGGTAGGGTCAGGAAGCTCACTGCTGGCATCGCTATCTGCCGGAAAGATATTTTTATTAGTGGGCGCAACCACTCTGCCGTCCACGTCCAATAAATGGCGGGAACTGCTAGTATTTGACCTGGCACGACTCGTTGAACGGGCAGATTTGGATTGGGGTCTTCGCTTTTGGTTTGAACCCGACCTGGACATAAACCTTCCTTAACCGAAACCGCTAATGTCTATTCAAAGCAAATTGGGACGCTCTTGAAATGTACTATGTTATTTTAGCATTTTTTCAGTCAGTTGCAAGGCCACTATGTTAGCAACCTTGACAAGCGCAACTTCGTATGGTACGATTTGTGCCGATGGGGGTATAGCTCAGTTGGGAGAGCGTCTGCTTTGCAAGCAGAAAGTCAGGGGTTCGAGTCCCCTTATCTCCACCTTTTCTTCTATACGCTTTCTGAGGTGCTTGAAGCCGAAATCCGCTTTTTTCCTCGTGTTTGAGTTCAGTCTGTTTTTTATGAGCCTGGCCTTTGCCTATAATGTTACAAAGCTTTTCGTAGTTCACCACCGCTTTTTGCAATCAGATAATTTGCTAACTGTCCGTTTAAGATAGTGAGTTTTTACAAGTTAAATGTAAAGGAGCAAGATTATGGAAGCAGCGAAGGGTCGTGTTCCCGTTCCCGGTAGCGAACGCCAGCCTTTGCCCGGCGCACGGGCGGTTGGAGCTACCAATCCCGAAGAACGAGTGGAAGTGACAGTGGTTTTGCGTAGCCATGCGGTCTCGCCAATGGCAAGCACCCTTGAGACGATGGGTAGCCAGTTGCCCCAGGCCCGTCAGGTGGTTAGTCGGGCCGACTTCGAGGCTGCTAACAGTGCCGACCCCCAGGATATAGCTAAAATTGAAGATTTCGCTCACGCCCACAACCTGGATATTGTGCAAATCAGTGCGCCCCGCCGCAGTATCGTGTTATCCGGCACCGTAGCCGACCTCAACACCGCTTTTGGCGTACAGCTAACCGATTACACACACGTGGGCGGAAATTATCGTGGCCGCACTGGAGCGGTACACGTGCCATCGGAACTGGAGCCGCTAGTGGAAGGGGTTTTTGGCCTCGATGACCGTCCCCAGGCTCAACCCCATTTTCGCTTGCTGGAAAGTCACGCTCAAGCTGCCGCCCAACCCCACGCTGCTGGCAACATTGCTTACACTCCCAACCAGATAGCTCAACTATATGATTTCCCTGCTGGAGTGACCGGGCAGGGCCAGACCGTCGCTATCATCGAGCTAGGCGGTGGCTACCGGGTCAAGGATTTGAATGCCTACTTCAGCCAGCTTGGTATAACCTCGCCCAAAGTGGTGGCGGTTTCGGTAGATAAAGCCCATAACAAACCTACGGGTAGTGCCAATGGGCCGGACGGCGAAGTGATGCTGGATATTGAGGTAGTGGGGGCGGTTGCGCCTGCCGCCCACATCGTAGTTTATTTTGCGCCCAACACTGACCGGGGCTTTCTGGACGCTATCACTACCGCTATCCACGACAATGTGCATAAACCCTCGGTGATTTCGATTAGCTGGGGTGGCCCCGAAGCTTCCTGGACGGCCCAGGCTTTGCAAACTTTTAATACCGCTTTCCAATCTGCCGCCACGCTCGGTGTGACTGTTTGTTGCGCGTCGGGAGATAACGGCTCGTCGGACGGTGTAAATGACAAACTGGCCCACGTAGATTTCCCGGCTTCCAGCCCCTATGTTTTGGCTTGCGGTGGTACGCGCCTGAACGGAACAGGCCACACTATCAGCAGCGAGGTAGTCTGGAATGATGGCGCAAATGGTGGAGCAACTGGCGGTGGTGTCAGCGATGTTTTCCCGCTCCCAACCTGGCAAAACGCGGCTCACGTTCCACCCTCGGTCAATCCTGGTAACAAGCTGGGACGGGGTGTTCCAGATGTGGCGGGGGATGCCGACCCGGTAACTGGTTATAAGGTGCAGGTTGATGGGCAGCAAGCGGTTTTTGGTGGGACTAGCGCAGTCGCTCCGCTATGGGCCGGCCTGACCGCGCTTATCAACCAGCAACTTGGGAAACCAGTCGGCTATCTAAATCCGCTGCTATATGGTAATCTGGCTGCTCAGGGGGTTTGCCACGATATTACTAGCGGCAACAACGGGGCGTATAGTGCTGCGACTGGTTGGGATGCCTGCACCGGATTGGGCAGCCCCGACGGAGCTAAACTGCTCAAGGCGTTGAGCGGCAAATAAAATAAGCACCACACCCGCCGCCAATGTCTAGTCATCTGTGGGACATTGCTCCGTCAATGGATAGTACAGGTTCGCGCACAATAGCGTTTTGCAAAAAGATGCGTTTTCGCCATTCGGGACGCAATTGAGGGAAGTCGGTACGAAAATGTGCGCCCCGACTTTCCTCACGGCGCAACGCGGCCTGAGCCATTAGCCGCCCTAGCGTCACCATATTTCGCAGTTCTAAGGTGGCCCGGTCTGTTTTCCCACTTGAGGTTATTTCTAGCTGGTGTTGCCAATTCGTCAACTGCGCTAATGCGTCGGACAAACCAGCCCTGTCCCGGCTAAGGCCCACGTTTTGCCACATCAGATTCTGCAACGCTTCTTTTGTCACAGTAAGATTTGCGGTATCGGAAGTGGCAGTTTGGTTTCGCCTGTTCCCCGCTTCAACTTCTAAAACTAAGGCTGGCAGCAAATCCGTACTGGCTATGTGAGTGGGCTGGTAAGGTTGCACCTCGCCGCTTTGGGTGTAGGCATAGACCCGTCGCCCGAAAACCAACCCTTCCAACAACGAATTGCTGGCTAGTCGGTTCGCGCCGTGAACTCCGGTGCAGGCCGCTTCCCCGCAAGCAAACAAACCCGGCAGGGTAGTTTCCCCGTTCAGGCCCGTAGCGATACCACCCATAAAATAGTGTGCGGCAGGCGAGACCGGAATAGGCTGTTGCGCCATATCTAAGCCATATTGCTGGCAGAATTTGTAGATGCTAGGGAAACGATGACGTACTGTTGCTCCGCCCAAACCTGTCGCGTCCAAAAACACCAGGCCCGCCGTTTTTTGCATCTCGCTGGCAATGGCCCGACTGACAATATCGCGGCTGGCAAGTTCGGCACGCGGGTCATAGTCACGCATAAAAGCGCGACCTTCAGCGTTGCGTAAAATCGCTCCGTCGCCCCGCACTGCTTCGCTAATCAAAAAACTGGGCGCACCAGGCAAATTTAGTGCGGTGGGGTGAAACTGAAAAAACTCCAAATCGGCCAGCATCGCCCCGGCCCGCCACGCTAAAGCAATACCATCGCCCGTTGTTACATCGGGGTTGGTGGTATAGCGATAAAGCTGGCCTGCGCCGCCACTGGCAATTACCACGAAACGACTATACACCGCTAATGCCTGCCCTGTCGGGTTCAGCATACGCACGCCAATCACGCGCCCGTCTTCGACAATCAAATCGGTAGCAAAATGTTCTTCCCAAATTTCTATCGAGGGCGACTTCCGCACCGCCGCCGCCAGCCCCTTCTCAATATGTGAGCCAGTCGCATCGCCGCCCGCGTGCAGAATCCGGTTAGCACTATGCGCCCCTTCGCGGCCAAGCTCCAGTTCGCCGTCCGGTTCGTGGTCAAAGTTTACGCCCAAATCCACCAAAGCCTGAATACGAGCGGGCGCATCTCCAGTTAGCTGGGTTACAGCTTCGGTATCGCACAAACCCGCTCCGGCGTTGAGGGTATCCAGGCTATGTGACGCGGTGGTATCATCGTGGGCAACCGCCGCCGCGATACCGCCCTGTGCATAACGAGTATTGCTTTCTTCCAGACGGCTTTTCGTAACTAGCAAAGTGCTTCGCCCGTCCTGGGCCGCGCTGAGGGCCACGCTTAACCCGGCGATGCCGCTTCCGATAATGATAAAGTCATATGCCATTATTTCACCGCCAACATTCTATCGAGCGCGACTTTCGCCCAATACTTAATTTTGTCATCAACCTTAATCTGGTTCAAAACCTGGCCGTCCAGCAAGCCTTCCAAGACCCAGGCCAGATACGCCGGGTGAATACGGTACATGGTGGAGCAAGGGCAAACCACCGGGTCAAGACAGAAAATCGTCTTATCGGGGTGTTCAGCTTGCAAACGACGCACCAGATTTACTTCGGTGCCGATTGCCAACGTTGCTCCGTGCGGGGCGCGTTCGACTTCCTGGATAATAAATTCAGTAGAGCCAGCCGAGTCCGCCGCCTGTACTACGTCCATCGGACATTCGGGATGCACAATCACGCGCACGCCTGGATATTCGGCCCGCGCCTTCGCAATCTGCTTGACGTTGAAGCGTTTATGCACCGAACAAAAGCCGCTCCACAAAATAATTTTGGCATTGCGTAGCTGTTCGACAGTGTTGCCGCCCAAAGGTCTGCGCGGGTTCCACATTACTATCTGGTCAAGCGGGATGCCCATTTTCAGACCTGTATTGCGCCCCAAATGCTGGTCAGGGAAAAATAACACCCGTTGGCCGCGTTCAAAAGCCCAATCCAACACCGCCGCTGCGTTGGACGATGTACACACGATACCGTTGTGTTCGCCGCAAAAAGCTTTCAAATCCGCCGCCGAGTTCATATACGTGACGGGCAAAATTGGCTGGCGACCCCTTGCGTCCGGCTGATTTTCCGGCTCAACCACGCGGGCCAATTCGTCCCAGCAATTCAAAACATCTTCCAGATTTGCCATATCCGCCATCGAACACCCGGCAGCCAGGTTGGGCAAAATCACCTGCTGGTGCGCTCCGCTCAAAACGTCGGCACTTTCGGCCATAAAATGCACGCCACAAAAAACAATATATTCGGCTTCGGGGCGGGCGGCTGCTTGCTGCGAGAGTTTGTATGAGTCGCCTCGGAAGTCGGCATATTTGATGATGTCGTCGCGCTGGTAGTGGTGGCCCAAAATGACCAATTTCTGACCCAACGCCGCTTTTGCCTCCCTAATTCGTCGGTCTAATTCGTCGGCATCCATCTGGCGATACCGCGCCGGAATCTGATGTTGGATGGGCGAAGTCAGGGGCGCAACATCGTCCTGGCTAGACCCCGGCCCGTATTCTGGCGTGACAGGCAGCCCTTCCTCCACATCAAGTGTCCAGGTCGGTAACTCCAGCTTAGGGTTGCACACAACCGGAGATTGGCTCTGAGACAGATTGCGTTGAATTAAAATGGTCATCTATTTTCTCCTGGTGCGGCTTCTGGTCATAATGACTAAAAGTGCCGCCCGATAGTTTTGGTTTGATTGACTATAACTAACCTACATTACTTCTGGTTAGTCTGACCATAACTAGCTTAATAAATGCTTTTTGTCAGTTTGACTATAACTATACGTAAAACAAAGGCTAATAGTTACAATGACTATAACTGACCCAAAGCCAGACTTTTAGCAGGTTGGCCCACGCTGATAGGGGTCGGCGCGTGTCACCACCGCTTGATACAGCTTGGGAGGACGGTGTTTGCCCCCTTCGAGCCGCGTTTCGGTGGAGACAATGGTGCCACTTGCATCTACTTTGCGCTTGAAATTGGCTGGGTCTTCCTTTTTGCCAGTGATTACTTCATATACCGCCCGTAACTGGCTGAGGGTAAAAGTGGGAGGCAAAAATTGGAAGGCGATATTGGCGTATTTAATTTTGTTACGTAGCCGCCATAGGGCGTAATTCAAAATGTGTTGATGGTCGAAAGCTAAAGATGTAGGCAAAGCGTCGGGGCTAAACCAACGCGCCTCGCTGGTGTCGCGTCCGGCGGCTATCTGTTGGTTATCGGTACGTACAAGGGCGAAATAAGCAATCGAGACGGCGCGGCGGCGTGGGTCACGTTCGGGCTGCCCAAAAGTGAAAAGTTGTTCCAGGTAGGCTGGACGCAGGGCAGTTTTTTCGGTCAGTTGCCGCGCCGCCGCCTGTTCCAAACTCTCATCGGGCCGCACGTAGCCACCCGGCAAGGCCCATTGCCCTTTGAAAGGCTCTCGCGCCCGTTTGACTAACAAAACCTGGAGTTCGAGCAGTTCCGCCGCTTCTTCAGGCCGAATTTCGCCAATAGAATGAGCCTCGTTTTTGGGACGCAAGCTAAAAATTACTACGTCCACCATCAAGGTGATAGGGGTAGGGGCTGGCCGGGTAGTGTTTTCAGCTTTATTTTCAATCAACTCGCTAGCAGCTTGCATCATTCCGCTCACCGTCTTTGTCAAAAACGTTAAAGGTTATTGTTAATCTAACAATAACTTGGGGGGTATTGTAGCACCACCTATCCTTCTTGTCAAGATGACAAAAACTGAATTATTCGATTAAAAGTGACGCAAAATACGGAGTGTGTTATAATTTCAAGCGTAACGCTGAATGTAGGTTGGTTGTTATTTCACTTTACATAATAAAATGATATATTATACTGAAAGCGACGGCGAAAATCTTAAAATAGAGCTACAGGCAGACCCGCAAGGTCATACCGTTGTGCGTCTGCCTGATGGGGTTGAGCGCGTGGCCGACTTTGTGCCAGTTTTGGGCGGGGATTTTTATTCGCTGCTGATTGATAATCGCTCCTACGAAGTGCATCTTGAGCCAACCGAAAGCGGCTACGCGGTTACGCTCAATGGCGCAACTTATCAGGTCAAAGTTGAAAGCGAACGGGCGCACCGTTTTGCCAGCCTCACTCCCCACTCGAATGCTCAAAGCGGCGAAGTGGTGGTCAAAGCTCCCATGCCGGGTTTGGTGTCGCTGGTAGCGGTGGAGGTAGGTCAAAGCATCGAACAAGGTCAACGCCTTTTAATCCTGGAAGCCATGAAGATGGAAAACGAAATCCGTGCGCCGAGGGCCGGAACTATCAAAACCGTGCATATTCAAAGCGGTCAGACCGTCGAACAAAACCGTCCTCTAATAGTGATAGAATAACGACTATGAACTTAGACAATTTTATGCCCGAACAAGGGGCAACTGACAAAATAACCGAGCAGGTTCAGAATATCAATCGTTCGCACGGCCAGACCTATCCCAAAAGCTACGCCATGAGTTGGATTATGGCAAACCAGGTGGTACAACGTTACTATGGTCGGTTTGGCCTGGACGCGATTCCGGTGTGGCGTGATAGCTTTGGCTGGTCTCAGTTTAACCTGACACGGGCGGCTAACTGCTTGCAACCGATGAATAAAGCCGAAGAAGGCCAGCGTTATATTGTATTCGATGCGATTGCGGTCAACTGGAAGAAACAGGGCGCGGGTAACGAAAGTCAGGTGGATGTGTATAACAACATTACCATCCAGCATCGCCCGCCTGCCCTTGCTGTCGAAGAAGGGGTGGCGCATCTAGGTCTGGATGAGCAAGAGCCTTTTGACCACTCGGCCTGTTTGCACGGCCCGCACGCCTACGCCTACACCAAATTATTTCAGGTTGTGACGGATTTGATTTGCCTTGCGCCCGAACTGGTAGCCAAACGCGAGATGAACCTGGATATAAACGCTTTCGGACAGGTGCGCGATGACAACGTACACGCCCTGCGTCAACTTGGTCTGGCCCAGCCCGGTTTGACCCGTGACTGGTTTGAGCTATTCCACGTTCCAGCTAATATCAATGTCTATATCAACGTCTTCACTGGAGATATAGCCGAAGTTGAAGGACACGGCCACTCCCAGGCTTTGGCTTATCCGGGTTGGAACGAGCTAAATGAGGAGCAACTCACCGACTACTTTGCCCAAATGTTACAGATTCCAAATAGCTAGAGCAAACAAGTGGTTGGCGGAAGAAGCCTGAGTGTCTCCTGGTGAACTGAATGTTTGCTATACAAAGAGGTAATAGTAATGTCGGAAACGATTGAAAGACCAGCTACTGGACATACTGACGAGGCCCAGGCTGCCTGGGAACAAAAAACGCTTGAACCCGCCCTCAAAAAATCCCCCGAACGCCTACCGCCCGAACAATTTGAAACTAACTCCGGTTTGCCACTCAAACGTCTTTATACGCCCGCCGACCTCGCCGACCAGGATTACGATGAGGATTTGGGCTATCCGGGTCAATATCCCTATACTCGCGGTATCCAGCCCACTATGTACCGGGGGCGGTTTTGGACGATGCGCCAGTACGCCGGGTTCGCTTCTGCCGCCGAGTCCAACCGTCGCTACCATTTTTTGCTGAGGCAGGGTCAGACCGGGCTTTCGGTAGCTTTCGACCTGCCGACGCAGATGGGTTATGATGCCGATAGCGAACGGGCCGAAGGCGAAGTGGGCAAAGTCGGCGTGTCCATCTGTTCGCTCGACGATATGGAAATCTTGCTCCAAGATTTACCCCTCGACCAGATTAGCACCTCTATGACTATTAACGCGACGGCTTCAATTTTGCTGGCTTTCTATATTGCGGTTGCCAAAAAACGGGGTATCTCGCTGGACAAAATCAACGGTACGGTGCAGAACGATATTTTGAAGGAATATATGGCGCGTGGTACGTATATTTATCCGCCCCAACCCAGCCTGCGCCTGATTACCGATATGATTACCTACTGCACCGACCACGTTCCCAACTGGAACACCATTTCGATAAGCGGCTATCATATTCGGGAAGCCGGCAGTACCGCCGTGCAGGAAGTAGCTTTTACTCTGGCCGACGCGATTGCTTATGTCCAGGCCACCATCGAAGCTGGAGTGGATGTGGATAAGTTTGCGCCACGTTTGAGCTTTTTCTTTAATTCGCATAACGATTTTCTGGAAGAAATCGCCAAATTTCGAGCCGCCCGCCGCTTATGGGCCAAAATTATGCGCGAACGCTTTGGGGCTAAGAAACCAGCCAGTTGGATGTTGCGTTTCCACACCCAAACCGCCGGTTCGATGCTGACTGCCCAACAGCCCGAAGTAAATATCGCCCGCGTGACTATTCAGGCGATGGCGGCGGTTTTGGGCGGCACCCAGTCTCTACATACCAACTCGATGGACGAAGCGTTGGCTCTGCCCTCGGAAAACGCCGCCCGTATCGCTCTCCGCACCCAGCAAGTGCTGGCTTACGAAAGCAATATTGCCAATTCGGTTGACCCTTTTGCGGGTTCGTATCTAATCGAAAGCTTGACCGACCAAATTGAAAAGGGCGCACAAGCCTATCTGGACAAAGTGGAGATGTTGGGCGGCACGTTACGGGCGTTGGAGCAGGGCTTTTTCCAGAACGAAATCGAAGACGCGGCTTTCAAGTGGCAGCAAGAAGTCGAAAGCGGCGAAAGAGTTATTGTTGGAGTCAACAAATTCGCTTTGGGCGAAGAAGTACCAATCGAGAAAGTGAAAATCAACCCGGCTTTGCGCGAAGAACAAATCGCCCGTCTCCAGGCATTGAAGGCCCGGCGCGACCCTCAAATTGCCGCCGCCCAGCTACAACAGCTAGAAAACGCCGCCCATAGCCGTGACAACCTGATGCCCCACATCGTCGCTTGCGTCGAGAGTTTGGTTACGCTAGGCGAGATTTGCAACGTGCTACGCGGTGTGTTCGGGGTGTATCGCCCGTCCTGATACGAGACGATTGAGGTAAGACTACCGATGTGGCACATAATTCTTGCTCGGTAAGGATGCACCGATGGATTAATCCATCGGCTAGTTGGTTCCAAACCTGATAAATCAGGTTACATACCGGGTCTTGCAACCCAATTTATTGGGTTTTGGAGCAAATAGCCAATGGATTCAACCGCTGGCCGTCAAATTCGATTTTGATTGTTAGTAGCCAATAGCATAACAGGTGTTAGTGGATGGGCAGCTAACTTCCATTAGTCCTTTTTCCTGTTTTGCAATGAAATCTGGTGTTTGATAAGCCCAGGTGTTGCCTCCATCTTTAGTTACTGCAATAACTTTCAGCCCTACCGTTACACAAAACAAATTTGATGCACAAGTGATGCTATTGAACGAGGCAAACATTTCTAATCTTAATTTTGGCATCTGCCAGTTTTTGCCGCTATCAGCAGTACCAACGATTTTATAGGGATCACTAAACCCTACTGCAATACATCTAGTAGCTGCTGGGCAACTAATGCTCAGGAAACTACCGAAATCTGGGCCGGAAGCTTTACGAGTCCACGTTTTACCGCCGTCAGTAGTGCTTTCTACTGTGCCACCGTCTGAATCAGAAGCATAAAGACCTTGATATGCTATTATGTAGCAGACAGTTACAGATGAGCAACTAATATCTTGTAAGCCGCCGCCTGTAACTGACTGTTGTTGTTGCCAATTCTTCCCCCCGTCAGTAGTTTTCAAAATAACATCATCAGTACCAACCGCGTAGCAGATATTTGGATCAGGACAGGTCAGAGTTCGCAAAAAGCTTGCTAATTTGTGATCATTTTCGTCCCAAGTGCGACCTCCATCTTTGGTAGATAGGATAGGCCCACCTGATGGCCCTTGTGTAGCATAACAAATATTGGTTGTTGGACAGCGAATCTTACTACCGTATTTCCAATGAACAGTATCTGACCGAATACCCCAAGTTTTACCCCCATCGGAAGTTGCCAATACAGACTCGTTTTCTCCCGCAACGAAACAAACCTTAACCGAAGGGCAATTGATGGAACTGAAAAATTTGTATGTATCGGTAAAAACCGTATTCCAACTTATTCCTGCGTCCGTAGTGAGAATAATCTTTGGGTTATACATAGCTGGTCGAAGTGTTGGTTCAGACCTATCTACCACTTGCGGTGTTGGGGAAGCTATAGCTGTGGAAGTGCTAATTATTGTAATAGCAGGTGTACTGGTGCTAATTGTAGAAGTAACTACATTTGTGAGAGTGGTCTTGATTTGTGGCGACGTTGCGCTAATGGTTAATGTAGCTGTTTTAGATTCAGGGGTATTTCCATTGTCTGTGCAGCTTGTTAAAATCAGGGCAAGCGCAATCGCAGCCAGAACTACGGTCTGAACAACAAATTTTTGGTGCAAAGTAAATTTCCTTACTGAATACTAAGAATGGTTACGGCTGTAGCCAGGAGAAAAAGTCTTTTCGATATTATAACGCTTTACTTTGTCCAAAAATTACATTCCATATCAAATTATTTGAACGGTATTGTGTTTAACTCTAACTGCTGCTCTAACTCTTCGACGGTAGTTACTGGACGCTGGCAGGTGTAATTTTCGCAGACGTAGGCTGTGGCTTTCCCTTCGATTTGGGTGCGGTCTTGCAACAATGGGTATTGCGCCTCCTGCTCCGCGCTCACGCTTGTGTCGCGCAGCATCACCACTTTGTTGGGTAGATACGCCCCATAAACCACCTCAAGTAATGCCTGGACATCGGCTGCGTCGGACTGGCCCACAATCACAACTTCCTTTGGCGCACCAAGCCAGAAATCTAGTACGCCCAATAGTCGCCCGAAGCCGGAAGGGTGTTCGACGGCCAGGGCTGCGAACTGCCGTAAAACCGCTGCCGCTTTGGGTTGGTAGTCTTGGGTGTCCCCCGTCAAAAGGGCCAGCCGCAACAGCACGTCGGCGGCTACCGACTGACCGCTCGGCACGGCGTTGTCGAAATAGCTGCGCGGACGCACCACTAAGGTTTCGTGGTCGGTGGCGGTATCGTAGAAGCAACTGTTTTCGTCATCCCAATAACGCCCCAGCATCGTATCGGTCAGGCGGCGGGCGTGTTGTAACCAGTTTAGGTCGAAAGTGGCCTCGTATAGAGCCAGCAACCCATCCACCAGATAGCTATAATCTTCCAGGTAGCCGTTGAGTTTGGCCTCCTGGCCTTCTTTGAAAGTGCGGAGCAGCTTGCCCTCACGCTCAAGGTTTTGCAAAATAAAATTGGCGTTACCCAGCGCAATCTCCAGGTAATCGGGGCGTTTGAGGACACGGGCAGCGATGGCAAAGCTTTTGAGCATCATCCCGTTCCAGGCCGTCAGCATTTTTTCATCGCGGCCCGGTTTGATACGTTGTTCCCGTAGCTTGTAAAGAATGGTACGTCCCCGGCTCAATATCTCCTGTAAGTCTGCGCCAGTCATATTTAACTCGACGGCAACGGTCTCAAGCGGACGCGGCACGTTCAAAATGTTTTTATGCTCAAAGTTGCCTTTATCGGTCACACCGTAATACTTGATAAAAGCAGGTGCGTCTGACCCCAACGCCGCCTCGATTTCCGCCCGCGACCACACAAAAAATTTGCCTTCTTCGCCCTCGCTATCCGCGTCCTGAGTCGAATAAAACCCGCCCGTTGGGGAAAGCATTTCGCGCACTACATAATCCAGCGTTTCGACGGCGATTTGCTCATAAAAAGCGTTGCCAGTTAGCAGGAAAGCGTTCAGATACGTTTGCGAAAGTTGGGCATTGTCGTAAAGCATTTTCTCGAAGTGCGGCACGAGCCAGACCGCATCCGTCGAATAGCGATGAAAGCCACCACCCAACTGGTCGTACATCCCCCCGTTCGCCATTTTGTGCAGGGTCAGTTCCACCACTTGTAGCGCAATTGGGTCGTGGAAACGCCGGTAGCAGCGCAGGGCAAAGTCTAGTAGCATCGGCTGAGGGAATTTGGGCGCACCGTTGAGGCCGCCGCGTTTGAAGTCGAACTGGTCAGCCAGAGTTGCCCAGGCCGTTTTTAACAAATCCTCATCTAGTAAATCGCTGGACTGGTTCGCCAGTTTCAAATTGTTTTCCAATATTTGTTTGATTTGGGTGGCGTTGTGGGCGATGTCTGCCGGGCGTTGCTCCCAGGCTTCGGCCAACGCCAGCAAAATCGCCGGAAAGCCGGGCATTTGGGGGGCATAGCGGTCATCGGGCGGGAAATACGTGCCGGCATAGAAAGGCGCACCATCTGGGGTCAAAAAGACGGTCATCGGCCAACCGCCCCGCCCCGTCATCGCCTGTACCGCTTCCATATAAATCCCGTCCAGATCGGGGCGTTCCTCGCGGTCAACTTTAATATTTACAAAATTTTGGTTCATTAACTCGGCAGTGGCCGGGTCTTCAAACGACTCGTGGGCCATTACGTGACACCAATGACAGGCACTATAGCCGATACTAAGCAAAATCGGTTTATTTTCGGTATGGGCGCGTTCCAAAGCTTCCGGCCCCCAGGGATACCAGTCAACCGGGTTGTGGGCGTGCTGCATTAAATAGGGGCTGGTTTCGTGGAGCAAGCGATTGGTAAAAGGCGGCGGATTTATATCATTCTTACTCATATTTTTACCTTTCTTGTATTTATAAATCAATCTACGGGTGGATGCCAACCCACTGTAATCCATTCGCGGCGTGTTTCAACCAATTCCTGCCAATTGAGTTTCAAAGCAATAACTGTGGCACGTCCAATAGGGGTTTTGCCAACTATCCGGTCTTTTTCTTCTGACCACTCAAAATGCTCTCGCCAAACTTGTTGAAGCGGGTTGAAAATTTGCACTGTCTGGTTCGTAATCGGGTCTAACGCCGTGAGTTGGTTTCCTTTGTACTCATTGCAAAACGAACAACAAAGGCACAAATTAGCTTCTTCATACAACCCGCCTTTTGAACGGGGAATTATATGGTCAACCTCTAATACTGCCCCTACGAATTTTTGCCTTGTTAAACAGTAGCTACAGCGATAACGTGAGTGTTCGGCAATCTTTTTCCTTAATGCTTTTGAAAGGTAGAACTTACTCATATTAGCTGACTAATACCGAAACGTCGTAGCCACGTTGTTTCAATAAGACAGCAGCACGGGCGCGAACACGCATATAATAGTTATATTGGCGTAATAGCTCATCTTTAGTTTGAACTTCGGCATGGGTCAAACTTTTATCGTGACGTTTACGATGCAAAGCCTCTAGTTTTGTTGCATCTTTGGCCGATAGATGACTGCGAGCGGCCTTCCATAAAGCTTTATCGTTTAGCTGCACCATAGCATCTAGCTCGGCTTTAAGTTCGACTGGAGCAGCACTACCTTCTATTGTTGTTGTTGCCGTTGGCAATTCTTTGGCGACAACTTCTAACAATTCGGCTTCAACCGAACGTTGAGTTTGCTCCGCCCGCCGTTTTAGCATCACATAAATATCTTCAGGAATGCTTAATGTCACTAATTGATTAGCCATAGCTACCTTAAACCTAAGCTTGTCAAAATAAATCTAACGTACAACCGTAACTATTCATACTAACTGTAGGAGGCTGCTCCGTCAGCCGATGTATCTAGCATTTCAAGACCACAAACCATCGGCTGACAGAGCAGCCTCCTACATAAAACAGGGTAACTGCATAGTTACTACTACCTTCTATTATAGCATTGCGTAGCTCAAAGTTCGATTTTTTGGCGGGAGACGGTATATTGGGCCAATCGCGTTTCATCTACTGTATAACCCAATCCAGGGGCAGTAGGGACGGTAATGCGTCCGTCGTGCGCGAGAATGACGGGTTGCACAATGTCTTCCGCATAGTATTTGTCGCTGCCTGATACGTCCCCCGGTATCGAAAAGTTGGACAGGCTGCTGAGGGCAACATTATGGGCGCGACCCACGCCAAATTCGTGCATCCCTCCACACCAGACCGGAATATTATGTTGCTGGCAAAGGTCATGAATTTTATGCGCTTCCCACAGGCCACCCACCCGTCCAGCTTTGATGTTAATCACCTGACAACTGCCCAACTCTATGGCTTTGCGGGCATCTTCCGCCGAATGAATACTTTCGTCCAAACAAAGCGGCGTTTGCAAAGCGCGTTGGAGCGTCGCGTGGTCAACTATATCGTCGTAGGCCAGCGGTTGCTCAATCATCAGGAGGTTAAACTGGTCGAACTGTTGCAGATGAGCAGTATCGCGCAAACTGTACGCGGAGTTAGCATCTACCATCAACGGCACATTCGGAAAACGTTTCCGTACTGCCACCACCACTTCAATATCGCGGCCTGGCTTGACCTTGAGCTTGACGCGCCGATAGCCTTCTGCCAGGAAACCTTCGATTTTGCCTAGCAGAGTGTCAATATCCGGCTCGATACCCAGGCTGACTCCGCTCTCGATGTAGGGTCGCGTCCCACCCAACATTTGGGCCACTCCAACTCCAGCTTGTTGTGCCAACAAATCCCACATTGCCATTTCCAGTCCTGCTTTGGCAAAGTTGTTGCCGCGCACCCAATCATAAAAAGCCACAAATTGCTGCACAGTTTCAAATTCGCGCCCTAGTACGGCAGGTATCAAAAAATCCCGTTGGATATGCAGACAGGTTTGGACGGTTTCGGGACAATAATCCGGTTTGGAGGGACAAGCCGACTCGCCATAGCCGATCAGCCCGCTTTGGTCATAAGCTTTGACTATAACATGATTTAGTTCCGATTTGCGCCCGAAGCTGGTCTCGAAAGCGTTTTTGAGAGGCAGTCGCACGTGCAACAATTCGATAGCTTTTAGTTTTAACATTTTATCTCCTGTTTATTATTAATGGGTGAGCTTGAGGCAGGTCAATCTGGTTATGGTACAGTTTTGGTCAAATTTTGACAAGTTACAAGTTTGGTAAAGCAGCAGCATTTTGGGTGTAGTGGAAACTACTGCGTAACCTCTCCGCCTATGGGATACTTTGGTTTAGTTATGCTATTAGCCCCGATTAGCTTTATGACCATTTTTGTGGAGTGTTTGGGTTATCCCCTGAAAACCTCTGCATCAAGCATTCGTCCTCGTCGGTATAACTGCTTTAGAATATCAGGTTTTGTAGGAAGGCTGTCCCATGCCCATTATTGGTGGATAACCTTCCTGCAACGGTGGTTGAGTGAAAGGTAGCCGGATAAATGACACAAATAATGGCGGTGCGCGGCGAATTTGAACGAATAATCAAGCTAGGCACGTCCCTGGAACACGCCTACAACTATTTTAGCGATTTCAGCTATGTTTTGCCACGTCTGCCCGAAGTTGACCGCATTATTCGCTATCGGGACGGACGTTACCGTATGATTTTCTCGGCGGACGATGGGCGCGGCCACGAAATGGGCATCGTCTTTGATATTAACCACGAACTTGCCCCGCAGCGGTATATAAAGATGCTTTCTGTGCCATTGAGCCTGGAACAACTACGTAGCGACAAGCTTATGAACGCCAACAGTCCGCTTTTCCCCGGCGAATTTCGGGGCGAGGTGCTTTTCCACGATAAAACCAGCCACGTCGAAGTAGTTTATCGGGCCAACTTGCATATTGAAATCGAAGTGCCGCGTTTCCTGGCTTTTATGCCTAAAAATGTGTTGCAGGGTATCGGTGATGCACTAATGCGCTTGAAGTTGCATCAGGTGGCGGACGGCTTTGCGAATCGGGTGGTGGCAGATTTTGGGGAGTGGTACACCCCTTACCAGGAGAAACGCCAACGCGAAACGGTGGTGCAAGGCTCAACTACCGTCGAGGCGCGTATCCAAACCCAAACTAAAGCTGAGGTTGCGCCGCTTATTAACACAGTGGCCCTACCTTCTACCCGGGCGGCAGGAGGCTTAAATTAACGCTATTGTAACGCAATCAAACTTGCTAAATTAACGGCTATCGGGTATATTTTCCAATATGGGGAATTTCCTGCTGTTTTGGAAAACTTTGACCTTAATCTGTTAGTATCGGAACTATCAGCGATAACTACTAAAATCTCCACACTAACGGTAATAGCAAGGAGCAATGGTGCGTGGCCGAAATTGATAAGAGCGTTGTTTCTAACTCTAGCGAGGCCGAACCCGGTAGCCGCCGCTATACGCCCGAATTTGAGCCTGTACCAACCAGTCTTTTGCTTGAAGATAGTGTTGATGTGCTTCATATCACTTCACAAGATTTGTACCTCAATCTGGATTGTGTAGATGAAGCTGTTCTCGAAGCTGCCTACCAACATTGCCACCGCATCACCAAACGCGGCTCTAAAACTTTTTACTTCGGCTCGTTACTCCTGCCTTATCATAAGCGGCGGGCGATGTGGGCCTTTTATAGCTTCTGCCGTTACACCGATGATTTGGTGGACAACGCCCCCACCCTCTCGGCCCAGCAATTAACTCAAAAACTGGCCCAATGGGAAACCGAAGCGAAAGCTGCCTTGAATGGACGAGTGCGCTCGGAACTGCACTATATGCTGGCCTGGAGTCATTCGGTAGCAAGCTTTCAGATACCATCTGCCCCGCCCCTCGAATTGCTTGAAGGCTGCCGTATGGATTTGAACAAACGTCGCTATGCCAATTTTGATGAACTGCGGCTGTATTGCTATCGGGTTGCCAGCACCGTTGGTCTGGTTGCCTCCCAGATTATTGGCTATGATGACCCGGTGGCTCTCAATTATGCAGTTGACCTCGGTATCGCTATGCAGCTTACCAATATTTTGCGCGATGTAGGCGAAGACGCACAGAATGGCCGCATCTATATACCCCTAGATGAAATGCAACGGTTTGGCTACAGCGAAGAAGAACTTTTGCATGGTGTAATCAACCGTCCCTTTAAAGAGTTGATGCAGTTCCAAATTGCGCGGGCGCGGCAATTTTACCAAAAGGCTTTGCCCGGCATCGAACACCTGACCCCTGATAGCCGTCTCTCGATAGGCGTAGCCGCCAATCTCTACAGCCGCATCTTAGATATGATTGAGCGCAACGGTTATGACGTGTTTACGCGCCGGGCCTATGTGCCAATGGGTCGCAAACTGCGCGAGCTAGTAGTTATCTGGAGACAACGCCGCGCTATCGGAGCTACAGCCAAAAAAATCAAAGCGACCAAAAACAACGAGGCCGATGCCTAGACAAACAAGAGCGCGTAATTTTGTTTTCGTGGGCATAATCGGGCTGATTATTCTGGCTGTTTGGCTGATTTTTGCGACGCTACCTGCCAAAGTGAGCGATACTGGCCCATCTGGAACCCAACCTCCACCGACAGTTGACACTACCGAGCATTTGAGTGGCGGCCACCTGGACGGCCAGCTTGTGTTTACACGGGCGGGCAATCTATGGGCGTGGAGAGGCAACGAAGCGCGACGGCTGGCGATTTTTCCCGGAAAATCTATTGTTGCCAATAACAAGGTGCAGTTGTTGGGGGCGGTATGGTCGCCCAACCAGAGCCAGTTGGCCTACATTCGCCAGGACGAGTCTTTTGCGGATTTGTGGCTAGTCAACGCCGATGGCTCTGCCCCTCGCAAACTAACAAATGATAGCGGGACGGGCGTGCCACGTTCCGACGACTTTGCCAAAAGCTCGCTGTGGGCTTTTTCCCCCACCTGGTCGCCTGATAGTAGTCAGTTGGCTTATCTGGCGGATGTGCAAACCGATGATCTGGCTTTATGGCTGATACCGACGAAAGGTGGTCAGGCTCGCAAGGTTAGCGATTTGGGGACGGGGCAAGGCGGGATGCAGCATCTTAGCTGGTCGCCCACCGGAAATCAAATTGCAGTGGCCGCTTTTAGCAACGGCAAGTCCCAAATTTACGTTATAAACCCCACCAACGGCACTCCGGTTCAAATCACCAATGCGGCGGATGGCGCGTATGACCCGGCTTTTTCCCCCGATGGCAAGTTTATCGCCTACACCCAGCGCAAAGGTCAGGGCAGCGAACTCTGGCTGGTCGCCCCCGTCGAAGGCAGTAACCCGGTTTTCTTAGCCCCCGGCCCTACCCGCACCCCGGCCTGGTCGCCCGATGGCAGCAAAATCGCCTATTTGCACCTGGAAAAATCCAGCTTTGAAATCCATGAAATCGGCGTGAGTACGAAAGGTCAGGTCGGGCCGCAAGGGACACCTCAACAAATCAGCAACGATGCCCAGGTAGATGCAACGGGCGGTCTTAGCTGGGGCAAGTAGGTAGTTTTAGCAGCAATCGCTCCTCACGCAGCCGCGCCTCCGTTCGGAATGACAACCCTCTATAGCTGGATAGTTACATTAATCTTTGCGTTATAACAAAATAGCCTTTGGCAATCAGTAAAATCAAGTGGGGGAATGCCACCAAAATACCATCACTCATATTATCCCGTCAGGCATTGTGAGGGTTGACTTAATTTTGAGCAAGTTTTGGATTAGGGCAAGCAAGGTTCGTTTAAGCTGGCAGAAAGATTAGAATGTAGTATAATTCTAATACGTGTTATAAGACTTTTCTATAACACAAGCGCACCAAGAGGCAGAGCGAGGAACGAAAATAGAATGGAAATTGGACAATTGCGGGCCTTTGTGATTGCGGCCCGCGAAAAAAGTTTTACCAGAGCGGCGGGAGCTTTGTTTGTGACCCAACCATCGGTGACGGCCCGTATCCAGGAGCTTGAAAAGGAACTGGCGATGCCGCTTTTTTTGAGGAAGGGACGCACTATCGAGTTGACCGATGGCGGTAAGATTTTTTTGCCTTACGCCGAACAAGCCTTGTTTGTGCTGGACGAAGGTTCAGAGATGGTACGGAACGTGCGCGAGGGAACGGCGGGCAGACTGGCAGTGGGGGCAATCCAGGCTATTTGCCTCAATTTAATCGCTCCAGTCCTGGAGCATTTTCATCAGGACAACCCTCACGTCGAAATTTATTTGCGGAGCGGGCGTTCGACGGAAGTTATCGAGATGTTACTGGACGATGTGGTGCAATTAGGCGTAGCTTCCGGCCCGATTGTGCATAATCAAATTAAGACGCTGACCGCTTTTGACGACGAACTGGCGGCTATAGTTGGGCCACAGCATCGTTACGCCCAACGCCGCGACGCTGAGGGGCTGTTGTTGCCAGTCACTGCCCAGGAACTGGCTACCCAGGAGTTTATTGTGGCACGATGGGGGCCGTCTTTCGAGCTTTTTATGAGCCGTCTTAGCGATGTAGCCCGCCGTCCTTCGATTTCGATGGAGATTGGCGTGACCGAAACAGCCAAAGCGATGTTAAAAATGAGCAACGGTGTCTCCGTCTTGCCCCGTTTCGCTATCCAAAACGAACTGCATAGCGGCACACTGGTGGAACTTTCGATTGCCGACTGGAAGCCCATTCCGATTCAAATCGCTATGATGCACCGCCGAGACCGCGAGTTAAGTTTGCCCAGCCTGCAATTTTTGGAACTGTGGCGGCAGTCTATCGCCCATTACCCTTTTGTAAACGATTAGGAGAGGAGTGCATTATGCCCGAAAAAACTCTAGAAAAACCGATAACGTTGGAAGAGGTGGCAATATTGGCGACCAGCCTTCCAACCGTAGATAAAATTCGCTTGATTGAGCGGCTGGCAGCCGGGCTGGAACACGAGATACCTACATCTGCGGTCACAACCAAAAATGGAGCAACAGCCACCCTGGAGACAGCCCCAACCGTCGAGCAGACACCTACACCTTCGGTCTCTTTGTTTGGAATATTAGCACATTTAGGGCCTGGGCCATCTGATGAAGATATTGACGAAATGCGCCGCGAAGCCTGGGCTAATTTCCCGCGTGAGGAGTTTTATGACGATTAAAGCTATCGCCGATACTCATGCCTTAATTTGGTATTTAGTTGGCAACACACGTTTATCAGCAATTGCCAAAGCTGTTTTTGATGATACGCTTACACAAGGAAACCAAATAGGCTTATCATCAATTACTTTTGCTGAGATAGTTTATCTGATTGAAAAAAGACGTATTCCAGTTGACACATTCACTAACGTAATAACTGTGCTGAAAATGACCAACAGTTTGCTAGTCGAAGTCCCTTTTACGTTGTCAATTGCTGAAACAATGCAACAGGTGGAACGGGCAAAAGTGCCGGATATGCCAGACCGCATTATTTCGGCTACAGCCTTACATCTTGGTGTACGGCTAATTAGCCGAGACGGTAAAATTCGGGTGTCGGGTATTACGACGGTTTGGTAAAATTGCGTTTCGCCTGACCTAGAGTTTTAGTAACTACTCAGTCAGGGAGAAAAGTAAGGAAAAAGGGGATTTTTCAGGGGACACCCCACCCGCAACCGGGTACTACTCTGTCAAGCTGATTTTGAATAGTAGTGATTAGCAGACCGCCAACGGTTGAAACCGTCGTCTATTCAACCCAAACCAGCTAAAGCAGGTTGTTAGAACCCACTAAAGTGGGTTTGAAGTGGGTAGCCTGTGGATTTATCCATAGGCGAGCTATTCAAATGGTCGTTGACAGAGTAGTACCCGCCCCGCATGGGGAAAACCCCGTGACCCCCTGAGTAGTTACAAGTTTTATAGCTATTTTTTGGCCGCAACATTGAACAAGAAATTCACGATGTCGCCGTCTTTCATCTCGTAGGTTTTACCTTCACTCCGTAACAAGCCTAATTTGCGGGCTTCCACTAAGCCACCCGCCTTGAGCAAATCCTGGTAGGCTACAATTTCCGCCCGAATAAAGCCACGCTCGATGTCGCTATGGATTGCACCCGCCGCGTTGAGGGCCGGAGTGCCGCGTCCAATCGTCCAGGCTCGCACCTCGTCTTCGCCCGCCGTCAAAAACGAAATCAGGTTCAGCATATTATAGGAAAAGTGAATAATTTTGCCCAAACCCGACTCGTAGATTCCCAATTCTTCCATAAATTCGGCAGCCTCGGCTTCGTCAAGCTGGCTTATTTCTTCCTCAATCTTGCCACGCAACACCTCCACGCCCGTGTAACGGTGTTTGCCCAGGGCAGCGCGGGCTTTTTCCAACAATTCCTCGGTCTGGCCCACTTTTTCCTCACCCAGGTTCAGAATCGTCAGGAGCGGTTTGAGCGTCAAAAACTGATAGCCACGTATCAACTTTAGCTCGTCTTCGCTCAAATCCAGGTCGCGCAAGGGAATATCTTGGGAAAGAGCTTCGTTGAATTTGACCATCACCTCGCGTTCGGCCATTTGAGTCTCGCGTTCCGGCCCGCGCATCTTCTTAATAGACTCTTCCAGCTTCACCAACCGCTTTTCGATAATTGCCAAATCTGAAAAGTTTAGTTCCAACGTCATCGTTTCAAGGTCTCGAATTGGGTCAACGCTACCTTCCGGGTGCAGCAAATTCTCGTCCTCGAAAGCGCGTACCACGTGAACCAACGCTTCTACTTTTTGGATATATTGCAAACCGGGCAATGCTCCAGCTGCCGCCGCTCCCTTGTTCATCCCAGCCACATCTACGTATTCCACCGTCGCGGGCGTGGTTTTCTTGGGGTGAAACATATCGGTCAACTTATCCAGGCGCGGGTCAGGCACCTTGACCGTTCCCATATTTGGAGTAGCCGCTGTCCCATAAGCACTTGTTTCAGCGTGGCCGCGTGTTAAAGTATTAAAAACCGTAGTTTTACCGCTTTTAGCAAAACCAATAATTCCCAAAGTTAAAGCCATCTAAAAGTCCTCTCAAAAGCTGTTAGCTATCAGCTTATCTTGCTGTGGTTGTTCGTGCCAGACACTTTCAATCTGGGCCAGATGCCGTCGGGCGTGCAAAGCCAGAAAATACAACCACTGGTACAAATCCAATTTACCCAAATTTTGCACCGACATCCGAACCTTATGCAAGGAGCCTTCGCCGTTTCCCATTCGGGCCAAAATTTCCAGACATTCACGCTGTTGTTCCTGCATTGTAGCACGTACCACCGTACTGGTGTGGCTGCGGGTCGGCTCCATATGTTCCGGGCGCAACCAGGCAAAAGCATCGGGATGACCAATGGGGGACATCACTTCAAGCTCGTCTTCATCTCCAACAATCGGTATTCCTCTGGCCGCCCGTTTAAGTGCCTTTGTTGCGCCATTACGAATAACAATTAGCAAAAAGTGGCTGGTGAGCGTAACGTGTTCCAGTAGTTCGTCAATTGACCAACCATCATCTTCAGGTTTGTAAGCCCGCACTTCTTCCGGCTGGTCAAACCAGGTGTCTAATTCGTCGAAAGTTTGCTGCAAAGTCTGGCGCACGGTTGCGACAGTCTGGTTATAAGGCATATTTTTACCGCCTACCTGTCTCTGCCACCAGTGGCATCACCGCTTCAGCAGGTAAATCAGCCTCATCCATTTGCAAACTAAACGATACTGCCTCTATTTCCCAAGCGGCAACCCAGGCGTGGGGATTTTTCAGAACTCCCTCCAAAGTAAACAAAGTTAGAGGCTGATAAGGTTGGTTAAAAGGGCCGTCAACCACCTCATATTTTGATTTGAAGCCATCTTCTGAACTGACAGCGTTTTCAGCATACTCATAAACCATACGCTTAGAGCTTTTTACTCCGTCAAACACAAATACTGCCTTTGGCAACCATACTGGAGGGTCGTCATATTTTATGCCTGGGTTCAACGGATGTCCAGGCATAAGACCTACGTTAGTAGCCAGAATAACTATATTGGTATTACCAAACCGTATTTCTTCAAAATCACAATCGAAGAAGTGAATATCATCTATATGACTACCTATTTTTATCATCATATCTTCTCCAAAATTGTCGTTCTTATTGAACTGATGGGTATATCAACAGTGCCGTCAGGTCTAGGACTGGTTCGGCGAAATCTACAATTAAGAAATTGCGCCTCAAGCGGCCCACTCAGTTGAATAATCGCCAGTTCCAGTTGCTTCAAAATTTGAACATCAGGAAGTTTTCCAAAGGCATTACCCTTACTAAAATTGATGTAAAGCCGACCACCAACTTTCAACACCCGCGCTGCTTCCGACAAAAAACCAGCTTGCGGCCCACTTGCCACAATTTCATCAACGCTTTCGTTAGCAAAAGGTAGAGCTTTAGTTTCAGCTTGCACACCCTCGGTAGCAATTATATCTACGTTGATTGCGCCCACCAGTTGTGAGGTCTGGCCTCCGAACAAATCTAAATGATATACGACATTGGTTACTCGTTAGTTGCTTGAAAAACCGCCCCAAAAGTTTGTGGCAAAAAGATTATACTTGGTTGGGCAGAGCTTGGCAACGTAGGCTTAAAATTAGTAAGTGTACAAATAAGGATTCTAATTGTAGGCGGCGCGTCC
>JBBQZT010000045.1:0-45474 GCA_038207455.1 Chloroflexia bacterium
AACCCACTAAAGTGGGTTCTAACAACCTGCTTTAGCTGGTTTGGGTTGTATAGACGACGGTTTACCTGTACCCGGCACGGGTGAACCGTTGGCGGTCTGCTAATCACTACTATTCAAAACCAGCTTGACAGAGTAGTACCAGTGTGCGACGGCCCGCATTTGGTTATGAGAAGCTAGTTTTGCTAGAACTGCGATAAATAGAAAATAAAATGGTAGCAGCGCGTAAAAAGCAAATGAACAAATTGTTATTGGCGTGGTGGCTAATTGGCAGCTGCTGCTGGCTGGTCGCCTGCGACTCTAGTAATGGTAGCCCCTCCGCTGTGAGCAGCCAACCACCCGTGTCCAGCCCCGAAAAATTAGATACAAATGCCTGGCAGACTGCGGCGGCGAAACTCAACCCGGCCAGCATTTTGAACGAACCAAATTATGGCTTGACTACATCGGGCGGGATTACGCCTCGTGCAACCAACCAGACGGGTATGCAAACGGACGTGCAAATCAGTACCAATGCAGGCGATAATTCCACCACCGTCACTGGCACGCTTGAAGGTGGGCGGTTTCTGTTAAAATTCCCGGCGGGTTGGAACGGCCAACTTTTGCTGTACGAACACGGCTATCGTGCGCCCTCGAACGCTTCTGGCGCGACTTTTGGCGGCGCGGCCCAGGCTAATCAGAATCAGACGCAACCAGCCCAAGTAGGTACTACTAACCCAGCAGTGCAAGCTTTATTCGATAATGTTTTTAGCCAGAAGTTTGCCTGGGGCTACTCGGAGTATGCCAAACCCGACGGCTACGCGGTCAGGTCGGGTATCGAAAGCACCCACCTACTCAAAAAGCTAGTAGAAAACCTGTTGCCAGTCAAGCGTACCTATCTAGTGGGCGAGTCTATGGGCGGTAACGTGCTGATGGGCCTGATTGAAAAATACCCTAACGACTATGCCGGGGCGATGAGCTTGTGCGGCGTGGTGGCGGGTTGGTATGAGGAGGCCCGTTTTATCACTGATTTTCGGCTGGTATATGACTATTTCACCAAACCGCTAGGTGCGCCCTTTGCCCTGCCGCACGCCGGAGTAGCCGAAGGGGGCAAAAACGACCCGGCCTTCACGCTGGGCGCGGTCTATAATTCTCTCAATGCTTTATTTAGCAAAGTAGCCATTGACCCGAACGCGGCCAGTATGGTGCGCCAGATTGGACAGGTGACGGGCGCGAACCCGGATTTCCTTTCATTCCTGACCGCGCTTTTGGGGGCGAACCCGGATAACCAGGACGTGGCTTTGACGACTGGCGGCAACGGCTACAGCAACCAGGGCAAAACCTATAAAGGCTCGGACAACGATACTGCCCTCAACGCCGGAGTGCAACGTCTGCCCGCCCAACCCGCCGCCACTGCCTACCTCAACAATTGGTACACTCCGCAAGGCAATTTCAAAACCAAACTGCTGACCGTCCACAACCTGATAGACCCGCTAGTGCCTTACGAATTTGAGGGTATTTTGAAGACGCGAGTAGCAACCAAAGCCAACAGCCAAAATCTGGTGCAGCAAGTGGTGGATGCGCGGGCCGTCAACACCGCCACGCCCTTCGCAGGTGGCCCATTACATTGCTTTTTCCGAGCGAACCAGCTAAACTCTGGCTGGAACAGCTTGCGGGGTTGGGTCGAAAACAACGCCAAACCGGAAGATGGGGCGAATATCACCAATAAATAGGCTAATATGACGATGGAAAGCCTGGCTACTCACGCCAAAAATTTATTGAATATCGAGTTGACCGCCAGCCAGCTAGAAGCGTTCCAGCTTTACTATACCGAGATGCTGGCCTGGAACGAGCGCGTTAATCTGACTGGTATCACGGATTGTCAAGAGGTGCAGGTCAAACACTTTTTGGATGCCTTGACACTTGCCAGCCCCACTCTGCGCGGCGATGCCCTTTTTCACGTTTTCGATATGACCGATGCCGCCCTAATTGATATTGGGGCGGGGGCAGGATTTCCGGGCTTGCCCCTCAAATTACTATTCCCTAAAATGCGCCTGACCCTGGTGGACTCGGTGGGCAAAAAAACCGCCTTCCTGTCGCATCTGGTAGGCAAACTTGGCTTAGAAGGGGTAACGGTGCTGACCGGGCGAGCCGAAGATTTGGGTCAACAGCAGGCTCACCGCGAACGTTACGATATGGCGACAGGGCGGGCGGTGGCAAATCTGGCAGTGTTGACCGAATATTGTTTGCCTTTGTGCAAGGTGGGAGGATTGTTTGTAGCTCCCAAAAAGGGTAAGCTGGACGAAGAAATCGCCGCCGCCCAACCCGCTATCAAAATCTTAGGCGGCAAACTGCGCCAGACTCCTGCCTTTGAATTTGAGCCGAACGCGCACGACCACCGTCAGTTAATAGCGGCAGATAAAATAGAGCCTACGCCTTCAGCTTACCCGCGCCGCGCCGGACTACCTGCCAAACGGCCCATAACCTGATGAGGTGAGTGTAGCTAGGAGCTTGTGCTAGTTAGCTTTGTCCAACCTTCGGGTCGTAAACGAAGGGTAGCGAAGGTGCGCCAATGGTTTCAACCATTGGCTAATTTCTAACTAGCACAACTCCCTAGCTTCACTTGTGTGACATTGCGCGGGTACCCCTGGGTGTGGTTGCCGCCAATGGACTGTTGCTATAAAAAAAGGAGAAATTTCGATGACCGAAAAATTACAGGGCAAAGTAGCCTTGATTACAGGTGGTGGCAACGGCATCGGGCGCGAGACCGCCCAGTTGTTCGCCCGCGAAGGCGCAAGCGTGGTGGTTAGCGACAAAGACGAGACGGCAGCCCACCAAACCGCCCGGATGATTACCGAAGCGGGAGGTCAGGCCGTAGCTATCGCTGTCGATGTGACCAATGCCGCTCAGATGGAAGCCAGCGTGGTTTTGGCCGTACAAACCTTTGGCAAACTAAACATTTTGGTGAATAACGCCGGAATGGGAACGCCGATGAGCAACCTGACCAGAGTCAACGAGGAAGATTGGGACTTGACTATGAATGTCAACGTCAAGGGGGTCTTTTTCGGCCTAAAATATGGCATTCCGGCGATTGTGCAGGCGGGAGGCGGTAGCATCATCAACATTGCCAGCGTTGCGGGTATCGTGGCTACGCCCGGAATGGCCGCGTATGGAGCCAGCAAAGCCGCCGTTATTCAGCTAACCAAAACGGCAGCTATCGAGTGTGCCACCAAAAACGTGCGGGTCAACGCGGTTTGCCCGGCCTGGACCAGAACCAATATGGTGGCGCAGCTGATGTCAAGCTCTCGCGAACCGGAAAAAGCCGAAGGCCGCTTGATTGATACCGTGCCGTTGGGTCGTTTGGGCCAGACTAACGACATCGCCCAGGCCATTTTGTATCTTGCCAGCGACGACAGCAGCTTTATGACCGGAACGACAATGGTGTTGGACGGCGGCCTGACCGCTCAATAAGCTAAACTATGCCAAACCAGAAAAGTCGCTACATTCGGGCCAGCGAAATCGGCACTTACGTCTATTGTCGGCGGGCGTGGTGGCTAAAACAGGTGGCTGGGTTCGAGCCGCTGGATAAAACGAAGGTGTGGGCCGCAGGTGAAGCCGCCCATTTGCGACACGGCCAGCAAGTACGTCGCGCCCAAAACCAGCGTCGAGCCGCCCGTGTGTTGTTGCTATGCGGCTTGCTCCTGCTGGCAATCGGGTTAATATTTATCTTGGGGGTTGTTGGTAGGTAGTAACCCTATTATTTTCCCTCACATCAGTGGAAAGCGCAAAGCTTAGGTTAATCGCTTCACGCCTTCTGAAAAGATAAATTATGGGTTGGGCCACGCCCCATTGCTACCAGCAGGTTTGCCTTCTTCGCTTTCCTCGTCGCTGTCGTCTTCATCGTCGTCATCTTCGTCAAAAGCTTCGTCAAAATTGGTGTAAAACTTGTAGCTGGCGAGACTGGGCGAAAAATAATCCACGCTATAGTCGGCAGGCACGCCAATCGGCTCGGTGATTTCCTGCAAAAGCTCGTCCACCATCGCCCGCACCGCCCCCTGGTCTAAAAACTCGGTGAATTCAGACCAGATCAGCAAAGTAGCATAAGCCATATCATCACCGTCGTAATGAATATCTACTTTCCCAATATTTTGGGCATCACCATCATCGTCGCGCTGGTCTAAATCGAACAACGTCCATTGTTCGGAATGGCTGGTACGAATTCTTCGCCGGATGCGGAGTTTCATCAAATTTTCTCCTTGCTCAAAAGCCTTCTAATAAAATGTAGGCGGCGCGTCCCCGCGCCCGCTATGACTCCAGACTTACCGACTTCGCGGGCGCAGGGACGCACCGCCTACAATAAACCAGGAGCATCGCCTTTCAAATTTCTTTACTGATAGCAGACACCAACAGTATAGTGCCACAAAAACCGCGTTAAAGCAAATCTGGCGTTGCTATCCGACTATACATAATATATAATCAAAATGATTATATATGCCCATTCAATAGACCGTAAGGGGTTGATATACAACGGGAATAACGACTATGGCGCAAAACCAAATAAATAATCAGCCTACCAACAGCAGCCCGACCCTGGAGGCAGCCGCTACCTGGGAAGGCGGCCCACCTATTATTCATCAAAACGTGGCCTTGATTGAATGTATCAACGCGACGGTGTTAGACGAAGTGCTAAACGGCACTACCCTTAAAAATTTTGTAGTGCGGCGTATTTCGCCCACCTGTATCGCGGTTGACCAGCTGCGTACCGACGAAATTATCAAATTTCTGACCAAACGCGGCTATGAGCCGAAAGTTGTAAAGTGATTTTTAGATGGTAGCATTTAGCGGCGACAACTTGAGGGAGGCTTTGCAGGCCGACAGTCTGGCTAAACTAATTGAGCTAGACCACGAGGCCGCCCCGACCCAATATTCAGACCCGACTGATGGGACGCTGGAAGATATTTTGGATAGTTATGCCTGGACTGCTATCCAGCAAATGGCCCAGGCCCGCAACCTCGTTTTCCGCAAAAAAGGCCAGACCGTGCGTGACTTGACCCAACTCTACTATGACGAAAACAAAGTAAAGGCGGCCCTGGCAAAACTTTCGCCGCCCGCGTTAGGCGCACTGGCTTATTTGGCTCAACCCCAATATCATGGTTTGATCAATAGAGATGTGCTGGACAGTATCTTTCGACCACGCCAGGACGCGGAAAAAGATATGGCGGTGGGCGCGGAATTGGTAGGCAGGGGGCTGGCCTTTTTTGTACAAGAAAACGTAGAGGGGCTGGTGTTTGAGGGCTATCAAAAACACGACTTGAACGCGCCCGGCTTTTTTGGCGGCAGCGTCATGATTTTTGTAGCTAATAGTATTTTGGAAATCGCCCAGGCCAGCTACCATCTGGAAGATTATTTAACCCTTACTCTGCTTACCCAGTATGTCGGAGTTACCCCCAAAGTGCCACTCGAACCTAATTTTGAAGACTTTATCGCCGATATTTTGGCCCTTAGCCGCTATATCGAACAAAATAAAACCCGTGTGTTGCAATCGGGAGCTTTAGGTAAACGAGATTATGTCAAGCTGAACGAACTGCTACGAGTCAAAGAGGATTTATCTAAAACCAGCAAACTGAGTGAAACCGGCCGCCTCAATCTGCTATGGAACATCGCGCTTGAATTGGGACTGCTAATTGCCAAACCCGATGCCGTCGTGCAGGCTTCCGATACAGCTATGCAGTTCTACGAACTGGCGCGTTATCAACAACTACGGCTGATGCTGGTAGCCTGGGCCAACATTAACCTCAACGATTTTTTGCGCGTACCGACGCTAAATTTTTTTACTACTTCGCCCCACAACAGCGACATCCCCACCCAAAGCGCGTTAGTCAAGGCGCGGGCTTTCTTGCTAACCCTACTCGAAGATAGCTTGAAAAAAAGCCAGCTTCCGGGCGATTGGGTAGATTTTGACTCGCTCCTGACGCTGGTTCACGAAAGCAACCAGGAATTTTTGATTTCGCGGACGCGGCCCACTCCTACTTATTATAGTTACGGCTATAGTAGCTACAATGGCGGTTACGCCAATAATAAAAAGCCGATCTATAACGGCTTCGATAGCGCACTTAAAAGAGGCGAAAAAAATAAGGCGGGTTACTATACCCCCGCCAGCCTTAGTATGGACACAGATTGGAATTTAGTCGAAGGCGAATATCTGGCTCAGGTATTCCGGGAAGGGTTGGCCTGGCTTGGAGCAGCCAATCTGGGTACTGATGCCAGGAATCGGCCCATCGCTTTTCAGCTTACCGAATTGGGCCGGGCCGCTCTGCTCAATCGTCCGAGCCTGCTTGAACAAGAGGAGGCTCAACAAGCCGCTCAAATCGCTGCCGCCGCCCCACCGGAACTGACCAGACCACTCCTGGTGCAGCCCAATTTTGACTTGATGGTGCTGGCCCCCTTCCAAAATCTGGCTCTGCTGCGTCAGATTGACCGCTTTGCCGACCAAACCAGCCAGGGCGATGTGGCGATGTACCATTTGAGCAAAGATACCATCTTGCGCGGCTTTCGCAACGGGTTGGACGGCCCTCAAATCCTGCAAATTCTTAACAATAACAGCCGCGTGCCAGTAGCCCAAAATATTCAAATGTCAATTCAGGGTTGGAACACCGAATTTGAGCGGGTGGTAATGCGCCCCGTCTCGAATTTGCTCGAAGTGCCAGACCCAACCTTGCTGGATAAGGTTTGCGACAACCCAACTTACGCCGAATATATCGAAAAACGGCTTGGCCCGACCTTCGCTTTGCTTAAAGGCGACGTGGGCCAGTTTGATAGTCTGCTACAAGATTTATTGCCAGTTGATCCCGCCGCCAATATTAAGTCTATTGTTAAAAGAAAAATGTCTCCGCTTATACTAGACTACAACAGCTTGCAACCCGGTTCCGTCAAACCAAACGGGGCGAAAGGATTGCAGATCAAACCCGGCTATGCTGACCCCTATCTTTTGTATCGTCTGGGCCAGTTTGCCGACCTGGAGGAATGGCAGTCCAAAAATCAAAGTGCCAGCTTTGTGTTGTCCGCCCCCGCCGCCAAACGCGGCCTGGATTTCGGTCTCAATTATGAAGCAGTCCGCCGCTTTTTGATGAATGTGGTAGGGGTGACAGGCGCGGTTTCCCCGGCTATGAATCTAGCTCTCAAAGGCTGGTTCGGCTTCTACCAAAACGAAGCGGTGCAGGGCGAACGAGCTATCACCCTCCAGGCAGCGGCGGGGCTACTCAACGACATCGCCGCTGTCCCCGAATTTAACGGCTCATTGTTGGCCCGCCCCACCCCCACCACTATTTTGGTGCGTGAAAGTGGTTTTGGCCGTTTGCAAGCGCGTTTACAGGAGTGGGGTCTGCGCGTGCTGGCCCCCGAATTGAGCAACGTGCAGTCTTCCGAAACTGTGGCAGACGAAATAGCAGCCGCTCAAGACGCTGGACGTAAAATTATCTCCTTTAACGGTAACGGTCCTGGTTTTGATACAGATGAGACTGCGCCAGACGCACCAATTTTTAACTTCGACGCTGAAATAGACCCATCGCCGGAATTTATGAATATACTGGCGACCTTGCTAGAAAACGATTTTAAGAACGAAGACGATGAGTTAAGTTCGCGCCGACGTAGCAAAAATAAAGGCAAACCTCAAGCGGAAGCCAAAGTTTGGGTAGGGCCAGCTTTTGACGAGCAAGCAGTGTTCAACATTGGTGTTAAAGGTTTGCACGCTGACAGTCAGCAAGAACGCCAGGCCGCTGTCAATTTGTTGTCCTCTCTAGGAATAATGGCGGCCCGTCAAATAGTACCATTGCTCTATGACCCTGAGCCAAAAGTACGCTATAATGCTTGTATAGTGTTAGCCGCTACGGGCGATGCCGAGTCACTGGCCCATCTCAAGCTAGTTGAAAATGATTTGAGCCGCACCCAAAGTGGTAGTGTTGGTCAGGCCGCCCAAAACGCTATCCGCACCATTCAACGCCGCCTGGCTCTCTAAAAACTTTTGAGAAACGGGAATTTGCTATGAACCTGGTTGATCTGCTTTTGTTATTTTTATTCCTGATGGTTATTTTTATCGGTTTCTCGGTAGGTCTAATCCGAATGTTGTGCGTCGTAATTGGGATGTACGTCGGGGTGAATATTGCGGCCCTGACTTACGTGGCTTTTGCCGGACTGACCGCCGAAAAGGGCGACGCAGTTTCCCAGAAAACCGCCGAAATAGTCTGGTTCGGCGTGGTTTGGGTGGTGTCCAGCATCATTTTCACGCTGGTAGCCTTTAGCTTCTTGCGCTATATTGTGCTGCCGGGCTGGTTGAGGAGCATTGAACAACTGACCGGATTGGTAGCCGGGATGTTTGTCGGTATTTTTGGGTTGCTGGTGGTCGGCTACGTTTTTCAAAACAGTCTAGCCCTGGCCTTAGCCAGCAGTCATTGTGATGGGGGGCTTACGCGCTTTTTTGCGGTAGGTTTCCGAGACTCGCTGCTGATGCACGTTTTCAACGCCGTCAAAGTGGTACTTTTAGATACGCTCTCCCCCTGGCTGCCCACCAATAAAATACCAGTCTTTGCCGACAATTCTTCTACGGTACGCAGCTGCGGTGTTTAAGTTAGGTCGTTTGACAACCGCTAATTCCCGTGATACTATCGCCCAAAGAGTTGTTTGAGAGCAAAATTTGTAACTATTCAGGAGGTCGCGGGGAACTCCCCGTGCGGGATACAGTGGTGTCCCCTGAAAAACCTCTTTTTTCCTTACTTTTTCGCCTGGCTGCATAGTTACCAAAATTTAATACTGGTAAAAAAATGGCAAATGATGAAAGCCTGTTAGCCAAAATTCCTTTCCTGAGCAAGGTCGAGCCGGAGAACTTGAAGGAGCTTTTTGGCCTCCTGAAGCGGCGGACTTATCGCGCGGGCGAAACTATCTTCCACAAAGATGATGCCGGTTCGACTATGTATATCATCTCGGAAGGCACCGTCAAGGTTAGTGTGCCAAGCGAAATCGGCAACGAGATGATTCTGGCTATTCTTTCGAGCGGCGACCATTTTGGCGAACTTTCGCTGTTCGACAACAAGCCCCGTTCGGCGACGGTCACAGCTGCCGGGCCTACCGAGGTCTATGTGTTGTACCACGACGACTTTATCAACTTTATCGGCAAATACCCCCGCATCGCTATCAACATTTTTAGCACTTTGAGCGAACGCTTGCGCCGCGCCGACAATATGATCGAAGACGTGGTTTTCCTGGACATCCCGGCCCGACTTGCCAAGAAGCTGCTCGAACTCAGTCGCAGTCACGGCAAACCCAAACCCGAAGGCAGCGTCGAAATTGACTTGCGTTTGACCCAACAAGACATCGCCAATATGCTCGGCACTACCCGCGAAAGCGTCAACCGCCAGCTAGTCGCTTTCCAGGATCGTGGCTTAATCACCATAGACCGCCAGCATATCACTATCCTCAAACCAGCCGAGCTTGAAAAAAGAATCTCTTACTAACCCCTTATTGTCAAAATGGGTAAAGCAATGACAGCACAGGCCAGGGCGATTGAGCTTGAACGCATTTATACCAACAAAGAGTTTGAGACCATGCCGGAATTTGACGAAAATTTCGAGCTTGTTGATGGAAGGTTGGTTGAGGGGGAGATGCCCGGACACGAACATAGCTTGATTGCTGACATCATTCGAGAACATTATCCTGATTTTGACCCCACGAAAACCAAGGGGCAAATGCTACAAGAAATTAGCGTGACCCTTGACCCTGGTAACACCCTTACCCCGGACGTGGCCTATTGGAGGGCTGAACACAAAATAAAAGGCCGCGTGGCTGGGGCTGCACCGAGGCCAGATTTAGCGATAGAAGTCTTGTCGCCCCGCGATGTCAAAAGCAAAAATCGGCAGGAAGAAATAAACGTTAAGATCAGAAAGTACCTGGCTGCTGGAGTTTCCTTAGTGTGGGTTATAAACCCAGAGCAGCAAGTGGTGGAAGTTTATCAGCCGGGTCAAACCACGCCAATCGAGACGTTGGGGATAGACCAGGAGCTTGACGGCAAGCAAGTGATGCCTGGTTTTAAGCTTAAAGTAGCCAAACTTTTTGAATAGGAACAAGATGGAACAGCGACTGGCCGGACAAGTAGCAATAGTGACGGGCGGGGGTAGCGGGATTGGCCGGGCCACCGTCTTACGTCTAGCCACCGAGGGCGTGAACGTAGTGGCTGCCGATTATAATCTGGCTGGCGCGGACGAAACCGCCCAACTCGCGGCCCAATTAACCGAAACGGGTGAAAAGGGCGGGCAGGTGGTTAGTTTTGAGGCGAACGTGGCAAAGGCCAGCGATGCCCAGGCGATGGTAGCTTTTGCGGTTGAGCAGTTCGGCGGTCTGGACATTTTGGTGAACAACGCCGGGGTGGGCGTGGCCGGAACGGTATTGACTACCAGCGAAGAAGATTTAGACCGCATCTTGAGCATTAATGTCAAAGGGACTTTTATCTGCTCCAAATACGCTATTTTGCAGTTCCTCAAACAACCCCTCACCCGGCGCGGCAATATCGTGAACTTATCCAGCTGCGCGGCGTTGGTGGCCGTGGTTGACCGGGCCGCGTATGTCGCCAGCAAAGGCGCAATCTATTCCTTGACCAAAGCGATGGCCGCCGACCATGTGGGGGACGGGGTGCGCGTCAACTGTGTTTGCCCCGGCACGATTGATACACCCTGGGTGGAGCGGATGGTCTCTAGTTATACCGACCCTGCCGAAGCGCGGCGCAAAATGGTAGCCCGGCAACCCATCGGGCGGCTCGGTACTGCCGAAGAAATCGCCGCCGCCATTGTGTATCTGGCCGGGCCGGACGCGGCTTTCCTGACGGGTAGTGCGCTTTCGATTGATGGTGGCTTTACAGCCTTTAAGCTTCCGTCCTAATGCCTTGAGTATCACCCCTGAAAACCTATTATGTATGTAACTTCTCAGGTATTGTCATTCCGAACGAAGCGTCAACTGGTTGCTGCGTAGTGAGGAATCTCTAACCCAAATTGAGGGATTCCTCGCTGCGCTCCGCAACCCTACGGGCCGTGACAATACTTGAGTAGTTACCTTTTTATACCATAGCAGGCTTCGTGAAATTGTAATGTACGCGCGTCAAATCTTCCGATACCATCCACAAACGTTGCGCCACCGCTCGATTGTAGGCTGCTGGTATCGCCCAGTCGTGTCTCGGCTGTCCTCTAGTAAGGAAAAGCGGCCCATAAAGTTCGCCACCTTTTATTTCCGGGGCAGTAGCAGCATAAAGTTGGGGTAACGCACCCATTTCGGCACTTTGGGCCATAATAGTGTTACCAATTGGATACCAGAGGCTTTCCAGGAGAGAACCAGAGGCAGTCGCACTGGTGTTTTGCAGACTGGTATTGGCATAGCCGGGGTGAGCGGCTACGCTTATCACGTCTGCGCCAATTGCCGCCAATTGCCGTTGTAGCTCGAAGGCAAAAAGCAAGTTGGCTAATTTACTTTGAGCGTAAGCACCATAACGGGTGTACCTGCGCTGCACTTGCAAATTCTCAAAGTTAATCCTACCTATCGCGTGAACGAGGCTAGTAGTGGTTACAACCCGACTATGCGCGGTATTTAACAGATTTTCTAATACCAGGCCCGTTAAGGCAAAATGACCAAGATGGTTCACTCCTAGCTGCATCTCAAAACCATCCTTTGTTTCGCCGCGTGGTATTGCCATTATACCGGCGTTATTCAGCAGCACATCGAGCTTATCGTGACGTGACTTGAACCCGGTAGCAAAGGTATGGATAGTAGCCAGGTCGCTCAGGTCAAGACTCGCCAGTTCCAGGCGGGCGTTTGGCACTTGTTGCTTTATTTGATCGAGAGCTTGCTGGCCCTGCTTCTGATTGCGACAGGCCATAACCACTGTAGCCCCTTTTTTGGCAAGAGCCAGCGAGCTTTGATAGCCCAAACCACTGTTCGCCCCAGTCACGATAGCCACCCGGTCAGTTTGGTTTGGTATATCCTTAACAGTCCAATTCGACACGATAATTTGCTCCTTAAATATTATCAATTATTATTGGGACAGGGCTATTTTGAGCGCACCTTCTGCCGCTTCCAACACTGATACAGGCTCGGCCACACCGGGCAGACGCTCCACCAAACGCTGCTTGAGTTCACCTGCGCTGCTGAGTAGTACGCTGCCGGATAGAACTAAAGGAATCGGGGCAGATAGCGTGTCGAGGCCGCTTCTCTGGATAACGGCCTGCACCGCCTGGGCTACTTCGTCAGCGCAGCCGTCCAGAATTTGCCCGGCCACCAGATCGCCTTTGGCGGCTAACCGCTCCAAACCAGGGGCAAGCAGAGCCAGAGTTTGCTTAAAGGTAGCTACTGTGGTAATCAGGGTGGCCTTGTTGCCCCCCGTCCCCAGGCCGTTTAGCAAGTCGTAGGCGTGTTTTTCGACCAAATCGGGGCGGTTCGGGGCAATTTTCCATTCGCGGGCTACCAATTCGGTCAAAGCAGTTTCTGGCCCCCGTCCGTCTGCCGCTCGTAACACCGCCTTGACCACCTGCAAACCTAAATAATGTGCGCTACCTTCATCTCCCAACAGGTAGCCGTTGCCCGCCGCCTGCGCTGTTTTGGAGTCTGGCCCTTGCCCGAAAGTCAGACCCACTTCGCCAGTCAATACCGCCACGCCAATCCCATCAGGCACGCCCGACTCCAACACAATCCGCGCCTCGCCCGTAACCATAATTTGGGCGTTGTCACCCAGGTTAAATTCGTTCACAATACGTCGCACCGTCGCTTCATCTTTGGGCCGCTCTACGCCCCGCATCCCAATGCACACGGTTTTAACTAAAGGTAAAGTGCCTTCCGAGGCCAGAATATCGCGGGTCTTGAAACCGGCACTGGCAAAGGCCGCCAGAATCGCCTGGAACAAAATCTGGCTGCATTCCTCGCGGCCCACCAGACTGTAGGCACTCGCCGCGCCCGTACCCCGCCCAACAGTAAAACCATCGGGGTCAGCCAACAGTACGACGGTGCGGCTGCCGGACTCGATACCTAAGTAATAATCTTTCTCGTTTGCCAATTTTTTCCTTATAGCTTAGATTTTCATTTTCTTGAAGATGGGTTCAGGCACGCTTTTAACGATAAACATAATATACCGCCAGAACCAGGGGGTATAAAGCACTTCTGTCCCCTTTTTCATCGCCTGATAAGTGTCCAGGCCGACTTTGGCAGAACTGGCGAACAAGAAGTTCTTTTTGATGTGGGCGGTCATCGGCGTATCCACAAAACCGGGCTTGACCGTCACCACATCCACGCCGGACTTTGCCAGCCGCGTCCGCAAACCGCCCAGGAAGGTACTGACCGCGCTTTTGGCCGCGCCATAGACGTAGTTACCCTGGCGGCCCCGGTCTCCCGCTACGGACGAAATAACCGCAATACAGCCGCGTTTTTGGCCTTCCATATAATTTGCCACAATCGTCAGCAAGGAAATTACGCTCAGGGCGTTGGTGGTAAATTCGTGCAGCGTGTCGGCTACGCTTTGCTGGCTAAGTTCCTGGTCGCCGAGTGTGCCGTGCGAAATCAAAACCGCGTCCAGGCCGCCTAGTTGGGCCAGAGCCGCGTCGAACAACTCCTGGTGGCGGTCAAGCTCGTTCATATCCAGCTTGTAAATATTCGCGGCCTTTGCCCCGCGCACCCTTAAATCTTGGGAAATCGTTTCCAGTTTTTCGGCGTTGCGGCCCACTAAGAAAAGCTCTGCCCCGTCCTGGGCGAAAAGCTTGGCCGTTTCGTGGGCGATAGCCGAGGTCGCGCCTACTATCATCACTTTTGACATTTTTTATAATATACCATTCTTGATTAGCAACTATTCACCGCAGCAACCAGTTGACGGCGCAGAGGACGCAGAGAGTTTAGCAAAGATACTTTGCAGTTCTTACGTACCGTGTGCTTATTTCTTCCTAAGTGGAATAGTTACAATCATTTATTGTTTGGTGGCTAAGTGCCAGCCGTTTGACTCCGCCGCCGTGTAGTTGGAAAAATCGGGCGGTATGTCCAACCCGTTGACAGGCTGAGTGACACGCCGCCAGAAGCTAGACGAGAATTTCGGGTCAATATATTGGGCAAACTCGCGCCAGTTCGGGTAATATAGCTGGAAACTTTCGGCACTCATGCGGGCATCTTTAGCTGGATAAACGCGCCCACCCGCCGCTCGCACAATCTGGTCTAGTTCTTCCAGCAGTTGCAAGGTTTTCTGACCCTTGTAGGTAAAATCTGAAGCTAAGGTCACGCCTGGTTGGGGAAACGACAACATACCGGGCGATTTGATCGGGCCAAAGTTTTTTAGCACAACCACATTGGTGGACTGCCCCGAATTGCTGATAAGTCGGAAAATCTCCTTGATAGCCACGTGCTTATCCTTGTCCGGTACAACCAGTTGATACTGCAAAAAGCCTGGTTTGCCATACAGCCTGTTCCACTCGTAAATAGAGTCGAGCGGATAGAAAAATGGATCGTAATGGACAATCACTTTTTTACGTTTTTGCCAGTGAACGTGGTAATATAAAGTGTTGAAAGCCTGAAAACTAAAAGTATTGAGCATAAAAGCCGGGGTGTCAAAAGGAGCAGTCAATTTCGAGCCTTTTTTAAGATGAGGCAAATCCTTGATGCCAGGGTTGTAGCTATCGCCGCGCATAAAACGTCCGCGCCCCATGTGTTTGCCTGTGACGATACAATCCACCCACGACACCGTATAATCGTATTTAGTATCGGACTCAGCCGAAATCTCAAAAAATTCGTTCAGCGAAGCAAAACGGATGCTTTCCATCTTGATGAAGGGGCTGGCAATCGGTTTGAGCTTGAACTCGGCCCATAAAATCAAACCCGTTAAACCCAAACCTCCTATAGTAGCCCGAAAAAGTTCGACGTTTTGGTGGGGCGAACAGATAAAACGCTCTCCACTTGAACGTAGCAACTCGAACTGGGTCACGTGACAGCCGAAAGTGCCACTCCGATGATGGTTCTTGCCGTGTATATCGTTGGCAATCGCCCCGCCCACCGACACGAACTTGGTACCGGGGCTGACTGGCAAAAACCAGCCTCGCGGTACAATCACTTTCAAAACTTCGGCCAATGATACCCCGGCTTCACAACGTAGCAAGCCGTTTTCGGTATCAAAAGCCAGAAAGCGATTTAGGTGGCTGGTATCAAGCTGGATGCCGCCTTCATTCAAACAACTGTCACCATAGCTGCGACCATAACCATAGGGCAAAAGCGACGGCCCGAAATCGCCCAGGTCGGCTACCTCATTACGCCAAAGCAATGGCTCAACCTGACTGGCGGCCAGGTGCGGGTAACGTCCCCACGACTGATGCTGCTCTGTTTTTCCTAGCAAAGCCAATTTTTACAACCTCTCCATAATTTGTGATGCAAATAACGAAATAAGCCCGCCCCAATTTTACACTACGCCGCCTGAAAAAGCTACGCCCCTTTTTATTCTATCAAGACAACTGCAAAGCTCTACAGTGACAACATCAGGGGCTTGCACCTGCACGCTAAATACAGTATATTATTGCAAGCTGACCTAATATACAAATCCAGCGCATAGCACGAAAAACAAAGAAAGCAGTATCGCTACATGAACGAAATCCAGGCAATCGAAACAGACGCAACCCAGGAAACCAGCACTATCCCCGATACTAAGGTAGAACAATTTATTGAGGCGAATTTACCGCGCTGGCAAAGCGAACTCGCTGCTCTGTGCGCCATACCTGGCGTATCGGCCTGGGCTGATACTGCCGCGTTGCAGCAAACGGCGCAATTTGTGAAGCAAGCTTTGGCTGCTCGTCAGCTTGAGACCGAAACCTGGACAGCGGGCGAAACGAGCCAGCCCACTCTTTTTGGTCAAACCCAGGTGCGTGCTGATGCGCCGACCTTGCTTTTTTATAACCATTACGATGTGCAGCCGATTGAGCCACTTTCCGCCTGGCATACTGACCCATTTGTACTGACCGAGCGCGACGGTTGCTGGTGGGCGCGTGGTGTGGCCGATGGTAAAGGTAATCTTTTAGCACGTCTGGCGGCGGTAGAAACATACCGGGCCGTTTATGGCGAACTACCCATCAACCTGAAATTTATAATAGAGGGCGAACACGAAAACGGCAGCCCAAACCTGACCCAGTTGGTAGCCGATAAAGCCTCAGAGTTGGCGGCGGACGTGTGTGTATGGGAGGACGGCCAGTATAGCGATGATGGCACGCCGATTTTGAACCTGGGCCTCAAGGGTATTTTGAGCGTGGAGCTAATCAGCCGCACCTTGAGCCACGATATTCATTCCAGTCTGGCCGGAATTATGCCGAGTGCAGCCTGGAGACTAATGTGGGCGTTGGCTGCTATCAACGACGACAAAGACGGTATCCAGATACACGGTTTTTACGATGATATTGCCGTCCCAACTAAAGAAGATAGCCAGTTTTTGGCCGAAACCAGAAAACAATACACGGTGCGTGCGGGCCAACGGCTGGCTCATTTTGGAGCGGACGAATATACCGCCGGAATCAAAGGCTTGCCTCTGCTCATCACCGAATTTTTTACCCCCACCGCCAACGTTTCGGGGATGCAAAGTGGCTATGTCGGGCCGGGAACGATGGCGGTGCTGCCCGCTTATGCGATGGCCCGGCTCGATTTCAGGCTTGTCCCCAACCAGCAGCCACTGGTAGTTTTGGAGCAACTCAAAGCTTATCTCAAAAACTATAATTTCGACGACCTCGAAGTGCGGCTCAACGGGGCGGCCTACCCACCCGCCCGCACTTCACCTTCCGACGCTTTTGTAGGGTTAGCAGCCCGCACTGCGCGGGAAGTGGCCGGAGTTGAGCCGTTATTGGTGCCGCTTGCGCCCACTTCCGGCCCGTTGGCTATCTTCAAGGCCGCTCTGGACGATTTGCCCACAGTTGGAGTTGGGGCTGGTTATGACGGTTCGAACCAGCACGCGCCTGACGAAAATATCCGGCGCGATGATTTTGTACGGCACGTCAACTTTTTGGTGCAGTTGATGCGTAATCTGGTTGGTTTCAAAAACGAACCAAAGCTGACCGCACCTGCCGAGGCCGAAAGCGAACCAGAGTTAGAGCCGTTTAACCTGGATTTCGGGAGCAATATTTTTGAAAATAACCCAAGCGAGATACCAATCTCATCTTCATCTATAGAAGCAGGTTTAGAGCCGTTCAGCCTTGACTCCGGCAGTCCTAACGGCAGCAGTACCGGACTGTCCCCACTGGCTGTAGGCGATGCAGACTTAGAGCCGTTCAATTTCGATTTTGGCCCAGATATAGTTGAAACTGAAAGCGATGCGAATACTCTAAACATAGCAGAACTAAATATAGTGGAACAACCTGATAGTTTGGATACGCCCGAAGTGGCTCTTTCTGACAAGCCTACTAGCAATGGCTCTGGCAACCCGCGCAAACCCAAAACCGACTCACGACACAAACGGCGCAAACGCTCAAAACATTCTTAATTTTCAAATGCTCAAAAATCTAGCCCTACGTCACCCCTATCTGATCCTCTTTGCACTGGCCTGGCTGTTTCGGCTGACGACAGCTTTATTTTTTCAGCAGCCCGGCTATTCCGATGCTTATTACTATGCTGACATCGCCCAAAGCTTATGGCACGGACGCGGCTTCCAGGAAGATTTTATTTGGAATTATTTGGGCCGTCCGCTTCCGGTCACTCCCTTTGCCAATCCCAGCAGCACTTACTGGCTACCCCTGACTAGCGTGGTGATCTATTTGGGCTATCTGGTGAGCGGCGGTACAGGCTTCTTCGCGGCTCAAATCCCCATGACCCTCCTTTCGGCGGCTCTCGCTCCGCTTTGCTATTATATAGCGGTAGATATTTTTGGCCCCAACCTCGGCGCACGCTACGGCTGGTTTAGCGGATTTCTGGCTATTTTCTGCGGGATTTACGCCCCCTATTTTGTCCAGACCGACAACTTTGCTCCGTTTGCGCTGCTGACTGCCCTTTTTCTGGTTTGTAACTACAAAGCTTTACGTCTCAAGCCAGATGTTAGCCATAATCGCAGCCACATCCTTAAACTGATGGCATTGGCGGGAATTTTGGCGGGGCTAAGTTACCTCACACGAGTGGACGGAGTTTTTTTGTTGGTAGTAGCAGTTTTGAGCCTGCCAGTTTATCGCTATCTGCTGCATGGCGAAACGGCCCTAAACTGGCGAGGTTTAGGCGTAATGCTGCTTGCTTTCGCCGTTACGGTTACGCCCTGGCTCTGGCACAATCTCGGTGTCAGCCAACAGCTTTTTCCTGGCGGTGGCCTTAAAACTTTGTTTTTACGTGAGTACGACGATTTCTTTAGTTATGTCAAGCCTTTAGATTTGTCATACTATCTAAACCAAACCATGCCCGTGCCGGATTGGGGAATTGGGCCGCTTTTATTAAGCAAACTATCGGCTTTATGGCAAAACCTTTTGATTGTGGGACGCGGCACTCTTTTCATTATGCTACCATTATTTGGCCTGGGGCTGTTTTGTCGGCTTAACGTCGGCACAAGCCCCAAAACTAACCTCAAAAATAATCTGCCCGACCTGAGTTTGAGTTGGGGCAAGGGTGGAACTTTGTGGCGACGGCCCGAATTTTTGCCCTTTGTGCTGTATTTAGTGCTGCTATATTTGGCGATGTCGCTGTTATTTACTTTTCCGAGTACGCGGGGCAGCGTTTTTCATTCTTCAGGTGGGCTGTTGCCGTTTATCTATTTAGCGATTGCGGTAGGGCTGGACATGGCTATAGTCGGCCTGGGTAAAATATCACGGCCCAAAGCGGCTGCGTCACGCTTGCGAGTTTATCGGGCCGTACTGGTGCTGGCTTCGATATTTCTGGCTTTTTACTACATCCTTAATCCGCCACCCGAATGGAAAAACGATTACCCGCAGTTGCGTCAGGTAGCAGCCTGGCTTGATGCCAACGGTCAGGCCGACGCTGTGCTGATGGTTCCCGATGCGCCAACTTACTACTACGCAACAGGCAAACCATCCATCGTGATTAGCAGTGACCCTCTGCCGATAGATTTACAACTGGCGAAGCAATACGGCGCAACCTACCTCTTGCTCCAGCCGAGCCACGCGCCTGCCGCCCTCACCCCCCTTTACCGACAACACGCTTATCCAGGCTTTACCCTGGCTGCCCGTTTTGGCGAAGTCGAACTGTATAAAATCAATTTCTAAAACTCGTTGAAAACTCGTGAAACAGGCCGCTTCTTTGCGGCTTTTTTGGCGTTCTAAGATGTCGTAAGAAAAGTGTATTTTCTAGCAATTTTTTATCAACAGTAAGGCAGTCTTGGCACTGCGCGACACAAAGGAGAAGATACGATGAAGTCAACACGGGTTTTGAGAGTATTGGCAAGTTTGACCCTGCTGGTACTGTGTTTGGTGATGCTGGCAGGCTGCACCGAGGAGCAGCTGGTAGTTGGGAGCAACATTCCCCTGGCTTCGGACGCGGCCAATTCCTCAAACAATGCCTCCGCCGTTTTGGACAAGCAGGCCGACCCAACCAAAACTAAGCATGAGGTTGAGAACGAGGTGGAGGTGGAAGGCGTGGTGCAGGCTCTGACGGCTAACTCCATCACCATCAACGGCCAGACCTTTAGCTTCGACCCGGCAGTAGTAGTAAAAAACGGGATTACGTTGCGAGTAGGCGGACAGGCCAACCTCAAGGCCCGAAATGTCAACGGAGTGTTGACTGTTTCCCGCATCGTAGCAGAAGGCGGTGTCGAACTGACACCCACACTCACCCTGACCAATACCGTCAAACCGACCACACCCAAAGCCACCGAGACCGAGCTAGAACACACTCCGCAACCTACCAACAGCAATAAGGGTAAAGGCAATTCCAACCCTTCAGCCACGCCCAAACCTACCCAAGTCAGACCTACGGAAGGCAACGATGATGGGGGCAAAAATGACGACCATCACACTCCTACTTCCACCGTCACGCAGACCGTAACCGTTAAGCCTACCGAGGTTGAACATACCCCGACACCAGTTAGCGCAGCCACCGTGACTGTTAAACCGACTGAGGTTGAGCATAGCCCTGAACCAACTGACGATGGCCGCAGCGGTGGCGGCAATCATACACCGACACCGATTGCCTTGCCAACTGTAACCGTAACCGTTAAACCCACCGAGGTTGAGCATAGCCCAGAACCAACTGACGACGGCAGAGGCGGCAATCACAACCCAACTAGCACACCGACTGGCAGGCCAACTATAACGGTGACTGTCAGACCTACCGAAGTTGAGCATACCCCGACACCAACCACCCTGCCAACTGTGACCGTGACTGTCAGACCTACCGAGGTTGAACATAGCCCAGAACCGACAGGTGATGGCAGGGGCGGCAACCACAACCCAACTGGCACGCCGACTGTCAAACCGACAGACGATGGCAGAGGTGGTGGCAACCACAACCCAACCCCTACTGCCAAGCCGACAGATGATAAAGGCGGGAAGCACTAGACACAGCAATGTACTCAAACTTTAGGGCTGTAAAGGCAAAGGTGGGAAAAATGTCCTGACCCCTACGCCCCCAAAGTAGTTTTCAAAGCGGCAAATGAGTGCTAAAATAGACTAAACCGAGTTTGCCTCATTTGCTTCTTCCAGGACTAAAGTAGCAATATCGAATTCAATACCAAACCTCAGCCCAAGTTGCAATGTTGAGGGAGTTAGCATACATTCCAGACGGGATGTGTGCTTTTTGAAAGTTATAACCGATGCAGTGGAGCGATGCCGAACTGGTGGCGCGTTTACAAAGACGTGAAGAAGTGGCCGCCGAACAATTAGTCGAACAATACGCTGATAGGCTCTATAACTACGCCTATTATCACAGCGGCGACCATCATTTAGCCGAGGATATTGCCAGCGAAACCTTTGCTCGCATCGTCGAAAAAATACACAGCTTCGTATTACGCGATGTGCCTTTCAAAGCCTGGGTCTTCCGCATAGCCCACAACCTGCTGACTGACCATTTCCGCCGCCATAAACGCTTTCAAAGTCTTTCGCTTGAGGCGGTGGATTGGGACGACCAAGCTGGACAAAACCAGTCTGGAGATTGGGGAGCGGCGGACGGAGGCGACATCGCCGAGCAAATTGTCGAACGGATGGAACTGCATCAGGTTATTACTACCTTGCCTGCCGACCAGCGCACCGTCTTTATTCTACGTTTTATTGAAGGGCTGGATTTGGAACAGGTGGCGACTGCCCTGGACAAAAGTGTGGTGGCGGTTAAAAGCCTGCAATTTCGGGCGGTACGCAATTTACGCACGGCCCTGGATAACCAGAATACCAAAGGGACTAAACCAGGTACTATTAAACAAACCAAAGGTGAATTATTTCGATGAGCAGTGAAAAACGGTTGGAAGAAATATTTGAAAGCACGCTGAACCGTCTGGAACGAGGCGAGAATTTTCAGACTGTGCTAAACCCGGCCAGTGATGAAGCTGCCGAAATACGCCCTTTGGTCGAAATCACCCAGGCCGCCCGGTCTTTGCCTTATCAGCGTCTAGCGTCTGATCGGAAAGCGACGATGGCGGCTAACTTGAAGGCCCGGTTGCTGGCCGATGATATTTTGCCCCCGCCTGAGCAGACCGAAGACGAGGCGAAGGTCGGGCCTGTTTTGTTATTCCCAGCTGAAACCGCCGCTCACTCTATTAGGCCCAATCGTCGTAGAGCGCGGTGGAACACTTTTATCAGGGTACAAGAAGGGTTGGTCGCCGCTATGCTAGTAATAGCAGTAGTTATAATTTTGGCAATTGCCGCCGGAGTTGCCAATAATACTGCTACCGTGCCGACGGCCACGCCGGTAGTGCCGACCTCTACCGCTATCGCCACACCCACCACTATGACACCAGGCCCAACAGTCACTGTTGAGCCAAATACAGCTTTACCAACCACTACCAACGTTCCAAACACACCCGATGTAACCCAATCAATCTTGCTGCCATCGGTAACACCCCAGGTGAATACCACCAGCCTCGCCCCCGCAGACACAGCTACACCCTCGGTTCAAACCACACCTGCCAGCCCGCCCAGCCAGACAAATACCAGCCCAGCTGCGCCTACTCGTGCCGCGCCCGCCACTATTGCCGCGCCCACTATCAAGCCGATTATTGCACCTGTTGCCACACCAACCCTTGCACCTGCTCCGACTGCGACCTTCGCGCCCGCCACAGCTACCCAGGTGAAAGTAACCCCAACGCCGCCGCCACCTACCACCACCACTCAGCCGATAGCAACCAGTACCACCCTTGCCCCAACCAGTTTGCCCACTCTGGCAGCCACTGTTACACCTGCGCCCGTCACTACCGTCGCGCCAACCCAAACCGCTGCGCCAATTGCCACCACTATCGTCGCGCCGACTGCCACACCCCAACCACCTGCTACTACTATTGCCGTACCCACCCCAACACCCCAACCGCCCGCCACTGCCACCGAAGGCGATAAACACGGAGCTACCAATACGCCCAGACCCCCTTCGCCTACACCTGTCAGCACCACACATGGTAGCGGGGGCGGGGGCGGAGGCGGCAGTTCGGGTGGCCCACCTACGTCTTCCAGCACGACCAGAGGCGGCAGATGACTTATTTCCCATATAGAATTTGCTACCGGAACTTGTTTTTGTAATTATGTCCGGTGACAAATTTCTTATTCAAAACCGTTGCAATCCAGCTTAAAAAGTGTTAGACTATAACCACTTCAAAGGTACTTCACTTACTCCTCACAGGCTCAGGTTGGCTGGTGGGTCTATTGCTTCGATTGCTACAAAATATGCGACTGGCGCGGCCCAATTGTACCAGCATCAAAAACTATAGACAAGAGGAGTTTACGACAATGGAAATTGCAAGTATAGCTGCCGTAGCTGGCGCGTGGGTGGCGGGCTTGGCGGTGCTGGTTTCAATCTACTGTTTCTGTTTCTCCACCATCAAAATCCAGTTGCTACGCTACGGTTTTATCTGGCTGATTGTAACGGACGCGGGTTTGATAGTGATGTTAGGGGCGTTGATTGCCATATTTATCACCGCCAAAACCGATTACACCACCTTGCTGGTTTTAAGCATCATCGGGTTGGTGGCTCTGCTTGGCCTCACCATTGCAGCGGCGGTAGTCTCGCGGGCGGCCCTGGCTCGTAATCGGGTAGTGCAGACTTTCGACCAAACGCGCCGGACTCTCGAATTTTAAGCTTTAGGAACAAATGGCTGTAACAACAAATTCTTCACACACAATGGTCAGTCGGCGCACTTTTTTACGCCGCGTTGGTTTGGCTTGTGCCTGGGTGGGAGTTGGCAGTATTCTGGCGGCGTGTGACAGCCAGGAGCCAACTATTGGCGCATCAGGTGTGGCAAAGACGGTGGGAGTGGGTCAGACCGGAGGTACTGTTGGTGGCCCAATCGGTACATCGGCGGCAGTTGCCAACACCACCAAATTGAGTGGTACAACCAATCCGGCTAATATCACCACCCAGGCAGTCCCCGTTGCTACGGTTGACCCGGCCACCGTGGTTGACCCGCGCCAGGTGGCTACCCTCTATCTGCGGGCCTGGCACGACAAACGCTACGCCGATATGTACGCCCTGCTGACGGGAAACTCCAAAGCTGCTATTAATCAGGACGCATTTGTAACTCGTTACCAAAACATCACCAACGAAGCTACTATCACCGACATCAAAGCCGAGGTGGAAACCCTCAACGCTAAACCTCCCACCGCCAATCAAGATTCTTTGCAAGTACCCTTTGGTATCACCTTTACTACCTCGCGTGTCGGTCAACTTACCCAATCCAACTATCTATTGCTCAAACGGCAAAACGGCGGCAACTGGGGCATCGAGTGGAGTCCAGCGGCTATCTTCAAAGAGCTTGGCCCGGACGATTTAATCCATCTTTTTGGCGACGACCCAGTGCGCGGTAACATCTATGACCGCAACGGCAAAGAACTGGCGGTCAACGACAAAGCCTATTCTGTTTTTGTAGTGCCGGGCAAAATCACTGACGAAGCGGCCCTGTTGGACGTGCTTAGTCAGGTTTTGAAGATGGACAAAGATAAAATCAAGGCCAAATACGCGGGTGGCAATCCGGTTTGGCAAATGCCCATCAAAGACATTCCCTATGATACGCCCCAGGACGTGCAGGACAGGTTGCTATCGGTCAAGGGCATTGGCCTTAACGAGATAATTACTCGTATCTATCCTCAAAAAGATAGCGGCGCGAACATCGTCGGGTACGTAGGAGCTATTACCGCCGATGACCTCAAAACTTATGGGCCAAAGGGCTACCGTGAAGACGACCAAATAGGTCGGGCTGGTGTCGAACGGGCCGAAGAAATCAATAGTTTGGGGGGAGTCAAGGGGGGTCGCCTGACCGTTTTGGGACGCGATGGTACATTAGTTAAGATACTCCAGGAAACTCCGGCTCAACCCGGTAGCAATCTGTATTTGACTATGGAAATCAATTTGCAGAAAACTTGCGAACAACTCCTGGGTCAACGTCTCGGCAGTATTACGGTGATGGACCCAAACGATGGCTCAATCCTGGCTCTGGCGAGTTTCCCCAACTACGACCCGAACGTTTTTATCCAGGGTATTTCGCAGCAGCAGTACGACGCGCTGGCTAACGACCCGCGCAACCCTTTCCAGGACAGACCCGTGGAAGGCTCGTATCCGACTGGCTCGATTTTCAAGGTGATTTCGGCCAGTGGTGCGTTAGAAAAGCTGGGCATGACGATGGATACTGTCTATACTTGTCCTGGTCACTGGACGGGGCTTGGCCCTCAAAACGCCAAAGATTGCTGGCTCAAAACCGGACATGGGCGCATTTCGCTGTATCAAGGTATCGTCCAAAGCTGTGACAGCGTTTTCTACGAAATCGGCAAGAAGATGTACGAAACCGACCCTTCCATGCTGCCTACTATTACTGAACAGTTCGGGCTGGGCGTATCTACTTCTGTCCAGGGTTTGTTCGACTCGGCGGGGCAAGTGCCGGATAAAGATTGGAAGCAGAAAGTGCTTAAACAGGTGATTTTCCCCGGCGATGACGTAAACCTGGCTATCGGGCAAGGCTACCTGTTGGCAACTCCGCTCCAGATGGCAAACGTTTATGCCGGAATTGCGACGGGCGGTGTCCAACCAATCCCCAACCTGATTTTACGCAAAGACACTAATGGCACGCAGACCCAGGCTGTCGGTCAGAAACTACGCCAGCTACCCGTCTCCGATGTACATCTAGCCCAAATACGCAAAGCTCTGACCGATGTCACTTCGTCTGGTAACGGTACGGCGACGAGCAGTTTTTATGGCAGCAAAGTCAAGGTAGCAGGCAAAACTGGTACGGCGGAGAGCGGCAAACCCGAACCGCACGCCTGGTTCGCCTGTTTCGCCCCCGCCGAAAAAGCCAAATACGTCATTATTGTGATGTTGGAGCAGGGTGGCGAAGGTAGCGTCGTAGCTGCGCCGCTCGCCCGCAAAGTGATTGATGTGCTGAACTTTTAAGGTGTGTTTGTAATAAACGGGCAAACCGAAGCCGCCGTCAGGTCTGACCCTTTTGAGCCGCAACCGTTACCAAAGCCCGGCAAATAAACGGGACTGGCGTAGTAAGCTGCTCCGCGCTGGCGTAAATAGCCTCCGTCATCGTCCGCTACCGCCGCCATTTGGTCATTGTTGTTGATGGCCGCCGGATTGGTAACACCGTCCTTTGCCCCATCGAGAAAGTCCGTCGTGTCTCCCTGCCCACTCCCGAATAATAAAGCCACCACGCCCGCGTTGACATAGGCCGCTAGATTCTGCCGATAGTTCGCACCCAGGAAATATTGCACCCGATTGTCTTGATAATGGTTGCGGGTGTTGTTGGCCGCCAGCATCAGAGTATTGCCAATCGGCAGTTGCCACAAAACTAAAGGCTTTTGGGTGTAGCGGTGCAGAACGTTCAGATAAGTAGCGTATTGGGCGTAGTTTGGGAACTTTAGATTGTTTTCGTCCCACCAATGCCCTCCTTTGTCCCACTGTCCATACCAGCCCGCGTCACCATCGCTAATATCGTTAAAAATCAGGTCAAAATTGGCGTTGAGTGATTTATAAAACTTTGCTCCGTGTTTCGCTATCGGCACTACATCGTAGCCAGGGTCGGTATTGAGACCCAGGTTATCCAGTGCGCCCCAGGTCGAGTCGTGATAAGCCAGCAGCGCATTGGGGGCGTACTTATCGCGCAAACGGATTAAAGCGTTGGCGAACCCGGCGGGATTATCGGGCAGGCCAGCCACCACATCGCCATAGCCCGCGCTGTTGACCGCCGCTGTAACAGAATTGGCATCATCGCTTTGAGAGTTGTTCAGGGCGCGTTGCTCCAAAAAACCCCATAAATCCGGCTCAATGTGAACAATAGTGGTTTTGCCAAACGCCTTGATTTTGTCCAGCATCAACTTGAAATTGGCGTAGTAATTACGCATCGTGGCAGCGTTGTTAAGATGGTTTATATCTTTGGTAGCCTCGTCGCCAGGGTCTGCTCCCGCCTGGGGACTATCCAAAATACAATAGTAAGTCAAGACGGGCAGTGTTCCCAAATTCCCGCTATCGTTGAGCCACATGGTCGCAAACTGACCGGACGGGCTGTTCCAGTTTGTCCAGTTCTCGCTCGTATTGACGTTACCCACCAGATATTGATAACGCAAATCCCAGGTGGCGGTGCTGCGTACCCAGTTTTCCGAGGCCGGGCTATTATCGCTGGCTACACCCAACATCAAATAGTTTTTGAAGCCGGGTAAAGCCAACGGGCGCGTCCGGCTGGCGACAGCAGTCATCGCCACCATTTCGCCTATGTTATAAGCCGCTTCGTTTTGAGACAACACGGGGCTGGAAGCACTGGCGGCAGGGGTCCAGGAGTTTAGCAAGAAACTGGTGGCAAAAATTACTGTCCAGAGTAGAGCCGCGAACTTGGGCCGTTGGGTGTAGGGCTGCATCTTGTTACCTTTGATAGTGCAAATAGTGCTATAGTAGTGGCACTAATATTGATAGTGTGTTACGCTAATTGTGAACTTATTTTACACAAACAAAGGCTGATAAGCAGTAGCAAATTTGGGGGATTTAAGTACCAGACTTGCAGTCAACAAGCAAAGGAAAAGGAAATTTATGAGTGAAGAAAGCAACCGACCCACTCCGGCTTCGCCCGAAACTCAGCCCAGCGCAGTTCGGGACGAATTACAGCAGCGAGACGTAACCCATCAGGGCCAGAAGCTGGAGGCCAGCCCTGAAACCGAGGATGCTCAAAAGCACATGGGCGCAACCGAGGAGCAGGTTACGCCGATTACGCCCCCGATGGAAGGCCCAGCCAACGTCACTTCCCAGGCCGACAGCACTCCGGCTAACGACAGTATTGACCCACAAACCGAGCTTACCCCAGGCTAAAGGTCAGTTTTTTCAACTGCTATCAGAATAGCAGATAGGGGAGCAAGAAACTATCTATTTCTTGCGGCGTAATTCTTTGGGTTAAGAAAATAACAATTGTAATTGTGAGTAAGCGTCGGCCCTTTAGGGTTTGGCTGGACCGCCGCAGATCGAAAAGCCAAAAACCTCTTTAGTATCTGCATCAACTTCCATTACAGTGATACTATATGTGAGCGGCCCAGACACAGGCGAGGCAGGTGTAAACGGCGCATTATAGAAGTTAAAAACCCACATATTGCGTTTTTTGCTTGTGTCTTTCGGCGCACCACTTAGAATATAGCCAGCTCCGTAAATGGCAGTAGCCGTGATAATCTTCCCGGCGATACCTGGCTGATTGACCCGAAAACCTGTATATTGATAATTTTGCACGGCTTGTAAGGCTTCTGCGGCGGTCATTTGGGGCGGCGTATCGCTGCGGCTCAAACTGACATCGCTATTTCCACAACCCGACACGTCGGTTATTACTGTCCCAACTGCTACGCCCGGTGTTAATACTGTCAAACCCTGACCCTGATTAGAGGTTGGAATAGCCAAAGTTGTTAGCGGGCTGGTGGAAGTTTGGGTAGCCAAAGTTGTTAGCGGGCTAGTGGTGGTGGCTACGGGACTGCTCTTTACCGTTCCAGGCACGGCCACTAACGCGGCGGTTTGGCCCGTATTATTTGACTGCCTGACAGTTAGCACAGCCATAAAAATGAGCAAAGCTAATATGAGTATCACCCCTGCTACCAATCCCAGGTTTATCAGTTTTTTCTTTTGCATAATTTGCCTTTCGTCTCTCAAGCAACATTTTGGTTATATATTATAACGCCGGGCAAAGGCAAAAAATTACAGACTTATATGCTATAATTTTATTTGGACAGATACCAAAAAAGGAGTTGGCTGGCTGTAAGATTTGGTCAGACAAAGGTAGCAAAGGAGTTTATAACTATGACTATGCAATTAGAAGCCCCCATTTTGGAAAAACTACAAATGGAGGAGTTAAAGCCACAATTTACATATACCGAAGAAGGAAACGAACCCAAAAAGATGGCAACAGGTTTACACGGCGCAATTGGCTCAAATATTAATGGTGATTTGTCCGTTTATGTACGTTCCAAAAAACTAGGCCAGGTTTTTGACTCCTCCACTTCCTATAATTTTAGGGATGGGCAGCCTAAACGTATGCCCGATGTGTCCTTCATAAGCCACGAACGGGTACCCGCCAAACTAGATGAGGAACTAAGCGTCGCCCCGGATTTAGCCGTTGAGGTCGTTTCCAAAAATGATACAGTTTTTGAGGTAGAGGTAAAAGTCAGACAATACCAGCAGGCCGGAGTCAAGCTGATTTGGATAGTTTATCCTTTTAGCCAGACAGTCGAGGTGTATCGTCTGAACGATAAAATAGTAGCGCAACGCTTTGGCGGTGACGCGGAACTTGAAGGCGGCGAGGTGTTGCCCGGTTTTAAGCTTGCCATAAGCTCCATTTTTGAGTAAAGAAATATTGGGAATAACGGGCCGCTGCTACAATCCGAGCGAGTTGTAGGGCGGCTTTCGGCTTTTATATGCTATAATTTTGCCAGCAAACTAACAATTTATTTAGTGCGACGTGAGGTAAGTCCGATGAGTGTCACCCAAAGAGTTAGCGACCAGGAAATGGAGCGGCAGATAAAGGCAGAACTGCTGGAGGATAACCGGCAGACAGGTTTTGAACAAACGTTGGAGTATATCAGAGCATACGGCGATTTATTTGTGTTGGAGGACGAAGACGTGAGCCAAAGTGTAGCGCATCTGGCGACGCTCAAATATTTAGTACCAATTCTGGAGTGGCTCTTTGAGGGGCAAGGGGTAGGGGTGGCCGAAGATTTTAGATTTTACCAGCCTGATATCGAAAGCTCCAAAGTCGCGCCGGATATAGCTATCGTGGACGGTCTGGTGATTGATACCAGTAACTCACAGAAGTCTTACGGTGTGGGTATAGATGGGCCACCACCACGTATAGTTTTTGAGGTTGCCAGCGAATACACCTGGGAGAAAGATGTGATGCTGACCGAAAAGCTGGGTAAATATGCCCAGATGGGAGTCAAGGAATATTTCGCGTGCGACCCCAACCCGGAACAAGTTTGGGAAGGCGAATGGTTACAACGGGGGCGGCTGCTGGGCTGGCGGTTGAACCCTCAAACCAACAGCTATACCGAGCTTAAAAAAGACCGTCAAGGCCGTTTCAAAAGCGAACAGCTAGATAGCTGGCTTAAAATGGCAGTAGTGGCAAACGGCAGCAACAGAGGTTATTGGTTGCGGCTCTACGATTTTGAGGGCAAGTTGCGTTTGAGCGAGGCCGAAGCCAAAAGTTGTCAGGCCCAGGCTGCCACCCGACGGGCTATCTCTGCCGAGGCACGTGCCAATACTGCCGAGGTGCGGGCTAATTCGGCGGAGATGCGGGCCGACCAGAGCGAAGCCGCCCTGGAAGCCGAACACCAACGGGTGCGAGAGTTGGAAGCCATGTTGCGTCAGCTTCAACCGCCCACTGAAAGCTAATGCTCAGGCAGGTACAAAAATTGATTAATCATAAAATAAGGTCTATTAAAAACTGTTAGAAGCTGGAAACACAGCGACAGCAAGTAATCATAAAATGTCTGCCGAAGGAGCATATAAAATGTTGGAACTTGAAACAAAAATAGCCAGGAAGTGGGCCAGCCCGTCCGAACGCGCCCAAAAGATTATGAGCGTGGCGGCGGAGTTGGCTGATTTATTTGGGGAACGGGCGGCCCGACACGAAGCCGACGGTACTTTCCCTTACGAAAATTATGAGGATGTGCGGCGGACTGGTTATCACCTGCTGACCGTACCTGAGAGCTACGGCGGCTGGGGTGCGACGGTGGGCGAAGCGGTGCGGGCGCAAGCGCGTTTGGGTGAAGGTTGTGCCAGTACCGCCCTGGTGATGTCAATGCAGATAATTCAGATAGGGCGGGCTGTCGAGTCTCAGGCGTGGCCGCATAGTACGCTGGACAAACTTTTGCGGGCCGTCGTGGAAGAAGGAGCTTTGTTCAACAGCGCGGCCAGCGAACCGGGTACGGGCAGTCCTAGTCGGGGCGGTGTTCCGGCGACGACGGCCCGACGCACCGCCAACGGTTGGGTCATCAACGGACGCAAGACTTATACAACGGGTTCGCCCGTCTTGGGTTATTTTCTGGTTACGGCGGCTGTTCAGAAAGAAAACCAGTCAGCCGATACAAAGCCCGAAGTCGCTAATTTTTTGGTCAAGCGGGAGCGTCCCGGCGTAAGCATCAAGCCCACCTGGAACTCGCTGGCGATGAAGCTGACTGGTAGCCACGATTTGATTTTGGATAATGTGCAGCTTGACCCCGACGATTATGTAGGCAACCCTAAAGGCGATGCTGCTACTGCGGCCCGCCAGGTCTTCTGGATGCTGCCAGTTAGTGCTTTGTATTTCGGGATTGGTCGCGCCGCCGCCAAATACGCGGTCAATTTCGCCCGCCACCGCAAACCCAATTCACTTGATAAGACTATCTCGGAACTGCCGCATATTCAAGAGAAAGCCGGACGCATGGAAATAGCTCTGATGAGCGCGGAACGGGTGCTGTTTGATACCGCCGATATGCACGCTAACCCTGACTTGTCGGCGGGTGAGATTCAGGCGCGGGTGGGGGCGGCTAAATATCTGGCAACCAATAACGCCATCGAAGCGACAGACCTGGCGATGCGGATTGTGGGGGCGGCGGGGCTTTCGATGGATGCACCTTTACAACGCTATTATCGGGACGGGCGAGCGGGTCTCAACAATCCGCCGATGGACGATGCCGCTCTAAGCTCGGTTGGTAAGTGGACGCTGGGGCTTTTATAATCTTGATCGAGGTGTAGTATGACTCAAACGTTGATGGCAGGTACTATAGATGAGGGGGTTTTCTACCCCGAAAGTGACGGAAAACCGATGGCGGAAGGTACAGAGCAAGGCTATTGGGTCAGGTTGATTGAAGGTGGGATGGAAGATTTGTTTGCCGACGACCCTAACGTTTTTGTGGCCGGAGATTTGTTGTGGTATCCGGTCAAGGGCAAACCTAGAGTAAATGCTGCCCCTGATGCGATGGTAGTTTTTGGCCGACCCAAAGGCAAACGCAAATCTTATATTCAGCATCTGGAGGGAAAGATTGCACCCCAGGTCTGTTTTGAAATCCGCTCCTTTAGCAACGATGATAAGGAGATGGCGGCCAAACAAGCTTTTTATGACCAGCACGGTGTCGAAGAATACTATATGTACGACCCGGAAAGCGGGGCATTAGAAGGCTGGCTGCGGGACAAGACCGACGGTAAATTCAAACCGATTGCCCAAATGAAGGGCTGGGTCAGCCCCCGTTTGAAAGTGCGTTTTGAACTGAAGGATAAAACACTCCAGCTTTTTGATCCAAACGGCGAAAGCTTTCTCAGTTTTGTAGAGGCGCGGCAGCTACAACGTCAAGCGCAGGAAAGGGCCGACACCGCGCGGTTACGGGCCGATTTGGAATACGAGCGGGCTGAACAGGAACAGAAGCGGGCCGAACGGGAAAGCGCACGAGCCGAACAGGAACAGAAGCGGGCCGAACAGGAACAGAAGCGGGCCGAACAAGAACGTACCGCTAAAGAAAAAGCCTGGGCTAAACTCCGCGAAATGGGTTTTGACCCGGACAATTTAGGATAAACCGATGCAGCAGCTTTTTCCGCCCAACTCCAATAATGAGATTGAGCCGCACAGCCTTTATAGCGTGCCGGATTTGGGTTTCCCGCCAGAAGGAGTGGCTTTAGCCAGGCACGGCGAACGCAGACCTTATATTTTTTTTAATCTGGTTTCGAGCGTGGATGGGAAAATCACTACTCAGAGCGACAATGCCGAAGGGTTGGGTACACGGGTTGACCGGACGATAATGCGACGGCTGCGGCTTGCCAGTGACGCGGTGCTGGTGGGGGCGAGTACCTTTCGACACGACCCGATTGTGCCGGATACCAGACCGGAGTTCGTCGCCGAACGCCACCGCTATTTCCCGGATGCGCCGCACCCTTTGGCGATGGTTTTGAGCAGCGATGGCGATTTGCCTTTGGACAACAAATTTTTTCAAGCTCCGGCCTCTCGGCGGATTGTCTGGCTTGGCCCAAAGGCAAATCTTGAGACTGAACAAAAGTTGGCAGGTCACGCGCGTGTTTTGCGTCTGGAAGCGAGCGAAGCTGGACAGCCTGACTTGCAACAACTTTTGGTAAAGGCGTATCTGGAGTTAGGGATACGTCGGCTGCTGGTAGAGGGTGGCCCGACGCTGAATTATTCGTTTATAGGCCAGGATTGGGCGGACGAGCTTTTCTGGACATTGGCTCCCAAAATTGTGGGCGGCAGCCAAAACCCGTCGCTGGTGGAAGGCCCAGGCAAGGGCTTTGAAGTGGCCGATTTGAAAAAATTGCAACTGGTTTCGATTTACGCCGAGGCCAGCGAACTTTTTATGAGGTATAAATTTAAGCGATGAAAGTCAGGCTTTCCTTTCTGGAAAAAAGACAGGCGGCCCAGCTAGGCTTGCTACCAGCCCGTATTAACCCGATAATTATTGTGCCAGGGCTGTTGGGAACGTGGCCGCCCGCCCCTGCTCCCCATGGCCGGATTGACCCGGTGGGTGGAGTCTATGCCAATTTGTTGGATGGACTACGCACGCTTGGCTATGTACGCAACGTGTCGCTGTTTGTTTTTCCCTACGACTGGCGGCTTAGTATCGTGGACGCAGCCTACAAACTAGACGCGGAAATCCAACGTATCCGCAACTTGCCTGCGCTCAAGGCTGGCGAACGTTCGCCCGTCGCGGTGGACTATAGCCAGATAGATTTGTTGGGGCATAGTTTGGGTGGATTAGTGGCCCGCGCATATGTCCAGGCTGACCACTACAAAAATGACGTGGCGCGGCTGCTGACCGTCGCCACGCCCCATAAAGGTCTAATGGCGGCATATTATGCCTGGGAGGGCGGAGACAGTAGCTATATCGGCGTGCCAGTTGATGCGGCCCGCAGTATGGTTAGTTTGCTGGAGGCCCGTGAGATGCCAACCCTTTGGAAACGCGCCCACTCTACCTATCGGGTGGTACGCAGACAAGTCCAGGCCGATTTATACGATTATTTGACCAACCGTACTCCTTCGGTGCGCGATTTGCTGCCAACTGCGGATGAACAGTATTTATATTGCGAAGCAGCCGACAGCCAAAAACGCTATTATCCGTTTGGGCCAGAGCCGGGCTACCCGCTCAACCAGACTTTGGAGAAATTTAACTCGCCCGCGTATTTGCAACGTTTCAAAGATTTGGAGGAATTTCATCTGTTTTATAGCAGCAGCAACCGTACCCCGATGCGGGCAATCGTGGCCGATGAGTATGCCCAAACCAACCCGATGTTCGCTCACGGTCAGCCTCTACCAAACCAACCCGAAGCAAACTTTGGCAGCGGCGACAATATTGTGCCGACTAGCAGTGGTAGCCTGGATTTGCCAGCCGCTCTCACTAGCGATTTGCCTCTCCAGCGTACCGATTTGAGCAAGCTGCTGGATATGCCACTGAACCACGTCGAAGTAGTGGGCGACCCTGAGCCGGTGCGTTATATTTTGAGCGTGGTGGCGCGTCACTCTGATATGGCCCGCATTACCGCCCACATTTGGGACGGGCCGCGTGTCACTACCCGTCGTCCAAATGTAGCCGCCTTGTTTAGATGAGGAAATTTGATGCAGTATAAGTTGCTGGCCCTTGACCTGGATGGGACGCTGCTTGACCCTGACGAACGTATCACTCCACGTGTTCGCACGGCAGTCCATCAAGCTGTCGAAAGCGGTTGCCTGGTTACATTGGCGACGGGCAGACGTTTGAGACCAGCCCGCCAATTTGCCCACCAACTCGGCCTAAAATTACCCTTGATTTTGTATAGCGGGGGCATTATTTTCGATACCCAGACCGAAACCGCCCTATATCACCGCCCTATTCCGCAGGCTTTCTTGCAACGAGCCATCGAATTAATCCCACCTGAATTGGGTTTGGGTTTGCTGCAAAGTCCGGTGCAGGGAGAGTATATCTGGTTTGGCCCGCCCGAACACGACTCTCCCTTTCAACGTGACTATGCCCGCGACCCAATTCGGGCTGATTTGGTCAAACGTTGCGCTTTTAACGATTTATGTAAAGTAGAGGACGTACTAACTATTACCAGCGTTGGCCCTGCCGAAAATATTATTCCTCTGACCCAAAAGATGCGTGGGGGGCTGGAATGCAACCTGTACGGCTATACCTTGCGCCACCCAATTTTGAAAGATATGCACGGCTTCGACTTGCTACCCCTTACTAACACCAAAGCGCACGCGCTACGCTGGCTGGCGGCCTACTTTGATATAAATATAGCGCACACGATGGTAGTGGGTGATGGCCCAAACGACCTGGAAATGTTCGAGGTGGCGGGCCTGGGAGTGGCGATGGGGAATGCGACTAGCGAGGTAAAAGCCAGCGCGGGGGCTATTGTCGCGTCCAACCGTGCAGACGGGGTAGCCGAAGCCATCGAACGCTTTATTTTATAATCTCACCGTAGAATTTTTCACCGCAGAGAACGTAGAGGAAATAGAAAGTAGATAATAAAAGGTATTATGTTTTGGGACAGGGTGAAACAAATCCTTTGCAAAGCGGAACACTCTTTGCCTTCATCTATCCCTTCTCTACGCCCTCTGCGGTGAATGGTGATTGATTTTGGGGAAACATTTGCTAAAAACAGTCGCGCTTTTCGTGACAGATAAGTTGCCCTGGTTGGTGGTGTTGGCCGGGGAGCTAGGTTTCGTGGCCGCTCCGGTTGCCAATCTCTTGACCCCCACCACTTCTTTTTTGCTGGTCGCTATGATGGTAGGCAGCGGCTTGAGCCTGTCGCTGCCCCAGGTCTTCGAGGTACACGGTACGGCCCGGCTGACGCTGCTGACGCTGGCCTTGCAATTGACTTTGCTACCGTTGCTAAGTTTTGGCCTGTACCAGCTTTTGCCCAACCCAACCCTGGCAATCGGCATTCTGGCGGTGGGAGTAGCTCCGTCCGAGATTACGTCGGCCTTGATGACGATGGTGGCGCGAGGCAATCTGGCTCTGGCAATGCGCTTGATGGCCTTTTCTATTTTGCTGTCGGTCTTCCTAACATCGCTCTGGCTAGGCTTATTTTTGGGTAAGGGTGTGCCGCTAGATTTAGGTGGGATAGCCGTCGAACTCGGTTTGATAATTGCTTTACCCTTTTTGCTGGCAAGTGGCTTGCGTACTCGTTTCCCCAAATTGGCTCGTTATAACGACGAATTTGGCGGGCTGTCGGCCTTAGCGGTCATTATGTTGATTTTTGTGGTAGGTGGCAGTATCGCCAGCTTCAAGCTGGATATAGACATCATCTGGTTGGTGCTGGCTTGCGTGGTTTTCAATTTGAGCGGTTATTTATTAGGTTTGGTTATCAGCCTCGTCACGCATCAGAAGGTGGCCGAAACCCTGGCTCTGGTTTTCAGTAGTGGGATGCGCGAATTCGGGATTGCCACCACTGTCGCCTTGAACTTCTTGCCTCTCGGTGCAGCCCTTGCTCCGGCCCTGTACGGGCTACTGATGATGCTTTCGGCCAGTCTGCTGGCTTCCAGATTTCCCAGGCACTCCACTCTATGAGCAGAGCCATATCTTACAAAGCAGCAATCAAGCCGACTTTGCACATCCCTGGCCGATTATGCCCTAAGATGATGACAATTTGCCCAAAATGTAGTATATTAAGCACAGTAAATTTGTAGATATAGCACGCTGTCAAATTCCCCATCAGGAGATAGCTTTTTATTTTTGAATAAAACGAAAAAAGCCAGGCTATGACTAAAGAGGCAATTTCCGAAACTCAAAGCCGCACCGGGCCTGCTCTCAGCCACACTACCGGGCGCAAAAATGAAGCAGTCACGATCAAAGGCACGGCGGGTGGCTTGCTTATTCGTCTGCGTGACGACCAATCCGCCGATTTCCAGGCGATGCTGGGCGAATTGGGTGTGCGACTAAAGAGCGGCGAAAAGTTTTTTAGGGGGGCGCGAACCGCTCTTGATTTGGGCAAACGCGAGTTGGAAGCTGCCGATTTGGACAAGCTCCAAGAGCTTTTCAAAGAGTACGAGGTGCGCCTGGAACATATCGTATCTGGGGCGAACGTGACCCGCAATCTGGTTAAGCAAGCCGGGATCGAATTTAAGTTTCCCAACAACCGTAATACCCGACCACCCGTGCCGGACTTGGGGGCGGCTGGCCCCGAAACTGCCATTGAGAACGGGAACGGGGCAGGAATGGCTTTTGATACAGCCGAAGCCTTGTTTATGCGCCGAACTTTGCGGAGTGGACAAGTCATTCGTCACCACGCCGACGTATGTTTGCTGGGAGACGTAAATCCTGGAGCCGAAATAATCGCGGGCGGCAATATCATTGTGTGGGGTTCGCTGCGGGGTGCGGTATGGGCTGGAGCGGTCAAAACTGGCGATAAAGATGGAGATAATCGGCCCGGCAGTCAGGCGGTAGTATGCGCTTTGCAACTGAACGCGATGCAACTTAGCATTGGGGAAATGGTGACACACGCGCCCGAAAACGCCGCCACCACGCCGCCACTCGGCCCGGAAATCGCCTATATCGCCGAAGGTCAAATCATTGTAGAACCCTGGTTGCCAGGCAAAAAAATTCTTAGGGGGGCAAGCTAGAAATGTCGAGTAACGGAACAAACGGCAGCGGCGCAACGCGGGGTCGGATTGTAACCATCACCAGTGGCAAGGGTGGGGTGGGCAAAACCACCACTACCGCCAATATCGGCACGGCTCTGGCAGTCTTAGGCAAGCGTGTAGCCGTGATAGACGCGGATATTGGCTTGCGTAACCTGGACGTAGTAATGGGGCTGGAAAACCGGATTGTCTATGATTTGGTGGACGTAATCGAGGGACGCGCCCGCTTGCGCCAGGCTTTGATTAAGGACAAACGCTACCCGGATTTGTGTTTGCTGCCTGCCGCCCAAACCCGCGACAAAAACGCGGTCAGCCCGGAGCAGATGGCCGAACTTTGCCGCCAATTGAGCCTGGAATTTAACTTTGTGCTGGTGGACTCGCCCGCCGGTATCGAACAAGGCTTCCGCAACGCCATCGCCGGAGCGGACGAAGTGGTAATCGTGACTACCCCCGAAGTTTCGGCAGTGCGCGACGCAGACCGCATTATTGGTCTGGTCGAAGCCGCCGAACTGCCCAGCCCACGTCTGATTGTCAACCGCATCAAGGTGGGTATGGTCAAACGTGGGGATATGATGAGCGTCAACGATGTCACCGATATTTTGGCTGTACCGATAATCGGTATCGTTCCCGAAGACGAGTCGGTGGTGATTTCTACCAACCGAGGAGAGGCCGTCGTTTATAACACTTCCAGTCGGGCAGGACTGGCTTTCAACAACATCGCCCGCCGCTTGACGGGGCAGAAAGTTCCCTTTTTGTCGCTGGATGAGCCGCCTGTTAAAACCAGCTTCTTTGCCCGTCTTTTTGGTACTGGCACCGAAAGGCGTTAGGAGGTAAAACGATGAGCCTGTTCGAGAATATTTTTGGACGGCGCAATGGGGCTGGGCCAAACAATGGCCGTAGTTCGCAGATTGCCAAAGAGCGGTTGCAAATCGCCCTCGTCGCTGACCGGGTTAAAATCTCGCCCGAACTGCTCCAAACCGTCAAAGAAGAAATTATCAACGTCATCAGCAAGCATTTTGATATTGACCGGGACGCGATGGAGGTGACGCTGGGCGAGCAACATGACCGCTTGTATTGCGATATTCCCATGCGGCGGGTGCGGGTGCGTACCAAATAAGAGTCACAAACCGCCAACGGTTAAAACCGTCGTCTATGCAACCCAAACCCACTAAAGTGGGTTGTAGCAACCTGATAAATCAGGTTTAGCATCGCCTAGCTGATGGTTTTAATCCTCGGTGCAGCAAGCGATTGGCTATTTTTGCAAGGTTCTGTGTCACATCCACTGTTGTCAGCCGAAGGTTTAAGGCTAACTACAGCCCACCAAGAGGAGTAAGAAGCATGGCTTATATTCAATTCACCCGCAATTATTCGGATCGTAGCAATGACACGGGTTATCAGTTCGAGTTTTTTTGTGACCGTTGCGGCAACGGTTTTATGAGCCAGTTTAGACCTAACCGTATAGGTATGATGGGCGAGGCGGCACGTGGTCTCGGTGGTATGCTGGGGGGAGTGTTTGGCCGGGCGGCCAGTGGCTCTTACGAACTGCAAAATATGACACGCGGCAAAGGTCACGACGACGCTTTTGCCCAGGCCGTAACCGAACTCAAACCGCTTTTTATGCAATGCGGACGCTGCGGGATTTGGGCCTGCAAAAACACTTGCTGGAATTATGATGCGGGTATGTGTGCCAACTGCGCCCCCAAACGCGAGGGTGAAATCGAGGCGGCCAAGTCCGAAGCTTTTGTCTATCAAATCAAAGAAAAGGCAATGGGGATTAATATGGTTGGCGATGTGGATTTAGGGCGCACCCAGGTGGTAACCTGCCCCCGTTGTAATTCGGCGACGGGCGGGGCCAAATTCTGCCCTAACTGCGGACTCAATCTGACACCGCAACCAACGGCCTGTCCCGCTTGTCACACCGAAGTGCAACCCGGCACTAGGTTCTGCCCCAACTGCGGAAACAAATTGATGTGACAGCTACCTACATAATCATATCGGACTTACCCGACGTTATTTGAAGTACCAATCTCTATATTCATTTTTCATTTCTAGCTACATTGTTACATTGGAGGAAAATTCTATGTCGAAGCAACTTTCGAGGCGACGCTTTGTAATTGGACTGGCAACGGTTGCCGGGGCCACCGCATTAGGAGCGTGTGGAGACGCTACCCCAACGTCCCAATCCACTACTAGCGCAGCCCTGGCCGCCACCACCAAAGCGGCAGCCCCTACTACGGGCGCGACTACCGTGAGCAGCACCACCGCCGCCGCCGCTCCACATTGGGAATATGACGGGGCAGAAGGCCCAACCCACTGGGGCGATTTAGAAGGGTATGCTGTTTGCAAGACCGGACAGAAACAAACCCCTATAGACATCGGCGCAGCGACCAGGCTCTCTCCACCTCAAGACCTGACCCTCAACTACAAGGACACAGTTATGAAGCTGGTCAATAATGGGCATACCGCGCAGGTCAACTATGACGCTGGTAGCACTATGACCTTCCAGGGCAAGACTTACGACCTGCTCCAGTTCCACTTCCACAACCCCAGCGAACACCTCCTCAACGGGAAAACTTTTGGAATGGAGTTGCATCTGGTACACCAAAATGCCGCCGACAAAAGTCTGGCCGTAGTGGGGGTGATGTTAAAAGAAGGCGCGGAAAACCCGTTCCTGGCAAAGTTTTGGAACGATATACCAGCCAAAGCAGGAACAGCCACTGCCACTACCAGTCTCAACGCCAAACAAGTTGTGCCAACCGACTCCCATCTCTATACCTACGCAGGTTCGCTTACCACGCCGCCCTGTAGTGAAGGAGTGCGCTGGATTGTGATGAAGCAGCCGATGGAAGTTTCTAAAGCCCAAATCGAAAAGTTCCACACTATTTTCGGGGACAACGCCCGTCCAATCCAGGCTTTGAATGGGCGAGAGGTGAACGAGGAATAGCAAGGGGCTACGAGCAACCTCTTATTCTTTTAACCTGAACCAGTAAAAAGAGTGTGCGCCCAGCGACAAAAAATAGGGTGACTCGCCGATGACCGGAAAGGCTCGACCGCCGATCATCTCAACCGGAGTGGCCCTTTTATATGCGGACAAATCTAGCGTGAACGGTTGCACGAACCGCGAAAGATTGTTGACGATAAGCACAGTCTGGTCTTGGTAGCGGCGGGTGTAAGCCAGCACCGCCGCGTTCTCTGAATCCAGGAACTTGATGTCCCCACGCCCGAAAACTGGATATTGTCTTCGCAAATTTAGCATCAACTTCATCCAATTGAGCAAGCTAGAAGGTAGCTGGGACTGCGCCTCGACGTTGACCGCCTGATAGTTGTAGGTGGGGTCGGTGATGACCGGATTATATATTTGCTCTGGCGTAGCCTGGGAAAAACCCGCGTTGAGTTGGTGTGACCATTGCATCGGCGTGCGAACCCCATGGCGGTCTCCCAACGTGATATTATCGCCCATCCCAATTTCGTCGCCATAATAAATAATAGGCGTACCGGGCAGGCTAAACAGCAGACTATGGGCCAGTTCCAAACGGCGGCGACTATTGTCCAAAAGCGGGGACAGGCGGCAGCGAATACCCACGTTTAGCTTTTTGCGCGGGTCGGCGGCGTACTCATCATACATATAGGTGCGGTCTTCTTCGCTCACCATTTCCAACGTCAGTTCGTCGTGGTTACGCAAGAAGATAGCCCACTGGCAGCGTTCGGGTATAGCGGGCATTTCACTGATTATATCTTCGATAGCGCAACGGTCTTCACGCCGTATTGCCATAAAGATGCGCGGCATTAGGGGAAAGTTGAAGGCCATATGAAACTCGTCGTTATCGCCAAAGTATGGTAGCAAATCACGCGGCCATTGGTTGGCTTCGGCCAGCAAAATGCGCCCGCTATAATTTGCGTCCATGAAGGCGCGGATTTCTTTAAGAAAAGTATGCGTTTCGGTCAGGTTCTCGCTATTCGTACCTTCGCGTTCAAACAGATATGGCACGGCATCCACCCGAAACCCATCAATACCCACGTCCAGCCAGTATTTAACCACCTCAAGCATGGCCTGACATACCGCCGGATTATCAAAATTCAAATCCGGCTGGTGACTGAAAAAACGATGCCAATAGTATTGCTTTGCCACCGCGTCCCAAGTCCAGTTCGAGCTTTCGGTATCGGTAAAAATGACGCGGGCCTCGTCATAAAGCTGCGGCGACTTGCTCCAAACATAAAAATCGTGCTTCGTGGGGTCAGTCGTGCGCCGCGCTTCTTGAAACCAGGGGTGTTGGTCGGAAGTGTGGTTTATCACCAAATCAGCCAACACGTGCATACCACGTTGATGGGCCGCCGCCAGAAAAAGCTTAAAATCTTCTATAGTGCCATAGTCGGGGTGAATTTTACAGTAATCCGAGATGTCGTAGCCGTCATCGCGGCGAGGGGACTCGTAAAAGGGTAGCAACCAGAGGCAGGTAATCCCCAAATCTTGTAGATAATCTAGCTTTTGGGTCAGACCACGAAAATCGCCCACGCCATCGCCATTGCTATCATAAAAAGCTTTGACGTGCATTTCGTACATTACCGCGTCTTTGTACCAGTCAGCGTGATTAGTCGCGCTAATACTGCGCGGCTCACTTATGGCCTCTAACATTATTTTTAACCCCCTGTTGTTCTAGCCCTGTCCAGTCATTCTTTGGTTAAAACACCGCCCGGCCCAAAAGGTTACGCACCAAATTGGCCCTGGCGGGTCTCAAGCAACTCTTAACTCAACAAAGGCAAGATACATACCAAAGGAGTTATTTTGTTCAGGCGTGTTGCTGTAGCCAGTTCGCTAAATCAGCTTCGCTGGACAAACCTAATAATTGTTTGCCCAACTCCTGTAGCTGCACATCGGAAAGCTGCTCAAGCTGGCTTTTTAGCTGTGGCTCGACTTTGCCAAAACGCTGTTCAAGCAAGGTCAAAGCGAATGTCCGCATACCCTCCTGCCGACCTTCCTGCCGACCTTCTCGGAGAGCTTCCTCTCTGAAATATAATTCCAATCTATTGACTAAAGGCATTTTAACCTCCCTTGTGTATTCCGACACACTGACCTGCAATTCCGCTTCTAGCGGGGCAGGCAATAACATCAACCAGTCTATACTTGTAAACAATTGTAGCACATATTGACGGCTATAACCACGTGAAAAAAGCAGCTTGAGCAGTCGGAACTTGACCTCTTTTAGCTCAAGCGGGCTGTTCTTTAAGCGTTGGGCTTCAAGATGGGCCATTACCACCAGGGCAAAGGGGTTGTCGTCTTGCTCTAAACGCTCCAACTGTTGGCGGTAGTCCAACAGCTTGACCATCTCGAACTCAAAAAGCAACCGCTTCCGCTTACCCTGTCGCAAATAGTGGTCAGGTCTAAAATTCGGGTCAGGATCGCTCAAGATAGCAAAGCTTTCCACGTCCAACTTATACTTACGCCTGATCAAATCGTTATAGTCATAGACGCGGAGGGCAAAGTTTTCATCTACGTAACCTTGTACTTCAATGTGCAGTAAGAGTAGTTGTTCGCCGCCGCCCAGCAAAGAGACCTTGAACAACTTATCGGCAGCCTGATTGCTAAAACCCTGCGCCTCACTAATCTTGATCAATTCTTTGTCCAGGCTCACATAAGGTTTTGACCAGTCTATGTCGGAGTGATACAGAGGGAAAAAGAAAAGCATGAATAGCTCCAAAAATTCTTGCAGCACCTCTTTCCAAACATTATCTTCTTGCGAACGCTCCTCGCCTTTTTTGGTAGGACGCGGAGGCGGACGTTTTGGCTTAGTCTGGTTGGCACTACCGCGTTTAGCTGGCATTAGTTCCTCCTAGAAAGTATGGGTGCGTTTGACCCGCCCACCGCGTTCGCAATAGGCTTCTACCACGAAACTGCTCCCCGCTTGACTGCCCTGCACAAACCATTCGGCTACCGCCCGATAATCGCTGCTGAAACCTGGTTGAAAAGGGCTGATAGTTTGTTTGTTACTGCGGCCTTCCAAATGGCCCAACTCGCGTTTGGTCTCACCTGACAGCAATGCTACCCCTTCGCCCGTCAGCAGTTCGAGGGTCAAAGGTTTGAGGAATTTACGTTCCTGGGCCTTTTTGCTAACATAAGTGGGCAAGAAGCCGCTATTTTCTACTACCGCCGTCACTTTATACACGTCAGCCTTGCCGACCTGCTCAACCTTCAGGATTGGCATAGTCAGCAACGGCGAGATAGCGGCACAGTCGAACGAAAAAAGCATATTCTGGTGGCAGATGTCGCGTAGCCATTGGGACTCTGGCGGCGGGTTTTGCCAGCTATACACAAAATTCCAACCGCCAATCTCCACCGCGCCGAGTTGCGGATGGTCAAAATGTTCCCACTCCTTGAAAGAGCCGGGCAAGTTTTCCCACATCCAGCGCGTAACCTGTAGCTCTTGCTCGATGTCACGCTGCTTGCTCATAAAGTTGATAAAGTCGCGCTTTTCGATACCAGCCAGCTTGATGGTGTCCCATAGTTCGGTGCTGATAGCGAACACACCTTGATGTTCGTAAGCCCAATCCAGAAACGCGCCGCGCAGGTAAGTTTTGGGGTCATACCGGAACTCATGGAAAATACTTGCCATCGGGTAGCCAGTCAAGGCGGTGCCGCGTTCACCCATCGCTTTATACACATCCAGGTCGTGGGTAGCGAAGGCATCGTCGTTCTTGCCACTGTAAGGCCGCAGAATCACTCCGGCGAAAGTATGGTAAGATTGACAGCCACAGATGTTGCGATGCTTGACCCAAAAAGTGCTGACGGCGTGCGTTTCCGGCTCGGATAGCGGGAACGGCCCTGCGCCCACCTGTTCGTTGTCGGGAGACCAGTCGTAGCCGTAGTTGCGGTTCAAATCCAACCCTTCTTTTGCTGCGGGGATTTTCAAGTTGTAACCATCGTAGTTGCGAACCAAACCTTCGGTATAAACGCGATAATACTGACCACCAGCTTCGTGAGGCAGACGTTTAACCAGCAGGCGCGGGTCGTGTTCCGAAATTTTCCAATCACCGTTCGGGTCGGCAATTCGCATTTGCCGGATAGCACCGTCACCGTCCAGGTCTTCGGCATACAGACCGTCTTTGTCTTCGTCGTGGGGGTAAGGCCGGGTACTACTCCGCAGGCGGCGCGGAGTAGTCAAAACCCGTTCTGCTCCATCGGGGGTGTGACGCGGCAAAATATAAAAGGTGCGGGTATCCAGCAAATTTTTGACCTGGGCAACCTCGGTATTGTCCGGTTCACTTTCGGCCCGTCCATAATTGGTCAAAAGATAATGAATAGTGTAAAGTGAGACCGCCGAGCCAGTGACTTCGGCAGCGTGGATATTGCCGTCAATCCAGTAGGCGGGCTTATCGGTATCGAGGCCAGTTTCAAAGTTGGTAACGGTCATCAGCCACAAATCGCGTCCTTCGTGGCTTTTGCCGATGCTTTCCAGGCGTGCCAGCTTAGGGTAAGCGGCAGCCAGTTTTTGCAATATGGCGGTCAATTTATCGAAAGTATGATACCGAAAAAGCTCAATGTCGAGTTCGGGTGCTATTGGCATATATTGGCGGTCTGGCTTTTTATAAAGGCCAAACCTGCTCCTTTCTTATTTTTGTAAAGGTTAATAGACGTTAATAGTGGCATTATATATCAAAAATGGAGGTTATAAAAGTTTGAACCAAGATTTTGGCGAGGTGGCAATAGCGGCGGCCCGCGAAGCCGGACAACTGATGCTCGATTGGCGTAGGGATTTCCCACCCGGCCCGGCTACCATGAGCTACAAAGGGGCAAAAGATGTGGTGACAGAAGTAGATACGCGGGCCGAAGAAATTATAGTGAGCCAAATTCGCGCCCGCTTCCCCAACCATCAAATTTTAGCCGAAGAACGCGGGGCAATGACGGGCGACTCCGAATATCTCTGGATTATTGACCCACTCGACGGTACAGCCAACTACGCCGCAGACTTAGCCGCCAGTTGTGTTTCGATTGCCCTGGCTTATAAGTCGGAGGTCTTGCTGGGCGTAGTTTATAATCCTTTTCGGGACGAATTGTTTGTAGCCAGTAAGGGCGAAGGCGTGACCTTGAACGACCAGCCTATCGGGGTGAGCCAGGAAACCGAACTGAGCAAAGCTTTGGTTTGTTTTGACCTGGGCTACAACGAAGCCAAAGCTATCAAACAGCTAGAGGAGGCTTTGTTTTTCCGGCCTCGTGTGCGCTCGATGCGGATTCTAGGTTCGGCGGTGCTAGGCTTGTGCTACGTGGCGGTGGGCCGTTTCGATTTGTTTTACCATCAATC
>JBBQZT010000046.1:0-44737 GCA_038207455.1 Chloroflexia bacterium
GATTAGCAGACCGCCAACGGTTCACCCGTGCCGGGTACAGGTAAACCGTCGTCTATACAACCCAAACCAGCTAAAGCAGGTTGTTAGAACCCACTTTAGTGGGTTTGAAGTGGGTAGCCTGTGGATGCCTGCACCCGGCACGGGTGTATCCATAGGCGAGCTATTCAAATGGTCGTTGACAAAGTAGTACCCACCGGGTATCAGACTACAGGCGCAAGTATTGACCAATTTGTTTGATTTGCCTTATCTGTCTGACTATACCACATCACACCACCAGGAGTCGCATTTTAGGTGAGGCTCTGGACATCAACCAGTTAGGAGCGGCAATAGCAGCCTTTTTTCGTAAACAATTAAGTTCGCAAGTAGGGATTTGATTTATCAAACCCGCCATTGGACGCAATGAATTGCGCCCCTACCACAATCTTGCGCTGCCGAAATACCAAAGCCTTTGCAAAATAGGGCGATTTGGTGTATTATTATTAATAACATTTTATGACCCAACCAATATAATTAACCCAATTGACAAAGGGACTGGCCCCATTACCCATCAGCACTGAGCAGCGTGTATTCGGCACAAGTCTGAGCGCGGGGCGTGTTGAATTTGAGGAAATTTCGCGATGCTGGAGACGGTAGCACGGGTAGAGCTAGGGCTAGAAACACCCAAAATAACCCTGGTGGTGGGTGAAAAAGTCACGCAAAAGATTACTTTGCGTAACCTAACCCCCTTGCCAGACCTTTTCACGCTTTCCGTAGAAGGTATTCCGGCCAGTTGGTGCAACTTTGACCGCAACAACCTGAATATGTTTCCGAATTGGCAAGAAGCGGTGGTGTTGGAAATAACCACTCCACCCAAAGCCCGCGCCAACCGTTACAGAGGTCAGATTGTGGTAGCGGCGCGTAATCAGCCCTCGGTGCGGGCGCGGGTAAATTTGGAATTAGAGGTATTAGCCCCGCTTGAACTCAGTACCGGGCTGTACCCGCGTCGGGCCAAAGGCTTCAAAGCTGGCTACGCGTTGAAGCTGCATAACCGCACGGTGGTAGATGCGGTAGTTCCAATCCACTTGAAAAATGACAACCCTTTTTGCATAGCGCAGTTGCCCGCAAACCAGGTTAGTGTGCTAGCGGGCCAGACGCAACTAATAAAATTTAAGCTACAGTTGAAGCCTAAAGCTCCACCCGACCAGGCCAGCCAGACCCAGGATTTTGCGCTGGCGTTGCAACCACAGTGGCAGGTGGGCGTGGGCACGGGGCTGCTACCAAGCCCAGAGCTAACCGTATCCGGGCAGTATATTCCGCAATCGCGTTGGGTTTGGTTCAAAAATCACCCACGTCTGTTTATTGTCTTAGGGGTTTTGCTGCTGCTGGTTTTACTCTGGTCAATTTTGATTGTGCCGCTTATTCGGGAAGGCTTGCTAGGGATAGCTACTCAAAAAGCGTCTTTTCAGGGCGCAGCCACCAGTCCGTTACAGGCCGAACAAACCTCTTTTAACAACACTATTCAAACCAGCCTCAACCCGGTGGGCGCACTCGTCCAGCTACATTTAGAGTTTACCGAACCCGCCCAAAGCATCGTCATCAATCTAAAAAGCTGGCTATTTTCGGCAGATATGCGCGGCAAACTTGAAGTGGTGGCCGAAACTGGCGATCTGGTTTTTAAGGCCGACAATCCGCAGCAGTTGAACAGCTTTCCCTGGTTCTTTCTGCCGCCCGACCAGCTGGTGCAAAGGTTGAACCCCAAGCTGAAAGCGTGGCCGGCCGGGCAGAACCAAAGGCTGGACAAGGCCGAAATTGAAGGCCACACTTTGTTTTTACGCCTAAAAGCCTGCGTTTCGGGCGAAGTAGCCTGTAAACGTAGTTAAGAACAAAACCTATGGTCAGGTTTGAAGCATCTTCACAAATAATCGAAATCCAACCCGTGTCGCCTACGGCCCAGGTCAATTTGCTTTTGGTCAACGAAAGCAGCTTGATAGACTTTTTTGCCCTGACCTTGAGTCCACCCACCGATTACAGCACCGCGCCCATCGAACCCGGTTGGCTGGTTTTTAGTCCGCCCAGTTTCGATTTGCGTCCGCTTACGCCCGGTAGCCAGAGTCGGGAAGGCGAGACCCAGCAAACTATCAGGGTAGATATTAACCTGCCCGGCGGGGTACAGGCCGGAACTTACGCGGGTCAGTTTGTTATAACCGCCCGTAGCGGCCCCGACAACAACGCGATGCTGCCCTTTACCCTGATAGTCGAACAGCGCGATGCCCAAACCCTGGAACTTTCACCTACCGAATTAACCTCGCGCCGCAGTCAGGCCGTGTTTCAGGTGTTGGTCGTCAACCAGGGCAATGCGCCCCATCATTATTCGCTTTACGCCCAGGACAGCGATGACAAGTGCCGCTTTGAGCTAAAACCCGACGAAATAGATTTAGCCCCCGGCCAACAGGCAGTTTTGAACCTTAAAGTCAGGCCGCGCCAACGCAACTGGACTGGCTCGGACGAGTCCTATTCGTTCACGGTAGAGCTTGAGGGCCAGGAGCAGGAAGTCTCAGGTAATTTTCGGCAACGCTGCGCCTACCCGATAGTGGGCTGGTTCGGGGGGTTGTGGGCCAGATTTGGCGTGCCTTTATTCATAATAGTAGGACTTTTAATTGTCGCGCTGCTGTTCCTGCCCAACTTTTTCAAAAGCCAGCCCGTAGCAGCTTGTGGCCCGGCTTCGCTACGACAGGTCAGCGTCATCAGTAATGACCAGACCAGCCAGATTTATGTAAGCGGACGGGCTGGTGCTGCCCCTACCCAATTGATAGCCACAGACAAAGCCGCCGACTTGCCCGGTGTCTTTGCCAGCCTGGTGGCGGTTTCGCCGGATGGACAGCGGCTGGCTTATGTCACGGCCAACAATCTGGCGATGGATCAGGCCCAGATTTGGGTAGTGGATATGCAAACCCGCAAAAAGCAGGTACTAACCGGAGTGCCGTCCGGCTTATGGCCCACCGCCCCCATCTGGTCAGCCGATAGCCAAAAGCTGGCCTTTGTCAGTCGGCCAGCCCAGGCGGTGGCTGTTCCGGCTAGTACGGCTGGCGGTACGCCCGGCGCGGTCACTACCACTGCCCCCGCCACACCCCAGGCCGCTACCAATCCTGACCAGTTAGAGTTGTGGGTAGCTACGTCCAAACCCGACCAGACTTTTGAACCCGCTCATTTGCTGGCCGCGCCCACCCGTCTCGATACGGCTCTGTTTTATGGCGAGGGCAGCCAGGTGGTGTGTTGGAATAGCGAAGCGACGGGCTTGATTGTGTGGCCCAAACCCGGTGATGCCCACCCGGACAACACCCAAACCGAGGTTAACCTGGCCGATGGCAAAACTAACGAAGTCCGCCGCCCGGCTGGACAGGGTGTAGCCCAGGCCGCCAGCCTTGCCGCCCCTCTGCCCGCCTCCAACAACTGTCCTTTACTCAAACCCTACAGTCAGAACGACCCACGTTGGGCCAACAACGCCCTGAAAGCTGGAACAGCCGGAAAGTTGGGCGATTTTGGCTGCGCGGTGACAGGGGCGGCGATGTTGCTTAATAGTTACGGGCTGGATGGAGTCACGCCCGATGCTTTGCTCAACGGTTGTTTGGGCGATATGGCCGCGCCCCTATATCAAGCGGGCTGGTTTCAAATTGCCGGCTCTGGTTGCTCTAACAATCGGCTCAAGGGGGGCAGTCGGGTCAGGTTTAGCTGGAACGACCTGGATGCGACTTTGAAAAACGGCCCGGCTCTGGTGGGTTTAATCGGCGGCCAGACTTATACGCATTTCTTAGTGGTGACGAGCGGCCACGACGATTTTGCCGATACCTATACCGTCGTTGACCCCTGGGATGGCTCGACTTACAAAACGTTGGGCTACTTTTTGGACAAAGGTTATCACCTGGGCTGGCTGGTTAATTTTGACGGCCAGGCCGTCGGTTGTACCGCTGTTACCACCAACCCTAATCCGAAAATTGAAATAAAGATAGATGGGGTGCAAGACGGGGGGCTTTACCAGACCGTGCGTAGCTTCAACTATAACGTGAGCGGGACAAGTGATGTAGTGGCGACGGTTAAATCTACCGGGCCGGACGGCAAGCTACCCGCCAGCAACCAGCGCGTTTTGAGCGACAGCCAGCCCACTATTTTTGAGGCCGAGGGCAGTTATGACGTGTCTATCCAGGCCAAATATCTACTCGACCATAGTGTGGTTAGCCGCGACCTGCATTTCAGCATTGACCGCAGCCCGCCTGTTATCACTCCCACTTTGAGCAGCCAACCTGACCCTAAAACCAAAAAATATACTAATCCGGTCACACTGCGTTGGCAAGCGGGGGACGCATTGAGCGGGATTAGCGCGATTGAATATCAAATTAACAACGGCAACTGGGAGCCGTACACCAGCGATACTATTCCTAACGCCGTCACGCTTACGGAAAACGGGGCGTATGACGTGAACTATCGGGCTATTGATGGGGCAGGTAATGTCAGCCCGTCCGGTTCGCTGCATTTGGAGCTTGAAATACCGGTCTCGCGCCACGTAGCCACTCCGCCTTCGACTAATCCCGATGGCACGGCTAACAATCCTGTTCCTATCCCCACAACCCCTGCCACTACGGGTGGCGCAGGGGCGGGTGGGGCGGTTACACCATCGGTACCCGCGCCCGGTAATTTGCCCACCGTCACCCCCGCCGCGCCCATCCTGACTACGAATGCGGCCACAACCGTCGCAGCAGTAGCAGTAACAACAACGCCGCCCGCCACGCCTACCCCCTTGCCACCTACGCCCACCGCCTTGCCACCAACCCCTACCACCACTATCGCGCCCACGATCATACCGCAGCCTACTACTGCGCCCCCGACTTTTGCACCGCCACCCACGCCCGTCCCGCTTACTCCAGGCGCAACGGTTGTGACCGCTACCACCACGCTGCCCATTACAGCCACTACTGCGCCCGGTGGGGGTACAGGTGGCCCTGGGTCGGGTACGCCCACACCCAACCTGAATGGATTGCTGGCCGTCTCGGTGCAGCTTAACTTCCCATCCGGCAGCAGTAGCCAGTTGCTAACTTTGAATAACAACGGCAACGCGCCCCTGACCTTTAATGTCGTGCCGGGAGCGAGTGCCAGCTTCTTGAGTTTCAACCCCACTACCGGGACAATCGCCCCCAATAGCAGCGCGGTAGTCAACGTGAGCTTGCTTGCGCCCAACCTGACCCACCAAAACCAAAGCACTGCGTTTCAAATCGTTTCGAGCGCGGGCAGCCAGACGATCAACGTGGTAATCAGCCCCGGCACGGTCTCGTCCGCCACTTTCGCCTCGCCCACCGATAACGGACTGCTCGACGCGACTTCAACTATCAAATTAGCCGTGAACGTGCCAACGTCGGGCCTTATACCCGACCACGCTACCCTCATCGCCACTTACAAAACCTGCCCAACCTGCACTCCCGCCGCCGTGACGCTACCCAACAAAGCCACCGCCGCTACCAACTGGACGGCACCCTGGGACACCAGCCAGCTTATCGCCCAAAGCGGCATCACGCTGACCGGGAAGCTGTGTTTCTCTAGCGACGACTCCAACTGTATTGATATTCCGATTTTGGCAAATTTGACGATCGCCGCCAATGCCACTTTTTCTGCCCCGGCTGCCAACAGCGGTTTGCAAGCCAACACTCTGGTTTCGGTACAGGCTTCGGGCCGAGCCAACCGGGTGATTGTGATGGCGGTTTATCAAAACACCCAGGTACAACTGCCCGACCAGCCCAGCCAGGCAAATAACTGGACTATCAATTGGAACACTCTGGCTATTCCGCCCAACGTTCCGGTCACGCTCAAGGGTCAGGTTTGTAGCGGGGCGGACAACACTACCTGCCAGGATATAACTTCAACCGTGACTGGTTTGACCACAAGCTTACAAGCCAGGGTAATTTTCACCCAAGACTTAAGCCTGAACAAAGTTTTACCGTCCGCGTTGGGCATCACCATCCAGCCCGTCACAAACTTGAGCAACGGGGCTTCCAATATTAACCACCTGTCGCTGTATGCCACTTATCAAAGCAGCAGCAATAGTAGCCCGACCCGCCAATTGCTCAGTAACGTGATTTTGCAGCCCACCACCAGCCCGCCCTGGCAAGCCAGCTTTAACACGGCGGGTCTTCCAGCCCAAACCAATATCGTGCTGGAGGCAGTGGCCTGTTTCAAACCGGACGAAAGTATATGCCAGAGTCTGGTCAGCTATAGCGGCTTGCAAATTGTCGCGGCCAACCCCACAGGCTTGACGGCGGTGGACGGGTCAGGCCAGAGTACCCCCGTCAACAGCGCGTTTCCAATAACTTTCAAGGTGCGGGTGACTGACGCGACCAACAATCCGGTGAGCGGGGTCAGCGTAACTTTCCAGTCTCCGGGCAGTGGGGCGAGTGGCAGTTTTGGGAGTAGTGCGACTTATACGGCCCAAACCGACGCAACGGGTACGGCTACCGCCGCCATCTTTGTGGCGAACAATGTGGCGGGCAGCTACAACGTCACGGCCAGTCTCAACGGTTCGGCGGCCACCGTAAGTTTCCAGTTGACCAACCTGCCCGGCACGTCCAGCTTTATAAGTGCGGCGGGCGGCACGCCTCAAAGCGCGGTTATCAGCAACACTTTCGCTATCCCGTTCGCAGTCAAAGTTCTGGATACAAATAGCAATCCTCTGGCTGGCGTGAATGTTATTTTTCAAGCCCCTTCCAGCATCAATGGCGGCGCGACTGGCACTTTTGTGGGCGGCGCACCTTCAGCTACCGCTACCACTAACGCTCAAGGTATCGCTACTGCCCCGACCTTCACCGCTAACGCCAATGTTGGGAGCTACACCTTGACCGCCAGTGCGGGTGGGTTGACGGTTAATTTTGCTTTATCTAACCTGCAATCCGCCCCGCTTAGTTTGCAGGCTACGCCCGGCACTACGCTACAATCGGCCCAAATTTTGACCAGATTTGGTACACGGCTACAAGTCACCGCCAGAGACGCGGCTAACAATCCGGTAAGCGGTCTCAATGTGACTTTTACCGCTCCCAACGGCGGGGCAAGTGGGACGTTTACTAACAACAGCTTCTTATATACGGTGGCTACCGACGCAAGCGGCACGGCAACGGCAGTGGATTTCACTGCCAATAATATTTTGGGCAGTTACACCGTAGCCGCCACCGCCCCCAGCTACGGCGCGGCTTATTTCCAGCTTACCAATACCTCGGGTAACGCCAGCAGTGTCACGGCGACTAGCGGCACACCCCAAAGCACCCCTATCAGTACCACTTTCGCCACTAATTTAGCTGTCCAGGTCAAAGATGTAGGCAACAACCCTCTTTCCGGTGTGAGCGTAGTCTTCCAGGCTCCCGCCAGCGGGCCAAGTGGCACTTTCGCGGGTGGCTCAAGTCAGGCCACCGTTTCTACTAACGCTCAGGGCAACGCTACTGCCCCGCCTTTCACGGCTAACGGCGCGGCGGGCAGCTACACAGTTACGGCTACAGTCAATGGCATCGCCAATCCTGCCAACTTTACGCTGACCAATAGCGCGGGTGCGCCCGACGGAGTGATAGGCACTAGCGGGTCGGGCCAGAGCGTACCCATCAGCACCACTTTTGGCACGGCTTTAGCGGTGAAGGTAGTGGACGCGGGCAATAACCCGTTATCCGGCGTGAGCGTGATTTTCCAGGCTCCTACGTCGGGCGCGAGTGGAACTTTCGCCAGTAGTGGCAACGCCGCTAACGGAGGGAGGCCGTCCGTTAGCAGCAGCACGGCGACGGTCACCACCAATGCCCAGGGTATCGCTACCGCCCCGGCTTTCACCGCCAACGGCACGGCTGGCTCTTATACCGTTACCGCATCGGTGGCTGGTTTGAGTATGACCGCCAGTTTCGCCCTCACTAATACGGCTGGCCCACCCGCCACGCTTGTAGCTACGGCTGGCACGCCCCAATCTACCACCCTCAGTACAACCTTTGGCACGGCTCTGGCTGCCCGTGTCACGGATAACGGCGGCAATCTTTTGTCTGGCGTGACCGTAATTTTCACGGCTCCCACCACTGGCGGTGAAGGCCCAACTGGGACTTTCGCGGGCGGTCTGGCTTCAACCTCAGCTACCACTAACACTAGCGGGATTGCGACTGCCCCCGCTTTCACCGCCAATAGCGTGACTGGTACTTATACCGTTACCGCGACGGTAAGCGGAGTAAGTGGGTCGGCCAGCTTCGTTTTGACCAACCAAACTGGCGCACCCGCTCAGATAATTGTGGCAGGTGGCGACAACCAGACTACCTCAATTAATACTCAATTTTCTACTTCTCCCGCTGTACAGGTGTTGGATAGTGGCAACAATCCGGTAGCAAATGTGACAGTCACCTTCACCGCTCCTACGTCGGGCGCGAGTGGTGCTAACCTCAGTGGAAGCACCACCATCACGGCCACTACAAACGCTAGTGGAATTGCTGATAGTCTGTACTTCCGGGCCAACGGCATCGCTGGCTCTTACACTGTTACCGCCTCGGTAGCGGGTGTGGCTACCCAGGCCAGCATTCATTTGACCAATAGCGCGGGCGCACCCACCCAAATCATTGTCTCGGCGGGCAATAATCAGAGTGCTACTATCAACACTATCTTCGGCACTTCCACAGTAGCTCAGGTGTTGGATAGCGGCAACAATCCAGTATCCAACGTAACCGTTACCTTCTTTGCTCCTACATCGGGGGCGAGTGGCACTTTCGCTGGAGGCAGCACTACCGTCACCGTGACCACCAACTCCGGTGGCTACGCTATTGCCGGGGCTTTCCAGGCCAACGGCACGGTAGGTAGTTACACTGTTACCGCCTCGGTAACGGGTGTGAGTATGACCGCCAGTTTCACACTCACTAACACGGCTGGCCCACCCTCCGTAATTGTGCCTACGGCTGGCACGCCCCAAAGTGCCACTATCAGTACAACCTTTGGTACGGCCCTGGCTGCCAAAGTGACCGATAGTGGCAACAATCCGTTGTCCGGCGTAACGGTCACTTTCACGGCTCCCACTACTGGCGGTGAAGGCCCAACTGGGACTTTCGCGGGCGGTCTGGCCTCAACCACTGCGACCACCAATGCCAGTGGAATTGCGACTGCCTCCGCTTTCACAGCCAACAACACGGCTGGTAGTTACCCAATTACCGCGACGGTGAGCGGGGTAAGCACACCAGCTAACTTTGTACTTACCAATAATAATCCCGTCCCAACTATCGGCAGCATTAGCCCCACCCAGGCCCAGGCGGGTGGCCCAGACATCGTCCTCACGGTCAACGGCTCAAATTTTGGATTCGACTCTATCGTGCGTTTTAATGGGGTTGACCTGACCACTAGCTACTACAACCCGACGCAGCTAATCGCAAACGTGCCGTCTGCGGCCCTTACTACTAATGGCGCACTTCCGGTCAGCGTCTTTAATCCGGCACCGGGCGGTGGTACGTCGGGCAGCCAGAGCTTTAGTAGCCTGAGTTTGACGGTAGGTAGCTACGGTCTGACCTGCACCGAAAGCGGCTTTGCGACGGCTCTGAGCAATGCGGCTACATTGGGCGGCGGCACGATTACCTTTAACTGCCCTAACCCGACTACCATTCCAATCAGTATTGAGTATCCCCTTCCGTTTAATACTACGGTGGATGGTGGGGCGGCGGGCAAAATAGTTCTTAGCATAGCAGCTGCAACCGCACGTGTAACTAATAACCAGCCTGGTAATACCAATACCCTGCAAAACCTGGAATTTACTACTTCTACTGCTGTCACCAACACCTATGGTATATTGGTTAATTTTAGCGGGTCACTTTCAATAAACAACAGCTTGTTCACGGGTATCAACACCACCTCGCACTGTCTTTATAATGGCCCTGGTGAAACTATGACTGTGAGCAACACTGTTTTCGACAGCAACATTATTTCGGCCCAGCCCTATATCGAGGGCTGTTTTTCCAATTGGGGGACGACTACCATCGTTAGCAGCACTTTCTCTAACACCTTCGGCTCGGCTATTGCCAATAATAATGGGATACTTTCAATTGTGAGCAGCAACTTTGTTAATAACAACAGCGTATTGGGCAATCAAGCGGGGGGTATTGAAAACGGCAGCCAGCTAAGTGTTAGCAACAGCATTTTCACGGGCAACCGCAGCAGCAGCACGGCAGGAGCTATCCATAACTTAGACACTATTAGCACAAATATTAGCAGTAGCACTTTTAATAACAATGTAGGTAGTAACTCCAGTGATGGTGGAGCAATTTTCAATACTGGTACGATTAATATTACGGGTAGCCAGTTTAATAACAACTCTACTTTGGGCAACAGTTCAAACGGCGGGGCTATCGCTAACGGCAGTCCGGGTTATAGTCCTTATTTGACGGTCAGCAATAGCACTTTCAATAACAATAGTGCCTTTAGTGGCGGAGGTATTTCAAATTACGGCTATTTTACGCTCACAACCAGCACTTTTTATAGCAATACTGCCAGTACCAGTAGCGGCACTGGCGGAGGTATTAGCAATTCCGGTACGCTTACGGCTACGACCAGCACTTTCCAAAATAACCAGGCGGTTGAAGGCGCAGCTATTAGTAACGATGGTAACTTGACTATCGGCAACAGCACTTTCACGGGCAACAATTCGACAGCAGCTGGTACTGTGTATAACACCTCTGGCACGACCCTTATCGTCAACAGTACCATCGCTGCTAATTCCAATAATGGCGGTATTATCAACAGTTCTGGGTCTTTTACTATCAAGAATACCATTATTGCCAGCAATCCGCCCTTAAATTGCAATGGCTTCATCACCGATGGCGGTCACAATTTGCAGTTTGGCGATAATTCGTGTGGTGTTACCATTACCGTCGCCGACCCGAAACTCGCTCCGCTGGCTAATAATGGTGGCCCAACCAAAACAATGGCTTTGCAAACGGGCAGCGCAGCCATCAACGCGGGAGATAACACCGTCTGCGCCTCCGCTTTGATTGGCAATCTTGACCAGCGCGGCAATGTGAGGCCGGGCGGCGCACAACCCAACTGTTCCATTGGGGCATACGAGTATCCTTAATTTTGAATGTACTTCGTGAACTTCGTGTCGTCAACTGGTTGCTGTGGTGAACAGTTACAAATTTTTTAGTGGCAAGGGACAGATTATGAGTCAGAACGTCTTTTTACAACTTTCGCAAAATTCAGTCCAGGTTGCACCCGGCGCAAGTGTAACCCTGACCGCCACCCTGACCAACCAGGGCCGCGAGGTTGACCAGTTCGATTTGAGTATCAGCGACCTTGACCCGACGTGGTGCAGGCTTGACCCAACCTTTATTCAGCTTTACCCCGAAGCTCCCGGCAACGAGGCTACTTTCAACTTGTATCTGACTATTCCGGCAGGTGTTGCGCCCGGTAACTACGCCCCGGTTATCCAGGTTTTTAGCCATCTCCGTAACGCCGTCGCCACCAGTCTATCTTTTGTCTTGAGTATTAACCCGTTAGTGCTGGAAAGCCCGACGCTGACCCTGCTGCCAGATAACCTGCAAACCAGCCACAAATATGCCCGTTTCCAACTCAATATCAACAACCCGGTTGACCAGCCCGTACAGGTTTGGTTGGGCGCACGGGCTGCCAACCCGCAAACCCGGTGGGTCAGGCTTTTGCCACCCATGCTGGACATACCCCCACTCGGCCAGACCACCAGCACCGTCGAGGTGCGGGTCAAACGCCGCAATTGGGTGGGGGCTGACCGCCGTTTTGACTTTCGGGTGGGGGGCGAAAACCTCAATTATGTGGAAGGTTATCTGCTCCAGAGTGCCGCGCTGCCCTGGTTGCGGCGTTTGCTACGCACCCCCCTGGTGTTGATAGCCGCCTTACTGCTCCCGCTCCTCTTGATAGGGCTAATTGTCCTGCTGCTACAACCTACCTCGGTTCGTTCTGGCCCGGTTAGCCAGCAACCAAATATATGCGTCGCGCCCAACTCCAGCGTTATCGCCAGTTTGCAGACCCGCCAAGATAACACCGATATTTTGGTGAGCAACCCTGATGGCAGCAATTCGCGCCGCGTCGGTTCTGAGCCAAGCGTAAGTTTGCCTGGTTTATTCGCCAGTTTGCTATCCGTCTCGCCCGATGGCAAATCGCTGGCTTATGTGACGGCCCGCGACGAAGCGATGAACAGCGCACAAATCTTTTTGATTAACCTGGCTACCCAGGCCCGCCAACAAATCGCCAGCGTGCCGAGCGGTTTTTGGCCCAGCCGCCCCATCTGGTCTGGCGACAATAAACAAGTCGCCTTTGTGGTATTGAACAATACCCAACTGGAATTACAGGCGGTTACTCTGAACAATAGCAACCGCACGGCTCAAAAAATAGACACAACCCAGCTTACCCCCGATTTGTTTTATGGGGATGTAGCCAACGGCCCGGTCTGTGGCTCTGCCGATGGTAGTCGCTGGCTGGTGGCCGGAAAAGATGCCAAAGGCCAGTTGGGTCAGGTGTTGGCTAACCCTCTGGCGGGCAAAATCGCCAACAATGCCGCCTCGAATGTGGCTGGTAACATTAATGTGAATCTGCCCGGTAACGTCCCCAACCTGCCCGCGCCCGATGTGGCCGCGCTGCTAAAACCTGCCCTCGCTCCCGCCCAGGAAGGCCAATGCGCGGTCTCGAATTTTAGCCAGAACGACCCACGTTGGCGCGACCAAACTATTTTGAATAAACGCGAAAGCAACAGTAAAGATGACCGGATTGGCGCGGTAGGCTGTCCGATTGCCACCGCCGCTATGCTGCTAAACTACAACCAGGCCAGCACTGACCCGTCCGAGCTAAATAGTTGTCTGGCTGACGATGCCAACCCTTTTGATTGGGCTTTGACGGCAGCCAAATGCGGCCAGGGTCATTTGAGCGATGTGAACCGCGAAGATTTTAGCTGGGACACTCTCAATCAGGTGCTAAAAGGAGGCCAGCCCGTGATTGTGGGTTTGCTAGACCAGCAAAGCCGCCTGCATTATGTGATAGTGACGGGCGGGGCGGATAGCCTCGCGGCCAGCTATCGGGTCAACGACCCCTGGGACGGCAGCAGCTACAAGTCGCTGGACAGTTTTTTGAGCGTGGGCTATCGTTTGCACTGGCTAATTAGCTATCGCAACAACGACAACCTGACCTGCCCTGACCGCACCGCTATTCCCCAAAAGCTCCAGTCCGGTTTCAGCCTTCAAAATCCGCTTGATGGTATCGTTTATAGTCAGCCCGTTACGGTAAACATTCAGGCCGACGCGGGGCAGGTCACAAGTTCGCTTACGACTTTACAAACTAGCCCCGTGACTGGCACGGTTCAGAGCGGCCCGACTTCTAGCGGGGTCAGCAATAACGACCTGATCAGTCAGGAGGGGGCTTACCTGCTGACCATCAGTGGTGACAATGGCATCACTACTACTAACCGCCTCAACAGTTATTTTGTGCTAGATTTTACGCCGCCCCAGGTGACACTGACCGTTCCACCCAGCATATTTGACCCCAATCCTACCTTGCAGACCGGGCCAGTCACGCACGTGGCAAGCTTCGGGCTGGTTTTCGCGGCCACGGACAACTTGAGCGGCGTGGCCGCCATCGAATATCGCTATCAGCTAAACGATAAAGACGTGGTTAAGGATTGGCAACTCTATAGCTCGGACATCAGCCCCAAACCGATTCTGCTGCGTGACCCAGGTACGTACAATGTTTTCTATCGGGCGACGGACGGAGCAGGTAACAGTTCCAGCCCCCAAACCTACAAATTTACTCTGCTGCCCGCCGGAACGAGTCTGCCTACCACTACCGCCCCGGCTGGTGTTATTACCAACACTAAGCCTGACCCTAACCCCAGTCCTGGCAATACTCCTCCGGTAGCCCTCGCCACTACCCCGGTCTTGGGGTTGGCAACTACGGGCGGAGCAGCCGGAAATGGGGGGAATGCTAACCCGCCTGGGGCTGTCGCCACTTCCGCGCCCGCCGCCGCTTCAACATCGGCCCCTGCGGTGGGGGCTGTTACCACTACGCCTGCACCGGGCGGGCCGGGTGTTTTGAATGCGGTTGCGCCCAAAATCACTTTTGACCCCGCTACCAACCAAGCCAACTTGCAACTTAACAATCCCGGTGGTAGCCCTGTCACCTGGAACTTGCTGCCGCTTAGTGGCCCCGCCGCCAGCTATTTAAAATTTAGTCAAGGGGGCGGTAATGTACCAGCTAACAGCACCGTACCTGTTCCGCTCCAACTGGCGGCTTACAATTTGAGCAGCGCACCCATCAACGCCGACTTTAGTATCAGCTATAACAACGGCGGTACAGTGCTACCTGTCAGTGTAGTCATCAATCCGCAACCCATGCCTACCGTCAAGTTAGTAACTGCGCCATCGGGCCAGCTAAATAGCCGCAGCGTACCGTTGCAATTGCAGGTGGATACGGGCGGCCCGGCTAAACCCGACCACGCCGATTTTGTGGCAAAAGTGGTAGGCAAAGCCGGAGATACCGCCAGCGAACAACCCATCATTGGCACCACTAATCTTGCCAATCAGTGGAAATTTAACTGGGATATTGGGGCTTTGCCGCCCCAAAGTGGGATTGAACTTTACGCCCGGATTTGTTGGAGCAGTGATGCCTCCAATTGTATAAAAGTTGGCTCGCCCGTTACGGGTTTAAGTATCGCCAAGCCTGTTGCCACCCTCAATTTTACGCCAGATATTTCGAGTGGGCTTGCCAGCGTCGTCACCATCACCGCCCAAATCACTGGTACAGTGGCGATTGACCATATCAGTTATAGCTACACGGCCAAAGGCCCGGACGGTAAAACTATTACTCAAACTCTGCCCACTAAAGGGCTGGCCTCTAACAACTATACGGTGGCCTGGAATACCAGCACGATTGTACCCCAAAGCGGTATTAGTTTGACGGCTCAAATTTGTTGGAGTGCGATTGAGACCGCCAGCACCTGTATCGCCCCACTCAATTCTATTCCAGCTTTAAGCGTGGCTGCTCCGAGTATTGCGGTCAACCCGTTGTCCCCGGCGGACGCGGCCAGTTTGCCCATCAGCCTGACCCTGAGCGGCACGATTAGCAACGCCAGTCAACCCACTTCCCAGGTTTTTGTTGATTTCAAATATTTGCCCACTATCACTGGCACTGTCCAGAGTAGTAGCGTCCAGGCCATTCTTACTGCACCCATCAACGGGGCAGCCAGTTGGACGTTGGGGCTTAACACCGCTCCCTGGCCGCCGCAAAGCGTGACCTTTGTGCCAAAAATCTGTAGCGACGGTAATCCTGCCGGAAGTTCGTGCTACCCGGTGGCGACCCCACTGACGGGCGTGATACCGGAGTTTACAGCCAAATTCGTGTCCCCGCCCGCCGATTTATCCAAAGTGGTCAGTTTCCAGCTTGCGCCCACGCCTGCCGCCCGCGTGAGTAGCGTCAAGTTGCTGGTTACATACAACGATACCAACAATGCCACCCACACGGACGTAGCTCTTAACACGGTGGGGTCGGCGGCTAACAACTTTACTATTCCCTTCGATAGCGCGTTGTTGGGTCTCAAGTCGGGCCAGAACATTGGCTTTAAGCTGCAAGCCTGTAACGGTAGCGGCTACTGTAGCAGAATTCCAGGCAGCCCGGCTCTGTCGCTGGCAATACCCAACACCACTTTAGATGGTCTGACGGCCAGCCCGACTTTGGGCGGAGTTGTACCGATCCAGGCCACTATCGGCGGACGCGGAGTTGCCAGCCTGACTTTCCAGGCCAGCTATCTGCAAGACCCCCACCACCCCAGTTCGTCCATCACCCAGGCGGTAGGGGCGGCTCTGACAGGTCTGGCAACCGGAGCGGCCATCAATGTCAGTTGGGACACGACGGCTATCGCGCCCCAAAACAATATCGCGCTGAATTATACTTTGTGTTGGGGGCCAGGCGAACTCGGTCAGGCGTGTGTTAGTCAGGTGGCCTATTCCAATCTCACCCTCCCTTTGCCCAATGTGGCCCACCTGTATCTAAACGGCCTCGGCAGCGGCGAATACAACACGGCCAACCCCTTGCCTCTATCTTTCGACCAATATAACCTGGCTACGGTTAATCTGCCCGTGCAGGTGACGGTGGCTGGCTCAAACGTGACGGCGGTCAAATGGCGGTTGCAGGTACAGCCAGCCCCTCCCGGTTTTGTGCCGCCCCTCCTGACCCAAACGACTGTCAACGCGGCGGACGGCTCGGCCAGCACTGTACTGGTGCTTAATCTGCCCGCTCTGCAAGCCCAGCAAGTTAATTTGAGCCTGGATACCCTGTATTTGGTGGCTACTCCGGTTTGGGGGGGCACCACCGAATACACCGAGAGCTATGTTGCCAAAACTCTGGCGGTCAAATTTGTGACTATAAATTTACAGATGCAGGTTGGCGGTAGCTTTGTGCAGCTAGTGCCGCCTGTTGCCAACACTAACGCTGTGATGATTACCCGTACCACGCAGTTTAACGGCACGGTTTTTAATAATAATAGCGGGCTGGTCAAACGACTTATTTTTAGCGCGGGCATAAGCGGCTCCGTTCCCATCACTCTGACTAACGGCGGCACTCCACTCGAAGCCCTCCCCAACTCCACTAACGGGCAGTGGACTTTTACCTGGGATCACGTCAACCACGCGCCCAAATTTTTACCTCAGACAAATCTGGTTTTCGGTTGGCGGTTGTGCAACACGACGGGTCAGGATTATTCGGGCTGCGTACCGTTGGCAACTACGGGGTTGGTTACACAGGTGGGCGGACTGACGTTAGGCGGGATTCAGTATGACCCGGCCAGCAATCCAGGGTTGCCCCTCAGCAATCCTAACGCTTTTTTTGACTCTACGTTTGTGGGGACGATAGTGGTAAACGGGGGAGCGGCGGTCAAACAGATTCGTTTTTACGCTTATCCGAGCAATGTCCAAAACCCTGTTGCCAACCGGGTGCAGCTTTTGACCAGACCAGACATCACAGTGAGCCAGGATAACAATATCTGGAAATTAAGCGTGTATTGGCCCGATACGACTATGCCCCCTTCCGGCACGGTCAGCCCCGCTACTTTGCTAAACGCTTTAGTCAATAACCAGCTGACCATCAGTACCCAATATTGTCTTAGCTCTAACCCCAATCTTAGCCCCGACGACCCCAATTGTAGCGATTGGAGCGGTCAGACGATGGCAGCTATCACAGCTGGGCTGAATCCCACCTTGAAAGCGGCTGTGGCTGCCCGGCTGGGCCTAATCCAAACCTGGCAAAACTACACCAACGACAACAGCGACCCATATAATAGTTATATTCAACAGGGCAACGTCACAGTCCGCAAACCCACCGTCAAGGTTTTGACCGCGCCGGGTGTAAATATTGTGGGCAATAACGTCAATTTTAGTTATGCCTCAGCTGCGGCCAATCTCAACCAGACCTTTATCGGCGCGGCAACTGGCAGTCCACCCTATTTTAGCTACAATTGGAACGTGAGCGGTATTCCTTTTGTGGTGGATGCAAGTAATGTGCGCTCAGTGCAACTGCAAACCAGCCTGATTTTCACCGTTGCGGGTGACGCAACCAACTATCAAAGTCTGGCGACACTGGCGACTCACGGTAGAAGCAGCGACTATGTACCGCCGACAGCCACGCCTACTCCGACCACCGCCGCCGCTCCAACCAATCCTACTCCTACCCCAACTACTGCTATTGCTACGTCCAATCCTACTCCCACCCCAACTACTGTCGCAAATATCCCTACTGATACACCAACCCCTTTACCACCTACGCCCGCTCCTATAGCAAATACCCCTACCGCTACGGCCACTCTCGTACCACCTACGCCCATCCCAACTACTGTCGCAGCTACGCCCACTCCCACGACTGTTGCAGCTACGCCGACCCCTACTCCCACAACTACAACCAATAATGCTGCGCCCACTCCTACGCCCACTTCAAATTAGCCTTAACTTTAGTAACAGTAATGTACAACTAGACTTTTGAGGTAGGCGGTGCGGGGACGCGCCGCCTACGATTATTTTGGTTTCAATGCGTTTACCCCAACTCTGAACAGTTACTTTGAATAGTATTGGGATTAAATCACACCGGAGGCGCGTAATTCGGCAATTTGGGGCGGATTGTAGCCGAGTTCGGCGAGAATTTCTGCCGTGTGTTCGCCGAGCAAGGGCGGGTGACGGGTGATAGCGGTAGGGGTCTGGCTCAGGTGCATAGGGGAGTTGACCAGTTTGACTTTGCCTGCGGTGGGGTGTTCGATTTCGCGCACGATTTCCAGAGCCAGAGTTTGCGGGTCACTAAAAACCCGGTCAAGGGTATTGATCGAGCCAGCCGGAATTTGGGCGGCGTGCAACAGTTCCAGCCATTCGTTTGCAGGTTTAGCCAGAAATAAAGCAGCTATAATTGGTATCAAAACGGCGCGGTTTTGGCTACGGTCTGGGTTGGTGGCAAAACGTGGGTCGGTGCCGAGTTCGGGCTGGCCCACTAACTGACAAAAACGCCGAAACTGGGCATCGCTGCCAACGGCTAAAGCCACCTCGATGCCATCACCTGCTTTTAAAGACTGATACGGCACCACATTGGCGTGGGAGTTGCCGTAACGTTGCGGGACTTTGCCGCCCACCAAATAATTGCTGCCCACATTGGCAAGCCAGGCCAGCGCACATTCAAACAAGGAAACCTCAAGCTGCTGCCCGCGCTTTTCGGGGTCACGTTCGCGGGCGAAAAGAGCCGCCAGAATCGCGTTGCTGGCATAGAGTCCGGTAGTTATATCAACTACTGCTACCCCCACCTTCGTAGGTTCGCCGTCGGGTTGGCCGTTAATACTCATAATCCCGCTTTCGGCCTGAATCATAAAGTCGAAACCGGGCCGCTCCTTGTATGGGCCGCTTGAACCATAACCACTAACCGAACAATAAATCAGGCGCGGATTTAGCTCCGCCAGTTCGGGGTAGCTCAAGCCTAGTCGCTCCATCTCTCCGTACTTAAAATTTTCGATTAGCACATCGGCCTGGGCTGCTAGTTGGCGCACAATCTCGCGGCCCTGGCTGCTTTTAAGGTTCAGGGTCAGGCTGCGTTTGTTGCGGTTGGTACAAAGATAATAAGCCGCCTCGCCCCCGGCCCAGGGTGGCCCCCACTCGCGTGAGCCATCGCCGCTCCCTGGTTGCTCCACCTTTAACACGTCCGCCCCCAAATCTCCCAGAATTTGGGTACAATACGGCCCGGCCAGGATGCGGCTCAAATCTAAGACTTTTATACCAGCTAATGCCTGTCTCAATTTTTGAAAGTTACCCCAACTAACTTTGCAATCGCTGTTTGTCCAGCCACGCCTTCAAGTCGTCCTTGCTCGACAAGCTCAACATTTGCTTACTTAAAGCTTGCAACTGCTCAATGTTGAAAGTTTCGAGCGGCTGGCTCAATTCCGGTTCAAGCGGGCCAAATCGCTGCTCTAACAAGCTTACAGCAAAAGTCAGCATCCCTTCGCGTAGCCCTTTCTGTTCACCCTCGCGTAGCCCTTTCTGTTCACCCTCGCGTAGCCCTTCTTGTATGCCCTCTTGTTTGGCAATTCTCTCAAACACAGATACCAATGCCATCTTGACCACCTCCTCTTCTAGTTTTTGGGCCTCTACCTGATATTCTGCTTCCTCTACAGGCGGCAACCTTATCAACCCTTCCATAAACTGGATTAATCTTATCATAAATCCACGCTCATAGCCACGCTTAAACAGCAGCTTTAATAACTCTAACCGCACCTCTTTCAGCTTTATCGGTCTATTCTTTAAGCGTTGGGCCTTCAGATGCGCCATCACTACTACCGCGAACGGGTTCGGGTCTTGTTCTAACGCTGCCCATTTCTGCCAGAAGTCCAATATTTTTACGCTCGGAAACCGATACAGTTCCAGATGCTCCTCAAACTCCCACCGATACTCTGTGGGCCTAAAATCCTTGTCGGGGTCGGTTAGCACCGCAAAGCTCAAGACGCGCTGGCGATACTTGCGCTCGATCAGATTTTTGTAGTTCCAGACCCGCTCGGCAAATTGCTTGTCGGCATAACCTTGTACCTCCACGTGTAGCAGCACCAGTTGTTCCTCACCCGTTTTGAGATAGACCCGGTATAATTTATCGGCAGACTGTTTGCTGAAACCCCCTTCCTCGCTAATCTCGATCATCTCTTTTTCCAGCCGTTGGTACCCCTTGCTCCAATCTATCCGCTCGTGATAATTCTCAAAGAGCAAATCCATAAATTGCTCCAATAGGTCGTCCAACGCCTCTTTCCAGACGCTATCATCTTGGGCGCGGTCTTTGCCCTTTTTGGTTGGGCGAGGCGGGAGGCGATTCGGCGATTTAGGTATGCGGCGTTCACGTGGCATAATATTTCCCCCTTTTTGGTGTACGGCACTGCTTATATTTTTATTTTACCATACCTTCCTACTTATTTATCGTGCCGAACGCAGGTCTCAACTGGTTGCGGCGGAGTCAGGAAGCTCTGACTCGTCGCTGCGCTCCGCATGGCTTCCGCACACAACCTTGTGGGCCGTGACAATCCCGTTTGGTTTACGGCTGCGAGTTGATTTGACAGGTGGCAATCAAGAATTTATGCTTCCCTTAGCATCATCACTAATTTCAGTAAAACAGAAAGAGACTAAAAATGACAAGGCAATTCGGCTGTTTAATATTTATCGTGAATGTTATTCTGACGCTGGGGTTTGGCCTTGCCTTGCTGCTAGGTTTGCACCCGCCCGAATGGGGTTTGTTCGCTTTGACTTTTTTGGATATAATCACTTTTGTGGGTATAAGAGCATCGCAACCCCGTCAGTAATTTTTAGGTGAGGAGAAATTATGAAGTTTATCGCTAACATTGATGCCGACAAAGACGACCTGAAAATTGTGTTGCAGGTTATCCGGGACAATATGGACTATGCCAACTCCAAAGATACCTTCCGGCTTTATATGCAAGACAACGAAAAAGGCGGGGCTATCATCGAAGAACGCTACGACGAAAACGAAAATTTGATTGAGCGGCGGGTGCATTAGTTTTTTACACACCTTTCAAGCAGCCAGGGTAGAGCTATGCGCCTGATAAAACGCTACGCCAATCGCAAACTTTACGATACCGCTACCAAAACCTATGTCACCATTGAGGCTGTCGGGGCGATGGTAAGTCGGGGTGAAGAAATTCAGGTGTTGGATAACGACACCAACGAAGATTTGACCTCGGTTGTCCTGAGCCAGCTTTTGTTAGAACGCGAACGGGAGCAGCGGTTTTTGCCTAGTGCGGTATTGTCGCAGTTGTGGCGGGCTGGTAGAGAAGTTGGCAGCCTCGGCCAGACGCTAACGAATTTGACGCGCCCGTTTGTACCCGATACCCTGCGCCAGTTTTTGGAGCAGGAAATTGAGCTATCTTTCAAAGCGTGGCTGGATTTGGCGGAAGGCAGCGAAGATGAGCTTTTGCGCTTGCTGGAAAATTTGATTGAACGGCGCAAGCAGGCCCGCCACCTCAATCCGGTTGCCAAACCCGAACTCGAAACCAAAAACCCATTACGCACCCCTACCAACCCGGTTGAAGCGATGGGTATGGGGCTGGCGCGGCGTTTGGGCTTACGGCGTAATCTGGACGACTTTGAGGATTGGAGCGCACAACTCACCCCGCCAAGCAATCCTACCAGCATACCTCCGTCGCACCCGCCGCCAACTGCTAAGGCCGTTATCCAACAATTAGAGGAGGCGATTGCAGGGTTAGAAAGGCTTGACTCGATTACGCTTGAGACCTGGAAGCCGCAACTCCTTGCGCTGCATCGCTCATTGGGCCAGTTGCTAAAGCGGATGCTGTAATTTTTAGTTGTCAGTCGTCAGTCAAAACCGAGAGCCTTCGTCCGGTGTTCTAATTGACGACTGACGACTGACGACTGATAACTCGCCCCAAAAAAAGGTTGTATAAATGAACCGGACTGACCGTCTGCTGGCGATAGTGTTGGAATTACAAAACAAAGGTCGTCAACGGGCCGAAGATTTAGCCGCGATTTTCGAGACTAGCAAACGCACCATTTACCGTGATATTCAGGCTCTGAGCGAAAGCGGTGTGCCATTGGTGGCAGTGCCGGGTCAGGGCTACCAATTGATGGAAGGCTACTTTTTGCCCCCCATCAATTTTACCACTGCCGAGGCCACTATGCTACTTTTGGGTAGCGATTTCGTAGCCGATAATTTTGACGTAGAATACCAGGCCGCTGCCCAGGGAGCCAGCCGGAAAATCGAAAGTGTGTTGCCACCAGCCCTGCGTGATGAAGTCCACGAGATGCAAGGGAGCGTCCGGTTCATTTCCTCGCCCGGCGGCGATGCCGAGACGGTTAAAGGGTTGCGCCGCGCTATCGTCGAGCGTAGGACGGTCAGCTTTCGCTATTTTGCCCGCCACCGAACTGAAAATAATACCCCCGAAAGCCAGCGTGAGGTTGATCCTTATGGACTGGTTTACTTTAATCGCGCCTGGTATCTGTCGGCCTATTGCCATCTGCGGCGAGACAAGCGTAACTTTCGGCTTGACCGGATCGAGAATTTCAGCCTGACCACTAAAACTTTCCAGCGACCACCCAACTTTAAGCTTGAACAGACCGACGAGGAGCGGGGTGGGTTTATAACCGCACGGGTTTTGTTAGACTGGGAAGTGGCGCGTTGGGCTAAAGAATCACAAAATTTCTATGTAGCTACTACGGAAGAAGTGCCAGCGGGATTGCTGGTAACATTGCGGGCGCGACAAGAAAATGACTTAGTAGATTTAGTGCTGGGCTGGGGTCGCTACGCCCAGGTGCTGGAACCCGACTCTCTGCGCCGTCGAATCTGTGCCGAAGCCCAGGCAATTTTGAAAATTTATCAGAAAGGCGAATCGCTACTGACATAATGTTGTCACAAGGCTAGGGTATGCTGTAGATGTGGTAAAAAATGAATTGCTTACGAGCAAAAGATAAGAAAAAAGGAGAAAATCAGTGACTACTACAACCAGTATTGCGACCCCGGCCCTTGATTTTGTGGTTCTTTACGTGTCTGATTTGGAGGGTTCTTTGGAATATCTCACCGCGAAGGTAGGCTTTATCCGTGACGTTGCCGGTGACGGGCCGAATTTCCGCCAGCTAAAAGGTGCAGAAGGCAGGCCGGGGCTTGGCTTGGTACAGGCAACCGCGCAGACTCCCGCCATTGGTAGCGTCCAACTGTATTTCAAGACCCCTGAGCTGTCCAAACTACGTGATGCAATTATCAATCGGGGCGTAGAGTTAGAACCAATCCAGCAAAGGCCCTTTGGCTCAATCTTCGATGTGCCAATGCCTGACAATCTGCTCTTTACAATGTTGAGCTAATCAAAAGCCGCTACAGGATATAGCTAACAGCTAAACAGCAGACAGCTAAACAGCTTCTGGCTGTGATAGCTGTTAGCTGGCCTGTGGGAAATTGCTTTTTGGTATGTTTTAGTTGATGACGCTTACGTTGCCCTGGTGCAGGGTTACGGCTATTGGACAAGACTTCTTAACCGACTATTAGGTGCGTTCCCAGGCTTTATCTTTGCGCTTTTGCAGGTAGCAAGTTCCAGCCACCTCAGCTACAATCATCAAGCCCAATATAGTCCAACGTACCAAAAGGTGGAAACCACGTTGCCCAAATTCCCCCGTGTCGCTCACTTCGCACGGATTGTCGGCATAGTCGCGGGGGTCAAAAATACTGTCTTCGGGAGCGCAAGCTGGATTGCCGGGAACGGGCGGGTTTCGCTCGTTAAAGAAAAGCTGGTCTATCCCTGCGCTAGTCCCCAGGCTGTCCAGTGACCATTTGCTCACAGTTAAAAAGCTCAAATCTTTGGTAGCACCGGGCAGGGCAAAAATCATGCCGGACAAAATGATTTGGGGTATCAAGATAATCGGCACAATACTGACGGCTTTATCCGTGTTGCTGGCGATAGCCGAAACTAACAAACCGATACCAATACCCGCCATCGCCGTCAGCCAGACCCCCACAATCAGTTCAAAGGCGGCTGGAAATAACGCTCCGGTGGGGGGCGCACCCGATGTAACCAAAATTATCCCGACCAGCAAAAAGCTTTGCACCAAACCAAGGATAGAAAGTACCACCACTTTTGACATGATATAAGGAAAGACCCGCAGATTAACCAGCCGTTCGCGCAGGTAAATCGGGTTTTCTTTGGTGATTTCCCGCGCCGCATTGTTTGTGCCGAGCCACACCCCCGATATGCCCAACATAAACAGCACTTGTTGGGCAGTGGTAAATTTGTGGCCTGGCTCAAAAACGTTAGGTCCGGCCACAATCCCTAAAATGATGGCGATAACCGGAGCTTGCAAAATCAAAACCATCAGATTCACCCGGTCACGGGTTAGCAATTCAGCGTAGCGGCGTGTCAAAATAAAGAATTGTCGCCAGTCTGACATAGCTGGAGCGCGGGGCGGGGCAACTGGAACGTTGTTGTAATACATGGGCGGGTGGGCAGGCGGCGGCAACTGAGTTTGGGGCTGGGCAATATACTGTTTGAAATAAGGCGATTGGGCAAAACGTCCTTCCCATTCGTCCGCACTGGCCGGGTTCTGGTCAAGTTTGCTATAAATATCGGGGAACTCTTTGACCTCGAAAAATTCCAGAGCTTCTTTGGGTGGGCCAAAAAAAGCCAGCTTGCCGCCAGGAGCTAAAAACACTACTTTGTCGCAAGCGGTAATATTGTTGGTGGCGTGCGTCACCAGTACAATCGTGCGGCCCTGGTCGGCCAGCCGTCGCAGCAAGAACATCATGCGTTTGTCCAAACCGGGGTCAAGCCCACTGGTCGGCTCGTCCAGGAAAAGCAGGTTGGGTTTGGCAAGCAACTCGACGGCGATGGAGACCCGTTTGCGCTGCCCACCCGACAAACGCGACACAATCACTTCGCGTCGGGCCGTCATTTCCACGTCTTCTAAAACTTCGGTTACACGCTGCTGAATTTCGGCCTCGCTGGTGTCTTGGGGCAAACGCAGCCGGGCCACATAGTAAAGGGCGCGTTCGACGGGCAAATCGCGGTGAATAATGTCTTCTTGCGGCACATAACCTAAGCTGGCGCGGTAAATAGCGAAGTTTTGATAGTAATCGTCCCCGTTGAGCAAAACCGTCCCTTGCGTGGCGGGCCGGAAACCGTTGAGCGCGTCCATCAAGGTAGATTTGCCCGCTCCGCTACCCCCGACTAAGGCTACAAACTCTTTGGGTTGGACGGTGATAGAAATGTCGTTGAGCAGCACCATCGTATTGTTATTGACGGTTTTGCGAATATGCAGCGCATCAATCCGTACCCGACTAGAATCGTTTTGGACAATCGAACCCGGCTGATACACCAACTGGTAGTTGCCCACTTGCAGGTTTTCGCCGGGATTGATAGCTACGGGGTGGCCGGGTGTGACCCGTTGCCCTCGCACAAAAGTACCGTTGGTGCTGTGCAAATCCTGGACAAAGGTGCCGCCCGCTTCACGCCGTATCAGGGCGTGATGAGCCGAGACCTGGGGGTGGTTCAAGGTCAGGGTATTATCGGGGGCGCGGCCAATCGTGACCATCGGGGCGGTGGGGTCGAGTTTAAAGCTGATAATCTGGTTGACTGCCGGGCGGGTGGGGTCTTGAAAAACCAGGGTAGCGATATTGCCGCTCTGGTCGCCGATACGAATAATATCGCCGTCCAGCAGCAACCGCTCCGGTACACGCCCACCCAAATAAAGCAAACCATTAGCCGAATTCTGGTCAACGATAGTGTAGCCACCTGGTCGGGCTTCAATTACGGCGTGGTTACGCGAAACCGTTGCTATTGGTATCACAATATCGTTTTCCGGCACGCGCCCAAGTGTCAAGCGCGGTTTGGTCAAAACATATTCGTGCGCCATCTCCACATAATTTTCGGTATAGGTCACACGCAAAGTAGGCGGGATGGAGCCTATCAAAATTGTGCCGCCCCCGTTGTCGGCCAGTTGAGGACGGACATAGGCGGAGGGGGCATAAGCTGCCGAAGGTTGGAAAGGCACGGGCGCGGAAGGTTGGAAAACCGAATTGGGCTGGGCTGCGGGCATCACCACCGATTGAGCTTGCTGCATATTGGGAACGGCAACCTGGGCTGGCTCTGCTACCAGTTGAATGTTGATGCTTGCCCCTAACTGAATCTGGTCAAGCGGCTGCAAAACTGTCGGCCCGCTCATAACCTGCCCCCGCAAACGGGCCGGGTTGGACTGGCTCAAATTGTCCACCAGCCATTGCTGTCCGTTAGGAAAGATGCGTAAATGGCGACGCGAGACCTGGGGGTTGTTTACCACCAGAGCGTTCTCCGGTTCGCGGCCAATCGTGACTTCCCCGCCGTTAAGCGGAAAAGTTTGGAGTAACTGGCCGTTATCCCATACCAGCAACTTAAACTCGTTTGCCATCGTTATATTTGCCTTTCAAGCTTTATCTACAATCACAAACACAGTGTTGGTTGTATTAAGTAACAACAAGGCGTTTTCGGGCGGGTAAATCAACACCGCGAAAGCCTGCTTGGAGTTACCAATTCGCAGACAACTAGAATTTTGCTGCACTGTGCATTGAGTGGCAGTCAAACCTTTGGATTGCGCGGTGGTGCGGTAAAATTGCAGAACCTGGTTGCTGCTGTCTCTCGTTTCGTAAAAATTACAATTACCGTTGGTACTACCAATCGACACGGATGCAACTACGGTACTAGCACAATCGGCTCTATCCGTAGCCCCGATAGACATTTTAGTGGCATTAGGATAGAAAAATGTTGCCACCGCGCCGTTGCTATTATTTCCGCCGCCGCCCGAATTGTTCGTGGCTACCAACACAATAATTAGCAATAAAACCAAAGCCCCTATCCCTAAACCAATATAAAGGCCCGTGTTCTGCTTGCGCTTTATGGGCGCAGCTGTAGGATAAGGAAAGGGAGACGGGCCGGGCGCGTTATAGTTAGGGTTGTACTGATAAGGCTGCTGCGGTGCATAAACAGGCTGATTGGGTGGTGGCTGAAAATTGTTGTAAGAAGGTTGGGCGTAGCTGGTCTGATTTGGTGGCGGGGCAACATTGGCATCACGTTGGGGCTGCCCATAAATAGGTTGGTTTGGCGATGGCGGGTTTTCGCGGGGCGGCACTACCACAAATTGCGTTTTGGCATAAGCGGGCGCAACTGGCTCCGGCTTGACAATCTGGGTGTCGAGCGGCGACTCCTTAACCGGGGCGGGTGGCTCAACCGGGGGACGTGACGGTGGATTATCGGCTATCGCCGCCTTGAAACGACGGGCAAACTCGCTGGCTGGTCTAATGCGTTGGTGTTGGTCTTTTGCCATCACTGCCGCTATTACCCCGTCCAGAGCAGGTGGATAAACCAGGCCAGGTGCGCGGAAAGATAGAGACGGCACGGGGGAATTGAGATGCTGCCCCATTAATTCAAACTGATTGCCTTCGTAGGGAGTGCGCCCGGTCACAAGCTGATAAACCAGCACCCCTAGCGCATAAATATCGCTGGACTTGCCTGCTTGCCCGCGCCACTGTTCCGGCGACATATAAAGCGGTGTACCACTGCTAGAGCCGTCCAGCAACATCGAAGACTGGGTACCGCCTAGACTAGCGGCAAGGCCAAAATCGGCCAGCAGGGGGCGGTCTCGTTTGTCCAGCAAAATATTTAAGGGTTTGATGTCGCGGTGGATTAAACCTTGAGCGTGGGCCTCGTCCAAAGCTTCGGCAATCTGCTCCAAATAGCGGGCTACCTGCTCCAGAGTCAGGTGACGCGGTTGTTGATTTTGGTCAGGCCCAATTTTGTTGGCTAAGGAACCGCCCTCGGCCAGATCGGTCACAATATAGGCCAGGTCTTGTGTCACCTCGAAATCAATTACGCGCAAGATGTTCGGGTGGTTAAAACGGGCCAACACTCCAGCTTCGCGCCTGATGTCATCGCGTACCCGGTTGTCGTTCAAAAATTCCTGGTTGAGTAATTTGAGAGCGACTCGCTTGGGCGGCACGAATTTTATGTCTTCGGCTTCAAAAACCTGACCGAAAGTTCCCCGACCCAAAGGACGCAGCAAACGATACCGCCCGCCTAGAGGCATATTGGGATTGGCTTGAAAAGGTGGCCCGTAACCTTGCATTGTGTCCCTGCCCAGCATTACGCTACAAAGATTTATGTTTAATAGTCGGATTAGTTCGTATATAGCTATTTTAACAACATTCCCTGCAATGTGCAAGGACTATTTGGTATCTTCGGCCAAAATTTCCGTCTTGACTTAGGCTAAAACTGTGCTATACTCATTTCTAGCCAGGTTTGATAAAACCCGTCAACTGGCTCAAAGACCTGGAACTCGAATCCCTGGTGATTGATGAGGAGAACACCATCTCCTTCCAGTATTAAGTCTAGCAATTAGCAGTTTTTTCACCGACTCAAAAATTAGTTTCTTATCATTTGACAAAAGTCTTTTGCAATTGGTCAGTCTCGTGTCTGGAGCGTTGCTTATTTTGTAGCATGGCAAGTTGCCAGGTATTTTTGTGTCCAGCCCTGCTATTGTCGAGGACTGGCTGGGTCAGGTAATCAAACCTGAAAAACTTTTGGGTTGCAGCAAAATAATAAGGAGAAGTTTGTAATGGCGAACAAAAAGGTTATAGTCACACTTTCTAACTATGGCTATTGGGGCGAGGAATTAGTAGCACCGTTGGAAGCAATGGAAGCGGCAGGCTACGAGGTCACTTTCGCCACTCAAACAGGTGAAAAGCCCACAGTGTTGAGTGTGTCTGCCGACGCGGACTGGATTGACCCCACTTTGGGTCATACCGTTACTACGCCGGAAATGGCGACCAAAGTGCAGAAGCTGGATGCCTCTGACCGTTTGAACAATCCCATCAAAATTGACGACATCAACCCCGACGAATACGACGCGGTCTTTTTGGTTGGAGGTAGCGGAACGTTGCTCGATATGAATAATAACTGGCATTTGCAAGATGTTATCCGCGAGTTTTATACAGAGGATAAACCTATCGGGGCAATCTGCTACGGGGTAGGAGCTTTGGGTTACACCCGCGCCCCTAATTCGTACAAAAGCATCATCTCTGGCAAACGTGTCACCGGACACCCACGCCGCTTTGACTGGCGGGCGGGGACGGGCTTCGCCAACACCAATGCGGTACTGCCTGGCCCACCCTACCCGCTCGAATTTGTCTTGCGTGACGCGGTTGGCCCGGAAGGTGAATTTATGGGCGACCATCCGGTGGAAGAAATTAGTGTTGTTACCGATTATCCGTTTGTGACGGGCCGTAGCACGATGGACTCAACCGAAACTGGCCGTCAGTTTGTGGCAGCTGTCGAAGACAGCAAAGCCAAAGTGGGCAGCAAGTAGCAGACAGCTTGACAGCAGACAGCTATCAGTCAGAACTTTTTTTCTTCTTTGGCTGTCTGCTGTCAAGCTGTTCGCTGTTAGGTATGTCCATTGACGGAGTAATGTCCCACAAGAATCCGATGGGGTTGCGCCACCCAAATAAAAATCTAAATCTGTTGTAACTATTCAGCCAAGCGGAAAAAGTAGGGGGAAAAGAGGTTTTTAGGGGACACCCCTAGACCCCGCACGGGGAAGACCCCGTGACCCCTGAATAGTTACAATCTGGTTTTTCTTTTCCGATAGTCCGATAGAAGGAGTAGCGATGGCTGCTAAAACTGGACGTTTTGCCCTTATTGAGCAACTTTTGGCTGATGGTTTGAATGTGATGTTCGGCAACCCTGGCACAGTCGAGCAAGGGTTTCTGGACTCGTTGATGGATTACCCTGACCTCAAATATATTCTCACCCTCCAGGAAAGCGTGGCAGTAGGGGCTGCTGATGGGATGGCACGGGCCACCCAAAAACCCGTCGTCGTGCAACTACATAGTGGAGTCGGTTTGGGCAACGCCATCGGTATGCTATATCAGGCCAAACGTGGTCACGCGCCCCTAGTAGTTCTCAACTCCGACGCTGGAACGATGTACGACGCAATGGACGCGCAAATGGCCTGTGATGCGGTAGCGATAGCTGCTCCGGTTACGAAATGGTCGGCGCGAGTCACCCACCCCTCCTCGCTTTTGCGAATGGTGCGTCGGGCCATTAAAATCGCTGGCACTGCTCCGATGGGGCCAGTCTTTCTGTCGCTGCCAATGGACGTGCTGGATGCCGTATCAGAAGAAACGGTGATACCGACTTCAATGCCGGACATACGAGTGTCACCTCAGCCAGCCTTGATTGAGCAAGCGGCCCAGATTCTGGCGGCGGCCCAAAACCCGATGATTATCATGGGAGATGGGATTTCTTTTTCTGGTGCAGACCAGGAACTGACCCAGGTGGCCGAGCTAATCGGGGCGGAAGTATGGGGCGCGAACAATTCCGAAATGAATATGAAAGCGACCCACCCCCAGTACAAAGGCTCGTTGGGCCATATGTTTGGCGAACATAGCAAGAGTATTATTGGTAAGGCCGACGCGGTTTTGATTTGTGGGACTTACGTTTTCCCCGAAGTCTTCCCTGCTCTGGAAGGGATGTTCGCCCCCGCCGCCAAAGTTATCCATATTGACCTCAATTTATATGAAATTGCTAAAAACTTTCCGGTTGAACTAGGGCTGTTGGGAGACCCCAAAACTGCGCTGGCTGCTTTGGCTGTGGCTATCGAAAAGAATGCTTCAAGCGCACAGTTGGGGGCGGCCAAGTCGCGGGCGGGAACGATGGCTCAGGCTTACGAGAAACAACTGGCCGATAGTCTGGCGGCGGATAAAGCCGTGCGTGACCAGACTCCCTTGCACGCTTCCCGTTTTATGGAAGAACTGGCGGCCCAACTGCCCAAAGATGCTTACATTTTTGACGAGGCACTGACCACTTCGCCCGAACTGACCCGCTATTTGCCTCCGGTGCTGCCCGGTCACTTCTTCCAGACACGCGGCGGTTCGCTTGGAGTGGGTATTCCGGGAGCTATCGGGGTCAAACTGGCCCATCCTGACGCGGAAGTATGGGGCTTTACGGGCGACGGTGGCTCGATGTACACCATCCAGGCTCTTTGGACTGCCGCTCATCACAACATCGCTGCCAAATTTGTGATTTGCAACAACCGTAGCTACAAATTGCTCAAGCTCAATATACAGCAATATTGGCGGGAGCGGGATTTGCCGGAGCGGGAATTTCCTACCTCGTTCGATTTGAGTCAGCCGGATATGGATTTCGCAGCAATGGCGAAAGGGATGGGGGTAGCGGGCGTGCGGGTCAGCAAACCCGAAGAAATCGCTCCAGCTATCAAGCAAGCTCTGGCTCACAACGGCCCTTTCTTGATTGATCTAGTTATTTCAGACGATGTTCCCGGCCACGTCGTTCACGTCCCTGACTCGGGTCAATAAAAAGAAAAGAGCAAATCGGCAACTTGGAACAGACACCGGGCCAGCTATTTTTTGACGATACAGTTGCGAAGTTCGAGGCAATGGACTTAGACGGTTTTGTTGACCGTTACCATGAAGACGCAGTGGTGGTGCGTTTTGACCGTATTATCCAGGGTCGCGTCCAGATGCGTCAGGTACTGGAAGGCTTTTTCGCGGCAGAGCGTCACCCTAAAGTTAGAAGTGTGGAATATTTCAGCGAGGCGGGCAACGCAGTCAGCGTGCAAATGACGGTCAGCACCAATCTGGGGGAAAGCCGAGACTATGATGCCTGGGTGTTGCGCGATGGCAAAATCGCTTATCATTTTCACGGCGAAATCCAACCACCCCGCATGACACCGGGCCGTCAGTTTTTCAACGACACGATTGAAAAATTCGAGGCAATGGACTTAGATGGTTTTATTGATCGCTATCACGAAGATGCAGTGGTGGTGCGTTTTGACCGCATTATTTGGGGACGCGAGGGACTGCGTGAAGTTTTGGCCGGATATTTTCAGGCGGGGCTGCACCCAAAACTTAAAAAGCTCCATAAATATACCGAGACTGCCGACACAGTTTTTGTAGAAATGGCCGTAACTTCGGATGCGGGCGAGAGTCAGGACTACGATGCCTGGGTGTTGCGCGATGGCAAAATCGCTTACCATTTTCATGCTGATTTGAATTCGTCGGCTCGAAAATATTAATTCAAGGAGATAAGCAGTGACAACCGAAACCAAACACAAGTGGTGGGATTTTTATATGGATCAGATTCGTTTTTGCGAAACCATTGACCTGGAAGGCATCCGCAGCCACTATACCGAAGATGCCCAGGTGCTTTCCTTCAACTATCAGATTTTTGGCCGCGATGCCATTGTCAAGCATTTTGACAACTACCTGCATAACATCGTCAAAGGGGTCAAGCTTAAATCTACCGACCAGTATCTTGACACCGACGACAGCGTTTATCTGGAGGGTACTTTGACCACCGACGCAGGTGAGGCCAAAGTGTATGACATTTTCACCATGAAAGACGGTCTTATCCACCGCCATTTCACAGGGTTAATCGGCTTCACCCCCAAACAAAGTTAATTTTTGTAACTATTCAGCCAGCTTGTTTTTTGTAGGAGGCTGCTCTGCCAGCCGATGGTTTTCGGTCTTAGAATGACAACTGTATCGGCTGGCGGAGCCGCTGCGCGTCCTACAAAAGACAACACAGAGGTAAATAGTTACTTTTTTACACATCAGGAGATAAAAATGACTACTGCAAGCACCGCCCCGATTACCGAGGCCGAGTTGGACAAGTTTGTGGCCGCCTGGTATCACAACCTGGATGTACACGCGCCCCTGGAAGAAATGATCCAGATGGTGGCCGAACAGTCGGAGTTTCGCTTCCCCGAAGTGACTTCCTACGGGCGCAAGGATTTCACCGACTGGTATAACCGGGTGACTAATTCTTTCTTTGACGAAATTCACGAGACCAAAGAGTTGCACCTGGATGTACACGGGGACGAAGGGGACGTGAAGTTAGTCACTTTTTGGCAGGCCAGCACCTGGGACAAACCTGAAGCCAAAAGCAAACGTATTGCTTTCAATGCGGGCCAGACCTGGAAGGTCAAACGCAATCCCGCCAACGGCAAAATCGAAGTAACGCTTTATGCAGTGGATACCTTTGACCCGGTGGGCGACTCGGCCTTGCCTAGCTAGTTTTTAGAACTGGTGAAGATGACAAGTTTCCTGATTATTCAAAGCGGGCCACAAAGCGGGCAACGTCTGGCTCTGGACGAAAACGTGGTCACTACGCTTGGCCGGGACAGCGACAATATAATCCGGCTGGAAGCTTTGTTCGTGGCACTTTACGAAGGTGTTATTCGCTACCGCGACCAGCAGTTTGTTTTAATTGACCTGGGTAGCGAATTGCCAATGCTGGTGCAGAGCAGACCACTCGAACCGGGCGTACCTTATGTGTTACAGCATCAAGACACATTTGAAATTGGCAGCTACATTTTCCGCTTTCAAACGCTGGGACTGACTACATCTCTTGCCAATAACGCCCCCAAAGCTAGTGTTGAGGCACAAGCGGGTTTGGGCGTGGCGATGGCGCGGCAGTCTTTTTCGGCCCGACGTTTCTTTGACGAACGCCAATCTTATTTGCAAGACAACGAACTGGACGGTTTGCTACAGGCGCATTATCAGCCGGACGCGACTTTGCTTGGCCCTGGCTATGGGGTGAGCGGCTTCGTGGCTCTGCGTGACAAGCTGGCTCAAGAAATGGCCGGGTTACAATTCAAGCAATTGGACAATTTTACCGAGGCCGAAAACAGCATCTTTTTTGAGGCGACATATACCTTCGCTAACAGGGAAATTAGCAAGTTTGAGGGGTGGGTGCTGCGCGACAACAAGATTGCTTATAATTTTGTGGGTCTAAAGAAATAATCTCGCCTCTACCTTTTGAGAAGATAGAAAAATAGTTGGTTGTTAAAAGGAGCAAAGATGGACACCAAAGAAGTGATAGATAATTATTATGTTTGGGCCAACGAAGGCGATTGGGACAAGTGGCTAACTCTGTTCGATGAAGACGTGATAGTAGATGAGCAGTTGGCTGGTCACGCCGAAGGCAAAAACGTCTTTGTGGGCGCGATTGATGCCATCAAGAAGGGCTATTCTAAATTCCAAATGCACCCCAAGTACACTGTGATTGAAGGGCCACAAGCGGCGGTCATTTGGGACTTCGAGGGTGCTAGTGCCGATGACAAACCGATGGCCGCTCATGGAGCTAACTATTTTCGGGTGGAAAACGGCAAAATCACCTATATGTCCAACCACCACGACAGCATTCCTTTCAAACCGTTCACCGATTATATGGCGACACATTAAGGAGAGAAAGCATGGCTACGTATGACTTTATCGTAGTGGGGGCAGGCTCGGCGGGGGCAACGTTAGCTAACCGCCTGACCGAAAACCCTGATGCCAAAGTGCTACTTTTGGAAGCGGGCGGCTCTAAGATTCCCGAAAACGTCGAAATACCGGCCCTTTGGTACACCCTGTTAGGTTCGGATATTGATTGGGGTTACACCACCGTGCCGCAACCAGCCCTGGAAAACCGGGTAATTTACGAACCACGCGGCAAAATCCCTGGCGGTAGCAGCAATATGTATATTATGATGCACATCCGGGGGCATCGCTCGGACTTTGATAACTGGGCTTATAATGGCTGTCCGGGTTGGGGCTACGACGATTTGCTGCCTTACTTCAAAAAGCTAGAAGATTACGAAGATACCCCCGGTGATTACGTCGGCAAAGGTGGCCCGCTTTATGTCGCCAACGCTGGTTTGCACGGCCCGAACCCGACCTCACGAGCCTTTATTGATGCTTGCGTAGAGTTAGGCTATCCCGAAACCAACGACTTCAACGGCCCGAATATGGAGGGCGCGGGCTGGCATCACGTCAATATCAAGGACGGGCGACGGCAAAGTACAAAGGTAGCCTACCTTGAGCCGATTATGCAGCGCGAAAACCTGACCATCAGCTACGAGTCGCAGGCTACCAAGCTTATCTTTGAGGGCAAAAAGTGTGTGGGTGTGCAGTACAGCCAGAACGGGGAACTCAAAACGGCCAACGCCAACCACGAAGTAATTGTATCGTCTGGCGCGATTGAGTCGCCCAAATTGTTGCAACTTAGTGGTATCGGCAACCCGGCTTTGTTCAAAGATTTTGGGATTGAGACTGTCGCCGCAGTGCCGGGCGTAGGCGAAAATTTTCATAATCACGTTTTGACAGGCGTTATCAACGAATGTTCGCAACCAGTCCCTCCACCCAACCAGAATCTGTCCGAAGCGGCTATGTTTACCAAGTCTCGGCCCGGCTGGATCGGCCCGGACTTGCAAATGGCTTTCGTCCACGTTCCCTTTAACATCATTATCGGGCAGGGCCACCCCAATTCGGTCAGTATTTTGCCCGGTGTGGTGCGTCCGCTTTCTCGCGGCTGGATACATTTAGCCAGTGCCGACCCGCTTGCCAAGCCACTGGTCAACCCTAACTATCTGAGTGTGGAGCAGGACTTGAACGGTTTGGTGACAGCTATCAAACTAGCCCGCGAGATTTTTGCCACCCAAGCCTTCGCACCCTGGGTTAAAGGAGAATTGATGCCTGGCCCCGATGTGAAGACCGATGAGCAGCTGCGCCAATTTGCCCGCCAAACTGCCGATTGCTATCACCATCAGGCTGGTTCGTGCAAGATGGGTCTGGATAATATGGCGGTAGTCAACCCGGAACTCAAGGTTTTTGGCGTGGAAGGCTTGCGGGTAGCCGATGCTTCGGTGATGCCCCAGGTGACGAGCGGCAACTGCAATACCGCTATTATCGCCATCGCCGAAAAGGTCTCCGACCTCATTAAGTTGGAACATGGGTTGTAAATCCTGTGTTTGTAAGACTGTGTTTGTAAGACATTGCTCCGCCAATGGATTTTAACAGGTTGGAGCAATGTCCCACAAACACAGTCCATTGGCGGAGCAATGTCCCACAAGTCTAGTTCTTGATGCTCATACCAGTAAGATGGAATTGATTTTAAGGAAAAGTAATGCAAGCACTAAAAGGGAAAAAAATCGCTATTCTGATGGAAAGCGACTTCTACGAGCCGGAAATTTTTTATTATCAGCACCGCTTCGCCGAGGAAGGTGCGGAAGCTCACTTTTTGACCAAGTTGTGGGGCCAACCTTACCTGACTTTCAAAGGCCACGAGCAGCATTATCCGTTCGAGGTTCACGAAAGCTTTGAAGATGTGGACGATGCAACGTTGCGGAGCTTTGCCGCCATAATTGTGCCGTCCGGTATCGTATCTGACCGCTTGCGTTGGACGGAAGATTTAAGCAAGCTGCCCCCCGCGCTGGAATTTATGAAGCGGGCTTTTGCCGAGCCAACCGTTACCAAAGGCATCATTTGTCACGGGATGTGGCTGATGTCTCGCGCTCCTGAATTGATAAAAGGTCGCCACGTGGTTTGCCACAACAACTTGTATGGTGACGTGATAAATATGGGCGGGATTTACACCGACGAGGACGTGGTAATTGATGGCGATTTGGTGACGGGCCGCACTGGTGGGCATCACCATCTTTTCGCCCGCGCCATTATTGATAAATTGATTGCCGAGAGCAAATAAACTGCGGGAGAAATAAAATGTCAACAGATTTTTCGTTTCTGCATATCGGGTTGAACTGCGACGATCCCCTGGCGATTGAGCGTTTTTACACCCAACATTTTGGCTTTCACCGTGACCGGGTGTATGCCCCTGGCGATGGGCAGGTAGTAGTCATAAAGTCGGGTACGCTGTGCCTGGAATTGTTTAAGGCCGAGGGCAAACCGCCGTTTGAATGGCCGGGCAAAGACGGCCCGACCTGGCAGGGTTTGCGTCATTTCGCCTTTTTGGTGGACAACCTGGACGACAAGCTGGCCGAACTAGGCGATGCGGTCAAGGTGACGTTAGGGCCGATAGATTTTAGCAGCTTTATTCCCAACCATCGCACCGCCTGGGTTTCCGACCCGGAAGGTAATATTATCGAGCTAAACCAGGGTTACAAAACCGAGGAAAAGCCGCCTGCGTTGCCCGCCCAATAGTGTTTGTAACTATTCGGCCTATCTAACGCTGCGGGCCGTGAAAATACTTTTTAGGGAACCTCCTGCTATCTTATTAACTGCATTCTGCAATCTGGTTTCAATTCCATCTATGAACAGGGCCAAATTCTAAAAACGCCCTGTTCCTGGGCTTTGCACACCCCAAATTGTGAGAGTAATATCACTGTTTAATCTGTAATAGTGTTGTAATATAAAGGAGGTGATTTAACAAAAGACTAAAAAGCCTACTAAAAAGGAGAAATTACTTTGGCTAACCCGAAAAGATTTTCGTTGGTTTTAGCTGGTGTGTTGGTTTTGGTTTTAGCGTTGACGGCGTGTGGCGAGACCGCTACTCCGCTCCCAGCAGCAACGTCTGCCGCCGCTATAACCACTTTGGCGGCGGCGACCACCTCTGCCTCTACAACGACTGCCGCTGCCACCACCTCAGCTACTGTAATGACTTCTGCGCCCGCAGTAGCAAGTTCAGCCACGACGACTAGCAGCCCGGCAACGACCTCTGCCCCCATAACTACTGCAAGTAAAGCCACTACCGCCGCGCCGACAACTATTGCTACCACCACTGTTGACGAGCTAACCACCCGCAGTGTAGCTACCACCGCGTTATCAGCTGTCACGCCCGCCATCACTAGCGGAGGCGGCAACGGTACTATTACTAATAACCTGGCCCTCCCCTCTATAGCTGGTTTGGAAGAAATCAAACTTGACCAATCCATACTTGATTACATTAACCACAGTGTCGGGGACAGCCTAACCAAGTCCAACGTCAAGTTTGTGGCCTTCAGGTATTTCGGTTCTAATGATGATAAGGCGACGGTGGATAACAACGTGGATACCGCTTTGAAAGGGGCAGGCTACAAGTTTTTGTCACTTACACCTGGTCAGACCAAATTAGATAGCAGTGGCAGTACCCCCTTTGGAGTTTATAGTAAAGATGGCAGCCCTGACTTGATAGTTACAGTTCAAGACCCCCAAAGCTCCACGAGTGGTTTGAACGCTACCGCCGAGCCAGGCAATCCATATCCGGCGGGATACGATGGATTTGTTAATCAACTTAAATCCAAAAAGACTATCGTAGGTTTCGTAGGGGCAACTGGCTACGCTGCCTTGTTTGGGCAGGTAAGTGGAGCAATGGCTACAGTCACCGCCCGTGCCAATAATGCTACGCCTACTACCAAATAGCAAGAAGTAAGTGTTTACCTTACAGCTTTCTTTATTGTAACTATTTAGCCAAGTATTGTCACCTTCGCAGGGTTGTGTGCGGAGGCTCTTGCGAAGCGTAGAATCTGCGGCTAAAAACCCACCAGCAACCAATTGACGCTTCCGCTCACGGCCCGCAGGGTTAGACCGGTGGCCGCGACCTTGCAATGAGCCAGAAATTGCCTCCTCAAAGGGCTTGACAAGCTGGCAATCTTGCTTTATTATGTAGTTAAGCGTTTTCCTATTTCCTGACCAAAATATAACTTGAGGTTCGATGGCGAACATTTACGACGTGGCAAAGCAGGCCAACGTTTCCATTGCCACAGTTTCCAAAGTGCTTTCAAATACACCTTATGTCAGTGTGCCGACCCGCGAACGGGTGCTACAGGCGGTACGGGCTTTGGACTACACACCTAGCCTGGCTGCCCGTGCGCTAACCGGCAACCGCACTTACATAGTGGGGCTGGTCATTCCGTATGACCCTACCTACCTTTTTAGTGACCCTTTTTTGATGGAGGAAATTCGGGGCGTGGACGATGCTGTTACTTCGCACGACTACAACTTGCTGCTTTCGACGGCTAGTCGTTCTCTCGCCGTTAATCAAACGAACCAGCAAAGTGCTTACGCCCGCTTGTTGCGTACTGGCTACGCAGATGGAGCTATTACCTTTGAAACCTTTGAGGGTGATGCCCCCGCCCATCAACTCGAAACCGCCGGGTTGCCGCGTGTTTCAGTAGGCTACGCGGGGCAGCAAGCAGTTGCCAACGTCGTTCACTCGGACGATTACGCTGGGTCTTTAGAGCTAGTGCGCTATCTTTTGCAACTAGGCCATCGGCGTATTGGCGTAATTAGTGGCCCAGCCAACTTTATGCAAGCTATGAACGAACGCTTACGCGGCTATCAACACGCTCTGGCCGCCTACCAGCTAGAATCTGACCCGCAGCTAGTAGCTTATGGTGACTTTACTTCCGAAAGTGGCTACGTGGCTGCCGGGCAGTTGCTGGCTCTGCAATATCGCCCAACCGCTATCTTTGCTATGAATGACCGGATGGCGATTGGGGCGATGCGGCGGGCGCAGGAGATGGGCCTGCAAATCCCCACCGATTTATCCGTGGCTGGCTTTGACGACGTACCATTGTCTGTGGCAATAGACCCGCCCCTGACTACGGTGCGTCAGAACGCCTTCGTGATGGGTCATACTGCCGCCACTCTGCTTTTTAACTTGATCGAAAACCCGACCAAGACCTTTGACAGCGTGGTGCTGCCTACCGAGTTGATTATTCGCGGCTCGACAGCCCCACCTGTCGGCTAGTTTTTACAACCAAATATCCCGGCCCTCATTTATAACGATAGAAGGCCGGATTGTTTCTCAAGGAGGAGAATTTACAACCATGCACAATTTCAAACGCTGGAGCGTTTTAACGATGCTGGCCCTGATAGCGATGCTGGCTTTGGCCGCTTGTGGTGAGACTGCCACGCCTGTCGCTACTACGGCAGCCGCTACCTCGGCTGCCGCTACTACCTCGGCAGCGGCTGCCGCCACTACGAGTGCAGCAGTGGCTACTACGGCTGCGGCTGGACAAACCAGTGCGGCGGCGGCCACCGGGCTAAAGGGCGACCCCAACCTTAAAGGCGAGGTTACGGTTTGGGCCTGGAACGTGGCTGCCAAGAGTTTGCAAGAAATCGTTCCTGGTTTCAACAAGCTTTACCCCAACGTCAAGGTTAATGTTCAAGATATTGGTCGTACCGATGTCTATGACAAACTGACTACTGGCATGGCGGCTGGTGGCGCAGGTTTGCCGGACGTGGCTGCTATTGAAAGCGACCACATGGATATCTATACCACCAAGTTCCCTAACGGTCTGGCTGACCTGACCAGCAAGGCCACCAAGTACAAAGACCAGTTTGACCCGTCCAAATGGGGTCAGTCCATTCACAACGGCAAAATCTATTCGATGCCGTGGGATTCGGGGCCAGTAGGGATGTTCTATCGCACTGACTATTTCCAGAAAGCGGGCGTTGACCCCAACTCTATCCAGACCTGGGACGACTACATTGCGGCTGGCGCGAAGATTCAGGCTGCCAACCCTGGTGTGAAAATGGCTGCCCTGGATTTCACCAAAGACGACGGTTTGTTCCGAATGCTGCTGCAACAGCAGGGCGCGTTCTACTTTACCTCTGACGGCAAAATCAATATCAACTCGCCCGAAGCGGTCAAGGCTATGACCATTATTCAGAACGCTAATAAAGCTGGCCTCTTTACCAACGCTGAGGGTTGGGACGGAGCAGTGGCTTCGATGAAGAACGGCAAAGAAGCGACACGGGCTTTCGGCGTATGGTGGAGCGGTACGATCATGGACTCCGCCCCCGACGCAAAAGGCAAATGGGACGCGATGGCGATGCCTGCTATCGAAAAGGGTGGTTCTCGCGCTACTAACCTGGGCGGCTCGACCCTGGCTATTCCTTCGACCAGCAAGAACCAGGATGCGGCCTGGGCCTACGTCGAATATGCCACAGCCACAGCCGAGGCTCAAAATACTATGTTCAAAAAATATGGTATTTTCCCGTCCTTTATTCCGGCCTACCAGGATGCCTTCTATAGTGCGCCCAACGATTTCTTTGCGGGCAAACCGATCTGGCAGACCTTTACCAAGCTCGTCCCCGACATCAAGCCTGTAACCTATACCAGCGACAATGACAAGGCTTTGGTGGCGGGTGCAAACGCGCAAGGAGCGATTTTGGGCGGGGCGGACATCAAGCAAACCCTTGATAAAGCTGCCAGCGACCTCAAAAATCAAACCAAACGCACGCTGGCAATCGGCGGCTAGGTTTTAAGTCGTCAGTTTTCAGTTATTAGTTAGTATCGAAACGGGTTAGCCAACGGTTACACCCGTGCCGGGTGCAGGCAACCGTCGTCTATACAAACCAAACCCACTAAAGTGGGTTGCTGGGTCGTTCGGTAACACGTTTTAACGTGTTTGGGATGAATAGACGACGGTTTCAACCGTTGGCTGGCCTTGCCTATACAATACACCAAATTTTAATTGTTAATCTTCATTAACCCTCGGCGGTCTAACTGACGACTGACGGCTGACGACTGCCAACTAACCCAGAAGGAATAAACAAATGCAAACGGCAGCTTCAAAACAAGCGGTGACTTCCGCCCGGCGTTTCGAGCTACGTCTTAGCCCAAAAATGGCTCCCTATGTTTTTATTGCCCCGGCGGTGATTCTTTTCGGCATATTTATGGTCTATCCGATTATATATTCCTTTGTCCTCAGCTTACAGACTCAGATTGATGGGAATACTGTTTGGGTAGGTATAGATAACTACACCCAATTGTTGGGCGATGACAAATTCAAGCAAGCGTTGGGCAACACCTTCTGGCTGTTGGTGGGACAGGTGCCGTTGATGCTCATTTTGGGGCTGCTGTTGGCTGTCACCCTCAACTCCAAATGGCTGCGACTGCGTGGTGCCTTGCGTTCAATTTATTTTTTGCCCGCCATTACTGCCCTGGCCGCCGTGTCGGTTATCTTCCGCATCCTTTTCCAGGAAAATAGCGGCTTTGTCAATTACGGGATAGGTTTAATTGGGGCCGGGCCGATAGCGTGGTCAACCAACGGTTTCTGGAACACTATTTTGCTGATGTTGGCAATCAGTTGGAGGTGGACGGGCTACAATATGGTCATCTATCTGTCCGGGTTGCAAAGTATTCCGGGCGATTTATACGAAGCGGCAGCAGTAGATGGTGCCAACCCAATTACCCAATTTTTCCGCATCACCCTGCCTTTTATGCGTCCCATTATCATCTTTACCACTATCTTTTCCACCATTGGTACGCTCCAAATTTTTGACGAATCGTATCTATTGACACGTGGCGGCCCTAACGATGCCACCCTCACCGTTGGTTTGTATCTGTACCGTACCGCTTTCCGGCAGGCCGATTTCAACTATGCTTCGACGGTAGCCTACGGCCTCGTGGTAATTATCGCGTTGCTGTCGGTGCTACAATTCAGGTTTGCCCGCACGGAGGAGATTTAAGATGGTAGAAAATATGAGCCGACCCGCCTATAGCTCCACACGCCAGCCAAGATGGGGCAAAACGGCGGGTCGGATTTTACTTTACGCAGCTTTAGCAGTGGGCGCGGTAATTTCGCTTTTCCCGTTTTATTTTGCCTTTATCGCCGCCACCCATCGCAGCGACGAGGTTTTGGCCTCGCCCCCAAATTTGTTGCCGGGCGGCGAGTTATTCAAGAATATCGGGCGGTTAGGAGATGTAAAGTTTGGCGATGCAATGTGGAATAGTGCCTGGATCGCCACTTTCTATACGGCGGCGGCTTTGCTAGTTTGTTCGATGGCTGGCTACGCTTTTGCCAAATACAAATTCATGTTGCGCGACACCATCTTTTTTATCTTTTTGGCAAGCTTGATGTTGCCTTCCATTGTCACCTACGTGCCGCTGTTCAAAATGATTTCTAGCTGGACGTGGCCCACCAATTGGCTAGGTTCGTGGTGGGCGGTGATTCTGCCTACTATCGCCAGTCCCTTCGGTATTTTCTTGATGCGTCAGGCCATGAGCCAGTTCCCCGACGAACTGCTGGACGCGGGCCGCATTGATGGCGCGGGCGAGTTCGGCACATTCTGGCGTATCGTGTTGCCCGTGATGAAACCGAGTCTGGCGGCTCTGGCAATCCTGATGTTTATGAGCCAGTGGAACAACTTTTTCTGGCCGCTAGTTTCGCAGGTACACACTATCCCCGTCGCAATTGGCGAGTTCAGTGGGGCTTCAATCATAGACTATGGCGGTATTATGACGGCCACCAGCCTTTCGGTGTTGCCCCTGTTGGTAGTATTTTTATTCTTCCAGCGTCAGTTTATCAGTGGGGCGTTAGCCGGAGCAGTCAAAGGTTAAGTTTTTTGTATCCATTGGCAGAGCAATGTCCCACAAGTAGTTACTACAAAAATGAGTAGGAAGATGTTATAATTGCGCTAGTTGACCAAGAGGGAGGTTTAGGAATGGTACTAGCTGCTTTGCCAGGTTACACGCCGGAGCAATATCTGGTTTTAGAAGAAACATCTGAATACAAAAACGAATATGTAGCTGGTCAAATTTACGCTATGACCGGGGCGAGTTATAACCATAACCTGCTTGTGCGTAATATTTGTGTAGCCTTAACTAACGCCCTCGGTGATGGCCCTTGTCAACCTTTGATGAGTGATATGCGAATACAGATTAAACAGAAACGTATCAAGAAAACGGCTTTTACCTATCCTGATGTCAGCGTAATTTGTGGCGAACCCGCTTTTATGGAAGGCCGTACCGACACCATAACTAATCCCGTCGTGATTTTCGAAGTGCTTTCGGACTCTACCCGTAAATACGATAGTACCACTAAGTTTGAGCTTTACAAGAATTTGCAAAGTTTGCAGCAGTACATATTGGTAGAACAAGATGGTGTATATATTCAATCATTTCAAAGATTGGAAGGCCGAATGTGGGGTATGGAGTCGTATCAAGCGATGGACGAAAACCTGAAGCTGCCCGTGCTTGACCTCGAATTATCGCTTAACCAGCTATATATGAGACTTGGCTTTGCTACTCCTCAAGCTGAGGACGACGAAACAGAAGACGGCGATTAGATTAAAACAGACCCGCCCACAATAAAAAGCGTTACTTGTATATAACTAATCACCCCTACTGTCATTCTGAGCGGAGCGGAAAATTTGTTGCTGCGTCCTCCGGTAGCCAAAGCCACAAACCATTCACTCCGTTCACTGCCCGCAGAGTTGGACAAATTCTATTGCATAGAGTAGAGTGTTCAGGGTGACAAACCCACCCCCTAATTAGCCATACTGTGGGGCGGCTCAACAGATAGTGGTTCGGTTTGGGCAAGAGCGTCTGACTCTGACACCAACCGTTCTTCGCGTTTGCGCCGCCTTACTAATCGCCATTGTCCCAGCCCGAACCCAACCAAACCCAGGATAGGTGCGAGACCGATAGCCCAGGCCAACCATTCAGGCATTTTGGGCGGAGCTTCGACATTGGTGGCGATGCGAAGTTGACCGAGACCAGCTGCGCCGTTGACGCTCAGATGCAGCCACCACGTCCCCGAAATGGGATAGTAGCCCTTGATCTGTCGTTGGGTAGGGTCGCTGGACGGCAAAAAGCGGTCAGAGTCGTATTTGACCAGTACGGCACTGGTGCGGCCCGATGGTACAACTTCCGCCGCCAGATTCCAGTCGTTGTTGGTAGGGTTGTCCAGACGTTGCACCGTGATTAAAAAATCGTCTGTCGTGTTGAGGGTGGCCCGGTCAAGCGTGATTTTCACCAGGTACGGCCCGGCTTTGCACTCGGCGTTTAGCTTACATTCTGTACCCGTCGGTGGGGGCGTACCCCCGAATTGCGCCTGGGCCTCGTGTGCTGGCCCTACCCCGCTAATGACAGCTACCAGCACAACCAAAACCAACCCCGTGAGCCAACGTTTATAACTGAAAAAATCTGACATTTTTT
>JBBQZT010000047.1:0-44096 GCA_038207455.1 Chloroflexia bacterium
ATTGCACTTTGGGGGAAAGCTGCTCTGTCGGCCGGGGTTGTAGTTTCAATAATAGGAGCTTGGGTGGCATACTGATAAAGCGTGTTGCTTTCGGCGTGGTGGCAAGCCTCAACCAACTTGTCACCGTTCAAGTTATCCACCATTTCGTCAATTGTGTAATATGCGCCGGGCTGCGGCAGCAAATCACGGGCGTGAAAATAACGAAAAGCACTATGCTGGCCTTGCCCAAGCGTACTGCCGCTCAACTCCAATTTTACCCAGCCACCGCTAATTTCTTCGATGCGGGCCAACCTGCCTCCCACAATTTTCCAGGGCTGTGCGTCGTCCTCAAGCTGGCTAAGGGTCACAAAGTCGCCTTCCTTGAGCTTGCATACCTGGATGGCTGTTTGAGAATAAATATTCACCCGCTCAAGCTCGATCAAAAAGGTAGCGTGCATTTGCTTACGGCGGCGCGATAGAGGTGTAGCTTCCATTTCAGTGCAACGTACCAACAAAGCCCGTCCTTCCTCCATACGACGCACTACGGGCCGGGCGAATAGTTCCAAATGTTGCTGCAAGTGGACATACTGCTCGATATGCAAAAATTCCTCCAACACCTGAGCTAGACGCGCTGGTGCGGGCGGCGCGTCGGAACTTGAAGTTAACAATTGGATTGGCTCTTTTTGCAGAAAACTATTTTTATATGGAAAACTGGCCTCAATGTGGGCCAGAGCGTGCAACCGTTGAGCCGCAAACTCCTCAATCTGGCTGACTGTTATTCCAGCGTAAGCTTTCGTCATTTTGGGCAGCTTACCCCAGGCGGCGTAGGCATATTCAAGTGGCAAGCCCGAATAAAAACGGGCGGCGGAATGCAGCCACACGCCATCGTTGCGTCGTAAACCATAATCGAAGAAGCCCGACCGAAAAGTTTTGGTCTCTTGCCACTTGAACCCCAACTGGCGCGATACGACAGCCAACGAAGATAACGGGCCGGGCAAGTTCAAGCGTTCGCGCACTTCATCACATAAAAAGGCGATGGCGGGCTGGGTCAGGGCCGGGGTATCGGTCAGCAAATGATAAAAAGCTGGCATCGCTGCGAAAGCGTCCAGATGGCGGCGCAGCGCATCCAACAACACCTTCTGGTCGCGCCGATTATATAGATACAAATGTACCCGTACTCCATCGGAAGCAACGGGCGATGAGCTTTGAGCAACGGGCTTAGAACCATCAGCAGAATTGTCAGCTTGAACTGAGGTTGTGGGGCTGGTTGGGTCTGTAGCTGACTGGCTCATTGCTGCAACGGCGGCAAAAATAGCCGCAACCCATTCAATTAGCAAAGCGCGTTCGCCCTCGCCAGTGGGAACGGTGGGAGTGGTGCGTACTACCACTTGTTCAGACTTGTCGCCCTGCATCACCAAAGCTCCGGCCAGATAAAGGCGGTCTTCCAGATAATCGGCTTGTACATCCACAAATATCTTTATCAAGTTGGGGTAAAGCTTATCGTCAGGCAGGTTGCTACGCCCGCGCCTGCCTGCGCCTGCCGTGCGGTCAACAAAAAAACGCCGCGCTGGGGTAGTTTTGTCGAAATGGCGCAAATTTACCGCCGCTCGCTGGATTAAGCGGTCAAGCCGGGGCGCGAGCGGCCACTGCTGGCTCAATTTTTCGAGCAGCTTTTCCTGACCAGGCGCAACCTCTAACCGCGTTTTAGGCTTGCCATTTTCGCTTGTATAGGTCACAAATTGTTTGAGGGCGGCCAGTTGCCCCAGATTATTAATCCCGGCCTGGTTCAAAATCCGTTTATCGCTGCTTTCCAAAAACGGGATGAGCGACAAATCGTGGCGTTCGGCACTTTCGGTCAGACAAACCGGGCCAAAGGCACAACCATCACAACGCGGCCCTAGATAATAATGTAACTGCCGGAAATCCGCCACCGCATCCACCTGTTCTAGGGGCGAATGTGGGCCTTCAGTTAGATGGCGCACGGTATCCAGATAAGGGGCAAGCTCGAAAAGAGGCGCGTGGGCTGGGTCTTGCAAAGTGCTGTCGGCGGTGCGTCGTACAATCGCCCCCTCAAAGTTAGCGGTTACAATCCCGACTTCTGCCAACATCTGTTGCAACATCAAAATATAGACCGCTACCTGTAGCCGATGTTGCACTTTGTCCTTGCGGCTGGCTTTAATATCAATCACCAGAAATTCCGACCCGCCCGCGCCCATCTGCACCCGTACCAGGTCTGCCCGTCCCTCAAACGGCCAGCGGCCCAGCTTGCCCCGCATTGGCACTTGATACAAATACTGCACTCCACCTTCGCGTAGCTCTACAAACTGACGCATCACTTCGAGCGCACCGTCTGCGTCCAGGTCAGCCAGGTCTTGAACTTGATGTCCTTGCGCTGCCAGACTCGCTACCACATCGCGTTCGGTGCGGTCTCCCACCTCGGTCAGCAGGGGCGAAAGCGGCTGGACTGGTATCCAGGGCGTACCGCGCATCTCGGCCTGGTTTGCCAACCGTTTCGTCAACCTTTCGGTCTCAGCTTGATACAAATAAAAACGTAAATAGCGATCACAATTATCCAAACCGATATACTGGCTTAGGGCCGTTGGGGTCAGACGTTTGCGCCGTTGTTCAAAGCTTTGGTCTGCCATAGTTTCGGTAATCACGCCATAGGCGACAGTCAATTATCAGGAGTTAGAGGCCGCCACCAAAACATCTTTACTCTTGAGCCAGTTAATCAAATCTGTCTTGCTGGACAAACTCAACAACTGCTGGCCTAGCTCTTGTAGCTGGGTAGCACTCAAGCTTTCAAGTTGCTGTTTCAGTTCCGGCTCGACACTCCCGAAACGCTGCTCAATCCAGGGCAGCGCAAAAGTTAGCATACCTTCTTGTCGCCCTTGCTTCAAACCTTTTTCTTGAGCTTGTAGCTCGAAACTGCTAAGTCTCACAATTTTGTCCTCCCCATAAAACTCATTCCGCACCTGGGTCTGGAACTCTGCTTCCTTATCAGGTGGTAACTTGACCATATTATCTATAGTCCTGAATAATTTTATCACATATTCGCGGCTAAAACCACGCTCAAAAAGCAAGCGTATCAATTGGATTTTAACCTCCTTTAGCTCAATGGGGCGGCGTTTCAGCTTTTGCATTTTGAGATGAGCCATCACTACCAGAGCGAATGGGTTATCGCTTTGCTCCAATTCTTGCCAACGTTGCCACCAGTCAAGCAACTTGACCATCTCGAACTCAAACAGCAACCGTTTACGTTTACGCTGGCGCAGATAAAAGCTGGGTCTGAAATTAGGTTCTGGGTCGCTCAAAACGGCGAAGCTTTCCACGTCCAGGTTATATTTGCGCCCAATCAAATCGTTGTAATCATACACCCGATGCGCGAAGTTTTCGTCTTTGTAGTTCTGCACCTCGATGTGCAGCAGTAACAAGCTTTCGCTGCCATCTTTAAGAAAAACTTTGAACAGCTTATCGGCACTTTGGGTACCAAAACCTGCTTGTTCGCTGACCTCGATCATCTCTTTATCCAGGCTCAAGTAACCCTTGTCCCAGGCTACATCGGCGTGATAATCTTCAAAAAGGAGCAGCATAAAACGTTCAAGAAAATCATCTAACATCTCTTTCCAAAGACTATCTGCTTGGGAGCGAGCCTTGCCCTTTTTGGTGGGCCGGGGCGGTGGTCTTTTAGCTGGTTTTGGTTTATCCGGCTGTACGTTAGCAGAACGGGGCTGGCGCGGCATAATTTGTTCCTTTCAGATGAGCCACGAGCCAACCAGAGATTTATTGCGCCTGGCTCGTGGCTCAGAGTTGCTAAACCATCGTTGCTCCTTCGGAAGCGGACGTAGCGAGTTTAGCGTATTTTGCCAGCACGCCCCTGGTGTAAGTCGGCGCGGGCGGTTGCCAGCTTTGCAAACGGGTGGCGATTGCCTCATCGCTCAGTTCGACCTGAAGCAGGTTTTGTTCCGCATCAATGGTAATCATATCGCCATTTTGGATAGCCGCAATTGGGCCTCCCACCTGGGCTTCCGGGGTGATGTGGCCTACTACCATCCCGTGTGTTCCGCCCGAAAAACGCCCATCGGTAAGCAAACCCACCGTCTCGCCAAAACCCTGTCCCATCAACGCCGCCGTCACCGCCAACATCTCCCGCATCCCTGGCCCGCCCTTCGGCCCTTCATAACGGATTACTAACACATCGCCGTGTTCGACCTTGTGTGCCATAATCGCCTCGAAAGTTTCTTCCTCCGAATTGAAAACTTTGGCCGGGCCGCGATGTTTGGTAATGCTCAGGCCCGCAATTTTACAAACCGCCCCTTCTGGCGCAAGATTGCCCTTGAGTATCACCAATGGGCCGCTAGGGTGCAACGGCTGGTCAAACGGCTTTACAATCTTTTGACCCTCGGCCAGACCCGGCATGGTTGCCAGATTTTCTTCCAGCGTTTTGCCCGTCACCGTCAACGCATCGCCATTGAGCAAACCTTCGCGCAGCAAAATTTTCAAAACTGCCCCTACCCCGCCCGCTTTGTCTAAATCAACCATCGCATAGCGCCCACCCGGTTTAAGGTCGGCCAGATGTGGCACGCGACGACCCACGCGCGTGAAATCGTCAATGGTAAGCGGTACATCTAATTGGCGGGCAATCGCAATCAAATGTAGCACCGCATTAGTTGAACCGCCTAAAGCCATCACCAACGTTATGGCGTTTTCAAAAGCTGCTTTGGTCATAATCTGGCGCGGCAGCAGTTGTTGCTCAATCAACCGCACGACTGCCTGTCCCGCTTCATAACAATCGTTGGCTTTGCGGGCAGTTACAGCAGGCATTGAACTACTGCCCGGCAAACTCATACCCATTGCCTCAATCGCACTAGCCATAGTGTTGGCCGTGTACATTCCACCACAGCTACCTGCTCCTGGTATCGCGCTGATCTCGACGGCTTTTAGTTGTGCGCTGCTGATAGTTCCAGCACTGTACTGTCCCACCGCCTCGAACACACTTACAATATCTACATCGCGGCCTTCACACGTACCGGGCAAAATCGTGCCGCCATAGACAAAAATGCTCGGCACATTCAGCCGCGCCAGGGCCATCAAACAGCCGGGCATATTTTTGTCGCAGCCTCCAATCGCAACTACGCCGTCGAAACGCTGGGCATTCGATACCAATTCGATACTATCGGCAATCACTTCACGGCTAGGCAGCGAAAACTTCATGCCCTCCGTCCCCATCGAAATACCATCGCTGACCGTAATCGTACCAAAAATTTGGGGTACGCCGCCACCGACCCGCACTCCTTCCTTCACCTTTTCGGCCAGCTTGTTAATATGGAAGTTGCAGGGCGTAATCTCACTCCAGGTGCTGGCGATACCGATAAGCGGCTTGTTAAAATCCTCGTCGGTTAAGCCCACCGCCCGCAGCATCGAACGATTGGGGGCGCGTACCTCACCTGCGGTAATCATACTGCTACGGGCATTGTAAATGGTGCGGACATTAGGCTTTTTGTTAGGCATTTCGGACATTATAATTATTCCTTTCCTTGATAAGTTAATGTTATATTTTCGGGAGCTAGGGAGTGTGCTGTCCGCATTATAACACCTTAACTTCAAATCTGGTAAAATACGTTAGGGCAATCTGGATAAACTTACCCGACTAAGTTAGGAAAGAACAATAGAGCAACGAATTGGAAGCAAACGCGGCGCAAAAACCGAAAATAGGGCTGGTATATCTGGTAGGAGCCGGGCCGGGCGACCCTGACTTGATTACGGTTAAGGGGCTGGCCGCACTGCGTCGGGCCGAAGTAGTGGTCTATGATTACCTGGTAAATCCGGTGTTGGTAAACGAAGTTCCAACCTCAGCTACAAAGATTTTCGTCGGCAAACGAGCCGGACAACCTAGTATGAAACAAGCCGAAATCAACGAGTTGCTCACGAAGTTCGGGCGCGAAGGCAAAATTGTGGTGCGGCTAAAAGGCGGCGACCCTTTTGTATTCGGTAGGGGCGGCGAAGAAGCTGCCGCGCTCAAACAGGCCGGAATACCCTTTGAGATAATACCAGGCATATCGAGCGCAATTGCTGTCCCCGCCTACGCTGGCATTCCTGTTACCCATCGTGATTATGCCAGCAGCTTTACCGTCATCACGGGACACGAAGATGCCCATCGCCAGCCCGCGCAGAGCCGTTTAGACTGGCAAAGTCTGGTGCGCCTGGGCGGGACGTTGATTTTTTTGATGGGTGTTAGCCATCTAGCCGAAATCGCCCACCACCTGATTGAGGCCGGGCAGCCAGCCCACACCCCCTCTGCCCTAATCGAGTGGGGAACGTGGCAACGTCAGCGCACTATTGTCGGGGAGTTGCACAACCTGGCCGAGTTGGGCCAGCAGATGGGTATCCAGTCACCCGCCATCACCGTCATAGGCGAGGTTGTGCGTTTGCGGCCTCAACTCCAATGGTTCGACGCGCCCGACTAGAAGGGGTGTGAGTATCATCGGTTTGCAGTAGAGATTCGCCAACGGTATCAAATTTGTGGTACAACCCACAATATTCCAACTCTTCTAATATCTCAAGATACAGCCAGCTATAGAAACTTGCTGACAGTGGCAAGGGTCTTCTCTTTAACAGGTTATTAAAGCAGGGTGCAGAAGCTTAACAAGCTGTTAAACATTTGTTATGATGGCTTTAACAATCCTCCGCTAATATATCAGGAGCGTACCTTGCAGTATCCCGGTCAAATGCTCTGCTAACAGGCCGGACAGCGAAACCCCATTGAGAGCGTAAACCATCGGGCCTACTATATACTTTATACTTTGGTTATCATGGAGGAGAATTTTGATGATATGTCTTCAGACGCGCTTACAAAAAAGTGCGATGTTTGCTTTAGTAGCCGTAGTGTCGTTATGGCTAACGTCTTGTGGCGAAACTGCTACTCCCGCCACTACTACCACTACAGCCGTGGCAGCTACCACTAGTTCGGTAGCTACCACCGCAGCCGTGGCAGCTACCACTGGTTCGGCAGCTACCACTAGCTCGGCAGCTACCACTGCCGCGATGACCAGTGCTGCCGCGACCAGCCCGGCGGTTAATTTGGATCAGCTTATAGCAGCCGCCAAACAGGAAGGTTCGCTGACTACCATCGCCCTGCCGCACGATTGGTGTGGTTACGGCGATCTGCTCACCACTTTCAAACAGAAATACGGCTTGCAGATAAACGAACTTAACCCTGATGGCAGTTCCGGCGATGAGATCGAGGCGATTAAGGCCAACACTCAGAACAAAGGCCCCCAAGCACCGGACGTAATTGATGTCGGTTTGTCGTTCGGCCCCCAGGCGAAGGCTGCTAAACTCATCCAACCGTATAAGGTTTCCACCTGGGCCACCATTCCCGACAGTGCCAAAGATGCTGATGGCTATTGGTATGGGGATTACTACGGTGTGTTAGCGATGGAAATCAACACCGACGCGGTGAAGAACCCGCCAAAAGAATGGGCTGACTTGCTTAAACCCGAATACAAAGGTCAAATTGCCTTGGCTGGAGACCCCCGCACAGCAGCCCAGGCTATTGCTGGTGTCTATGCAGTGGCCCTGGCTCAAGGAGGTTCGCTCGACAATGCCCAGCCCGGTATTGATTTCTTCGCTAACCTGAATAAGTCGGGTAATTTTGTACCAGTGGTCGCTAAACAAGGTACTATCGCTGCGGGTGAAACTCCGATTGTATTGCGCTGGGATTACAATGCCATCGCTGACAAAACTTCACTCAAGGGCAACCCGCCCATTTCCGTCGTAGTGCCGTCGAAAGGTGTGCTGGCAGGTGTGTATGTACAGGCCATTAGTGCTTATGCCCCTCACCCCAACGCCGCCAAACTATGGATGGAATATCTTTATTCTGATGCCGGACAGCTTGGCTGGCTGAACGGTGCCTGTCACCCGATTCGTTACAACGACCTGGCTAGTCGCAACGTCATCTCCGCGGACGTAGCGGCCAAGCTACCACCACCCGCGAACTACGCCAATGCTCAGTTCCCTAGCCTCGATCAGTATAATAAAGCCACTACCCTGATCACCAAAAGCTGGGACAGTGCGGTAGGCGCGAACGTTCACTAGCCGTATCCGCCAGGACTTTATTTTAACGGATAGTTCTGGCGGTACATTTTACTTGCAAAGATAAGAAAATCCTATGGCGGAAAAAGTCTTCGAGAAAGCTGTGACCTTACCTGTACCTCGCCCGCGAACGCGAGTGATAAATTTAACGTGGCTGGGAGTGGTACCGTTTTTCGCCTTTTCGCTGCTTTTTCTGTTTCTGCCTTCGCTCTATTTGGTGTTCGGCAGCTTTCAAGATGAGACGGGCAGCTTCACGCTGGCAAACATCGGCGACTTGTTCCAGCCATTCATCCTAAATTCCTACTGGTTGAGCATCCAGGTGAGCGGGGTTACAGCTATTGGCGGGGTTATTTTCGGTTTTGGGCTGGCTTATGCCTCTATCCGAGGTGGGCTGCCGCGCTGGATACGGGGCGCATTGATGACCTTCTCCGGGGTAGCCTCCAACTTCGCTGGCATACCACTGGCTTTTGCCTTCATCGCCACGCTGGGACGCACTGGCTTCGTCACTTTGTTGTTCAAGAACGTGCTAGGTCTGAGTCTCTACAACGGAGGTTTCAGCCTTTATACTTTTTGGGGCTTGAGCCTGACCTATATGTATTTCCAGTTTCCATTGATGGTACTGATTATTGCCCCGGCTATTGATGGATTGAAACGTCAGTGGCGCGAGGCAGCCGAGAACCTGGGTGCTACCTCGTTCCAATATTGGCGTTATATAGCTTTGCCCATTCTCAGCCCGGCCTTGCTCGGCACAGGTGTACTACTATTCGGCAACGCTTTTGGGGCTTATGCTACCGCTTTCGCACTTACGAGCGGGACGATAAATTTGGTAACTATCCAGATTGGGGCAGAGATACGCGGCGATGTGCTGCATAACCCCGGTTTAGGTTATGCGCTGGCACTGGGGATGATCGTAATTATGGCCGTGTCAATCAGCATCAGCTTGTGGTTGCAACAGCGTACTGCCAGGTGGCTCCAATGAAAAAGCAACGTTTTTGGCCCCTGATGATGATTTTACTGGGCGCGTTCTACTTCCTGATACCCTTATATGCAACCTTTGAGTTTTCGTTGCGTGAGCGACGCGGGGAGTATAGCTTCGATGCCTATGGCAATGTGTTGGGCGACCCCCAGTTCCGCGATTCGTTTGTCTATTCGGTGTTGCTGGCACTGGCTACCATCGTGGTTAGTCTGCTACTGATAGTGCCTACGGCTTTCTGGGTGCATCTCAAATTGCCACGATTACGACCAGTGATCGAGTTCATCACGCTACTACCGTTTGTCGTTCCGCCGATTGTGTTGGTATTCGGTCTCATCCGCATCTACAGCCGCCCCCCCTTTGTGCTGGTGTCTAGCCCGGCCTTGCTGGTCGCGGGCTATGTAGTGCTTTCTTTCCCCTATATGTATCGTGCGGTGGACACCGGCTTGCGTGCCATTGATGTGCGTTCGCTCACCGAGGCGGCTCAAAGTTTGGGTGCGGGCTGGCTAACTATCCTGCTCCACGTCATCTTTCCCAACTTGCGCGTTTCCTTGCTGAACGGGGCTTTTCTCACCTTTGCCATTGTGCTAGGCGAGTTCACAATGGCAACTATGCTCAACTGGCCCACCTTCGGCCCATACCTGGCATTGGTCGGCCAAAATCGCGCCTATGAACCGGCGGCCCTCGCAATCCTTAGCTTTGGCCTGACCTGGATTTGCGTCGGTCTGATCCAACTCTTTAGTCGCGGTTCGCCGGAACAAGGTCAACTGGCTGGCACCCACTAATAACGTATAGGAGCATTCGCCAGCCTATTTCGCCCGGACATTCACTACAGGATAATAATTATGGCTTTTCTTGAACTAGAAAACATTCGCAAGAGCTTCGGTGCTACCGCCGCAGTCGAGCTTTTCAATCTGCAAGCAGAACAAGGCGAATTCGTTACTTTTCTCGGACCGAGCGGCTGCGGCAAAACAACCACGCTTAGGATGATCGCGGGGTTTGAGCAGCCCACAGCAGGAGAAATCAGAGTGGCTGGTCTGAATATTACGCATCAGCCACCCAATCAGCGTCAAATCGGTATGGTGTTTCAGTCCTACGCGCTTTTCCCCAATATGACCGTCGCTGATAACATCGGCTTTGGGCTGAAAGTAGCAGGTAAAACATTGGCTGAAATTAAGGGTCGTGTTGAAGAGATGTTACGCCTGGTTGATCTACCGACACTAGGCAAACGCTACCCCCATCAGCTATCGGGCGGTCAGCAGCAACGGGTCGCGCTGGCACGGGCATTAGCTATCGAGCCACGCTTGCTGCTGCTGGATGAACCACTCTCCGCGCTTGATGCCAAGATACGCATCTCTCTTCGCAACGAGTTACGGGCAATCCAGCGGCGGCTGGGCATCACCACAATTTATGTCACACACGACCAGGAAGAAGCTCTCTCACTCTCTGACCGTATCGTGGTGATGAACGCGGGCCAGGTCGAGCAAATCGGCCCACCCTTTGAGATTTACAATTTCCCAGCCACGCCCTTTGTCGCCCGTTTTGTCGGCACATTGAATGTGTTGCAGGCACGGGTGGTTGACCAAACGCAGGGCCATCTGGAAATTAACGGACAGCCAATTTATACAGCAAAATCTTTGAGCAACGCAAAGAATGGAGAGCGGCTCTCCGTGGCGGTGCGCCCAGAAATGATCGGTGTCATCCAGGCAGACGATGGCACGGCGCATAACCAATTACACGGTACTGTCGAAGATGTGATGTTCCTCGGTGCGGTGGTACGAGTTCGCCTGTCCTTATCCGAGAACACGCTCTTCTTCGATACCTTTAATAACCCGCACCTTGAGATGCCGCGCCTGGGACAATCTCTAACCGTGAGGTTTCCACGCGAAGCAGTGCTGATGTTTGATGCAGACAGTTTGTCAAGGAGTTTGTAAAATGGTCAAACCACTGGTATTCTTACAACAGCCTAAAGAGCAAAAGTAAGTGATATTTACTTCTTATCACTTACTTTTGCTCTTTAACTCTAAGTCGCATCCCTAGATTTCCGGCCAAACCCAATCGCGCACTTCCGGCATATCCTCAAAATGTTCGCGCACATACCCGTGATGTTTTGTCAGCATAGCGTTACATTCGGCAATCAGGGGCGGGGCAAGTTCGCGCACACGGGTTACGCGGCGCAGAGACTCTATGCACAAGTGATAACGGCTCATCTCGTTAAGCACTACCATATCAAAAGGCGTGGTAGTGGTACCTTGTTCGTTGAAACCGCGCACGTGAAACCGTTCGGCGTTGGGCCGCCCATGTACGACTTCGTGGATGGCACGCTGATAGCCGTGAAAAGCAAACCCTACGGGCTTGTCGCGGGTAAACAGATTGACAAAGCTGGACTCGTCCATACCGTGCGGGTGCGTCTCGGACGGAAAAAGAGCCATTAAGTCCACCACGTTCACCACCCGCACTTTCAAAGTTGAACCGACAATTGCTATGTCCGGTGTTTGTTTTAGGCATAGTTTTATCCAATCTAAGGTCATAGCACAATCGGCAGCTACCGCAATATGTGTAGTTGCAGATTTAGAAGGCTCAAACATCTCGTCCTCCTATTGTGGTCTTTTTAGCAGTCAAGAGATTGAGTATGTTAATAGCAGAAATACAAATTAGTAGATAAAGATGTGAAGTTAGTGATTACAAAGTCAGTCTAGCATACAAATATTGTAGTGTCAATGCTTGTATTTGAGAAAAAATAAATATATTAAAGATTTAATATCTGCTCTAATTATTTATGCCTTTTAATGTATCATCTCAAAAAATCGAGACCATTAGGGAACGCCTTTTTTAGCTTTGGTTGTAAGCGATTGAATGAAAACTAGCCGTGACGAGAGCGTTCGCTAATAATATCAAATAGATAGCCAAAAAGCAGCCCTGAACTTTCGCTCAAGGCTGCTTCTTTGGCTGTCGGTTATTAGCTGTACGCTGTTGGCTAAATAATATCGGCGATTTGGGCCGGACTGTCCGCCACCCGTACACCGTGCTTTTGGAGGGCGGCAATCTTCTCGGCGGCTGTCCCTTCGCCACCACTAATGATTGCTCCGGCGTGGCCCATACGTTTGCCCGCCGGAGCGGTCTGACCCGCGATAAAGCCGACGACGGGTTTGGTCACGTATTCTTTGATATATTCCGCCGCCAGAATTTCCGCGTTGCCGCCGATTTCGCCCAACAACACGATTTTTTCTGTTGCCGGATCGTTTTGGAACAGTTCCAATATGTCAATAAAGCTCGTCCCGATAATGGGGTCGCCGCCGATACCCACCGCCGTAGATTGGCCGTAACCTTTGAGGGTCAGCGCGTTGACCACTTCGTAAGTTAGAGTGCCGCTTTTGGAAACCACTCCTATGTTGCCTGGCTTATGAATAAAGCCGGGCATAATCCCCACCTTCGCTTCGCCGGGTGTAATCAAACCGGGGCAATTCGGGCCAATTAGTCGCGCCCCCTTCATTTTGACATAATGAAAGACCTTGAGGGTATCCAGCACGGGAATATGCTCGGTAATGCAGATTATCAGTTCGATACCGCCGTCCACCGCCTCGATAATGGCATCGGGCGCGAAGGGGGCAGGCACAAAAATAATCGAAGTGTTGGCCCGTGTCGCCGCCACCGCCTCTTTGACCGTATCGAAGATTGGCACACCATCCGGGTTTTTGCTTCCGCCCTGACCTGGGGTAGTTCCAGCCACCACGTGCGTACCGTATTCCACCATCTGATGAGTGTGGTTCGCCCCTTCGCGGCCTGTAATTCCTTGCACCAGCAGGCGCGTATTTTTGCCGACCAAAATACTCATTAGGCTACGCCTCCCTTTGCAATCGCTACCACTTTTTGGGCAGCCTCGGCCAGCGTTTCCGCCGACTCCAAACCCGCGTTCGCCAAAATTGCCCGCCCTTTTTCGGCGTTTGAACCCACCAGACGTATTACAATCGGCACGGCAGTTTTAATTTGCTCTAATCCCGCAATAATACCTTTGGCTACATCGTCGCCCTGAGTGATACCGCCAAAAATATTAAACAAAATCGCCTTAATATTGGGGTCGCGCAAGATAATTTCCATCGCCGCTGTCACCCGGTCAGCTTTTGCCCCGCCGCCGATGTCTAAAAAGTTAGCTGGTTCGCCCCCATACAACTTGAGGCTGTCCATCGTCGCCATAGCCAGACCAGCCCCGTTCACCACGCAGCCGATATTGCCGTCCAGCGAAACGTAAGATAGACCCGCGTTACGGGCATCGTTTTCGTCTGGTTCTTCCTCGTCCAAATCGCGCAGCGTCTCGAAAATCTGCTTGTGGCGGAATTCGGCCTTATCGTCAATCACCATTTTGGCATCTAAAGCCAGCCATTCCTGCTGTTCGGTCAGCACCAGAGGATTGATTTCCAGCAAATCGGCATCATTTTCGACATAGGCTCGATAAAGCTCTTTGGCAATTTTGGTAAAGCCGCGCATCTTGTCCGGCGCAATCCCCATCCCGAAAGCCAGTTCGCGCACCTGAAAATCACCTAAACCCAGGAAAGGGTCGGCTAATACCCGGATGATTTTTTCGGGGCTGGTTTTGGCGACTTCCTCAATCTCCACCCCGCCCTCGCTGCTGCCCATCACGGTTATTTTTTTGGCGGCCCGGTCAAGTGTCACGCCCAAATAATATTCCTTCGCGATGTCCGCTGCCTGGGTAATCAAAACTTTTTTGACCTTGCTTCCCTTGATGTCCATCCCCAAAATCGCCGTCGCTCTTTGTTCAGCCTCTTCGGGGGTCTTTGCCAGCTTTACGCCTCCAGCTTTGCCCCGGCCACCCGCGTGTACCTGGGCTTTTACTACCGTCATACCGCCAATCCGCGAAGCCAATTCCTTCGCCTGAGCGGGAGTGGTAGCAACTTCGCCCTTCTGCACGGGAATGTCATAGCCGCGCAAAATCTCTTTGGCCTGATACTCGTGTATCTTCATCTTTGATTTTGGCCTTTCTCCACTCTTTGCTAATGGTTAATTTTATATTATCGCTGGTTAATTCTAACCCGCTACGGCCCTGCTCGTCAAGACACAGAGCCACCCGGCAGCCTCAAAAATAATAGTTTGTCGCAATATCACGATAGAAGGAAGCAATATCATTCCTGGCGGGTCAGAGAGCAGGCGCGGCCAGAGCGTAAGCCACTGCCTCTGCCTGAGACATAGTCGCGCCGTCCATATATAAGGCCGTCCATTCGCTTTCACCCAGGCTGGTGCGGGCCTTCGCCACGTGCTGCTCGTAGGTATTTTGCAAGTAGGAGCGACGAGTTAGCTTCGTGGCCTGTCGAATGGCGTGGGCCGCGCCATACAACTGGGCTGCCTTGCTAAAGTCAGCTAATGCTACAGCCAAACCAGCGCACCGCTCCAATGCGTCGGCCAAAAATCCTTGTCTGCCAGTAGTTTGCTGTACCACCAACGCCTGACCTAACCAGACGGAAGCTGCCACATAATCAGCCTGCTCCAAAGCTATTTCCCCCAAATTAGTCAGCGACGCGGCCACACCAGAGCCGTTGCCAAGTTCCTGGGCCAGAGCCAGCCCTGTTTCCGCCAGGGTTTGGGCCTCTCCCAGCTTCCCACGCAGCAGCAAAAAACCGCTCAAGTTAGTAATTGCCCGGCTCAAGGCCAGGTGACTTCCCAGGCGGGCTTCGATTTCCATACTTTCGCGCAAATAGTATTCGGCAGCTTGATAATTTTCCAGGTCTTTCTCTAGCAAGCCCATATTATGCAAAGAAGCCGCCAGTTCCAGCAGATTGCCACTCTGTCTTCTTAGCAAGATTGCTTCTTGGTAGTAGAGGCGAGCCTCCTCTGCCTGGTTTTGTCTGCGCTTTAACAAACCTAGATTATTCAACGTCAGAGCCAGGTCATCAGGGTCGCCCACTGCGCGTCTTAGTTCCAGACATTCATCGAACCAGATTTGAGCCAACTCTAAATCTTGCTGTAGATAAGCCACCGAAGCTAGACGGTGTAGCGCGTCGGCTTGACCACGCTGGTCGCCCAGTTCGCGCAACAAAGCCAACGCTTGAGAATGGTAAGCACGGGCAGTCGGGTAATCAGGCTGTACCCAGGCGAAAGTTCCGGCAGCGTCCAAAATATAACCATACCATCGGGAACGTAACAGCGCGGGAAACTGCATAGTCTGCTCCACCAAGCGTAGCGTTTGCTTACGTCCCTCCCAAATATGGCGGGTCTCCCAAAAGCGACGCAAAGCTACTGCCAACCGCAGGGCTAATTCCAGGTCGTTTTGCTGGCCCGTGTTGACCACCCAATCTAAGGCAGCTAAAATATTAAGGTGCGCGGTTTCCAGTTGTTCCAACCAATACGCATAGTTGGCTTTACGCAGTTGCGGTTGGGCTTCTTCGGCCAGCTGGGTATAATATTGCAAATGCTGGCGTTTGGTCTGGTTTAGCTGGTCGGACAAGTTTAGCTGTTCCAAAGCATATTCGCGCAAAGTTTCAAGCATCGTAAATTGCAATTCGCTCTGCTCGGCAGGTATAGGTGGTTGGCTCAACATACTCTGGTCAAGCAGTTCGCTCAATCTTTCCAGAGCCACCTCGGTCTCCAACGCGCAGACCGCTCCTACTGCTTCCAAAGTGAAATTACCCACAAACACACCCAAAACGGCGAAAAGTTGTTGCTGTGGTGCGGTTAGCAGGTTATGACTCCACTCTAAGGTAGCCCGCAAAGTTTTTTGACGCGCCGGAAGGTTGTTTGCACCGCCTGTTAGCAATTCCAAACGGCTACCTGCGCTCAGTTTTTGTAACAGGGTTTGTGGGCTAAAAAGTCGGGTACGGGCTGCCGTCAGTTCGATTGCCAGGGGCAGCCCCTCCAGCCGTTGGCATAACTGCACAATATAGGGCGCGTTAGTTTCGTTTAACGCAAAATCGGGTCGTACCGCCCGTGCTCGTTGAATAAAAAGCTGGACGGCTGCGTAATGGCTGCATTTCTCCAGATTTATTGGCTCGTTTTGGGGCAGGTCAAGCGGTGGCACTTCTAGCTGGTATTCGCCGTATAGATGCAAAATAGCCCGACTTGTCACCAGGATTTTAAGACCCGATGCGGCACTCAACAACTCGCCCACCACATTCGCAGCCTCGGTTAGCTGTTCAAAGTTGTCCAAAACCAGTAACAGCCGTCGGTGGCATAAATACCGCTCCAGGATTTGCTGAGGTGAAAGTTTAGCATTGCCGGGGGCGTTAAAAATTTCGTCCAGTTCTAAGGCCCGCAATACCGCTCCAGCCACCAAACTGGGGTCGCTGATCGAAGCAAGCGGCACAAAACAAACCCCGTCCTCAAAATCTTCTACCAGGGCGGAGGCCACTCCTAGAGCCAGCCGCGTTTTGCCGATACCACCAGAGCCAAGCAGCGTGACCAGCCGCACATCGGCCCGCCGCAGTAAATTATGGACTGCTTCGGCTTCGTGTTTGCGCCCAATTAGCGGGGTGGGTTGGGCGGGCAAATAATGATGAGGCTGGCGTAAGGGCGCGACGACGGTTTCAGGATACGCTGGGATTGTTTGTAAGTGCGGGTTAGTCGGGTTAGTATGGAGGGGTGAGGCAGCAGCAGAGACCGCCGATTTACCCGGAGGCGTATCGGGCGGCGGAGCCTTAGCGAGTTTCACATTGGGTGCTAAGGTAGGCGAAACCGTAACTTCTAATTTATTTAGGGGTGCGCTCTGCCATTCCTGTGGGCTAAAATTAAGACACTCGGTCAGTTCCAGCAAATTCAGAACTTGCGATTGATTGGTGATACCCTCCCAATCGGCCAATATTTTAATGATTTGTTTGATTTCAGGGAAACTTAAACGGGCTTCATCGCTACCATTTAGCTTTTTGCTGAGTACCGTATAGCTCATACCCAACCGCACTGCCAGGGTCTTTTGAGTTTGACCTGCTCCACGACAGTATTCCTGTACCAGACTACGAAACGCGCTCAAGTTCATGTTTAACAACTCGTAATTTCCTGCCGCCACCTGAAATTTGATTTAAAATGGTTAATCCCGATTGGGGTTGGGGCGGCGTGGGGCGTTGCCAGAACCTGAATTGTCATTGTCCTGGGGGCGCGGTTTGGGTACGGCCCGACTGCTGACCGAGTTGGGATTGGGAGACGTAGCCACGCCATTTTCAAACTGGCGCGGATTATTGTTCGCGTTTCCGTTGCTGCTGACAGTCCGATTGCGATTGGTGTCAGCGTTAGCCGGGGCGGGGTTGTTGGTTGGGCGGCGGGTTGGAGCAGCATTGTTGGCAGGTGTGTCCAGAAATTTCGGCTTATACTGGTGTTGGTAATCTTCGATTTGCTGCTGATACTGCGAAGCTTGCTGCTCAAAAGCTTGCAAACCATTGCGTACAGTGTTGGCTTGTTTGGTTAGCAAATTATCAAGCTCTTTTAACACCTGCATAGCGTAATGATTACTATCCTCGCGCATCCGTTGGGCTTCGGTGCTGGCCTCGCTATACATATTTTCGGCAGCCGTGCGAATTTCATAAGCTTGTTCGGTGGCCGCGCTAATAATAATCTGGCGTTGGCGTTCGCCCTCGGCCAACAAGCCTTCGCGCTCCAACATAATCTGGCGTTCTTGTTCGGCCTGTTCCACAACCTGACGGGCTTCTTCGTCAGCATCGCCCAAAATTCGCTCACGGTCAAGCAAGGTGCGTTTGGCCGCCCGCACTTCCTCCGGCACGACGGCCCGCATCTGATCAATAATATCCAAACATTCTTGCTCGTCCACCATCACCTTGTTGCTGAGGGGGACGCGCTTGCCGGAAGTCATCAACGCTTCCAGGCGGTCAATCAAATAATCAATGTCCATAATTTTTAAGCCAACGGTGAACAGCTAGACAGCAGATAGCTCAATCCAAATTGCAAATATTAAATTGTTTGTAACTATTTAGCAAGATGTTGTCACCCTGAACGGAGGCTCTGCCACCTAGGGGGTACCCGGAAGAGTCTGTTGCTAAATGTTCGAGAAAAAACAGACCCTTCACTCCCCAGCAACCACTTGACGCTTCCGTTCACGGCCCGCAGGGTTGGACAGGCTGAACAGTTATCTTTGTTTTAGCTATTTAGGTATTGTCATTCCGAATGAAAGCTTTGCGGAAGGACGAAACTGCTACTGAAAACCCACTAGCCCTAGAATATCAAAACCTTAGCCACAGATTCCTCATTTATTCCTCTCACCGCACCCCCCTGGGCCGTGACAGGTGAGTAATTAGCTTTGAGTATCTGTTGGCTGTCTGCTGTCTAGCTGTCCGCTCCTACTTACTTTTTGCTATTCCGAAGGCGGCATAAACTTTGTCTGCCACAAAAGCTGGCACCATTTGGTTGATGTCTCCGCCCAACCGCCCGATTTCTTTAATCATAGTCGAGCTAAGATAAGAAAAGTTCTGTCCAGTCATCAAGCAGCAAATCTCTACGTCGGGGGCCAGATGCCGATAGTTGTGGGTCAGTTGTAGCTCATATTCAAAATCGCTGACGGTTCGCAGACCGCGCACTATAGCGATAGCCCCAATTTGTTGGGCGTAATGCACGGTCAGGCCGACATAACTGGTCACACGAATATTTGGCACGCCCTTAAAAGCTTCTTGCAGCATTTCTACCCGTTCCGCCGTGCTGAACAAGATGTTTTTAGAAGGGGAGTCGTAAGCTGCTACCACCAGTTCGTCGAACAAGCGAGAAGCCCGCATCGCCACGTCAATATGCCCGTTACTGATCGGGTCGAAACTCGCAGGATAAAGGGCCAGTCTCAACGTCATTCTCCTTCGGCATCTTCGCCAATTTCATCACCATTGCCAGCCGCGAACTCTGCGTCGGCTTCGTCTGCATTTTTATCTTCTACTGCGCCAATATCTGTACCAAAACCGTAAGCTGTTGGATCTCCACCGATATAAATCGAAAAAGCCGAATCGCCGTGCCGCCGATGGCGCAGCAGATTAAGCACCACCTCGCCAGTTTTATCAGCCTCTATGCTTCCGTAAGTTTGCGCCAGTTCGACTCGTGGCGAGTGTCCTATTACTACCAGCCCGCCCGGTCTAACCAGCCCGCAATGTGCCACGTGTTCGATAGTCTGCGGAATTTTAGGGTCGGCGTAAGGTGGGTCAAGAAATATTATATCATATTGCCATAATTCTTGAGTAGCTGACTGTCCGTTTTCGGTTTCTAAATTTGCATTCGCAGCGACGCTGTCTTGGGTGGGTAAAACTACTTCGGTGATGTCAACCAGGGTAAGGTGTTTGCCACCTTTACGCCGATGCAATCCCCCGGCAGCACGTTTATTGGTGGTTGCGCTGGGTGAGCCAGGCGGATGATTGAGAAAGGCTGCCACGTTGCGGTTGTTGACTCGCGCCCGTTCCCCAAACTTAGTATGCTCTAAATTATCCGAAATAACCCGGCAAACACCGGCGTTGACTTCCACAAAGTCGGCCCAGGTCGCGCCCCGCGATAAAGCTTCAATGCCAATTGAGCCGCTTCCAGCGTACATATCTAAAACATGACCCCATTCGCGCCCACTGCTATCCAACAAGCCCGATAGCATCGAATAGAGCGCACCTTTGATTTTGTCGGACATGGGGCGAGTAGTCATCCCTTTGGGGGCTTTGAGGGTATGACCTCGCGCTTCACCACTAATTACTCTCATTTACTCTTAAAAGACTTGTAATTTCAATTTAATTGATGGGCTTTGGTGCAGTCTTCACACATACCGTAACCAACAAAATGCGGCAGTTTTAGCCAAAAGCCGTGTTTGGAACGCACATCGTCAATTATTTTGGCAACCACTACGCTATCCAGTTCGATTTCGGCATGGCAATTCTGGCAAATCAGATGATGATGGTGGTTGTCTTCGCCTACCAGTTCATAGCGGTGACGGTCATCGCCCTGAGTCTCCACCTCGACAGCTACGCCTAACTCACATAACAGTTCCAACGTGCGATAAACTGTCGAAAGATTGATTTGGGGAAAGACTTTTTTAATTTCGTTGTGAACTTCTTCCGCACTGATATGTCCCTGATGTTTGCGAAAGCTATCCACTACCATCTGGCGTTGGGGTGTCCAGCGAATACCTTTGGCTCTAAAAAAATCTTCGATCTGGCTGTTAATATCACCAAAAGCCTGCACTTGCCCATCCAGGTGATGCACGGCTGTGTGGTCGGTAGCATTAAGTGTTTTTTCCGTGTTCAAAATTATTACCCCAAATTGGCTGTCGCCCACCTACAGTTTCTTGCGAGGCCATAGCCAACCTCGCAAACTTGAAACCTGTATCTATTTTACCAAACCTGTCTAGTGCCAACATTTGGCTAGGGGCTACGGGCAATGAGCCAAATGGCTTTAAGCTGGTAGCTCCCTTGCTAGTAGCCCATTGTTGGCAACTCACCGCTTGCTATACAGCAAAGCCACGCTGCCGATAAGCAAAACCGCCCCTAGTAGCGAGTTGAGGCTTAAAGTTTCGCCCAAAAGCACAGCCGACAAACCAGCAGCGATAGCTGGCTCTAGCAAAGTGGTGATAGTGGCGGTGGTAGCAGTCGCACTCCGTAAAGCCCGCATATATAATACGTAGGTTACACCCGTCGGAACGAGACCCAAATAGGCCGCGTAGAGCCATACTCCGCCGGGCAGGTCAAGCTTGAGATTACCGCTCAAACCCGCCAAAGGAAGCAACATCAACGCTCCCATCGTAAAAGCTACGGCCATCGCCTGGGGTGCGGTAATATCGCTGTGGCGGCGCGTGGTCAGCTTCGACAAGATGGCAAAACTGCTATAGGAAAAGCCCGCACCCAACGCCAGCAACGCCCCCAGCAAATACTCCGGCTTGAAAAATTCGCTAGAGGCCGACTGGCCGCCGAAGGCCAGCAAACCCGTTCCCGCCAACGCCAATATCAGCGCGCCAATTACCTGGATATTCAGGTGTTCACCAAAGACCGGAATACTGAGCAGAGCCACAATGACTGGCGCACTACATAAAGCCACCACTACTACCAGCGTCACACTCGACAAAGGGATAGCCGTGAAATAAAAAAGCTGGTAGCCTGCCATCGCCAGGCCCATCAAAGCCAACAACGGCCATTCATTCCGACGCAAGTGAAAGGGATTTCGTCGCGTCACGACGAAAGCCAGACCTATCAAAAAGGGGCTGGAAAAAGCCAGGCGCAAAAAACCTACTGTTAAGGCCGGGGTCTGCTGCACCCGATTGAGCAGGGCCGAAGTCACTCCAACCGTTCCCCATAGTATCGCTGCCAGCACTAATAGAGCCAGCCCTTGTCCCCGTTGTCGCTGGAAAGTGGTGACAGCCAGCATCGTGTCGTCCGTCAGGGACGCAACCTGTGTTTCTATGTCCATCGCAAACACTCCTAAAAATTATAAGTTTTTGAGTAAAGCTTGGGAGAAGGAGAATAGGATGGACAAAGCAAAATCAGGGAAGCGTAAGCGGGCTTCGCGTAAAAAGCGGCTATGGTTGTGGTGGCTGTCTTGTCCGTCCTATCGCTGGGCGACAGGAGGGGGCAATACGCCAGAAAATAGGGGATTTAGGACTGGCATTTCTTGTTCCGTTCTTAAACAAACCGTTTCAGCTAATCTAATAAGGTTTAGATTGGTTGACCGAGTATCAGTTTACCGCCAGTTCCTCCCTTTGTCAAACAAGTGGTTGGGCGAGACAGCCAGGGCAGTTGCAAGAAAGCTGAACCATAAAATTTGATGAAAAACCCTTTCATAATAGCACCATTGGCTAAACTACAGGCGCGAAGCTTAACCAGCTTGTTTGACTTGCCCCATTTGACGATGCCGCATCATACCACCTGGAGTCGCATTCTCGGTGAGGCCCTAGACATCAACCAATTAGAAGCCGAAATAGCTGACTTTTTTGTTAAACAGCTTACCTCGCAAGTACCAGCCAGAGACAGCCCTGGTGATGGCAATAGCCCGGGCCGAGTGGGGCATCGAGAACCAACTGCATTATCGGCGTGATGTAAGGTTGAGGGAGGATTGTTCACAATTGCGGCCCGGCCAGAGTCAGCAGGTCAATTCGATTCTCAACCACACCGTAGTGGGTTTAATGGGATTAGCTGGGGTGAGCAATATCCAAGCCGCAGGGCGCGAGATGAGCTATGCGCCAGCGCAGGCTATTAAGTTATTAACCCAGCCGCTCTTGTCAAGCAATTGACCTTGCAATAGCCCTGTTCTGCTGTTCGCTCGTTTGTGTTGACCTGGCAACTGACGTATAATATTTGTAGCCACGAAAGCTGGACTGTTATCCCGTGAAGTTTTGGGTGAAGTGGTCTGGCTTTTAATTTGATTTTGTTTAATGGGTCGCGTCTTCTAACCTTTGGTTTGGCCCAACTTTCATTGTTCAATTTTATAAGAGGTACATAAGCATAAAATGACCGTAAATATCGAAGAGCAGGTTCAGGACGAAATAGTTGCGAATGGGCCGCAACTGCTGGTAGTTGACGAAAATGACGAACTGTACGAACCAGCTGTGTTGGTATTGGAAGATGGCCGCATTTTCCGAGGCTGGGGTTTTGGTTCAGACCACGCTGCCGAAGGGGAAGTGGTTTTTAATACCAGTATGACGGGCTACCAGGAAATTTGCACCGACCCTAGCTATCGCGGCGAAATTGTATGCTTGACCTACCCCCTGATTGGTAATTACGGTGTCACGAACCTGGACGACGAAAGCCGCCAACCCTGGATAAGCGGTCTGGTGGTGCGTGAGTATAGCCCCGAATGGAGCAACTGGCGGGCGCAGGGCAGTTTGCACCGATATCTCAAACACCATCACCTGCCCGGTCTGCACGGTATTGATACACGGGCTTTAACCCGCCATTTGCGTTCTCAGGGTTTGCAGCGCGGTATGATTCTGCGCGTCGAACCGGGCAGTACCGAAGCCGATTTGGTGGCCCGCGCCAGACAGGTTCTTATGCCCGGTGACAAGAACGTAGTGGCCGATGTAACCACCCCATCGCTTTATCGCTACCCCGCTATCCCCATTGCCTCAAACACGCAGGTGGCCGGAATGCGACTGGCGGTGATAGATTGCGGTCTCAAAGAAAATATTTTGCGCTCGTTAGCTAAACGTGGCATTGAAACCACAGTCTTGCCTTATGATGCTAAACTCGGCGATATTTTGGCTTTGCAACCCGACGCGGTTTTCACCTCGCCCGGCCCCGGCAACCCCGAACGCAACAGCATTACCATCGAAACTTTGCAAGGCGTATTGGGGCGGCAAATCCCCTTTTTTGGTATCTGTTTGGGCCACCAGTTGCTAGGTCTGGCAATTGGTGCAACCACCAGCCGCCTTAAATTTGGGCATCGTGGCGGCAATCACCCGGTCAAAGATTTGCTGACGGGCCGGGTCTATATCACCAGCCAGAATCACGGCTATCAAGTAGATGCCGACTCGGTGCCAACCGAGGCAGGGTGGCGGGTCAGCCAGCTAAACCTCAACGATAATTCGGTAGAAGGTCTGGCTCACGAAAGCCTGCCCGCCTTTTCGGTGCAGTACCACCCTGAAGGTGCGCCTGGCCCCCAGGACAACCAGTATCTGTTTGACCGCTTTCTGAAAATGGTGCAAGACAGCAAACAAAGCTAGTCACGAAGGAATAACAATTATGACTGTGGCTGTTGAATATTACACAATTGAAGAATTTATGCAATCGCCCGGCAACGGCAAACGCTACGAATTGGTAAAAGGAGAACTGGTTGAGATACCGCCAGTGGGAGAGGAACACGGCGGAATTAAAAGCAATATGCACGGCTATATCTGGCAGTACGTACAACGCCAACAACTAGGCAAAGTTTATACTTCGGATACCAGCTTTGTGATTGATGCTCAAAACGCTACGGTTCGTCAACCAGATGTAGCTTTTGTTAGCAGAGAGCGGGTGGTACGAACTACGGGGGCGATGCCTTTTCCACCAGATTTAGCGGTTGAGGTGGTTTCCCTGAATGACCTGTGGACAGAGGTTGACGAGAAAATCGAAGAATATTTGCAAGCCGGGGTGCGTTTAATTTGGGTTATAAATCCACGTCGTCAGGTAGTATATGTTTATCGGCAAGGCGTAGCTGGAAGACAGACGCTTCAACTGCAAGATGAATTAGATGGTGAAAATGTGCTGCCTGGCTTCAGATTAAGAGTGAATGCGCTTTTTGAGTGAAAATCTTTCCACTTTATAACAGGGAGAGAGCAATGACCCGTTTTTAGAGGATTATGCTTAGAGGAGATGTTATGAGTCAATTGGAAATTTTAGACGAAATCAAAAAATTGCCCCCTGACGAACGATACTCAATTGCTGAGGCGGTTTTGCAGATGGACAAACAAAATGCGGGTAAGGTAAAACTTGAATCAAAGTTGAGCAGAAGTGAACGACGAAAACGGGCTGAGAAAGCGGCCGAAGCTTTGGTTGAGGATTATCTTAATGACTCAGAAGTGACCGCATTCACTGTGCTTGATGGAGAAGACTTCCTTGATTAAAGGCGAAGTTTGGCTTGTGCGTTTAGATTCTACTGAAGGGGCGGAAATGCGAAAAACGCGCCCGACAATTATTGTGAACGAAATTTTTTAATAAATGCTTCTTATTCACCTGTTTGTTAGCCCTTATTATGCCTGGCTGACAGCTAACGGCTACTATGCGCTATATCGGCTCCAAAGACAACCTACTCCCCTTTATCAGCCACACTTTGCATAAAAAAGGTATTTCGAGTGCGACGGCTCCGGTTTTTTGTGACATTTTTAGCGGTACAACCGTCGTCGCCCGCCATTTCAAACAACAAGGCTATCGGCTGGTTACTTGCGACCTTATGACCTATTCCTATATATTCCAAAAAGCTTATATCGAAAATAATACTTATCCTCAATTCGAGCGGTTACGACGTGAAATTGAGCTAGACCCGCCCGCAAAAGTTGAGGGAGTACACGAGCAATTAGCATTGGACTTCCTGGTGGCCCAGGATAAAAGCTGGTCTCTGCAACAGGTTTGCGCTTATCTAAATCGTTTGCCACCTCGCGCCGGATTTTTTTATAACAACTATGCCCCCGAAGGCACTGTGGGTCAGGAATATCAGCGAATGTATTTGTCTGGTGCAAACGCGGGTCGGATAGACGCGGCGCGGGAGACATTGGAAGAATGGCAACGGGCCGCGTGGTTAAAACCACACGAATATTACTTGCTGGTAGCTGCTGTCGTGGAGGCGTTGCCTTTTGTGGCGAATATCAGTGGCACTTACGGGGCGTTTTTGAAAAGTTGGGATAAACGTGCGCTTAAACCCATCCGGTTTGCGTCGCCCCTCGTTTTGGAAAGTACCCTGGCACATCAGGTATTTCAAGGCGATGCCAATCACGTCATCGCGCAAGTGGAGTGCGACGTTTTGTATCTTGACCCGCCCTACAACTCGCGCCAGTACGCCACCAACTATCATCTGCTGGAAACGGCGGCGGCCTGGGATAACCCGGCGATTTATGGCAAAACTGGCCTGCGCCCTTATGAGCATCAAAAATCGGACTATTGTGAGAGCGACAAAGCGACAAAGGCACTAGAAGCTTTGCTTGACCGGGCGCGATGCCGCCATATTTTGATGTCGTATAACAGCGAGGGCTTAATACCCGAACCGGAACTTTTGCGAATTTTGGCCGAACGTGGCAAAGTGGAAATTTTCAGGTTGCCCTATCGCCGTTTCCGTAGCGACACCGATAGCGAAAAAAGACAGTACAAACCGATTGACGAAGTAAGCGAAAATTTGTACTATGTAGCAGTCAAGAAACCGCCCAAACTTTTTCCGTCCCACGCTGGCCCACTTGATGTAACCCTCGGTTGGGTACAGGACGCGGGTGATTTCGGTAATTTGCGGAAGTCGGTGGCAGTGTTGGCAAAAGGGCCGCAGCCACGCAAAGCGTATCTGCTGGCAATTCAGGACGCGACAGGTGTAGGGCGTTGGGCCGACGACAATTTCGCGCGGATGGCCCATGCGCTAGGGTTAGTGGCGTTCGAGCGCGGTAGCGGGCTTTTTTCACTCAAAGCTGCTGGGCGCGAATTGTTGGCTACCGCAGTGGGTAGCGAAGCTGAGATGGAAGTTTTGCGTCGCCAATTGCTGGTCAATCCGCCCGTTGTTCGCGTGCTGTCGTTACTCAAAAATGGGCAGCCACTTACCAAGTTCGAGCTAGGAGCGGAAATCGGTTTTTATGGTGAGGGTGGCTTTAGCAAGTATCCGCAGGATGTTTTCGTGGAGGAGTTAGAGGCTGCCAAAAACGGCCACGAACGTAATGAAGTGCGCCAGAACCGCGAAGGTTCGTGCGACAAATATGCCCGCACGATGGCTGGCTGGTTGAGCAAGGCCGGGTTTATCACCAAAGTTTCCAAAGAAGTGCGGGTGCAGGTGGGCAAAAACGAAATAATGGAAACGCTGGACGCTTACCGCATCACCGGAGCAGGCATCGCGGCCCTCAACCGGGCGCAAGGGACAAGCCGTTACGAGCGCGTGACCAAGCTGGTGCCGCCCGAAATGTTGTGTTCTGGTAAGCAGCCCAACGCCGAACAACTGCGCCGTCGCCGAGTAGCTTTGCTAGAAAATCTGGCAAAAGGGGGCGCGTTCTCGGCCCGTCAACTTGCCAGTAGTTTGGCAGGTCTGGCCGAGCCAATCATTGCCAACGAACGCGAAGTAGGTGCGGATTTGGTGGGTTTGCAGCGTTGTGGTATCAACCTGATTGCGACTAATAGTGGTTATAGTTTGCGTGATACTTTGGAAATCGAGCCGTTGCCCCAGGCCACCCTCCAGGTCAAAAATGCCCCCGCCTCTAGCGTGGCTATGACAGCCCGTGTGCTGAACGATTGCCCGCAAATCAGCCAGCCGTCGCAGCTTTGGGCCTTAGACTTAGTGCCATACAGTTTTGATGGGCGTTCGGCCCGCTACCTAGAAGTTAATACCGAGCGGGTTTTCCGAGAGCTTTTGGGTTTCCAGACCCAGCTTTTGGGTGCGGGCAACGTGATTCAGCCGGACGCTTTGGCCTGGTGCAACCCGCCCAACAGCCGTCCTTACGCTATAATCATTGACTGCAAAGCTATGAAGGACGGTTACAGCCTGCCGAGCGATGACCGTCGGGCGATGCAAGATTATCTGGCGAAGTTTGGTAGCAATTTGCGGGTGTTCGGCGCAGAAGCTATCTATTTCGCCTTCGTAACCAGCGTACCGAAGGGCAACCTGGAACGCGGCTTACAAGATGTATTCGAGCGCAGCGGCCATACTGGTACGGTTTTAAGCGTCGAAGATTTGCTCTGGTTGGCTGATAAAGTTTTGAGTCACCAGCTTAATCAGAGCCAGCTTAAGCGCGTCTTCGACGGGAAGTTATTGGATAGGTCGAGGATTTTGCAGCCGCAAGATCCGTAGTCCACAGAGAAACACCCAAAAGAAGGTAAAGTTATTTGGTTTCCCTGGGTGGAGGAATATTATGGAAAAACTAACTTACCTGGATTTGTTTTGTGGCATCGGGGGTTTTCGGATTGCTGCCAATAGAGTATTCAGCAAAAGAGGAATCGAGTTCAGCTGTGTATTTTCCTCTGATATTGACCCTGATGCTCAAACCAGTTATGAAGCAAACTTCGATCAGAGGCCAGGTGGTAATATTCGCGCTATTTCAACCTCCGAGATACCAGACCACGATTTGTTGTTTGCGGGTTTTCCCTGTCAGCCTTTCAGTATTATGGGTTCTTTGCGTGGTTTTGAAGATACACGCGGTACGCTTTTTTTTGAAATTGCCCGTATAATTGCCGCACGGAAACCCAAAGCCTTTGTTTTGGAGAACGTTAAGCAATTAGTCGGTCACGATGAAGGCCGTACCTTGAACCATATACTTGAGGTGCTACTTCAACTTGGTTATCAGGTTGATTATAAAGTTCTCAATGCACTCCATTTCGGTCTGCCTCAAAAGCGAGAGCGCGTATTTATTGTAGGCTTCCTCGAATCGACCTACTATCAGTGGCCTCATAAATTTGTACCAATGCGTGCTTTGGAAGAAATACTTGAGCCGGAGGTAGCACTTTCCTATGTAGCTTCTGATTTAATCAAGAGTAACCGCCTGGCAAAATATACTAAAGTGAACCATCACCGTACTATCTGGCACGAAAATAAAGGTGGTCATATCAGTGCCAATCCTTTTTCTTGCGCTTTACGCGCTGGTGCTTCTTATAACTATCTATTGGTGGATGGTGAACGCAGACTAACCGAACGTGAAATGTTGCGCTTACAGGGTTTTCCTGATGATTACAAAATTACAGGTGGCTACTCAGCTATGCGGAAGTTGATAGGTAACAGTGTGGCTATTCCAGTAGTGGAAGCGGTGTTAGAAAGTGTTGTAGATGCTATGCTTGAAAGCAAACCTTACGAGCAACAAATGCTACAATCTACCTTTTCGCTGGCCGAAAACCGTCCGCAAATTGAATACACGCCAATGCAGAAGGATTAAGAAGTGCCAGCAGAACAAAATTTAGCCATTGAAGAAGCTAAAATCCGCCTTGACTACATTATTGCTATAGCTCGAACCGATATGTACAAACCTATCCATATAGCAGAAGTTTTGTATCATTCCCGTATTGATGCCAACTTTGATGTTAGCAATCTGGATACCTATAGAAACCCATCTATTATGTGGCGAAACAAAGTGTCGAAAAGGTTGCTCAACAAAAGCTCTAGTTCAAGTGCGCGGTATCAACACGATATTTGGAACGAAACCGCTATGCCTCCAAAGTTATTAAGTCTGCTTGACCGCGAAAACAAAATTACTAATGGCGTTGTTGAGAAGTATATTTATCTAAAATTTGAGGAAAGACAGAGTACGGTAGCTGGCATTATTGCCTTGATAGAACAGTCTGATCCGCAAAAATTTAATGTTGCAGATATTTTCTCGTTTTTCGAGCTAACAAAGCAAGTTCGACGTAGCATTGATAAGGTATATGAAATTATAGTCTATAGTTTGCTTGAAACGGTTGTGGTGGCCTTGCAAGCTCAAGTAACAGTCAGCGTCCCCCTGGCTAATGCTGCATTGCTAACAGAGTTTGCAGATTTAGCCCAGATTTTATTGGGACTTTCGGCTGGTACTTTAACCCATACGCTCCCTGCTCACGTACATCGTGTTGGAGTAACTAATGCTTCTGACCGAGGTTTAGATATGTGGGCAAATTTCGGCCCTGCTATCCAGGTGAAACATTTGACGCTTGACCCTCAAAAAGCTGAAATGATAGTTGACCAGATTGAGAGCGATAATATTGTGATAGCTTGTCGAGATGCTGACCAGGAAGTTATAGAAGCAATGCTCAAGCAAATTGGGTGGGGGCGGCGTGTGCGAGGTATTGTAAAGGAGAGTCAGCTTATCGAATGGTACGAACGTTGTGTGCGTGGTGCTTTTTCGTCTGATTTAGCTGCCAAATTGCTTAAAAGAGTCGAGACAGAATTTAAGAAAGAATTTCCTCAAGCAATTCAGCTGGCTGATTTTCTTAAAGAGCGAAATTATATGTCAATTCAATCTCCTGCTTTATGGGTTTTGTGATTTGTATGGCGACCATGTCAATTCAGATACCTGGAGAAATTGGTGAAGGCGTGATTATTTGCTGCTGGTTTCGGAATTTTTAATCTTGGGATTTTCTTCCTGCGTTTCCAGGAAGTCGGTTTCGAGATTGCCACTTAATTTGCCATTGCGCCACTTCATATAGGTTTTGTCCTCCCCGATTTTAGCCGTCTCGGTAAGCTCGGTTGGTTCAAGGTGGGTTTCGAGGGGTAAGTCAGGTTCGGCGATGGGCGTGAGGCTGGCGGCTGGCTCATCAGTTGCTACTACTTCATTGTTGGTTTCAGTTTTTTCGACAGGAGTTGGCTCGTTTTGGGCAACCACTGCCACCACCGTCTTTTGTTTAGCTAACTTCCGACGTATTTGGCGGCGTTTCAAAAAAAAGCGTCCGAAAATTATCGCAGCTATCAAAAGTAAAATTACCAGCACCACGATGGTTGGGGTCAGAGTATCGCCAAACCAGAAGTGCACCCCAAACCACCACACCGGGAAAGCCAGCGTTTCCTTGAGGCCCGTTGCATCGTGGTCTCCTACTTCCAGGGCGTATTTGCCTGTCTGGTTGCTGGGACTGAACACGACCAGATAATACGTGCCGCTTTGGGGCAACTGACGCAGCAGGGTTTGCCCTTCCCAAAATTTGGCCTGGGCGTAGCTTTCATCATATTTGCTATAAAGCGCGTTGTCGGTTTGGTCGTCCTGGGCTTTGTCGGCGATAGAAGTCACCAGGCCGTTGTTGGCGGGTAAGTTAAAAGGCACGCTGAAAAGTTCGGTGGTGTCCGGTTGGGGCAGACCAGGGCCAAAAAGAGCCAGGGCTGGCCTGAATCTAGAATTAGGGTCGGTGCGCGGTATCAAAATTTTAGCTTTGAAAGCCAGCCCCGCGTTGCCCTGAAAAGTATAGAAATCTATCTTGCCGGGGGCGTTTAACCCGGTATAAAAGATGCGTTCAACATCGGGTTGGTCAAAGGCGAGGGCTTTATCAGGGCCGGGCGCAATGCTGTCCACAAAAACCGTATCGTGAGCCGAACTAGCCGCACTGTTGAACAAAACCAAAACGATTGCCAGCAAGCTCAAAACGATAACGCTTTGCAAGAGACGTGTAATAATCATTACTTAACACCAGCCAGGGCTGCCTGTAAAACTGCATCGGCTTTGGGTAGTGCGTCCCGAAGACCTTCCCCGCCCGCTTTGTGGTCAACCACACAGGCGATAGCAAAGGTACGCCCACCCTTAGAAGCCCAGGCGATGTACCAGGCGTTTTCGATGCCGTTACCTAGTTCGGCAGTGCCAGTTTTGCCTCCAATGGTTGCGCCTGTTGCTGGCAAGCCTCCTCCATTACGCCCCACCCAGCCATCTTTAGCCGAAGCCAGCATCGCGGTCTGCACCAATTTGGTAGTATCCTGGCGTAATGGGCGCAACCATACATCGGCCTGGGTTTGGTGTAAAATTATTCCTTGTGGCGATTGGGCAGTGGCTGCGCTCCGAATTTCTTTGACCAGAAAAGGTTTGGGCATCGCGCCGTCGCTACGCCCCATCGCTGCGGCCACCAAAGCCATCTCCAGGGGCGTAACTTGTAGCTGGCCCTGCCCGAAACCAGTATCCGTCAAGGCCGTTTGAGTCTTCAAAAAGTTCGGGTCACTCGGATTAAAAAGGGTGCTGGCCGAAACTGGCAAATCGAAAGGGATATTCTGGCCGAAACCAAATTTATTGGTGTAATTAGTAAAATTGTCCGCCCCAATTTTCAGACCCATTTGGGCAAAGACCGCGTTGAGCGAAAACATATAACCTTCCTGGCTCGTCCAGGTTGTTTTGCTGCTGTTCGGGCGATTGGGGTCATTGATGCGGTGGAAATCAATGGTAAACTGGCCGTCGTCGGGCCAGGTTGCATCGAGCGTGGTCAAGCCCAAATCCAGAGCCGTGCCAAGCGTAATCGTCTTAAAAATCGAACCGGGTGTGTAAACTCTTTGGGTAGCTGGAAATACCAACGGTCTGTTGGGGTCATTGATAAGCTGCTGCCAATAGCTTTCGATGGCTTTGGTAGCCTTAACCCGCGCATCCCCGCTCAGGGTCGGGTCGTAAGCCAGTTGCGACGGGTCGTAATGGGGATTGCCTACCATCGCCAGCACTCCGCCCGTATTAGCGTCCAGTAACACAATCGAGCCGTTGGTTGCCCCCAGCGCATTGATAGCGGAGGTTTGTAAGGCCGGGTCAATCGTCAAAACCAAGTCGTTGCCAGGGGTGGCTTCGTGTAGCAAATCGTGTTGTAGCTTCAGAATTGGGTTCGCCCCGGTTGTGCCACTCAAATAATCGTCGTACTGCTTTTCGAGACCGCTCAAGCCAAACTGAATCGGGCTGTAATAGCCGACAATTTGGGCAATGTTGGGGTCTTTGTAGGTGCGTCTGACCGAACCATCGGGGCTGACATCAATCCCCACCACTATCTTACCTGTGCTGTCTCTGATGCTGCCACGCTGCACCGAAAAAGGGTCGGCTCGTGGGTCGTGAACTACATCGCCACTATCGGTGTAAAAAGGTTTTTTGATTTCGTCAGCCTGAACGATTTGCTCACGCAGCAACTGCAAGCTCAACAGCACGAAAGCTACTATCATCAGGGTGCCGACGCGCTGGACATTATGGCGCAAACGGGCGGCTGGGGAAGCATTGGGTTTGAGTTTGGCCCACCCGTACCAAAAAAGCGTGGTCAAGGCGATAGCGGCGACGGCTAGACACGCCAGCCACAAATTATCGCTGCGGGTGTCCATTATCTCTTTAGGCTGCCAGACCAGACCGACAGTGATAGCCGCGATGGTGACAAAAACACATAATCCGCGAATAAAATTAGTCATTTTGGGCTAATCCTCGGCAGAGATTCGCATCAATATCCCGGCAATGGCAAAATTGATGATAATGGAACTGCCGCCGTAGCTAATAAAAGGTAAAGTCATACCGCTCAAAGGTATCAGTTTGGTAACACCGCCGATAATAATAAAAGTTTGCAAGCCATAAATCGCCGCCAACCCGATTGCTATTAGCTGATAAAAGCTGTTGCGGGTGTTAAGAGCGATGTGGAAACTGCGGTAAATCAGGAGCAAAAAAAGAGCGATGATACCCAACGTTCCGGCCAGACCCAATTCTTCGCCGATGGCCGCGAAAACGTAGTCGGTATGTACTTCGGGAATAAAGTAAGGCGCACCATATTCCAGGCCGCTCCCGAACACGCCCCCATTCGCAAAGGCAAACAAGGCTTGCACAATTTGATAACCCTGGTCTTTGCCGACGGGCCAGGGGTTTATCCAGTCAGTGATGCGGGTCTGAACGTAGGGCAAAGAGTTGACGGCTACGAACGCTCCCACCGCGAACAAACCAATTCCGGCTAAGACATAGCTGGCCTTGCCACTAGCCACATACAAAATTATCAGCACGATGCCAAAGAAAAGCTCTGCTGCACCGAGTTCGCGCTGAAAAACCACAATCAACATCGAGAACCCCCACATAATCAGCAGGGGGGCCAGATAAGGCAGGGGGGGTAGGTTGATTGGCCCTAGCCGCAAACGGGAGTTTTCCATCAAGTCGCGTTTGTCATCCAGGTACGCCGCCATGAACACCACCAAAATGATTTTGAGCAGTTCGGACGGCTGAAAGCTAAAAGGGCCGAAAGTGAACCAGAGCCTGGCTCCGTTGATAGTACGACCAAATAGCAGCACCGCCACGTCGAGACCGATACCGATAGCCATCAAGGTATATTTGTAACGTTTGAGCCACATGAAATTTTTGAAACCAAGTGTCACAGCCAAAAAGAATACATAACCGAGACCAATCCACAAAACCTGACGACTGGCGATATTTCCAGTGCGCGATGTTTCCAGGCGTTGGGTCATAATCAGACCGAAGGCGGCCAGGGACGAGATAAGCGGCAGAATAAGCTGGTCACTGCGGGGTAGCCAGATGATTAGAGCCAGATGCGACCCCAAGACCAGGCCGATAAATACAAAAGTCATCCACAAGTCGCGTGCGCTCCAACCCACTTGCTGATGCGGTACGCTGACGACGATTATCATACCAATCAAAACCAGAGCAATGGGCATCAGCAGCAATTGGAGTTCCGTCCAGCGCAATTGGCGGCGCAGACGCGGCGGCTTCTTTAATTTTACTTTCGGTTGGGCTTGAGCTTTTATCATTTTCCGATCATTTTTTATTTTGAAATTAAAAACTCGCGTTCTTACTTGGGAGAAAGCGAGTTCAAGCAGTCCTATAAATCAGGTCAGAGTCATACATCCGCAGTAATATCGGGATTTTAAGAAAAACAGATTGAAGAACATCAAACTAAAAACTAATCGCGGCGACGGCGTTCGATGCGCGGCTCTTCGACGGAAATAGGAATCTTTACGCGCTGTTCCTCGGCCTCTTTTTGCTGGTGTTCGATGGCTTTGGCCGCCGCTACTGCTGCCGCTACTGCGGCGATTGCTACTGCTATGGTTGTCAACATACCCAAAAACCCTTTCTAAAAGTTGCGCCCTCAGATTGGCTATCACGAAATCAAGCACGACTACCTTTATTATACGTATTCTACCAGCCAAAGGTTGCGTTTTGCCCCACAACTTTGCTCTGCAATTCCTGTATTCAGTTTAGCGCAAATCGTTCCAATTTGCAATAGCTATTTTCGTACTGGTACTTTTTGTAACAAATTCCTAATGTTTTGGCAAGGGCTTATCCATTGGCAGAGCAATGCCTTACAAGAGGCATTGGGCCAGCCGTCGAAAGCTTCTAAGCTAGATGCCCGCTGCTAATGGCTAGTGAGTCGCTAATCTGGATGCGATAAATTGCGCCCCTACCAAGACCTTGCGCGGCCACCATCGGCACTGCTAGTTTGCTTTATGGGTTCAAATCTACTATTATATTGTTATAATACCTCGGTATTTGTGGCGAACGGGCCAAAAGGCACCCTATTATTAGTGAAGGCGGAACCCGTGTATTGTATCGTGTGTGGCTCTAAAAACCCTGAATATGCCGTTTTTTGCTTCAACTGCGGCTCTAAAATGGTACGTCCGCTCCTTGAGTCTGCGCCCGAACCGCCAACCCCCGAACCTGTATCCGTCGCGTCAGCACCCGAACTCGCGCCCTTAGCAGCAACAGAACCAGCAGCTGTTTTGCCTACGTCTCCCATCGCGGGTAGCCAGAACCAGGTCTTTTCGATTAGTGCCAGGGATTTAGCCGACTTCAACCCTTTTTTGTTCAGCGATAATGAAAACGCCGCCGCGCCCGCTGCATCTTTACCAGTTGAACCAGCTGCAAATCTAGGCGGAGAGGCTCAATCTGCGTTGGTCGCCAGCCGTACCGAAAGTCCACCCCCAGTTGAAACGACTGCCCCGCCGATTAGTGCATCTTACACTCAAACCAGTAATTCTTCTCCCTACGCTTCCCCTCCGTCCACCAGTCCCGCCCCTATTCCGTATGCCCAACCGACCACACCTGCTGTCAACCCGATGCCGCCCGCCCTTTCGCACCCGACGGCTAACCCTTATGCCGAACAGCCCGCCCTCAACCATTATCCGAATGTGCCACCCACCGCCCCTGCTCCGCCACCCTATGCTACTAACAATCCTTACCCTGTCGGACAGCCCGCCCCGCCGCCTTCGCCATATAATCCGTATGGCGGAATGCAATCCAGTTTTGTACCCGCTCCGCCGCCACGTCCCTTGCTTGCACCCAACGGTTTGCCTTATGTCGTGGTTGACCAACCCAAAAGCTTTTATGACTACAAAACTAAAACAGGCCAGCGCGTGTATGCGGCCTATAGCGAGGTCTGGCAGCGTTTGTTGGCGGCAGCCGTAGATACGGTAGTAATTCTGGCTCCTTTTTTCTTGATTTTGTTTATTTATCTACTGGCAATCGGCCCTGACCTGCAAAAATGGCTGGATGCCAGTAACGCGGGCGATATAAGTGCCACCGAAAAGTATTTGCCCCATTGGACTACCCTGCTGCTATATCTGGTTTATCTGGCCTACACCACGTTGTTGACCGCCGACGGGCAGACATTGGGCAAGCGCATCTTTCGGCTCAAAGTTATCACCCTGGCTGGCACGCGGCCTGATTTGCGTACCAGTTTTATGCGTAATTTATTTGGCTTTGCCTTCGTATTAGGGGGCTACATCGCCTATTATCAAAACCCTTTTACTGGCGTGTTAGGACAGGTTTTGGAAACAATAGTAGGCATAGGTTTCGCCTTGATTTTGTTTGACCCGCGCCGCCAGGGTTGGCACGACAAGTTGGCCGGAACGCTGGTAGTCAAAAGCAAAGAGTTGGTGGAAGGGGTTGATTTTCCGGCGAAAGGGCAGCTTTGATGTATTGCGTTTTTTGTGGCACCGCTAACCCACCCGAAGCCCGTTTTTGTTATAAGTGTGGCAAACCGCTCGAACGCACTGCGGCCCAGGCCGAGTCTGCCCCGCCTCCCTCACCGCCTGTTGTTCCCACTCCTGCCCCATCGCTCGATTATGTGCCGCCCTCGGCCTACCCGTATGCCCCTGCTCCGGCTTATCCTTACACGGCTGCACCGCTCAATCCATATTATGCCCAGCCTACCAACCCCTATGCTACTTACAACCCTTATCCATACATCCCGCCGCTCGACCCAGCCCAGTTGGAATATTATCATCCCCTTTTGCGGGGAGCAGTGGGGCTACCGACGGAGTTTTATCTCAAGCCCACCGCTTTTTATTCCTATGTTACGCCTCAAAACCGCGTAGCTATCGTCAAACGCGGCAGTTTCTGGCAACGGGTGGGGGCGATGCTTTTGGATTTGCTGTTGTTATTCGTGCCGAACCTGGTGCTGCTGCTGGCTTATACTAGCGTGGCCTACCCCTCCGGTATTCGCTATAGTCAGGCCATAGTTCCACCCTGGTGGTTGTATCTGCTTTTTTATCTGATAAATTTTGGTTACTTTTGGTTGGGCGCACTCCGGGGCCGTACCGTTGGCAAACGCGCCACTCGTCTGCGGATTATCCGGCTGGACGGGCGCACTCCCGACGCGCTGACGGCTTTTCTGCGCCAGTTTTGCGGCTACCTGCTTTCGGCTTCACCTGGTTTGCTGGCTTTGCTGGTTTTGAGCCTGCTTTCTGCGATTTTATTTTCGTCTGTAGGCTCTATCAATGGACGGACGGGTTATACCGTGTTTATTTTGTTGGTAGGTCTGCCCGTGTTGTTTTTCACCTCTCTTTTGGGCTTTTTATGGGTCGGGTGGGACGCGAAAAAACAAGGCTGGCACGACAAACTGGCCCGTACTTTGGTAGTCGAGGAGGTGGTTTGGGTGGAAGGCCAGAATTTCGGGCTGCCCACTCCACCCAATAAAGATTAAAGCAGCCACATGAACACCATCAGCCCACCAACTACAATAAAAATCGTTGAACCCGTTCCGTCCTGGCTCAAGCGACACGGACAATGGCTGGTTTTGGTGACTTTGGGGCTGCTCGGTCTGGTGGTGCGGCTGGTGCGGCTGGATTTCCCCCTAATTTTTGACGAAACCTACCAATACCAATCATCGGCTTATAGCCTGGGCCAGATAATCCCCAACCTGTTTCCAGACCACTGCCCGCTATTTTTCTTTTTCAGCCATTTCTGGCTCGACCTGACCAATTACACCCACGACGCGGTGTGGCTGCGGTTGCCTGCGGTCTTGATTGGGCTGTGGGTGATACCCGCCCTTTACCTGCTGGGCCGCGAACTAACCGACAGCTATCAAACCGGACTGTTGGCGGCCTTCCTTTGCACTTTCGCTGCCGCTCCGGTCTTGATGAGCCAATATTACCGGATGTATTCGCTGCTGATGTTGTTGGCGGTGCTGACCTCCTACTTGCTGTTACGCGGTCTGCATTATAATCGCTGGTGGGATTGGATGGGCTGGGTACTGCTCAACACCCTCAACCTTTACAACCACTACAACGCCATTTTCGTCCTGATACTACAGGCAGCTTTTGGGGCGGTCTGGTTGATTTTCAATTTGATACCGCAGTCTGGCGATACGAAAAAAGGTTTCAGTAGCAAATTCGCGGCCTATCTCCAAAACCAGCCCTTGCACCTGCCCCCGAAAAGCGACAAAGGGGGCTGGCTCTGGAGACGGGTGGTGGCGATGACGCTAAGTTTGGGCCTGGTCGGGCTGCTTTATCTGCCCTGGCTGCCCCACCTGCTCAATTTTACCCACTCCGCCAACTACGGTCTCAACATCAGCCCAGACAAAGAGAATTTTCGCTGGCAAGCGGTGAGTTTCTACCTGGGCCAGATTAGCTTTGGCAACAATCCGCTTTCCATCGGGGCGGGGGGAGGGCTGGCGTTGCTGGGTTTGGCCCAATTGTTTTATCGGCGGTTTTACGCGGGGCTGTTTGCGTTGGTTTATATCGGCCTGATGCTGGTTATAATTTTCAATCTGCCGAGTGGCTCAACGCTCTTGAATAACCCGCGCTATTTCAGCTTCGTTGCTCCGGTCTTGCTAATACTGGTGGCGCAGGGTTTGAGGACAGCCTACGGTTGGGCGCGGCAAGCTTTGGCGGCTGTCCGGCCAGAACGTGGATTGGCGATGGCGGCGGGAGGGTTAATAGTGGCGGGGCTAATCTATGCCTCGGCGCACACGCTGGCGGGCTACCCTCAAACCGAAACGCCCTTCACGCCTCACGTCACAGCCAGTCAGGTTCAAAAGTTGAAGGCGGCGGCGGAACTGCTGGATATTGTGCCGCCCACCGATAGGGGTTCGGAGGAGTGGTTTCAGTTCAACTTGCTTTTCCTTGCTTCGAGTAATCGCGCTGCTCAAACCGCCCTGCTGCAAAACTATTGGCGGCTGGATAACGTTACATCTGACGAGACTTTGGCCGCACTCAAAAATCGGCTCGTCAACGCCTGGTTAGCTATCACCCTGTTTGATGGCAAAACCCGCAGCCAGATCGAAGCTGCCGCCGCCCCCGACTTGATAGCCGACTGCACCGACGATTACTGCGTGGTAGGTACGGCGGGCGGCTCGGCCCAGAAGTTCAGGACGTTGCTGGCCCGTTTCGCCTTCTTGAACCCGGCAGTTATCGCCAAACTTTTGAATTGAAGAATTGTTCACCACGGAGACACGGAGGACACGGAGAGAAGGACAGCAGAAGGCAAAGCGTTCGTTGTCTGCATTTCTTTTGAATTTCCTCCGTGAACTCCGTGTCTCCGTGGTGAATAGTTACAAAACTTGTAACTACTCAGGTTGTCATTCCGAACGAAGGCTCTTGCGAAGCGCGGAGTGAGGAATCTCTAACTCTCTTTTTAATGAGAGATTCCTCACTCCGTTCGGAATGACAAAGCTAAGGGGCTGAGTAGTTACAAAACTTTAGGGATAATAAGAGCTTGAGCTTTAGAAGTGTCACGCCCCGCCTGGGAAAAAACTGGTTGAGGGTCACAAATGATGACGAACGCGCCTGGCTGCGCCCACTATGCTACGGGTTAGCGGCGGTGCTGGTGGGCGGAGTAGGCGGAGTGGCGGCGGTGGCTTTGCCCAATCCGCTGATTGTGGTGGGCGCGGCAGTGGGCGCGGTGATTGGCGTACTGATGCTCCTTAGCCCTTTGTTCACCCTGGCGACGGTGGAGGTAGTGGCCTGTCTGCTGCCCTTTGGCACAATTCCGCTCAAATTAGGGCTGACTTTTACTATGTTAGAAGCCAGCTTGCTAGTTTTGTTTGGGGTGTGGCTGATGCAGATAGCGGTACGGGCGGCGGGTCAGACCAAGCTAGTAGCGTGGCCGTTTAGCTGGGCGGTCTGGCTGTTTGTGGCTCTGGCTTTGTTCACTTTCGGCCTCGGTTGGGACACGTCACACGACGGAGAAACCATCCACAACTTTGCCAAACTTTTGCTGGCCGTCTTGTCATTTGTACCTGTGATAAATCTGGTACGCAGTCAGGCCGCGCTAGAAAGGCTACTGCGGGTGTTGATATTGGCCGGAAGCGGGGCGGCGTTGCTGGCCGTCGTTTTGTATCGGCTGCCCTTTAGCTTGCAAGAACGCCTGCTGCTGGCACTGCGTCCTATCGGCTATCCGGTTGACCGGGTGTTGCGCTTTGTGGAAGACGATATGCAAAAACCCCAACGCGCCACTGGTACTTCGGTTGACCCCAACAGTTTCGCCGGGATGCTGGTGCTGATTTTCGCCTTGATTTTCGCCCAACTGATTTCGGCCTCGCCCTTGTTCCGGCGTTGGAAACTAGCTTTGATGCTGGCAATAACGGGGCTAGCGATGTTCCTGACCTATAGTCGGGCGGCGATTTTGTTGGGCGTAGTTGCCATCATTTTGTTTCTGGCTCTGGTCAAATATCGGCGTATCTGGTTGTACCTCATTCCGGGCACTTTGGGCGGCGGCTTAATTTTGCGCCAGACTCCGCTGTGGGACAGGTTCGCGGGCGGCTTTGCCCTGAGCGACCCCGCCACCATTATGCGGCTCAACGAGTACAAAAACGCCCTGGACATCGTGCAGCATTATCCCTGGTTCGGGGTGGGTTTTGGTCACGCCCCGGTGATTGACCTGACCACGGGAGTTTCCAGCGTCTATCTATCTATCGCCGAACGGATGGGGCTGGTGGGGCTGGCCGGATACGGGCTGGTGATGCTGCTCTTTTTTGGCTATGTTATTTCCAACCTTCCGCACCTCAAAACTCCACGCCAGACTGCCATTTTGTTGGGCTTCGCAGCGGGTCTGGCCGGGGCGTTGGCAACTGGCAGCCTGGACTACTACTTTTTCGACATCCGCTTCCCCCACATGGCGGCTCTTTTCTGGCTAACGATGGGTCTGGCCGTTGCCCAAGTCAAAATAGCCCGCAGCGACGAGCCTAACAATACTGTCACCCTGAGCAGAGGCTCTGCGTAGCCGAAGGGTCTGTTCGGTTCGGAAATGCTTTGAACAGACCTTTCGCAGGCTCACCCCCTGATGACAGGGGGCAGGTGGTGACAATTCTTTATTATTAGGACTTTCGCTTATAGCACAGCTTGTCATTCTGAGCGGAGCGAAGAATCTGTTCTTTAAGCCGGTTCTCCAAATAGACCCTTCACTGAGTTCAGGGTGACAAGCGAAAGTCCTAATTATTTTACAAGCTCTTAACCTTCCATCAAAATGTACATTCCGTCATCGGCGATAGAGGTAAAGCCCAAACGGGTGTAGAGCCGCATCGCCACAAGGTTGGTTTTGGCAACGTGCAGCCGCACGGACTGGCTGGCGGCTCTGGCTTCTTGCAGCAAATCCTGAATTAGCCGCGTGCCGATACCCTGATTGCGGTGCGTGGGTAGCAAAGCAATATCCACCAACCAGATTTCGGGCGGAGTGCGGGCGGTCAAAATCCGGCCAACCGGAGATGCGTCACCCACGATTATTTGGTGGGTAGCAGCGGGGTACTGGGCCGCATAATGGCGTTGTTGAGCCTGGAATTGCATCTGCAAAAAAAGCTCTTGCTGGGTGGGGTTCCAACCCCAGACCGCTATTTCGTCCGCACGGGTGCTGGCATAAAGCTGGTATAGGAAAGGCGCATCGGTGGGCTGGTAGGGGCGCGTAGTAAAATTGGTGTGCATAAACCGCTAGACCGCGTTCAACTTTTGGACGACCAGATTGGCGTTGGCTGTATCTATCACTATCACATCACGCGCATTGGCCTGGCTAACATAAGCGGTACGCCCGTCGGTGCTGAGGGCTGTCCAACTCGCCGTTTGAGCGGGCTGACGGCTGACACTATTTTGGGCAGCATTGATAACCGTTAATTCCCCCTGAGCAGGGCTAAAAATCAGCCCGAATTCCAGTTTTGGCATTAGCTGAGGCCGCACAACCTGACCGTCGTTCGCCGCCGTTGCTTTGACTGTCTGGGGTAACGTACTAGCCTGAGCGTTTAGCCAGCTAAAATGCTGTGTTTTGCCAGCTATAGTATAATTGACGATACAGGGAGCCTTGCTCAAAGCCACACTGCTGAGGCGTTTTTGAGTGGCAACCTCCACCACCGTCAACATATAGTCGTTTTTAGTCGGGGTCACGCTGAACGCCAGGTGTCCATCAAAACTGCGGCCAGAAAGCCCCGCATTAGCTGTCGTCTGTCCGGCTTCGGCTGTTCCAGGTCGGACTAATCCAAAGCCTCCCAGCCCCAAAGCGGAAACACCCAACAGGCCCAGCATTTTGCGCCGTGAAAGGCGGACGGCGGCCTCTTTAGTCGAAACTATCGAAGCTGAGGTCGGTATCATTTTGTTTGCTTGCATTTCCTTCTTAACCTTTAATTTTCCAGTCTTAGAGCTTGTAAAATAATAGGGTATTGTCACCACCTGCCCCCTGTCATCAGGGGGTGAACGCAGTGAAGGGTCTGTTCATTTGAACTCACAACAGATTCTTCGCTATGCAGAGCCTCCGCTCAGAATGACAATATTAGACAGGCTCTTAATCTTTGTGGGACATTGCTCCGCCAATGGACAAAGACATCGGCGGGTGGCGACCACACCCAGGGGATACCGCGCAGCCTTCAACAAGCTTGCTGTGGGACATTGCTCCGCTAATGGACGGCCTCAAACGGCTCAATTCTGCGACGGAAAGATACCAAAAAGCGAGATAATAAAGTTGACCGCCAGATATGGCTGCATATTGTCGTGCGCTTGGCTGCTACCCGCCGCGCTAACTGCCTGCGGGTTCATAGTCGCGTCACCCGTCGAGTTACTTTTATAGACGGCATCGTTGCTGCTGGAAGCCGCCCAGAAATTGTTGGTGGCCGTGCTGGTGCTGCCCGCATTATTACTGGCGTTGGCCGGGTGACTATGGGCGGGCAATTGGGCAATAGTCAGTGTCACCGTTTCCGTGCCAGCCCGTTCGCCGATAGGATGATTCGACCCCGTGTGCATAGGGGCGCGGCCCTGCAAATCCGGCAGGGCGAAGGTGGTCTGGCCGTCGCCGCCGTAAGTAGTGCCAATCAAAGTAAACAAAGTGGTGTATTGGTCTATTGGCAGCAACTGCCCATTGCAAAAAGCCCAGCCGTTAATCGCAAAATTGCCCGCAAACATCCGTATCTCACCTACAAAGGGTTGACTCATAGCTCTTCCTCCTTCTAATTTCGACTAGGGAAAATGCCTACCAGGGCAATCACAAAATTGACCACCAGATACGGTTGCAGATTGTTATGGGGCTGGCTCTGCCCGGCTGTAGCGACGGCAGCGGAGTTCATAGTAGTGTTGGCGGGAGAGCCAAATAGTTTATCTACACTGCCCCCGGAAGCCCAAATCTTCCCGCCGGGGGCCGGGTCGTCCGCCGCAACAGTGCTGGCGTTGACCTGATGCGAGTGAGCAGGCATCTCAGTGGCTAGTAGGGTGTGGTTTTGCTCACCTACAATATCGCCTATATTGCGGCGAGACAGGCCCGGCCCCCCACCCTGGTGCATTGGCAGGCGGGCTTGTAAATTTGGCAGCGCAAAAGTAGTGCGTCCATCACCACCGTAGGTAGTACCTAGCAAAGAAAACAAAGCCTGATTCTGGTTGATTGGCAGCAGCTGGCCGTTGCAAAAAGCCCAATTCTTTGGTGGGAAGTTAAAGCCACAAAGTTTGATTTCGCCTAGAAACGGGTCGCTCATAGATTCTGCTCCTTTACTAGCTACGTTGTGGGAAAATCCCCTGCATACAAATAACAAAGTTGAGGGTCAGCGTTGGCTGCATATTGTTGTGCGGTTGGCTGCCACCCGCCCCACCCAGCGCGTTAGAGTTCATGGTAGTGTTGGGATTGCCACTTGCATAAAGGCTATCCAGGTTGCCAGAAGCTGCCCATATATTGCCCGCCGGGGTAGTTTCATCCGAGTCAAAATTATTGGCGGAGTTGGGAATATGGTTATGGGCTGGCATCTGGTTGGAGAGGAGCGTCACGTTCTCCTCGCCCGCTTTTTGGCCCAGGTCGTACAAGCTCAGGCCCGGCCCTTGACCAAAACCTAGCGGCACGCTGCCCCGCAGGTCGGGCAAACCGAAATTAGTGGTACCGTTGCCACCATAAGTAGTGCCGAGTATCGAAAATAAGGCCGTGTTTTGGGAGATTGACAAAAGCTGTCCGTCACAGAAAGCCCAGCCTTGGGGTGCGAAATTAAAGCCGCATATCCTGATCTCGCCAACAAACGCTTCACTCATAAAATATTCTCCTTAAATCAAAGCATTGGAAGGGAAGGTTTTGGTTGTTTGTTTTGTTACTATATATTAACAAAATAATATGCTCCCGTCAATAGCTGCACCAATGAGGCAGGGCGATTACATAGTCATTTGCTTGACAAAGGGCGATTTGTGGGAGGCACGTGTCTGTGCCGACTGTTCTTCCGTATGAGGAGATTATCTATAGTCGGCACAGGCACGTGCCTCCCACGAAAACCTGACCTTGCAATGGCCCTGCCAATGGGGTCAGGGAGAAATGTCATTCTGAGCGTAGCGAAGAATCTGCTGCTAAAAAACTACCAGCAACAGACCCTTCGACCAGGCTCACCCCCTG
>JBBQZT010000048.1:0-43902 GCA_038207455.1 Chloroflexia bacterium
GCCAGACCCGGCAAGCTAACCAGGAGCGGTACGGTCTGCCATTCATTTGGTGACAATTGGGCCTGTTCAGCCAGCGCAACGACCTGGGCACGCAGGGGTTGGCTCAAATCCACCTGCACGTTAATTTTTGTCAGTCTGGAAACGGGTTGGCTGCACAGTTTCTCGATGTCGGTTAGCTGTAGCTCGGTCAAGGGGTGTCCAAAATTTAGCACATACATAGCTTCACCAAAATCTTTATGCTTCTATCAATTGACCGTATCCGGCGGCGGTTTTAGCACCCGCTCCTAATTCGGTCAGCCCCTCGCGCAACAATTTCAAACCCAATGCGGTTAGTTTTTTGTCATCTTCGCGCCTGACCAGACCTACCGCGAAAGAAAATTTAGTGGGGGCTGGCACGGTCAAAAACTGCACCGGAACAGGGTTCTGGTTATCGCTGGGAACAGGAGTTTTACCACTGTACCAATCCCCGAAATGCGGTGTCAACACGTCCAATTTAAGCCATTTTTGTTTAGCATCGGGGGCGGCAACCGGTATGGCATCGAAGAAAATCAGACGGCCCTGCTCAAGTTCGCTTTTCAGCAGCTTTTCAATTGCTTCGATTTGAGCGGGGTTAGCCTTAGCGGTAATCTGTTTTTTCAAATCTTTATCCTCGGCTAAAACCAATGAACCGAAAAGCTTTTTCACTCGTTCGAGGGCGGGCAGCCAATTGTTCTGCTCGGAGTCGCACCCTTCAAATAAATCACTTTTCCATTTAACCAAAACTTCTTGACGCTCCTCGGTTTCGGTTGTGACAAGCCCTATTGCAACTCTTAGCAAATACTCAGCGTAGGCGTGAGCAATCCCCTTGAGGCTCTGGCCGGGCAGCAAAGGAAAGCCAAAAGAACGTTGCAGCGCAACGGTAGCGTTTTCCAGCACACTTTCGCGACCCAGGTGCATCGCCAGCCGCCACGCCACCTTGAGGTCAGACTGCGCGGGCTGGTAATGTTCCACCAGACTTTCCCAACGCGCCCGATAATATTCAAAAGCGTACTGATATTCGTTGGTGTGGGTAGTATTGTGGTAGTGCGGCACAAAAGCTCCTTTGAGCCAATATTTTTGGCCTGGAACGTCCTGGCGTTTCTCCCACTCAAAGCCGATATATTTATCTAGCAACAGGCCAGGATTAGCATCAAGCGGAGGATTAGGTTTTGCCACCAAATTAACTCTTCCCTGAATATTGCCACTGCCATCACGATAGTGACCGGACAAATCGTAAGCGTATTCCTCAATAATATCTTGGCCCTGTTGTCTTCCAGCCACGTAATCTACAAAATTAGCCTTATCTCTGGTATAGCTTTGCATAAATTGAGTGTTGTCCACCATTTTTCGCAGACGACGCAAGCGTAGTGAATTTGTAGCTGGAGTTTGGCTTTTTTCAGTCGGAGTAGGGGTTGTAGCAACTACCGATGTGGAAGCTGGCGGCGCGACAGGCTCAGGGTTCGGGGTTGGCTCAGACTCAGCAAGCAGCATAATAGAGGCATCCCTCGGTGGTTGTCCAGGTCGCGGGCGGGCGGGCGTAAAAAATACCTGCCGTCCCAAAACATTCTCGCCTGGCTGGGCTTCGTAGGTAAAAGGAATTTTGGCTGTGCCGGACTGATCGGGTTGTAGCCAGCCCCTGCCTGTAAGCGAATCGTATTCAACTACCACACCCTGATTCCCGAAACTCATCATTGCCCAACTGCTCCTTCCGTTAGCGCATCATTATTAGCGGACGAATCTTCAATCAGAATCTGGGATTGGGCAAAACGACGTAGCCACTGCAAATAGGCCAGAGCTTCGCGAGTCGCCAGCCGTAACGTGTCGCTATTGTGGTCACGTAAAATCTTGTCCAGGTCGTCAGCAGGTCGCGTCGGCTTGTCTGGATACAATTGGTCTTTAACCCAACTGGATAACTGATCAGCCAGTTGGTTGTCCGCTCCTTTTTTGGTGCGTAAAAAAGCCAGCATTTGAGCCAAACCGTTAGTTTGAATCAACGCCGCTGCGCTCAATACCCGTGACCTATACTCCTTGCGCTGACCAGCAGATACATCCGCCACATCTTCCCACGCCTGGGCCGCGCGTTCTTGCTCAATAGTTTTGATTGTCTTAGCCATAATTTCTCCTCTTAGTCTTGATAACGCCCCGCCACCAACCAGCCCACCGGGGTCAGTCGGAGTTGCCCCTCGTGGAGTTGTATCAGCGCGGTTAGCTGGGAAACCGACTCAGCCAACTCAGACGGCCATTTAGTCACGGACTGGTCGTTATATAACAACTTTAGTACGGGTTTGAGATTGCTCAACAACTTGACATCAAAGTCGAACGGCAAAGGTGGCAGTTCGAGCAAGGCACGGGCCTCCACAAACACATAAATAACCTCACACTTAAAAAGCGTACCGGCCAGAGTCATATACGGCATCAAAATCTTGTAGCCGCCTGTCGCATTCAACACTACCTCGTTCGCGTCCGCTTTGGATTTATATTTATGCAGCAGCTGGGCTAACGTATGAGACAAATTGGCAATCCCGTTCTCAATAGTCGCTTCTCTTTTAGCGTCCAAACCCTTAATTCGATGCAAGCCAATCTTGTCAGGGTCAAGTCCAATATATTGTTGCAGGGCGTATTGCAAAGCCTGGGCGCAAATCAAGCCCAGCAAATTGTCGCTATGTAGCAGCTCTACCTGCTCAACCACCTGGTCAAGCGTAAGGCCCAGCCGCTCGGCATACCTGTAAAGCCCGGTCAGTTCGGCGGCTGTATCTCGCTGGTCGCTGTAATTTCTCTGGTCAGCTATATACCTTTGCAGCTTGCCAAGCACGTACTTAGCTGTCGGGTGGTCGGGTGCTGTCACTGGCAACGTTTCCAACTCGGTCACGCGCTTATCACCTTCGCCAAAGCATTTACTGGATAGCGAAGTGCCGACGGTACAGATAAAGATTTGCATCGCTCCCCTCCTTTCTAAAGATAGCGTAGGTGGCAGAAACCTTTGCCTGTAGTTTCGTCCCCGCCAATCTGGATGCGGGTTATATTCTGGCTCTTGAATTTCTTCCAGACATCGGCAGCCTTCGTAGTTCTTTGAGTTTTGTCACGGGCATCTTGGGCCACCGCCACGCTGTAAAGCACCGTCTCGCCCGGCAAAAACTCTTGATACCACAAGCCCGTGTCCGAAGCCGTTTTAGTGGTCTGATTTAGCTTGATGCGGGCCACTACTTCGGTGGAACTGGTCACAAAGTCCCTAAAATCTTCGTCCTTTAGCACGGCCAGATGTTTTTTGGTAGCCAGCTTATCGTACCACCATTGATATTCGTTGGTTTTAGCCCCATCAGGCAGCGCGTTATCGGCCAACCAGGTAGCCAGTTGGCTTACATTCGCACTGGCTTTGGGTGTAAACAAAAACTCTTCCAAAGCCACCACCTTGCGCCCGGTCACGATTGGGCCAAAAGCTTGGGGTGGGTTATCCGCAGTGGCCGCTACTAACGCCTCCATTTCTCCATAGTTGCTGAACTCAGCCCCTAATTTCCAGGCCGGAGGGGAGAGGTGCGAAAGCAGTTTCAGGTCGCGCAGCAGTCGGGCCAACACCGTAGGGCAGGTAATCCAGGTGAACAGCCCGGACAGCGAACGGACGGGGAAAAGCAAAATACGCGCATCGGTCAGAGCCAAAGCCCCAGCGTAATCTTGAACTTTAGGCCCGTAAAGCAAATCGGCATCGGCCTGGCTTCTAGTTTCGGTTTCGGCCCGCAGCACCCCTTTGACCGCCGAGGACTGGATTTTGGGAAACTCTGTGGTGCGTTCGCGCTGAATCGGCAAATCCACTACGCCCAAACTGGCTCCCGTTCCAGCGTGTAGCTGGGTTTCAGCATAAAGAAACAACAGCCCACTTGATTGCGGAGTAGTCGGGACAGGGGCGGGGCTGCCAGCGATTGGCGCGGACACTTGATTTATAACCTGGCTCATCTTTATAGCATTCCTTTCGTATCGAAAATTTGGCCGCCAATTACGACGGGTCGTGACCGACAAAAGCCACCCCGAAACCAGCCTGGCTTGCCTGTTCCGAAATACTATGATTGTGAAAAGCGTTGAGTACCTGGTCGGGTGTGCCTGCCAACAATTTGAAATAATAAACGCTTCCGGCTGGCACGGCTTGTTGGATAGGTTTGGGTCTGCCTAGTGCCATATCGAAACCAGAGAAAATAATAGGGCGGCCCACTGCTGCCGTAATCAATTTCACCTGGAGAGTTGGGTCGTGGGGTGGGTGGCCTATGCCCGTTTGAGAGTCAAGCCAGCCCGGTAGCCAGCCGTTGTTAAACAAAGCCGGTGTCGCCAGATACAATTTGAAGGTATCGCCAAAATCTGCGGCTGGCAAGGGGTCAGGCGCAAAGCTGGCAATAGGGGCGGTATCATCGTCCAGCACCACCAGACGAGCAAAACGACGTTCGCCACCAATAAAAAACGGGCGGTTGGCTAAATCTAACTGGTTCAATTTCAGGTTGGCATCTTCTAACTCCAAAACCAGACCATACAAACCTTGATTGAAATTTTGGTGCAGACGGCGACCTTCCAAACTATAAAGCATACCCTTATCGGTCACATACTCGGGCGTGATAGCGATGCCATAGCGAAACTCGGACGCAAAAATGTGACTGCTCTCTACTAATTCGCCACCAACAGTACCCGTGTAGCTGGGTACATTACCTGCCAGATACTCGCCCACACCGTCGCGTTTAACATAAACCGGGGTGGCTTTATCGTCGAGTTTGAGTCCGGCTGGAGCTTGCAATAACTGTTTGCAGGGTAGGGGCAGATTGGTACTGTTGGATGCCGTGCCTGGTTTTAGGATTGTGTAACCAGAATTGTTTGCTTGCGACTTATAGGCTACCAAATCCAGGGGCTGCGGAAAGAATACGTCACGCAGCTTTTCATCGTGGTGGTTGAGCGAAGCAAAATACGGCCCGCGCACCTTGAGACTGCCCGGCAAAGCTGTACCCGGCCCGCCCATAGCCTTCAGGAGCGGGAAACTTTGGCAAGCTGTATTCAGGCTATTTGCGTCTGTTAGTTGGGCGTAAGCTCCAAAATCTATGCCGGACGCGCCCAAAAGATAGCTACGGATTGCGCCATACGTCACCGTAGGCAAGGGCAAATCTAGCGAGGTGGCCGCAAAGCTTTCGCCGCTTACAAACGGACGATTATCCCGAAAAAACAGAAAATCTTCCGGCTCTAAAAATAGCCTCATTCGTTTGCCTCCCATTCGCGGGCCAGGAAAGCCGCCGCCAACATCAGATTGCAAAAATTCTTGAAATCGAGCCGGGCTATCGAAGCCAGCTGCGTCTGCAATGCGGTCAAGCTTTGCTTTAATTGTTTTATTTCCGCTTCAACCAACGGGCTGGTAGGCTTTGCTCCTGTTTCCAACGCCACCCGCTTCTGGGCCTGCGTTTCGAGACCCGACTCGTTTCGGTGGCGTTGGTAGAGCCGCGCAAACTCGGCCAAAAGCGGGTCATACAAACCTGACTCCAGGAGCGGGGCTACTGTCTGACTCAAACGGTAGGGCAGACGGGTGGATAGCAGACCTGCCTGGAACTGTAGCCGTAACTCGTCCAAAACCTGAAAAACCTGGGTAGCTTCGGTTTGCCACTTGCCCCCTGTTTCGATAGTTTCACCACTACGTTTCAAGATAGTCAGGGCCAGCGCGTCGCGGTCATAGCTGCCTTTGGCGCGTTGCTCGGCCTGACCTGCGGCCACCAGCGTTTTTTGCAATGGATATTTATAATGGGCGATGGCTGCACCCATACTTACCGTCGCCGCCTCGTCATCGGCGTATCTCAAACCCAAACCCATATAAGCCGTTCGCAATTCATTCGCACAAGCCAGCAAGTTTTCGCAGGGCAGCAGCAACAGCGCGTCGTCTCCGCCAGTGTAAATAACCGAAGCATAGTATTTATCCTTTATTTTCTGCACGTATCGGGCAAACCCGACCAGTTGTTGGCTGATGTCTTGGGGGTTTGGGCTGGCGGACACCAGCGAACCCATCCGATCTCCGTCTAACCTCAAAACCGCGAAATAGCGCGGCGGAGACTTCAAAGCTCGATACTGTTCATTCTCCCTTAAAAACTTGCAAAAATCACTCAAAGCTTTTTTAGCGTCAATGCGAACTTGGTCCGACTGCTCGGCAACCGTTAGTTCGGTATCCGGTTCTTTATCATAAAATTCGAGATAAAAATAACGCCCGTCCAACTGCTCAAATCTTTGGATAAAAGTAGCGGTGGTCAAGCCTTCACCAGTCAGTTCGGCGAAAGGAGCTACACCTGCCAAAAGGCTTTTCACCTGGTCTAACAAGTCGGTATTTTTCGCCATTAAAGCGGCCAACCGACTACGCCACGCCCCTACCGCTACATCCGCCGTAGAGCGCATCGGTAGCCGGGCTTCACTCAACTTCAAACCGATTCGTGAACTTATCGCTTCGGGACGGAAAAAGTAGTCCCAACAAAAGCGTTTGACCAGATTGACTGCCGAAAGGCGTTCGTTGCGGGACAAACGGGAAATTATATTCTGCCCCTGCCCTTTAGCTTGCTTTTGGTTTACCGCTGTTTGGAAGTCCTGCCAAAACTGAGTGGTCTGGTTGCGACGTTTAACTTCTAAATCTTCTATACGAGGCCCCATCTGTTCGAGCAAACCGTCTAATGTATCTTTTTCGCGGCTATCTCCAGTATAATATTCCCGCTTGTTGTTCGCGCTTGTGTAATAAGGGAAATGGCGCAAACGTTTACGTGCATCCAGTAAGGTGGCGGCTTCTTCACGGGCAGTAATTAAGTCGTTTGCCACTACAGTCGCACCCGCCCAATAGATTTCCAGCAGGCCCTCGATTTGAGCGGCCCAAAGCCTGTCCCAACCCACCGTTTGGGGAGCCAGGTTTTTCAGTTCGCTGTGTACCGTCTCGGCTATATCTTGCCACCTCGCACGTACCCGTGTTTCAACAGTGGCGGCCAGGTCGGTGGCCTGTTTCAAATCGCCAGCCACTATCACGCTAAACTTGTTGGGGAAGCTGGACAGAATAAAATCTTTGCCAGTAGGCGGGTGATGGTCAGGATAAAGCGGGGCGGCCTGACCTTTACTTACAAAATAGGTTTGGGCTTCCTGTGTCAAATAGCTCAACAAACGGCTTCCGGCCCACAAATCGCGGCTGGTGCGTGCGCTGGCAATAAAGCTTTGGACTGGGCCTAGTGCAAAATAGATGATAGTTTGTTCGCTCATAGCTTTACCACCACCGCCCCTTTCGTTTGCCAATCGGTCAAATAACGATTCATTTCCGGCCAGTGCAGTCTGGCAGTGGGCAGGTCTTCAGGTCGTTTTTCTGGCAGACTCGCTCCATTTACGGTGACGCGGTTGTACAGTAGAGTTTGTACGAGGGCAAAACTTTGTTCGTTTGGGCCGAGCGGAGTTAGATGTAAATGTAGGGGCGAGGCGTGCCGTTCGCCATTCGGCCTTCCCTTATAAGGCAAACCAAAAGCGGGATTTTTGTAACCGCGCAAATCAAACATCAAATTGCTGCGAACCGCTTCTTCATCATCTCCGGCTACCTGCGCTACCTGAATACGCGCAAAACCAGGGGCTAAAACGGGGTACAAGGGCAATTTTATGTTAGAGGTAATTGGTATGGTGGGTATTGCCAAACCAGAGCCAGCAGTAGTCGTATACAAAGACCTGATACAGTGATGAGCCGCTTTCAAACCCTGTTCCAAAAATTTTTGTAATGCTGCTAGAGTGTCAAATTTATTACGAAACTCAAATGGCAAATCGTCTGGCATCTCTAAACCAGGGTCTTGCAAAAGTAGCAAACTGCCTGCGCCACGCCGGGCGCGTTGTCCAAAGCCACCTAGCTGTACCGCTACCCACAAAGACCAACAAGCAGCCCGGAAAAATTTTGCCTCAAGGCCAGGCCGGGCGGTAAGTTCAAGGGTAAATTGGAAATCCGGTTTGATAGCCTGGCTTGGGCCACTATTTTTATGTGGCAACAAGTCACGCTTGTAACGCTCAATCTCGTCTAACGTGGTAATGCGGGCCAGTAGCTTTGAGCCAATTTTTTGGTCAGCGGAGCCAAAAATGGCGGCTTCCAGTTCGGTTATCTTAGCTGGTGGATAATAAGCCGCCGCCAACGCCCGAAACCAATAACGCATCTCGCCTTTGAAAGCAGGTGGGCGTAGTTCGGCCTCGTCTGACTGGCTGGCTCCGTGCAGAAACATAGCAGAAGTGACTTTCAACTGAAAGGCTTTCCTCATCAAATAGCTCCTATCGGTTTTTAACACACAAATTCAACCTTCAAGGTTTATACGAATTTACGATGGAATGATTAAATATATTATGCCATCAATCCGTGAAATTAGCAACTTTTGCAGAGGTTTTCAGGTATCATCTCAAAAATTGGGGGCGGTAAATCTCTCCTCTACACCCCGAATTTTGAGAGGTCAGGTTTTCAGGTCTTCCAGCCAGATTTGACCACAACCCATGGTGGTTTTGCTACCTACACCCGCAAAAAACGAAAAGAAACCAAGTGTATGTAACAAGCTGTTAAGTTCTGTATCGGAGGAAAAGCTAGTGTATTCGCACCAACCTTGAAAGCAGGTCTGGTTTTCCTTCAACCAAACCTGCGCGGTGCGTAGTTCGTAAGCACTAATCAAAACTCTATCTTCTAGCCACTGATTAAAGGCTGGGTCAAGCGGCAGCCCGCTAAAAATAGCCCAGCGGCGACCTAACTCGGCAAAGATGGAGCGCGGAGCAGGAATAAGCGTAGTAGCGTTACTGATGCCTGGTTTAGCAGCCTTAATAAAGGTGGGGGAGTGGTAAAAAAGACGTAGTTTGCTACCGCCTTTAGAGTTGCGATGACGCAGATAGGTCTGACGACCTGCTTCAAGTAGAGCGGCGTAATTCAACTGGGCGGCCCAGGGGTGTTGGTTTGATTGGTCATAGATTTCAAGGATTTCAAAGGTATGTTGCAAGATGTTGTCGAGTAGTGGCTGTCCGGCTCTGGCCGTTAGCAAGCTACGAAAATCGTTTAACAGATATTGTGAAAACCAAAAACTAAGGCTGGTAAGCCGGAACCAGCAGGTTTGGGATGGGTGGAGCGAAAAAGTTTGGCCTTGAGATGGCAGGTTTGTAACCAGAGGTTGGATATTAGAAAGGGTAAACGGTTTGTGTGCCTCGGCGTGCAACCGGGTAGCTAATTCAGGATCAAGCTCCCGCAACAGTTTATCAAAGAAAACGCCGTGTAAATGCTGTCCATTTGTTACAGGCAACGTTCCGCTCCGGGTTGGTCTAACTATAAATACCAAACTTGTCAACATTTGTAGTAATTCTCCTGGCATTAAAAAACCATGAAACTATGAATTAATTTTAGCTTAAAAACACCGCAATCACAATGCCTATTGCTAAAAGCAAAGCTGCGCCCACCATCCACTGATCATCAGCCTGCATACCTTGCAAAACGTTATCCAACCAGTTGCCCACGCCCGGTAAACCTTTACTATCATGAGCGATGTTGGTCAAAAAGGTTTTGAGTTGCTCTAGCCAATCATTCTGATTTTGAGATTGATTAGAGACCTGGGTGGTAGTGGTGGCGTAGCCTGTATTCAGCACAGAGCTTGCTTGGGTTACGCCGCTTAGTTGCCCCGCCACTTGTAGCAAAGCTGCATTTGAGGCGTTGGCTTTCGCCTTTGGCGAGTTAGCAGTTGCCATCAGCAGGACGAAAACTATCCCTAAGCTGATGCACCATTTGTAAAATTTAGTTTTCAGTACATTCTTCATTTCCTTAATTCCTTTCATGTGACCTTAAATTGTCTAGCTTGCCTGTATCTCACTGGCTTTCAACTTTAATACGTTTCAAATCCGAAATTATTAAACGCTGGTTTTTCTCCCTGTAGCGGATAGCAGGGCTAACGGTTGCGCCAAAAGCTCCCAGCATTTTCAAACAAAACGTCCGCAGACTTCTGGAATCAGGCATAAATAACATGACGAAGGGTGTAAAATGTGTTAAGGTATATAGGATTAATGTTCCTTTCTGTTTATTAGACCTGCTAGAAAGCTGTCCAATTCTAATGGCTACTATGTACCCGCAAAAGCTACCCAAAAAAATTAAAAGCCGGGCCGAACATAAGCTTTTCAATCTGTTTCGCTATTATCTATCTGAGGATTACACTATTATCTGGAGCATAGATTGGCTGTTCAAACATCCTTTGGAACAGGGCGGGCGTGTCCAGGAAAGCGAAATTGATTTTGTGATTCTACATCCCCAACACGGTATCCTGGTTTTAGAAGTCAAAGGCGGTGGCGTAAGCTACAACGGTCTTGAAAATCAATTTTTTACCCGTGACCTCAACCATCAACAGCACCCTATCCGTGACCCTTTTCGGCAGGTGCGCGATAATACCCATGCGCTATATCGGGAGCTAACCGGAGAAACTAGCCCGTTGCGGTTGCGTCAGCTTTGTCGTCAGGCTTGTTTTGCTCAAGGGGTGGTCTTCCCAAATATTAGTGCCACCAATCTTGCCCATCGCCCTACGTTGGACGAAATGCCTGTATTAGATAGAAATGACGTTAAAGCAGCCAATATTCAGACCGCCGTTGAACGAGCTTATCGGTATTGGCAAAAGGAAGCCACACAGCCTTTAGGCACACGGGCAGTTAAGCAAATTGTTAAAATTTATGCCTCTACCTGGAATATCCGTCCTCCGATGGTCGATGACTTCGAGAACGAGGAGGCCCAACTCCAGAAATTGACCGAGAGTCAGTTCGCGGTATTGGACGTATTGAGCCGCAAACAACGGGTGGCGATTTCGGGGTGCGCTGGAAGTGGCAAAACCTTTCTGGCCGTCGAACAAGCCCGTCGCCTGGCCCGACGTGGCCTTAAAGTGCTGTTGGTGTGCTACAATCGCAATCTGGCGGATTGGCTACGCGGACAACTGGCTTTGCAAGCGCACACCGAGCCGGAGTTAGGGCGCAACATTGAAGTTTCGACTTTCCACAGTCTTGCTGCCGCCAAATGTCGTAAAGCAGACATCGAATTGACACAAGGCATTGACCGAAGCAACCGCCGCCAAGTTTTCAATCAGGAATATCCTCAAAAGTTGATCGAAGCAGCCCGTCGCTTACCCGATGCTTATGATGCTATAATTGTAGATGAAGGCCAGGATTTTGGTGAGCTACATTGCACGGCGTTGTTGGCCCTTTTGCGTTCCCAAACTGACAGCACTTTTCACATTTTCTATGACGAAAACCAGCGTATCCATAGCAATCTGCCCAACTATCCTGTTCCCGCCTCCGACCATTACCCGTTGCATATCAACTGCCGCAACACCCGCAAGATTCACAAATTGGTGATGCAATATACTTTGCCAAACCAGGACGCGGAATGCAAAGGGCCAGCCGGACACGAAGTTGAGTGTGTCGAAATTGGGCCGAATGACGGCGATGCTAAACGAAAGTTGGGCCAGCTTATCAAACGCCTGACCGAGCGCGAACAAATCCCGTTGCGGGATATAGTGCTACTCGTGCCGATGCCGCTAGACCGCCGTTATCGCCGAAATTTCTTCAAAGGCGATATAATTGGGGAACAGTTTGTGTTGAGTGATAGGTTGGACACCACATCCGCGCCCGACGCTTTGACTCTCTCGTATATCCAGACCTTCAAGGGTTTGGAGCGGAAAGTGGTAATTCTGGCCGAACTGGAACGGCTCGAACCGGACAAACGTCAAAAACTTTTGTATATCGCGTTGTCGCGGGCGAAGCTGCATTTAATAATTTTAGGAAATTTTGATGACAGTCGAAAGAATGAACACGAGTAGCAGCCAGGATGATTTGCTCGGCATCGCCGGGTCAATCCGCGATTGGGGTCGTAGGGTTGCCGCCAACGTCGAAGGGGTGATTGTCGGCAAGCGCGAAGTAATAGATTTGGTGCTGGTTTCGCTGTTGTGCGAAGGCCATATTTTGCTGGAAGATGTGCCGGGCGTGGGCAAAACGATGCTGGCGCGGGCCATCGCCGCTTCGATTGGAGGCGAGTTCCGGCGAATGCAGTTCACGCCCGATTTGCTGCCCAACGACGTAATCGGGGTGTCGGTTTTTGACCAGCGCGACGCGCAATTCGATTTTCACCCCGGCCCAATTTTTACCAATATTTTGCTGGCTGACGAAATCAACCGCGCCACGCCACGCGCCCAATCCGCCCTACTGGAAGCGATGGCTGAAAAACAAGTTACTGTCGAAGGAATTTCGCGTCCCCTCACCCGGCCTTTCCTGGTGTTGGCGACCCAAAATCCGATTGAGCAAGAAGGCACTTTCCCTCTGCCCGAAGCCCAGCTAGACCGTTTTATGCTCAAAATCAAAATGGGCTATCCGGCGGCGGCGGACGAGCGGATTATGATGCGGAATTTGCAAATCAGCCACCCGATTGACCGAGTCCAGGCCGTCAGCAGCCCAGCCGAACTGGTCAATTTTCAGAACCAGATTGGGCTGCTGACTGTCGAGGACTCGGTGCTGGATTATATTATCCGGCTGGTCAACGCCACGCGCCGTCACCCCGATTTGAACCTGGGTGGTAGTCCCCGCGCCACTATTGCGTTATTCAAAACCGGACAGGCTCGCGCCGCTCTGGTGGGCCGCGACTTTGTGACCCCGGACGACATCAAATTTATGGCTACACCCGTGCTGACCCACCGTTTGTTAGTACGGGCCGAAACCAGTTTGCGCGGACGGGAGAGCGAAGATATAGTGCGCGACCTTTTGAATACTGTCGAGCCGCCGATTGACTTGAAAGCTACCCCCACCTCGGTTGCCACCAAAACACGAGGCTGAAAATGGCTTTAATTTTGCTGACGGGGATAAGTTTGCTGGCGTTAGGGCTGATGTTTGGCATTGGCCCGTTTTTGGCGTTGGGCTACTTTTTGCTGGCCGTTCACCTGCTCAATCGTTTGTGGCTAGAACGGGTGGTCAAACGGCTGAGTTTTAACCGTCGGCACGAAAGTCACGCTTTCCTGGGTGATATTGTCAAAGTTACGCTAACGGTGGAAAACCGTAGCAACCTACCCTTACCCTGGCTAACCATCGAGGAACAGCTGCCCAATCAACTTGCCCCCGAAGGCCGCGCCACCTGGCTAGTTAGCTTGAGCCAAAACGAAAAGCGCGACCTGAGCTACCTGTTGCGGGCAATCAAACGCGGACGCTATCGGCTTGGCCCCCTTGAGGGTAGTGCCGGAACAATTTTCCCCGAAGGTCAGGACATCGCCGGGAACGCACTGCGCTGGAGCATAACCAGCTTCTTGACCGTTTATCCTTTGATTGTCCCGCTCGAAAAGTTGGGGCTACCTTCGCGTTTGCCCACCGGAAATCTCAAGGCCAACCGCTCCTTACTACCCGATGCCTCACGTTTCGCCGGAGTACGCGACTATGTGGCTGGGGACGACCCGCGCCATATCAATTGGAGCAGCAGCGCACGCCTGGGCCGTCTGCAAACCAAACAATATGACCGTACTCAACTGCTGCCCCTGGCGATTTTCCTGGAACTGGGCCGCAGCAGCTATGACCGCTCCTCTAGCTGGCTGGCGAGTGAGTGCGCGGTGTCCGTCGCCGCTTCATTGGCAAATTATGCGGTACGCCTGGGTCAATCGGTGGGGCTTTACACGAACGGCCACGATAGTTATATTGACAACCCTGATGGCCTAAGTATGAGCGAACTAATGGCCCAGCTGCGCCAGCAAAACAAAAAGTGGTACACGGACAAAACGGCGGCAGATAGGGGCGGGGTTAGGCCATTCAATCCGAACGAGCCGCCCCCGCACACCGATATAAAAATCGCTCCGCGCGCTGGCAACGGACAGTTGAGCGCGATTTTGGAAACGTTGGCCCGTATCCAGTTGTGGGAAGCTCCCGTTCCACTTCACAAGCTGGTCAACCGTTGGACGGGCGACCTGACTTGGGGCGCAACCGTCGCGGTCATTGCCCCAAAACCGTCACCCGAACTAATCGCGGCTATGGTCAGGTTGCGTAAGGGCGGTTATGCGGTTTTCAGCGTTTTTACCGAAGAAGCTTACGGCTCAAACCGCCTGACCGGATATTCGGCGGCTCTCAAAGGGCTGGGCTTTGTTTCGTTTGATGCGACCAACCCGGAGGAACTAAATGTCCACGCCCTGGCTTGATACCAACGATATACCGCCGCCACCCCCACCCGAACCGCCCACCGAGGCCACGCCCTCAACCGAAGAGCCGATTTTCCCCTACACCGCTCCGGTCTTGTGGCTGACCCTGATGTGGTTTTGTGTGGCGGCGGGCGGAGTTACGGCGGCGATGGCGGCCTGGACAGAATGGCAACCCGCCTGGCTGCTCCCGCTCCTGGTGCTGACTTTTGTTGTGGGTTTTTATCGCCGCGTCTGGTTGCATGACCGTTTGCGCGTCCAAGACCGTAATTATAGCGGGGCGATCAGGTTGGCCGAGTTCGTGGTGGTGGTAGTGGTGGCGCGATTAGTAGCATATCTTAGCGATACCGCCGAGTTTGCCGCCGATGTTGCTGATGTTCCCGCCAACCCTATCAAGCTATTTTACGGTCAATTTCTTATCTATCTGGTGACAATGCTGATAGCGGGATATTTGGGGCGCGAGGGAGCCAGGAATATCGGCCAGCTTTATATTCGCCCCTACGAACTACAAACCAACGGTCAGGGCCGCGACGCGATGTTGTTCGATGCGGACAGGCGCGATGCTTACAAAGGGGTCAATAGTGCCTGGCAATGGGGCGCGGGCGTAATGGGGGTTTTTGTTATCGTCGGGCTATTTTACAAAAACCAGACCGAGAACGTTGGCCCACTCGATTTACGTTCCCAAATGCTGGCTTTGGCAACGGTCTATTTCCTGGTCGGTCTAATGTGGAACGCCTGGGGCAGAATGCGCTACCTGCGTACAAGCTGGCAAAGCCGCCAACTGCCCGAACCGCCCCAACTGATGTCGCGCTGGTCACGCTATTTGCTGGTTTTACTATTAATCGCAGCCATTCCCGCCGTGCTAATACCGGGTGGCTATAGTCTGAACCCTTTTGTGTGGTTGGATTGGCTGTTAGGGCTATTTAAAACCGGAGCGCAGAGCCGTCCCAGCACAGGCAGACCACCGCCCCTGGTAAACGCCACCGAACCACCTTTGCCCACCCCCGCGCCACCTCCACCCCCTGCGCCACCTCCACTGATAGATTTATCGTGGCTACCCCTGGCTCTTTTCTGGCTGGTCACGGTTATATTGCTGATTTACGCTTTGCGAGTGCTGGCTCAAACGGGCCTGGGACGTTTCCGCTTGCCGGATTTCTTTTTGACGCGCTGGCTGTCCTCCGGCTGGAACTTTGTTTTGAGCTTCTTCCGCGTCAGGCTACGTTTTAGCCGCGAAGAGGTGGAGACAGCAGAAAAGATAAACGCCGACGAGCGGGGCGGTTTGTTGAGTTTCTTGCGGCCCGAACGTGCGCCTTCCGACCCCCGCGCCCGTGTGCGTTACTATTACAAAAAGCTGTTACGCCAGGGTGCGAAAAGCGGTCTGACCAGACCCAAAGGGATGGCTGCCGAAGAATACGCCCGTTATCTACAGCAGGAAGTCGCTAACCCTACCGCCGCCGCGCCCGACCTGACCGACCTGACCAGCCGTTTCCAGGAGGCCCGCTACAGCCTCCATCCGATGAGCGAAGCCACCGCACAACAAGCCGAACAAAGCTGGCTCCGGCTTGAACCCAATATCCATAAACCAGAGCCGCTAGAGCCAGGGGCAACGGGCTATGAGCTATGAGCAACGAACCAAAACTAGGGCATTATCACGGGGGGTGCGTCTAATTTTGCGGTGATGTTACCGCAATAATCGCCAATGGTTAAAACCATCGTCTATACAACCCAAACCCACTAAAGTGGGTTCTCAAATATCCTTAATGCTTAGGTATTATAACCTGATTTATCAGGTTTGAGGTGATTAGACGATGGTTTTAACCATTGGCGATCTAAGGCAAATATCTGAACGCGACCGACAATCTATAAGAAAGGGAATTTAATTGAGTAACCGAGCTAAACGTCTTAACGAGATGAACGATTTGTTTGATATGGGCCGCTTCCCGGTCAAAATTTACGTGGGGGCCACCGCCAATATCCTGCAAACTATCGGCTGGACGTATTTTATCCAGGGCCGTTTCAAAAAACCACCCGCGCTGCTGTTGTGGATACTGGCGATAATCCCGCTCAACGTTCTGCCCGTCGTGCGTTTGCGCCAGGATATGGACGCGAGTACCAAGTATCCGCTAATCGAGGAAATGAGCTTCTTCAACGACCAGCACAAGTTCTCAACCTGGGTTTATGCCATCGCCTCGGCCAACATGATGTTCTGGATTGTTTTGGCCTGGGCCGCCTTTAGCCTCAAACGCAACCGCACCATACTATTAGGGGTCTTACTGCTGGCCTTTATCTGCACTTTCATGCCAGCTTGGATACGCCTGTTCGAAAAAAGGTAGCTAAATTTGTGGAACATTGCGCGGGTACACTCTGGGTGTGGTTGCTGCCAATGGACTATTCCCTGTTTTCTGTGGGACATTGCTCCGCCAATGGACTGTTTTAGCACATCAGCTGGCGGAGCCGCTTCGCGTCCAACAAAGCAGCCCTGCTCTCTGCGAGACATTGCTCCGTCAATGGGCTGCCTAAAACCGATCAATATCCTAAAAAAGGTAAGTAGTTACCTGTCATTCCGAACGGAGGCTTTGCGAAGTGAGAAATCTGTTGCTAAGGTTTTTGTTTTACTGTATAAGCAAATATTTTTAGCCACAGATTCCTCACTCGTGCCTCACTCGGAATGACAATACATATGTGAATAGTTATACCAAATCTGGCTAGATAGCGTATAATAAGAGTATGCCGAAAATATTAACTATTCAATATTACTTGAGTTCCGACGAACTCGAAATGCGTTATAAGCACGCTACCAACCCCGTCGAACGTAATCACTGGCACTGTTTAGGGTTTTAGTGTTAGATGGGGCAGGCTGGCATCGGAGTGGGCAAGTAATAGTACCAGCGGGTCTGCACTTTGAATTTCTACCGACATATTTACCAGAGTTACAATCAGCCGGGCGATTATGGCCGATAACTAATGAGGGCATTGCCAAGCAACCTGGGGCAAGTTTAGACGCATTGGAAGCGGCACAAGGAGCACGCTGTGTAGCCATAAGTGCAGCCACTACTTTAGTGCGCCACACTCTTGCTATAGTTGGTGGCCGTTGGTCGATTGTTAATTTGAAAAGGGAGGGCTTTATGCCTAAGATAGAATGGATGGGCAGTCCTAACTTCTGGGTGGGACGCGCCCATAACTCAAAGGTTATCGCTATCGTTGACCACATTATGGACGATGCATCTATTGCGAATGTCCATGACTGGTTCCAAAATACCAGGGTCGGTGATAAACGTGTTTCTGCTCATTTTGGAGTAGCCAAGGACGGGCGTATTTGGCAATGGGTCCACACCGAGGATACGGCCTGGGCCAACGGTGTGGATAACCTGCCAGATACCACTATCGGTTGGATTGCTGACAAAGTGGTTAAACAAGGGGTCAACCCTAACACTTTAACAGTGTCAATTGAGCATGAGGGGAAACCTGGGGATGCGGTGACTCAAGCTCAATATGAGGCTACAGTTTGGCTGCATAAGCTGCTGATTGCAAAATACGGGATTCCGGTTGACCGAGATCACATAATCGGACATTACCAGATTAACTCCATAGATAAAGCTGACTGTCCTAAGTGGTCTAAGGATTTCTGGCTAAAGTTGCTACCAGACCTAAAGGCACCCATAAATCACATATCCAATGAGGTCCCTAAAGAGTTTGGACCTGGCACTGTTATTTTAGACGGTGCTTGGGTACGAGCAGCCCCATCTTTCGGCGATGATGGCGTGGTTTTACGCACCTTGCCTATAGGAACTGTACTTAGCTTTGTAGGATTAATAACTGATGGACCTGCTTTTCAAGGTGGGACAACCTGGTATCAAATATCTCCAGCTGATGGAGACGGTTGGATTCACTCAAAAGAAATAGGCTAATAGTATCGCTAAACTAACACTCGGCACCATCCACGCTGCCGAGCTATTCATAATGTACCCAAGAAACTGGTTCTAGCGCAACTTTAGTGCTAACCTTTTTTATAACCTACTCAATGTGCCAACCATTCTTCTAATCCTTGCGAAGTGTGCGCGTACCATTCCGACAAATTTTGCCACGCTTAGTGCCTGGGCCATCGTCCAGGCTTTCCGACGTTTTGGAGCTGATGCTAAACGCCCTGGACAAAGCCCGGTCGAACTGGCAGGCGTGGATGTGGCGGGCCCTGCCCTGGCTACAGTTTGTAATGTTAAAGCTGTCTAAAGTCAGTATTAAAGAGCCGTTTAATACCAGTTCACCCCAAACATTAAAAAGCCGTGACGAAGTGAGTGCGAACTATTTCAAGATACCTTGATACTCGCGCATAGTCAGTTGCGCTTCAAGCTGCTTCATGGTATCTACCGCCACCCCCACCACAATCAAAAGCGAAGTGCTATTCAGGAAGGTGCTAACCTGGGTCTGGACAATCAGACCCAACAGGAACGGCAGAATCGCCACTCCTCCCAAGAAGATTGCTCCGATAAAAGTCAGACGGTTGAGTTCGCCCATCAGGTAGTCGTTGGTAGGGCGGCCTGGACGACGACCGGGAATAAACCCGCCCCGGTCTCGCAAGTTGCCTGTAATATCTTGCTGGTTGAAGATAACCAACGTATAAAAATAGGTGAAACCGACCACCATCGCAAAATATAGCAACTGGTAGAGGCCGCTATTGATACCGAGATTAAAGACAAACCAGTTGGCGATATTACTGATAATATCGTCGGGTTTATCGCGCCGTACAAAGAAAGCCGCTACTGTTGCCGGAAAGATGATAATACTGCTGGCGAAAATCAACGGTATCATACCCGCCGAGTTGACCCGCAATGGGATAAAGGTGCTTTGACCGCCATAAACTTTCGCGCCCTGCGTCCGGTTAGGGAAGCGCACCGGGATTTTACGTTGGCCTTCCTGTATTAAGACGATACCCACGATAGCCAGTAGCAGCACTAACCCAATAATCACAATCGAGACAATATTTTGGCCGAGTGACGAGTTTCCAGCTTGCCGGAGCTTGCCAGGGATACCCGAAACGATACCACCCAAAATAATCATCGAAACGCCCTGCCCAATGCCGAATTCAGTAATCAGTTCGCCCATCCATACCAGCAACAGTGTCCCAGCCGTAATCGAGAACAGCGCAGCCAGCGTCAGCAGCGGGTCAGAACCAGCACCAAACAAAGAAAACTTCTGAGCGTCCGTACCAGTAATGATGCCCTGGTTCTTGAGCAACACAATCTGGCCGTAGGCAGTCAAAAACGTAATAGGTACGGTAATGATATGGGTGTAACGATTGATAACAGACCGCCCGCGCTCACCTTCTTTAGCTAGAGCTTCCAGGCGTGGGATGATCGGCTGTAACAACTGCATAATAATCGTGGCAGTGATGTAAGGATAAACTCCGGTTAGCACAATCGAGAAATTGGAAAGCGAGCCACCAGAAAAAATATCCAGGAAGCCCAGCACACCGCCCACCGGGTTGGGGTTTGAGCCACCACTGCTACTATTACCGCTGATAAACGATGCCAGCTTGTCTTTGATGTCGGCAGAGATACCGATAATTGGCACGTGGGCAATCACCCGAAATATAGCCAGCACGATCAGCGTAAAAACGATGCGCCGACGTAAATCTGGAATACTAAATGCCTTGACAACTGCCTTTAACATTGATGTAATACTCCTCTAAGCGTAGGGGCAATATACTTACGCCTGTACCTTTGGCTTCATCTTACTGGCTTTGCGTTCGGATTTGACCTTACGATCTAACGTTTCCGTAACCGAGCCGCCCGCCGCTTCAATCTTTTGTTTAACCGAAGCCGAGGCCCGATGCACGCTGACCGTAAAAGCCCTCCCTACTTCGCCTATACCCAGCAGTTTGACTGGTTTGTTCAGATTCTTGAGCAAACCATTTTCAAGCAAAGTTTCGGGATTGATTTCGTTGCCTTCAAACTCTTCGAGGCGGTTTAGGTTGATTTCTACCCATTCAATCGCGTTCGGGTTGCTAAAACCTACCCCACGTTTATAGGGAGCGCGTTTGAAGGTGTTGGTTTTACTAGGACTACCTTCAAACCAGACAGGCATCTTGCTATGTCCGGTACGGGCTAACTGGCCTTTTTGACCGCGCCCACTCGTCTTGACCAAACCGCTACCGTGACCGCGCCCAACCCGTTTGCGGGCCGAGGTACTACCGGGGTTCGGTTTCAAATCGTGCAGTTCCATTATCTTAAAAATTCCTTTCGGTGTAGGGCAGAGTAGCAAACAGCTAACATCAGAATTCATTATACTACATCATCAGGGTGTTATTTTATGAAAGTTAACAAAATAATCCGGTATCGCCAACGGTTGAAACCGTCGTCTATTCACATCAAACCTGATAAATTAGGTTGCCGGACGGTTTGGTAACACGTTTTAACGTGTTTGAGGTGTATAGACGATGGATTTATCCATTGGCGTTTGCATACCGATTTTATTTGTTAAGGTTCATTAGCTAAAAATACTCTGACAATTAGCTGTTGCCTGTTGGCTGTCTCCTGTTTGCTAATTTCTACCCGAATTGGCCTCGCGTTGACACCACTAACGGCCAATCCTATTATAAATGTTACTTGTCACCGTTCGGTATGACACAACGACACAATTAAACTTCCTCGAACGTCACCCACTGTTGCACGCTTTTAATCATGCCGCGTACTGCCTCATTGTCGGGCAAAACATGGGTGTGGCGAATGCGATGCAGACCCAAAGAGCGAATGGTGTCTTTGGCCTGGCTACGCGACCTGATGGGGCTTTTCAGCAACGTCACTTTAAGTTGCTTGCCCGTCTCGGTCTGGTTATTTTCCTCAGTCATTAGTTTCTCCAGTTGTCAGTCATCAGTTATCAGTTGTCAGTCAAACCTTTCTTAAAATTCTTCGTGTTATCCACGGTGAACTGTGGTTCGACTGACAACTGACAACTGACAACTGATGACTAACTACTTTGTCCGCTCTGTTCATTAGGGCCGGGCTGTTGGCCGCTACTCTCTCCACCCATGCGTTCGCCAGCCGCACCAGTTTGTTGTTGGGCCTGAGCAGCCTGGGCCGCTTTAGCCGCGGCAATAGCTTCCTGGGCAGTAATAGGAGCGGGACTACCAGGAGGACGACTTGAACTGCTTCCACCAGCCCGATTTTCGCCGCCCGCACCGCCACGATAACCACCGCTGCTACCAGCACCACCACCAGAACGATTTTCACCGCTCGCACCGCCACGATAGCCACCACTGCCACCGCCAGCCCGATTTTCGCCGCCAGCACCGCCGCGATAATCGTTGCTAGTACCGCTACGATAGCCACCACCGCTACCACCGCGACTATCTGCGCCGCCACGATTGTCACGGTCTCCGCCGCCACTCCGGTTGTCACGACCTCCACCGCCGCTAGCCCCACCGCGATTGTCACGGCCTCCGCCGCCACCTGCGCCACCACGTGCATCGCGGTCACGTCGGTTGCGTTCTGGGCCACTACCAGCCATCGGCACAAAAATACTGATGCGCTGTTTAGGGGCTACGATTTTCTGGTCGCTTGGGCCGAGACCAAAGCTGCTATAGGGCTTGCCGCGCTTAATTTCTTCTTCCTCGCGGATTTTGAGCGATTGCAAGGCCAGCACGGTTGCCCGCGCCACATTGACCGGATTGTTGTTGCCCAAAGACTTACTCAAAACGTCCTTGACTCCGGCAGCTTCCAATACGGCCCGCACGCCACCGCCCGCAATTACGCCCGTGCCGGGTGCAGCAGGGCGCAACAAAACTTTGCTTGCTCCGTAGCGCACTACGATTTCGTGAGGAATGGTTGTTCCGACTAAAGGTACTTCGATCAACTGCTTTTTGGCATCGTCACCACCCTTGCGGATAGAGTCCGGCACTTCTGCCGCTTTGCCGATACCCACGCCGACGTGACCAGCCCCGTCGCCTACCACTACAATAGCACTGAAGCTAAACCGACGACCACCCTTGACCACCTTCGCCACGCGGTTAAGGTTGACCAGGCGTTCTTCCAGGTTTAATTTGCTCGCGTCAATTCTTGGCATTAAATTTAAGCTCCTTAAAACTCCAGGCCACCTTCGCGTGCGCCATCGGCCAATGCCTTGATGCGTCCGTGATAGATATAACCGGCTCGGTCAAACACGACCTTTGTAATTCCTGCTTCCTTCGCTCGTTGGGCCACCAATTGACCTACGGCTTTAGCTTCTTCCACCTTCTTCATCTCGGTACTGAAAGTTGGCTTGCCAGCCTTGTCCACCGTCGAAGCAGCTACCAACGTATGGCCCTTGTCATCATCAATAACCTGGGCATAAATATGGTTTGCGCTGCGGAAGACGTTGAGGCGCGGACGTTCGGACGTGCCATAAACCTTGCTCCGTACCCGAATCTGCCGCCGCTGTCGCGGACTCAATTCTCGTCTAATTCGCTTCATCTCTCGCTCCAAAAGTCGTCAGTTTTCAGTCATCAGTTTTCAGTCAAAACCCTTGAGGCTAACTGTATTTACTGACGACTGACGACTGGCGACTGCTAACTTACTTTTTGCTGGCTTTACCAGCTTTACCAGCCTTGCGGCGGATTACTTCTCCAGCGTACTTGACCCCTTTGCCCTTGTAGGGTTCGGGCGGGCGCAAACCACGCACACGGGCCGCTTCCTGGCCCACCGCTTCTTTGTCAATCCCAACTACGGCTACGCGCGTCGGGGAAGCCACTTCAAAAGTCACTCCTTCGGGCGGCTCAAGCTTGATGGCGTGGGAAAACCCCAACAACATAACCAAATCTTTGCCGTCCTTGAGCGCGCGATAACCTACGCCCGCGATTTCCAACTCCCGGCGATAGCCTTCAGTCACGCCCTTAACCATATTGTCTAGCAAGGTGCGTGTCAGGCCGTGCAGGGAGCGGTTGATGTTCGACTCGTCCGGGCGGGTCACAACCAGTTGACCGTCTTTCTGCTCAATCAGCATGGCTGCGGGCAACTTGCGGGAGAGAGTACCTTTCGGCCCTTTCACCGTCACTTCGTTTTCTTCGCCGATTTTGATGTCCAACCCTTTAGGCAGCACTATCGGCTTTTTGCCAATACGTGACATTTTCCAATTCTCCTATCCTACCAGACGTAGCACAATACTTCGCCGCCAAGTCCGGCCCGCCACGCTTGCCGTCCCGTCATCACGCCGCTCGGTGTAGATAAAATGGCGATACCCATGCCGTTCTGCACTTTGGGAATATCGCTCTTTTTGACGTAAATTCGCAGACCAGGCTTGCTAACGCGCTGAATACCTGTGATAACCGCCTTTTTGCTACCGCCCGTGCTGCTTCCAACATATTTCAGTTGCAAAGCCAGTTGGCGGTGCGTACCTTCGGTGGTTTCTGTATAATCCAAAATAAAACCTTCGTCCCGCAGAATGTTCGCAATCGCCACCTTCAAGGTGCTATGAGGCATAGCGACTTCCAGGTGACGCGCAACAGAGGCATTTCTAATGCGGGTCAGCATATCCGCTATCGGATCGGTTATGTTCATTTTCTAATCACTCCCTTAAACTTACAGCAGTGCGACCCGCTTCTTACCAACTTGACTTCAAGACACCGGGCAACTTGCCCTGTAGAGCATTTTCCCGGAAGCAGATACGGCACATTCCAAACTTACGCATATAAGCACGGGAGCGACCACATAACTTGCACCGACTGTAACCCCGAACCGCGAACTTGGGCTTACGGTTGGCTTTGACAACCATTGACTCTTTTGCCATTGTTTTCCTTTTTCTTAAAACCTATAGGGAGATATTTACTCTCACGCATTGGGCGTGGTAAATCAAACCCCTACCAATAAAATCTGCATTTGTCATTCCGAACGGAGGAACGGAGTGAGGAATCTCGTAGTTTGAATTAAGGATTTCTCGCAGAGCCTCGAGATGACAGAAAATCAGGTTACTTACGGAAAGGCATCCCAAATAAGCGTAATAGCTGTAAGCCTTCCTCGTCCGTTTTGGCGGTAGTAACGATGGTTACTTCCATACCGCGCACCCGGTCAACCTTATCATAATCAATTTCCGGGAAAAGAATTTGCTCACGGAGGCCCAACGTGTAGTTGCCGTGTCCGTCAAAAGCCTTGTTTGACACACCGCTAAAGTCACGGGTACGCGGCAAAGCCACATTTATCAGGCGGTCAAGAAACTCGAACATCTTAGGGCCACGTAAGGTCACACTCGCGCCAATGGGCATATTAGTCCGCAACTTAAAGGCAGCGATAGACTTTTTGGCTTTGTTAATCATCGGTTTCTGGCCCACAATCGCGGTCAAATCTCCGACAGCAGCTTCCAACGCCTTAGCATTAGAAACGGCTTCGCCCAAACCGATATTGACCACTACTTTAGTCAGGCGCGGCACTTGCATCACGTTGCTATAGTTAAATTGCTTCATCATAGCGGGCGAAACGTCGCTTTTGTACTTCTCGCGCAAACGCGGCGGTATGACCTCTTGCGGTGTTGTGTCAACGGGCGCGGCTTGGGGTTTAGGTTGTGGTGCAGCTTTAGACTGGCCTTGCGGCTGACCACCCTTGCCCTGCTGCTGAGGGTTTTTGGGTTTAGCGGCGGCCTGGCCCTTGCCCGGATTGCCACCTTTGGAATTTTGCGTCACTTAAATCAATCTCCTTCCGTTCAAACCAATTCGGGCTTAACCCGTCGTCCTGGCCTGACCTTCCCACGTTTTTTGTAGGAGGCCCACACTTGAGCCGATATATTTATTTTATCGGTCAAACCAGCGGTCTTTGAACGGCATAAAATATTCAAAAATTACTTACTACTTACTCGCGGTCACGAGTCTGTTGGCTGCGCCACTCGGTGTTATCGGGGATAGTCGCCCCACACGCCGGGTTCTTGCAAAAGCGCACCTTTTCGTTATTCTCGATACGATGACCAACCCGTACCGCTTCGTTACAAGTCGGGCAAACAATCATCACATTGCTGACATCAATCGGTTTTTCGATTTCAATGATACCAGCCTGCCGCACTGACGAACGCGCTTTCATGTGCTTCTTGACCACATTCACGCCTTCGACCACGACTTTACCTGCTGTTGGTATCGCAGTCTTGACCGCGCCCCGCTTGGTTTTGTATTTACCAGTGATAACCATTACGGTGTCACCTTTGCGAACGTTCATCTTTCCACTCCTAAAGCTATTAGCTGTTAGCTGTTAGCTTTCAGCCTGATAAAATTGCTGCCAACCCATCTACTTTTATATTATCATTATCTCAAAAGATTTTGATGCTTCTTATGATTACCAACTAATAACCATTTTGTTCGGGCTGATAGCTGATGGCTGATAGCTAATTTTACAGCACTTCTGGCGCAAGCGAGACAATCTTCATAAATTGTCTTTCGCGCAACTCACGGGCGACGGGGCCAAAAATACGAGTGCCTTGCGGGTTATTGTTGGCGTTAATAATCACGGCGGCGTTATCGTCAAAACGAATATGGCTACCATCTTCCCGCCCATACTCTTTGGCAGTCCGTACTACGACGGCTCGAACTACCTGGCCCTTTTTGACTTGACCACCGGGGGAAGCCGACTTGACCGAGCAAACAATAATGTCGCCCACGCCAGCGTATCTCCTACCGCTACCACCCATCACCCGAATACACATCACTTCTTTTGCGCCAGTGTTATCGGCTATTCGTAAGCGGGTTTGAGTTTGAATCACAGCCTAACTCCTTTTTTGATTATCTCAACCAGTCGCCAGGTCTTTTCTTTACTATACGGGCGCGACTCCTCGATCCGAACCAGGTCGCCCGTCTTACAAGTATTTTCTTCGTCATGAGCCTTGAACCGACTGGTGCGGCGCATAGACTTCTTGTACAAAGCGTGTTTTTTCAAATACTCGACTTCGACTACAATGGTTTTGTCCATCTTATCGCTGACCACTTTGCCCACCTTTTGCAAACGGTTCTTGTGGGGCGGTTCGGCGGGCGCGTTCGCCTTGTCGGGCAAACTGGTTTCAACTGCGTCGGGCAGCACTGGCGACAAAAGCGCAGTCGTACTCTCGTTTTGGGTTTCCAAACTTTCCGTCATTTCTACTTCACCTCTCGCAACGCCGCCGCCATCTGTTCGTGTTCGCGTTCGCGCTGGATAGTCATAATCCGGGCGACTGTCTTACGAGCCTCTTGAAAGCGATGCGGGCTGGGGTTTTTATAAGCGGCAACCGCGAAGCGCAACTCGAAAAGCTCCTTACGCAGCCCTGCGATTTGCTCCTTCAACTGGTCGTCATTCATAGCGCGTATTTCATTAACTCTCATCGAACCTACACTCCCTTACTTGACCCCGGCCATTTCTGACACGGCTCCGGTCTCGTAATCCTTAAATTCCCGGTAATCTTCAAACTCCCAATGGGCATACCGCGCCAACTGTTGCGCGGTAGTATCCCAATCCGAAGCTTCTATTTTACCACAAATTTCATTTATTGCTTGCCTCTGTCATCGTGCGGCTTCTTCGCGGCTGGTGCTTCGGTCTGCACAGCACTTGCTTCTTCAAGACCCGCCTCGTGGTCTTGCTCGCCAATCGTGTCTGCTTCGACTTCCATCGCGTGTTCGGCTTTCTCGGAAATATGCACTTCCGCCGTCAATTCAGCCAGAGTTGCACCGGGACGAGGAGCCTGGGTACGGTTGACGAACTTGGTACGAATCGGCAGCTTGTGACCCGCCAGACGCATCGCCTCGGCAGCCTGGTCTTCCTTGATACCCGCAATCTCGAACAATATGCGGTCAGGCTTGACTACGGCTACCCAATGGTCAGGCGCACCCTTACCGCTACCCATACGAGTCTCGGCAGGTTTAGCTGTCACAGACTTATCGGGGAAGATCCGTATCCAGATTTGACCACCGCGCCGCACATAACGGGTGATAGCACGTCGGGCCGACTCAATCTGGCGGCTATCCACCCAACCCGGCTCCAACGCTTGCAGACCAAATTCACCAAAAGCGATAAAGTTACCGCGACTGGCCCGCCCGCGCATATTACCGCGATGGACTTTGCGGTGTTTGGTTCTTTTCGGCATTAACATTTGAACAAATCTCCTACGCTAAATCTTCCGCCGATACTAACATCGGAGCGGGCTTCTTCATCTGGCTGGGCAACACATCGCCTTTGTAAATCCAGACCTTTACTCCAATCCGTCCGTAAGTGGTGGCAGCGTGAACGAGACCGTAATCAATATCGGCCCGAATAGTTTGGAGTGGCACGCGGCCATCTTTTTCGTAAGCAATACGGGCCATTTCAGCCCCGCCCAAACGCCCACTGACCTTGATTTTAATACCCTTCGCGCCCAAACGCATTGCACGGGTCACAGCTTGTTTCATCGCCCGTTTGTAATTAACGCGCTTGGTAATCTGTTCGCCGATGCTTTCGGCTACCAGGAAGGCATCAAGTTCGGGCTGACGGATTTCTTCAATGTTGAGCTTAACCTTGCGGCCCGTCTCTTTTTCCAGATCGCCCTTCAACACGTCCACGTCTTTGCCACCCTTGCCGATAACGATGCCCGGCTTGGCCGTGAACAAGGTCACTTCCATATTGTTGGCCGAACGTTGAATTTCGATGCGGCTCAACGAGGCGTTACTCAAGCGTTTCTGCACCATCTTGCGAAGTTTGAAATCTTCGTGCAACAGCGTGGTATAGTCTTTTTCGGCGAACCAGCGTGACTGCCACTCTTTAATTACGCCCAGCCGAAAACCAGTTGGATGAACTTTGCGTCCCACTATTTAGTCTCCTCTTCCCGGTCTTCTACCGTTACTGTCACATGGGTCATGCGTTTGATAATCTTGTCGCCCTTGCCCTTCGCCCGCGCTGCATAGCGTTTCATACGGGGGGCTTCGTTGGCCGCAATCGCTTTGATATACAAAGTTTCCGGCGACAGTAACAGATTATTTTCGGCATTGGCCCGCGCACTGGCGACAACCGCCGCCACATCTCGTGCCGAGTGTTGAGGCATATAGCGCAACATCGCCAATGCGTCGTCCACTTGCTTACCGCGCACCGCGTTGACTACCAACCGGACTTTGCGCGGCGAATGTTTGATAAACTTCAAGGTTGCGCTGACTTGCATCCCTACATCTCCAATTAGTTATCAGTTGTCAGTCATCAGTTGTCAGTTAAATGCACTAAATCCTGGCGAATTGTGCTAGGACTAAATACTACAAGCTAACAGCCGATTGATGCTGACTGATAACTGATAACTGACTACTGACAACTACCTTGCTTTTGTTGACTTTTCGTTACCGGCATGGCCCTTGTACGTGCGGGTGAGCGCGAACTCGCCCAACTTGTGACCGACCATATTCTCGGTGCAATAAACTGGCACGTGCCGACGGCCATCATAAACCCCGATGGTGTGACCGACGAAATCCGGGAAGATAGTCGAGTCGCGTGACCAGACTTTTAATACCCGCTTTTGGTTAGCCTTGTTCATGGCTACTATCTTAGCCAGCAAGCGTTCCTCGACATACGGCCCTTTTTTGGTTGACCTGGACAATTCTTTCCTCCATCAAAACCCTAACTACTTAGTCCGTCGCCGCACAATAAAGCGGTCAGTGCGTTTGTTGTTACGAGTGCGGTAGCCCATAGCTGGTTTACCCCAGGGTGTCTTGGGGTTCATACCTGTCGGGGCGCGACCTTCACCACCACCATGCGGGTGATCTACCGGGTTCATTACCGAACCGCGCACTGTAGGCCGAATACCCTTCCAACGAGACTTACCAGCTTTGGCCCAGCGTTCGTTTTCGTGTTCCAGGTTGCCTACCTGCCCAATCGTCGCCATACACTCGATACGTACCATGCGAAACTCGCCGCTAGGTAGCCGCACTGTCGCGTACTGGCCTTCCTTTGCCATCAACTGCGCCACTGCGCCCGCACTCCGCACAATTTGTGCGCCCCGGCCCGCATACATCTCGATGTTGTGGATTTGCGTACCGACTGGAATATTCTTGAGCGGCAAAGCACTTCCCACCCGAATTTCGGCTTCCGGGCCACTCCGCACATTGTCGCCTACCTTGAGGCCAACGGGAGCCAGGATATAACGCTTTTCGCCATCCTGGTATCGCAGCAAAGCAATACGGGCCGAGCGGTTGGGGTCGTATTCCAAAGAAATTACTTTGGCTTGCACACCGTATTTATCTCGCTTGAAATCAATAATTCGATACCTACGCTTGTGGCCGCCGCCCTGATGACGCACCGTAATATGACCATCGCTGGTGCTTCTTCCGGCCTTGCTTTTCAGAATAACCGTCAGCTTTTTTTCGGGCCGATTCTTGGAAAGCCCTTCGAACTTGAAATCGCTAATCCGCTTTCCACGAATACCAGGCGAAGTAGGATTAAAACTTTTTGTTGGCATCTCAAAATTCCTCTATCAGCTATCAGCTTTCGGCTATCAGCTATCAGCCTTTTCGATTCGGCTAATGGCAGATAGCTGAAAGCTAGCGGCTTATTTATGCTGTTTCAAAAATATCAATCTTGTTGTTCGGCCCTGGCTTGAGCCGCACAATCGCCTTCTTACCCACCGACGTGTAGCCAGTCACGCGCTGTCGCCGTTTACGGGCTTTGCGATGAATCCGCAAGGTGTTGACGCTAAAAACTTCTACCTTAAAAATCTTCTCAACCGCGTCTTTGATTTGAACCTTGTTAGCCTCGCGGCTAACCTCGAAGGTATAAATGCCTTCTTCAATCAAATCATTGGTGCGCTCCGTTACGAGCGGGCGTTTGATTATCTGGTAAATGTCCACTTTTCACTCTCCCGCTTTCACTAAACCGCCCGGTTGTCGTCCACATCCTGCGCGTCCAACACTTCGCGGCCACTTTCGGCCTCGGTATCCACGCTGAGAGACGGTACTTCTAAATCAATCGGTGTTTCGGCCAGCGCACTAACTGCATCAGTAGTCGCAGCCTGGGTCGTAGTTGGCTCAGTCACAAAAGTCGGCACGTCCATCGTGGCTGCCTGACTTTCTACCACTGGTGCAATGTCAGCCATATCGCCTGCCCGGAAACTGGTCATACTGGGTTGAGATGTGGCGGTTGTAACTGTATCGCTGCTGGTTTCCGGCGCATCACTCCCCGCAAACTTTTTACCATTGTGGCGTTGGGCTGCCTGGCTCAAAAAGCCGTTCAAGATATCCAGCGACTCAAGCGGCATAATTACCTTCTGGTACTTAAACATATCGTGCATATTGACGTATTGAGCAACGAGTGGCTTCACACCTGGCAAGTTCCCGGCAGCACGGTCAATTAGTTCGCTGCGTTGCGGCACCAACATCAACACTCTTTCGGTTCCCACGTTTAGGGCTTGCAACACCTGGATCATCGCCTTTGTCTTGGGTTCAAGCGTCTCGAAGCTATCTATCAGCACCAAATTATCTTCGGCAACTTTCACCGATAGGGCCGAACGCATAGCCAAACGGCGCATCTGGCGGGGCATTTCTTTTGTATATTTGCGCGGCTTAGGGCCAAAGGCCACTCCACCGTGACGGTAATGCGGTGCGCCTTTGCTGCCTTGACGGGCGTTACCAGTTCCCTTTTGGCGGTAAGCCTTCTTGGTGGTATAGCTAACTTCACCACGTGTTTTGGTCGAAGCCGTACCCTGACGAGCATTAGCGTGCTGGCGTACCAAAGCCTGGTGCATCACACCCATGTTGGGCTTGATACCAAAAATAAACTCGTCCAGTTCGACTGTGCGTACCTGTTCGCCGCTCAGGTTATAAACTGTAGCTTGCATTTTTCTCCGCTCTCCTTCTTAACTGCTCTTAACCGCTTTGCGGATCATCACCAAGCCACCATTTACACCCGGCACTGTGCCTTTGATCAAAATCAGGTTCTTTTCAGCATCCACCCGCACAATTTTCACGTTTTGGGTTGTTACTCGTTCCTGGCCCATGTGTCCAGCCATCCGCATACCCTTAACTACGCGGCCTGGAGTAGTACCGCTACCAATCGAACCAGGAGCGCGTACCCGGTCACTCTGACCGTGCGTCTTAGGCCCGCCCCGGAAGTGATACCGCTTGACCACACCAGCGAAACCCTTACCCTTGCTCGTGCCAGTCACATCTACTACGTCGCCCGCCTTGAAAATGTCGGCCTTAATTTCTTCGCCAATCGTGCGCGAGGCAATATCGGCATCGGGGAATTCGCGCAAGTGCTTGAGAGCATATTGTTTCGGGTATTTGCCTTCGCCTTCGGTACGAATCAGACTCTTTTGGTGGCCGAGTTCCGGCTTGCTCAAACTGCGGGACTCTTGAAAGCCAATCTGCACCGCTTCGTAGCCGTCGCGCTCTTTGTTTTTGACTTGAGTTACCCGGCAAGGGCCAGCTTCTACAATCGTAACCGGAATAACCTGACCTCTGTCGTCGAAAATTTGGGTCATACCGATTTTTTTGCCTAGTATCGCGTTTATCATCTTCAATCCTTAGAATTTACCTGTAAGCGTGAGTATTACCTGCCACTTCGGAATTGGCTCATCGCAAACAGTTATCAGTTGACAGTTATCAGTCAACAGTCTTCAGTCAAATGCACCCCAAAAGTTAGCCCCTTCGCCAAACCGTTAAGGTTAGTGGAACTAAGGTTTTAACTGAAAACTGACGGCTGACCACTACAATTTTATTTCTATCTCAACCCCAGCGGGCAGGTTCAGTTTCATCAGAGCATTAATCGTTTTGGGACTTGGTTTGACGACATCAATCAGACGTTTGTGGGTACGCATCTCAAAATGTTCCTGCGAGTCCTTATCAATAAAGGGAGAGCGCAAAACCGTATAGCGTTCGATTTTGGTTGGCAATGGCACCGGCCCATACACCAGCGCACCCGTGCGTTCGGCAGCGTCCACAATTTGGGCAGCCGACTGGTCTAAAATCTTGTGGTCATACGCTTTCAAACGGATGCGAATCTTCTGCTCGGCCATTTAATCTTTTCCTCCAGGCAAAAATAGTGAGTGGCCCAAGCTAGTTGAGCCACCCACCATTCACATACTTACAAAATGATGCTGGTTACAGCACCCGCACCCACCGTGCGACCACCTTCGCGGATAGCGAAGCGCAAACCTTCTTCGATAGCCACAGGCTGAATCAGTTCGACTTCCATTACCACGTTGTCGCCGGGCATGACCATTTCCATCCCTTCAGGGATTTTGATGCTGCCAGTTACGTCCGTGGTACGGATATAGAACTGCGGACGGTAGCCATTAAAGAACGGGGTATGGCGGCCACCTTCTTCTTTGGACAACACAAAGACCTGAGCCTTGAACTTGGTATGCGGCTTAATCGAACCCGGTTTCGCCAATACCTGACCGCGCTGGATGTCGTCACGCTCAATACCGCGCAACAAAGCCCCCACGTTGTCACCAGCCATACCTTCATCCAACGTCTTTTGGAACATTTCTACGCCGGTACAAACGGTCTGGCGCGGAGCTTCGGACATACCTATGATTTCGATGGTTTCGCCAACTTTGACCTTACCGCGTTCGATACGGCCAGTCACCACAGTACCGCGCCCCTTGATAGCGAATACGTCTTCGACAGGCATCAAGAACGGCTTGTCTGTCTCGCGCTGCGGGGTCGGGATGTAGCTATCCACGGCAGCCATCAAGTCCATAATGGCCTTGTAGTCTTCGGTATTTGAGTCGGTACTGGTGCTTTCCAAAGCTTTCAAGGCCGAACCCCGGATTATCGGGATATCGTCGCCAGGGAACTCGTACTTGGACAGCAACTCGCGCACTTCCATCTCAACCAGTTCCAACAATTCTTCGTCGTCCATCATGTCAACCTTGTTGAGGAAAACGACGAGGCTAGGCACTTGCACCTGACGGGCCAGCAAAACGTGTTCGCGGGTCTGCGGCATCGGGCCGTCGGGAGCGGACACTACCAAAATAGCTCCATCCATCTGGGCCGCGCCAGTAATCATGTTCTTGATGTAGTCGGCGTGACCAGGGCAGTCCACGTGGGCATAGTGCCGATTGTCGGTCTCATACTCAACGTGGGTAATAGCGATGGTAATACCGCGTTCGCGCTCTTCGGGCGCGTTGTCAATCGAAGCGAAGTCACGCTTTTTAGCCAGACCCTTTAAGCTCATAGTCTTGGTAATGGCAGCCGTCAAAGTGGTCTTGCCGTGGTCAACGTGACCAATAGTACCGATGTTCACGTGCGGCTTACTCCGCACGAATTTCTGCTTTGCCACCTAAATGTCCTCCTTAGAGTTTTAGACTTATATCTCTTACTCAGAAACTAATAACTTTTCTATTGTGAATGTCAGCCAAAATTGCCTTCAAGCTGGAGGTATGTGGCTGACATACCTCCCACGATTAAGGAACTAGCCTTTAGCTTTTGCGATAATTTCTTCTTGCAATAGGCGCGGCAACGGCTCGTAATGAGCAAATTCCATTGAATAGCTGGCGCGACCCTGAGTACGCGAACGTAAATCGTTGACGTAACCAAACATTTCGGAAAGCGGCACGAAAGCTTTTAACACCTGGGTGTTGCCACCGCGATTGTCCGAACTGATAATCTGACCGCGTCGTGAGTTCACATCGCCCAACACATCTCCCAAGAAATCGTCTGGCGTGGTCACTTCGACCTTCATAATCGGCTCAAGAATAACTGGTTTGGCTTTGTTGACCGCCGATTTAATTGCCATCGAGCCAGCGATTTTGAAAGCATCTACTGACGAGTCAACCTCGTGGTAACTACCATCAGTCACGCTCACTTTTACGTCAACTACGGGGAAACCAGCCACGATACCGTTTTGCAAAGCTTCGCGCACCCCTTGTTCGATACCAGGGATGTACTCGCGCGGGATAGAACCGCCGACCACCTTGTTGATGAACTCGTAACCTTTGCCCCGTTCTTGCGGCTCAACTTCCAGCCAGCAGTGACCGTATTGGCCTTTACCACCCGACTGCCGCACGAATTTACCTTCGGCTTTAGTGGTCACAGTAATGGTTTCGCGGTAAGCCACCTGCGGACGGCCCACATTTGCTTCCACGCGGTATTCGCGGCGCATCCGGTCAACGATGATTTCCAGGTGAAGTTCGCCCATACCACCAATGATGGTTTGACCGCTTTCTTCATCGGTACGCACCCGGAAAGTCGGGTCTTCTTCGGCCAGCTTCTGCAACGCAATACCCATCTTATCCTGGTCAGCTTTGGTTTTAGGCTCAAGCGACTGGTGAATAACCGGCTCTGGGAAAGTAATCTTCTCCAGAATAATCGGCCTATCAATGTCGCTCAAAGTATCACCAGTAAAGGTGTCTTTGAGACCCACCATCGCGGCAATATCGCCCGCTTTCACTTCATCCACGTCTTCGCGGTTGTTGGCGTGTAACCGCACAATCCGCCCGACGCGCTCTTTTTTGTCCTTCGTGCTATTCAACACGTAAGAGCCTTTTGTGACCTTGCCGCTATATACCCGGAAGAAAGCCAGCCGCCCGTATGGGTCAGCTACAATCTTGAAAGCCAAAGCCGAGAATGGCTCATTTTCGTCCAGGGTGCGCTCTTCTTCCTCGCCCGTGTCAGGGTTAATACCCATCACCGGGGGCTTATCTAACGGCGAAGGCAGGTAAGCTACAATCGCGTCCAGCAACGGCTGCACACCTTTGTTCTTGAGGGCCGAACCGCACAACATCGGCACAAGTTTGCGCTCGATAGTAGCCTTGCGTAGCGCAGCCACTAGCTTTTCCTTAGAAATTTCTTCGCCTTCCAGGAACAGCATAGTCAATTCATCATCGGTCTCAGCGATTTGTTCAACCATCCGGTCACGCATCTTCTTGACTTCGTCTATCATGTCCGCCGGAATTTCCGATGTATCCATCGTCTTGCCCATATCATCGGTATAGATAATAGCTTTATTTTCGAGCAAGTCCACAATACCCCGGAAGTGTTGCTCAAGGCCAATCGGCAACTGAATAGCAACGGGTTTGGCGGCTAATCGTTCGATAATCATGTCGTAGGTGCGATAGAAACTCGCGCCTGTGCGGTCCATCTTGTTGGCAAAACAAATGCGTGGCACACCGTATTGGTCGGCCTGCCGCCACACTGTTTCGGATTGTGGCTCGACACCCGCCACGCCATCGAAAACCACTACCCCACCGTCCAAAACGCGCAGACTGCGCTGCACTTCGACGGTAAAATCTACGTGTCCAGGGGTATCAATAATATTAATGCGGTGATCATCCCAGTAACAAGTTGTCGCAGCAGCCGTAATGGTAATACCGCGTTCCTTCTCTTGTTCCATCCAGTCCATCGTGGCCGCGCCTTCGTGGACTTCACCAATTTTGTACACGCGCCCGGTATAATATAGGATGCGCTCTGTTGTTGTCGTTTTACCGGCATCAATGTGGGCGATAATCCCGATATTGCGGGTCTTATTTAATGTTTCCAGAGCAGAACCAGCTGCCACAGGAAGTACCTCCGTTTTTTATATGAGCCTTAACTCTATATTTATAATTTAGTAATTGATTTGGGGCTTTGAAGTTCGCAAAGCAAAGTTCAGAGCAAGTTTTACAATTACATATACGTTATAGAGCTAGAGAAGTTACACTACTAAAAATTAAAAGTTACTATAACTACCACTTATAATGGGCATAAGCTTTGTTAGCTTCAGCCATTTTGTGGGTTTCTTCACGCTTTTTGATGGTTGCGCCCGTATTATTGGCGGCATCCAGCAGTTCAGCAGCCAACCGTTCGGACATCGTATGCCCACCCCGGCCACGTGCGGAACGCAACAGCCAGCGGATTGCCAACGACTCACCACGTGGGCCTTTTACGTCAATCGGCACTTGCAGAGTAGCTCCACCCACTCGCTTGGGCTTAACCTCCAAACGGGGCGAAGCGTTCCGCATAGCCTGGTCAAACACTTCCAAAGCATCGCGCTTGGCCTGTTCGCTCACAATGTTCAAAGCGTCATACATGATGCGCTCGGCCAACCCTTTTTTGCCACCATACATCAACTTGTTGACGAACTTGGCAATGGTGCGGCTCTTATAAACGGGGTCGGGCATCATTTCCCGGCGTGTAATTTTCGCTCTTCGCGGCATCTATCTGACTCTCCTTATTTTCGTACCGTACCCAGTTTCTATAATCCTGTTTGGCTCTAGCTGCTGGCTATCCAAAGGCGCAAAAATCGGCAGAGCGCATTTTCCTGTGAACCTGTCACCGAATTAATGGCCCTGCCTGGCGAACGCTCCGTAAGATTTTCGGAAGCCTCTGGCAAAATAATAACCCGATGTTACAGGGTTATTAAGTTACAGTTCGCGTGTCTGCTGCATTTAGATACTTCTTGTCCATTTCAGTCCCCGCTATTAAAACGGGCAATTGTGTCAAACTGGCTTGCGCCTTAAAACGCTTTTTCACAATTGTTTGACTGACCTGTGCTATAGTCCACCTCTACCCTGGAGTTGATGCGGATTAGCAAGCCTTTACAGGCTAGAGTGCAATTTCGACCTTGCTTATTATACCGCAAGTTAAACAAAATTGCATCTCGTTTGTCCCGCCGCCCACACTCTACTAAGCGTGTAAGTTTCGGGAGCAGTACGACCAAAGCTTAAATGCTAAAACTACTTCTTGCCGCCCTTTGCAGGAGTGGCTGCGCCCTTACCCTTAGCGACTTTCGTGCCATACTTGGAACGGGCCTTCTTGCGGTCTTTGACACCCTGGGTATCCAAAGCTCCACGTACAATGTGATAGCGCACACCCGGCAAATCTTTGACGCGACCACCACGAATCAAGACGACGGAATGCTCCTGCAAGTTATGACCTTCGCCCGGAATATAAGCGGTCACTTCCATACCATTTGTCAATCGCACACGGGCTACCTTACGTAGAGCCGAGTTTGGTTTCTTGGGGGTTTGGGTACGCACCTGGGTACAAACGCCACGTTTCTGCGGCGCACCCCTACCGCGTGTAACCTTGCCCCCCTTGAGCGAGTTTAATGTGAAGCGGAGCGCGGGGGCTTTTGTTTTCTTGACGGTGGCGACACGGCCCTTACGCACCAACTGATTAATCGTTGGCAATCAATTCCTCCTGGTCTTTGCCTCTACTATTTTGAGGCCGCAAAATCTCTGCACATTCTTTCTCAGTGCGGATTTGCATTATACGCTTCCGGTTTTGGTTTGTCAACCCGATTTTGAGTCAAGATGGCGTGACCAGCGCGTGGGAACAGCGAGGCCATCTTCTTCTGAAGGGTCGCCATAAACGTAACCCAACCATTCGGCCCGCCCAACAATCCGCAACAGTTGGGGGATAATCTGGCCGTGAATTGTCTGGCGGCCTACCGTAAGGTTAGTGGGCCAGCCCGAAACCGCGTATTGGTAGGCTTCTTCGCCCGCTTCCGTCGCCCGCAGATACATTATGAACTGCCGCAAAGTAAACTCGGCGGCGGGCAATCGGGCTAAAGTGGGCAAGATTTGAGGCTGTAAAAGCCGGATGGCCCGTTCCTGGGGGTCTTCATTTTGTCGTGTAATTATAGGTTTGGGCATTTACTTATAAAACCTTTTAGTGACATATCTACCTTTTAAGGTGTCTATTCTAGCATATTTAGGAGGTTTGTCCTCCACAAGTTGTTATAGCAGCAAGGCCATCGCGACGCTTAAAATTGGCTGTGCTATAATCTCTCTGAAAACCGGGCTACAAAAACCGGGCGGAAGCACACGTTATAATACGGAAAGAACTTGAACTTGGGTCTATTCAGGCAAAATTTGAACCAAACTAGCTGGGCCAGCCAGACGTTGCCACTATTAGAGTCAGATAAAACTGCGGCTGCGTCAACCCGTTTCAAAAATTTCAAACTCGGAATTGGCAAAAGGGGTACGTCCGGCGAAATCCGCTTTGTTTTGTTGTTCTTGCCATTGTTGGTAGTGGTCAAAGCTCTGGTCAGTCTGGCGTTGTGGCGGAGCGGCTACCTGGAATACGACGCGGACGGTTTTACCCGCTCCTTGCAAGCCTGGAACTGGTCGCAACACGGGGGTCTCCAGGTGGATGCATGGCTACCGCTCCAATTCTGGCTCAATGGTAGCTTGATGCACTTTTGGCCCGACTTGCTGCACGTGCCGCGCTTGGTCAACTTTGGGGCTTCGGTCATCACCACTGTTAATTTTTTCCTGATTGGCTACCAGCTTTTCGGGCGTACCAACGCCTACTTTACCGCGATGCTGGCGGCCTTATTCCCCTGGGAAATCTGGTTCGGCCTGAGCGGAATGTCCGAAAGCCTGACCAATATGTTTTTGAGCCTGGGCGTGGTCTTCTTTCTGCGTTGGTTGACTCTGGCAAAAAATCGTTATTTGTATTGGGCCGGGTTGGGCCTTTTGGGGGCGACGGCGGTACGCTATGAAGCCTGGTTTTATAGTGTGATATACGTGGCTTTGGTGCTACTGATAGCATATCGAAGCAAGCTTTTTAATTTCAAGCTGCTTCTACCGCTGGTGATACCTTTTTTGTTTATCGTCTTTTGGCTGGGTTTAAGCTTTGTCCAACGCGGTTCGCCACTGGCCTTTGCCGACATCACCAGCGAACTTAATCACCGCCTAAACAGCCAAAACCAGCAAATAGATTTGTGGGGACGGCTGGAGTTTTACCCGCGCACTTTGCTAGAACTGGCCTGGCGATTGACCCTTCCGGCGGTATTGGGTAGCCTTTTGCTGGTTTGGAAGCCTATCCGTCACGCCCGCCCCTATCTAGCCCTGGTGTGGGGCGAGTTCGTGCTTTTTATCACGACTACTTTGCCCTACAACAATATCGCGCCCGGTAGCGCACGGTATCCGGTCTCGAATTTGCTCTTGCTGCTGCCCATCGCGGTTTACCTGTTTCAATGGATAGCGGGCAAACTCAAACATAACTGGCAACGTCTGGCTGTCCAGCTTATTTTGATAGCCCTGATTTTTAGCCAGCTTCAAATTATTTTTAGTCGTTCGCTGGACTTTCCGAGCCAGGGGATACGTCAGGCAAGCATCTGGCTAAAAAATACCTGGGCCAATGGAGCGTTGCCACAAGATACCATTATCCCGCTCGATTTGCCGCCCACCAGTCATTTTGATTTTAACGCCTTCTACGCGCTAAGAGTCTTGACTAATCACCCAGATAACTTTAGAATTTATCAAGATTTTAATGATTTTAAGGCGTGGGCCACCAGCCCGGAAAACCCACCCGTCGCCTGGGTACAGCTTAACTCGGCGTTAGGGCTAGACGGTAAAGCGGCAGTCTCCGATACCGATGATAAACCCTTGACTGAGGCTTATCGGCAGGTTTTACAATTCGGCGAGGTCAAAATAGCTTACAGTGCGTTGTATAAAGCGGGCCACACTGAACCTAAAGTTGGCAATGCCAGCCAGCTTTTCCAGTTTCAGGCGGACGAATTCCTGCCGGGCGACAGTGTGGACGTGTGGGTGAGCCGTGACGACAACAGTATCGTGCCGCTTGGTCGTTTTAAGGCGGACGGTGGGGGCAAAGTTACTCTACAATATCAGCCAGACCGTGCCACACCCGGTCATTGGGCCATCACCGCGCATAGTCAAGCCAGTGGCCGCTATGCCATTGGCCGTTTCGATTTACGAAATTAGGGGTTAAATATGACTACTCATTTGGGCCAGGAACAGGCCGTGCTAAACGATAAATATACGGTGCGTCCGCTTCGCACGGGCGACGAAAATGATATGGAAGCCCTGGTTAGACTTTATAACGAAGCTGACCTCGAATATCAAATCGGGTTGATTGGCGGACGCGACTTGCTAGAGGCGGGGTTGCGCGACAAACGCCATATCAATACACCCAATCCCTTGCTGGTGGTCGAACACCCGGAGGCCGGAGACCGCTTCGTGGGTACGCTTTCGCTTGAGCCGCGTCTGGATTCGGGCCGCAACCTCTTTTTTATGCACGGTCTGGTACACCCTGCGTGGACACGGCGAGGTGTGGGGGTGCGTTTGATGCAAGAAGCTTTGCGTCTGATGCACGAAAACGAGCTAGAACCTGTTGCACCCGAATTGCCCGGCTATATCGTCTTTTCGGTGACGGGTTCGATGCCCCACGCTTCGGAACTGGTGCGCGAGTTTGGGCTTGAACCGGAACGCTACTTTGTGACGCTTTACATTGACGGCTCTGATTTGACCCAGGTAGAAATGCCGCTCCTGCCGCCACATTTTAGTTTGCGTTTCTTTGTGCCAGGCCAGGACGAAGCCGAATATACCGCCGCTTTTAACGATAGCTATTTTAGCAATTGGGGTTATTCGACGGCCACTATCGAGCGCGTGGTTCACGGCTGGCAGCACCCGCCGACCGACCCTACCAAGCTATTGCTGATTTGGGACGACGAGGCCAACCGTATTGCCGCCTTTGCCCGATTGCGGGTCAAACCTGAAACCACGCGCCTGCATGGGGGGCGGGGCGAGGTGGCCTGGATTGGTACACGCGGCAGCTATCAAAAACAAGGTTTGGGGCGGGCGGTGCTGCTGGCGGCTCTGGCTCGGCTGCGCGACCAATATGGCTTCGCGGGGGCAGCCGCGATTGTAGATGTACCAGCCGCCAACCCAGAAAAAGCCCTGCATTTCTTCGAGCAAGCCGGTTTCCATGAGGCTATCGAAAAACGCATCACGATTTGTCGGCGCGAAATTTGAGATAAATAATAAATGAGGAGTACGACTATGGAAGTCCTGGATAGACCTCTGACGCAAGGGGTGGAGACCAACGGCCCGATGATGAGCTACACCAGTGGCACGAGCGATAAGCCGCTTTTGGGCGTGACTATCGGCGATATGTTTGACCGCACCACGACCCGCTACCCCAGTAACGAAGCGTTGGTGTCTCGCCATCAAAATTTGCGTTATACCTACCAACAGCTACAGGTCGAAATTGACCGTTTTGCGCGCGGCTTGATGGCGTTGGGTCTGAAAAAGGGCGAACGCATCGGTATCTGGTCTCCCAACAACGCCGAGTGGGTCATCACTATGTTTGCCGCCACCAAAATTGGGGCAATCCTGGTCAATGTCAACCCGGCCTATCGGCTCAACGAACTGGAATATGCTTTGCGCCAGAGCGGGTGCAGCGCGATTGTGATTGCTCCCGCCTTCAAGACTTCCAACTACACCGAGATGCTGTACAACATCTGTCCCGAACTCCACACGGCCCAGCCAGGCCAGCTTCACTCTGACAAGCTACCCACCCTTCGCACCGTGATTCGGCTTACCAACGAGGAAAAACCGGGGATGTATAACTGGCAACAGCTTATGGATATGAGCGACCAAGTCGGGGCGGATGAACTAAAAAATCGCCAAAGCCAACAAGAATTCGACGACCCCATCAACATTCAATACACCAGTGGCACGACGGGCTTCCCCAAAGGAGCGACCCTTAGTCACCATAACATTTTGAACAACGGCTACTTTGTGGCCGATTTGATGGAGTTTACCGACCAGGATCGGCTGTGTATCCCCGTGCCACTTTATCACTGTTTCGGGATGGTGATGAGCGTGTTAGCGTGCATTTCGTTTGGGGCGACGATGGTTTTCCCCAGTGAAGCCTTTGAGCCGGGCGCGGTTTTGGAGGCGGTGCAGGCCGAGAAATGTACCGCGTTGCATGGTGTGCCGACTATGTTTATCGGCGAACTAAACCATCCCAACTTTAGCCAGACCGACTTTTCGACGCTGCGTACCGGAAGTATGGCAGGTTCGCCCTGCCCTGTCGAGGTGATGAAAAAGGTCAAAAGCACCATGAATATGCGGAACGTGGAGATTTGCTACGGGATGACCGAAACCAGCCCGGTCAGTTTCCAGACGCGGGTTGGTGCGCCCCTGGATAAACAGGTGGGAACGGTGGGGCGTGTCCACCCCCACGTCGAAGTCAAGATTATTGACCCGGCGACAGGCGCGGTTGTACCGATTGGACAAACGGGGGAGCTTTGCACACGCGGCTATAGCGTGATGTTGGGCTATTGGGGCAATCCCGAAGCGACGGCGGGCGCAATTGACCAGGCTCGGTGGATGCATACCGGAGACCTGGCAGTGATGGACGAAGATGGTTATGTCAACATCGTGGGCCGCATCAAAGATATGATTATTCGGGGCGGCGAAAACGTTTATCCGCGTGAAATCGAGGAATTTTTGTACAGCCACCCCAAGATTGCCGATGTGCAGGTGATTGGCCTGCCGGACGCGAAATACGGCGAGGAGATTATGGCCTGGATTAAGCTGAAAGAAGGCGAAAGCTCCACGCCCGAAGAAATCAAGGCGTTTTGCAAAGACCAGATCGCCCACTACAAAGTGCCGCGCTATATCAAATTTGTGGATAGCTTCCCGATGACCGTGACGGGCAAAATCCAAAAATATCTGATGCGCCAAACTTCTGTCGAGGAATTGAACCTGCAAACCGCCGTCGCCACTACTGCATAATGTATATTGGTTGGCGGCAACCACACCCAGGGGGTACCCGCGCAGCCTCCTACAGTTGCTTGTGGGACATTGCTCCGCCAATGGATTGTTCTGACGGAAGAACGCCAACGGTTGAAACCGTCGTCTAGCCACATCAAACACCACCCAGGGGGTACCCGAACGTGTTACCGAACCGTTCGGCAACCTGATTTATCAGGTTTGGTTTGTTTAGACGATGGTTTTAACCATCGGTGCCTGCAATAGGGGCAGCCACCACCAACCGCAACCCGACACCGCGGTTAGCGAGACGCGGACCGTAGTAGTCGCGGACCGCAGAGGCAGCGCGACTCCGATTATCGTAGAACGCGCCGCCCCGCAGCACCCGCCAATCGCCACTCGCATCCACCCTACTATCTGCTGGTTTTTCACCCTTGTTCAAACACCACTCCAACAGGTTGCCTGCCATATCTAGTGCGCCACAGCTTGCCGCCCCGTCGGGGTACATTCCTACCGCGCTCGTCTGGTCCAAGCCTGCCTCGACGGTATTGGCCCGGTTTGCCTGCCACTCGCCCCAGGGATATTCTCGCCCCTCCTGGCCGCCTTGCGCCGCCCATTGCCATTCCCATTCCGTCGGCAGCCGCACCTGGGCGGTCTGGCCTATCCGAAAACTGTTACCCCCAATGGGCAGCAATTCCTGATCTTTGAGCCGACTATGCAGCCAACGGGCGAAGGCCACGCTTTGATACCACGATACGTTATCGCGCGGGTTATTGAGCGTAGCTGTACGGGAATTATATAGCTCTTGCGGTTGGTATTCGGCGGGCATATCGCGCCACCAGCGGGGGTTATTATAGCCGTCGTGGGCCTGGTAAAAAGCCTGATATTGGGCGTTGGTAATCTGGTATTTGGCGATATAAAAAGGTGGCACCACGAAAGTCTGCTTTTCGATGGTTAATTTGCCGCCCGGAGCGACGGGCAGCCACACCATATCGGGCGTGCCGTCTAGCTGCACCCCCACGCCGGGCCGGGTGTCTCCTAACTGGTTCAAAAGTTCGCCTATTTCGAGGCGGCGCGGGTGGGTAGTGCGCGGCTCGGTCAGTTCGCGCAGCAAACGGCTTTGTTCGGTGGGGGGCGGTTGGGGTGCCGGGGCTGGAGTAGATTGCTTTGGCTCGACGGCTGGTTTAGCTGCCGTTACAACCGGAGGCCCAACGCTATCCAGCTGGATGCCCAATTCATTAGCACGGAGACGCAAAGCTTTAAGCAACCTTTCGTGGCCGCGCTCTTCAAAATAGTTGACCCAGTGCAAATCACTTAGACGGTCTGGTATCTCGCACGCTTCAAG
>JBBQZT010000049.1:0-43611 GCA_038207455.1 Chloroflexia bacterium
AAAATAGGTTCGGGCAGGTGCATCTGATACCTCCTAATCTAAAAATAGCGTTGCAAACCTATTTTACATCAGAGATAGAACACCTGCGCGACTTCTAATTATTGCCCAGCCCTGACACTACCATAATTGTGTAAAGTCGAGTTTAGAGGAACGCTTAGAATGGAAAGTCAAAACGCTTAATGTATTGCAAAGTAAAGGCATCTGGCTTCTGGATGCATCGTTGCACGCAGTATATATGCCCGGCAGTTATCGTATCGCGCCGAAATTACTACCTGATTTGCATCAAGCTTGGTGGCACAATTATGGTAAACCTTTATTAGATAGTATGCCAGGGGTTCAGGTGTGGGCAGTTGGCGGAAGTGTGGCTAAAAATAACGGTGGTGTGGCTGAACAATTGATTACATTAGGTTGTGTGGCTGACAATAATAATTGGATTTATCAGGCTAGAGCGCGTGGCAAAAATTTGAATAAAGAACTGAACTGGCCGCGCTTATTGGAAGCTTGTGCTTTATTGTAACCAGAAGGTTTTCTGCCAATGTATAAGAAACAATAGCAAGGTAATGACCGAACAAATCCAGGTAAAAGTCGTGGCGGCGGACAGCCTTAGCCACGACGAAGTGCAAAGGTTGGTCACGCTGATTAACAACGCTTATGCCCGCCATCGCTGGCTGTTCCCGAACCAGCGTACCAGCGTTGAAGGGTTCTTGCCTGAAATCGCCGATGCTGACGTAATTCTGTTGCTCCTATCACCGGACAGGGCCGCCCTAACAGAAATCGTGGGAACAGCTTACGTCCACGTAGATAACGATGCGCTTTATTTTGGGATGGCGGCGGTTGACCCACGTTATCAAGGTCAGGGTTCGGGTGGCAAGCTGTTGGAAACCGTCGAAGAAGTGGCTCGACAGCGCAAGCTTGCCAAAACACGCCTGGTGGCGGCGGTAGAAATCGGCAACGAAGCGTATTATCAGAAACGGGGCTACAAAACGGTAGCTACCCTGGATTGCCCGCCCGGAACGTGGGGTTCGGTTGCGGCTTATAAGCGAGTGACGATGGAAAAACAAGTATTATAAAATCGTAACTGTTCAAGGCATTTGTAGTAGGCTGCATCAACTGGTTGCCGTCAGCCGATAATTTTCAAGGTCAAAACGCCAGCGAAATCGGCTGACAGAGCAGCTTTCTACTGACGAAGCAGCCTCCTACAAAAAACAACGCAGCTCTCATTGGAAAATTGGGTTAGAGATTCCTCGCAAGCTCGGAATGACAAGACCTGGATAGTTACATAAAATTTGGGTAACTACTTAGGCTGCTTGTAGGAGGCTGCTCCGTCAACCGATGTATCTTGGCATTTAGAACCAAAACCATCGGCTGACGGCAACCAGTTGATGCAGCCTCCTACAAAAGACAATTTAGGGCTGAGTAGTTACATAAAATTTGGATAAAAAGGATAATATTTATGAGTAATGCAGCAGACGATTTGTTGAAACCGCGCGTGCTGGTCTATGATACCACGCTGCGCGACGGTAGCCAGGGTGAAGGCTTGAGTTTTTCGGTGGACGATAAAATAAATCTGGCCCGCAAGCTGGACGATTTGGGCGTGGCTTATATCGAAGGAGGTTGGCCGGGCAGCAATCCGAAGGACGAGGAGTTTTTTGCCCGCGCCGCATCGGGGGAACTGCATCTCAAGAACGCAAAGCTGGCGGCCTTTGGTAGCACTCGCAAACCCAATACGCGGCCCGAAAACGATGCTAATTTACGCCTTTTGATGCAATCGCGCACGCCTGTGGTAACGGTCTTTGGCAAAAGCTGGGATTTGCACGTTATCCACGCGCTTAATACTACGTTAGAAGAAAATTTGGAAATGATTGGCGATAGCGTGGCTTTCTTTGTGGCGGCGGGACGCGAGATGGTCTATGATGCGGAACACTTTTTCGATGGTTTCAAGGCCAACCCTGACTACGCGCTGGCAACGTTACGGCGGGCAGCCCAGGCCGGGGCAGATTGGATTGTGTTGTGCGATACCAATGGCGGGCTTTTGACCCACGAAGTAGCCGATATTATGGCCCGCGTCAAAGCCGAAGTGACCACCCCGCTGGGTATCCACGTGCATAACGATGGCGATTTAGCCTGTGCCAATACTTTGTTCGCAGTACAGAACGGGGCGCGGCAAGTGCAGGGGACGATTAACGGCTACGGCGAACGCTGCGGAAACGTCAATCTGGTTTCGGTCATCAGCAATTTAGAACTCAAAATGGGTTACGAATGTTTGCCCCTGGGCAGCGTGACTAAACTAACCGAAACCTCGCATTACGTGGCGGAAGTAGCAAATCTGGCTCATAATAACCAGATGCCCTTTGTGGGCCGTAGTGCTTTCGCTCATAAAGGCGGGGTTCACGTGGACGCGGTGATGAAAGACCGCCGCACCTATGAGCATATCGTGCCGGAGCAGGTGGGCAATCATCAGCGTGTCCTGGTCAGTGAACTGGCTGGACAATCCAACGTTCTGCATAAAGCCTATCAAATGGGCCTCGGTTTGCACAAAGGGGATGCCGAAGTGCGCGGCGTGATTGAGCAAATCAAACAATTGGAAAGCAAAGGCTTCCAGTTTGAAAACGCCGAGGCCAGCTTTGAACTGTTGATGTGGCGCACCCAGGCCGATTATGTTGCCCCTTTTGAACTGCGCGATATGCTAGTGTTATCGGAAAAACGCGGCAGTACCGGGGAGTTAATGAGCGAAGCGACGGTCAAGCTCAAAGTGGAAGACGTAATAATGCACACGGCAGCCGAGGGGAACGGCCCGGTCAACGCGCTCGATGCCGCTTTCCGCAAAGCTCTCGCGCCCTTCTACCCGCAACTGGACAGCGTGCGCTTAATAGATTACAAAGTGCGTGTCCTCAACGAAGAAGGCACTGCTTCCCAGATTCGGGTCACGATTGCTAGTGGCGACGGCACGGACACCTGGCACACCGTTGGCAGCAGCACGAATGTGATTGAGGCCAGTTGGATAGCGTTGGCCGATAGCCTGGAATATCCCCTGGTACGCCACCACTTCGAGAGCGCAACCAACAGCAAGGTTGAGCAGGTGCAGGTGGCGGTCTAAAATCAAAACTGTTCAAATGGGGCTTGCGGGGCAAAGTCGGGTATATGTGGGACATTGCTCCGCCAATGGATAATTCAAGAACATCTATAGGCAGAGCTTTCTCACAATCCCTACAATCGAACTGAACAGATACAACCAATAATTCAAACTGCCACTGGTTTGGGCGTGCGTTGTAAAACTAGCCACAAACCCAAATCGGCCAGAGCCAGCACCATTACAAAGGGCAAAAGTGTCCATAGACCCGCGCCCTGAGCTAGATTGCCCGCCAGCCAGGGCATCAGGGCCGCACCTGTGGCGGCGAAGCTGGCTAGAAAACCGATGGCGGTGGCTACGATGCGGTCTGGTACAAGCGTGGGCATCAAGGCGATGGTGGTAGGAAAGATTGGGCCGAGGCTAAAGCCAGTCACAAACAAACCTATAGCGGCGGCGATGCCAATCGGAACTAACCAAACCAACATCAGGCCGACCACTACCCCTACCAGGCAGCCTTGAATCAGATTTTTGCCGCCGATACGTTCAGATAATTTGCCCAAAATCAAACGTCCGAGCATCAAGCCCAGCCAGTAGCCGCTGACCATCCAGCCTGCCAGGACGATTTCCTGATGACGGTCTTCGGTCAGGAAGGTATAGCCCCAACTGCCCGTTGTTACTTCCGCGCCTGTATAGAAAAGCAGGAAAAAAGCCGCTATCCAGACCGCCCGCACTCTGAGAGCCACCAACATCACGTTGCCATCGTTTTTGCCCGCGGCCCGTTCTTGCGCTGAGGTTTGGCCGCGCCCGTTATAAAGTACCGCGAAACCCGCCAACACCACCAACCCTAACCCAATCCAGACCAGATAAAGATTGTTCCAGCTTGCCCCCAAAGCCAGGATACCAGACGCGATAAGCGGGCCGATAAACGCTCCGGCGGCGTAAAAGGCGTGCAGATAATTGAGGATAGGCGTGCTGTTAGGCAGTCGGGCGATATAGGCGTTCAAACCCGCGTCGAGGATGGCTACCCCGAAGCCCAGGATTAAAAAAGTGGCTAACAGCAAACCAAATATCGGCCTCAAGCTGACTATAAATACCCCCACCACAAAAAAGCTTGAACCTAGCATCAAAAATACACGTGGCCCCAGTTTCTCGACCAAAAGCCCACTGCTAAAACCCGCTATCAAATAGCCTGCCGTTCCAGCCAGAAACATAAAGCCCACCGTAGCTTTATCTACCCCATAATATTCGCGCAGACTCGGTAAAATTACCCCTACGCCGCCATCGTTTGCCCCAATTAAAATAAAAGCCAGGAATGCCAAACCAAGTTGCCAGCGCAGCCCGATGGTGCGTTCGACTTTAGTTCGTTCATTTGTGATTGTTTTCATAATCTCCCTATTTTAAAAATTGCTTCTTACGCCCGATAATTTAGAGGCGCGTCATTTTTGCACGCCCCGATAATTTGTTATGATTGACAAACCGCATAAAAACGTATTATAATGCACTTATCCTATAATACGTGCATAAAAACGCATTGTCAAGTGCGTATAGACCAAATCTAGCTCGAAATAAAGGTATCTTGAAAATTGCTAAAAGAGGAACGCCATCAACATATTTTAACGACTTTGCATCAGGAAGGGAAGGTGCTGGCTTCTGAATTAGCCACACGGCTAAACGTATCTGAAGATACAGTGCGGCGCGATTTGCACGAACTAGCAGACGCCCATTTAATCCAACGGGTACACGGCGGTGCGCTGCTACGTTCGCCGGCACTTGTAAGTTATACAGACCGCCAGCAGCAAGCAGTTCAGGCTAAAACTGAAATCGCACGCGCGGCAGTCAAATTAGTGCATAACGGACAGGTCATAATTTTTGATGGTGGCACCACTACCCTCCAGGTGGCCCAATTTTTACCCCTGGATTTGCAAGCTACCATCATCACCAACAGTGCGCCTATAGCAATGGCTCTCGCAAATCACTCACAGATAGAGATTATTCTGATTGGCGGCAAATTCTACAAAAATTCGCTGGTGACAGTCGGGGTAGAGACAGTAGAAACTTTACGCTCTTTTCGGGCTGACTTATGTATGTTGGGGGTTTGCAGCCTTCACCCCGACTTAGGTTTGAGTGTACCCAGTTTGGACGAAGCTTACGTCAAACGCGCTATGATTGCCAGTTCCGCCGACGTAGTAGCTTTAGCTGCTGCGGACAAGCTTAATACCGCCGCCCCTTATATCGTCGGCCCTCTCCGAGATTTAACCCACCTCATTACCGAAGCGATTGTACCCCCCGAAAACCTGACCCCTTACCAGGATTTAGGTATTATGGTAATTCAAGCTTGAACGTCAGGTTACTATAGAACGATAAGAACAATATCCCCAATTTTGCCACGTGGCTGGTAGTGTGGTAAGCTAGGATTAGACATCAAAGTTTTTTGCTATCAAATAATATCTTTAAGAAGGACAGCGAGTATGAACAAAGTCTTCGCGTCGGCGCGTGATGCGGTGGCCGATGTGCCGGACGGAGCGGTTATAATGTTCGGCGGCTTCGGGTTGTGCGGCGTACCGGAAAGCTTAATTGAGGCTCTACACGCAAAAGGTGTGCAGAATCTTACCTCGATTAGCAATAATTGTGGGGTAGATGATTTTGCCCTCGGCGTGCTGCTACACACGCGCCAGATCAAACGGGTGGTTGCCAGCTATGTGGGGGAAAACAAGATTTTCGAGCGGCAAATGCTCAACGGCGAAATCGAGGTCGAGCTTAACCCACAAGGGACGCTGGCCGAACGTATCCGGGCGGGGGGCGCAGGTATTCCGGCCTTTTTTACCCCTACGGGTTACGGCACAGCCATCGCCGAAGGTAAAGAAACGCGGGTTTTGAACGGCAAACCGTGTATTTTAGAAACGGCCCTGATAGCAGATTATGCTATTGTCAAAGCCTGGAAAGGCGACAAAGCAGGCAACTTAATGTACAGGCTTACCGCCCGCAACTTTAATCCGATGATGGCAACGGCGGGAAAGATTACCATTGCCGAAGTCGAAGAATTAGTGGAAGTGGGGGAGCTAGACCCTAACGAAATTCATACGCCGGGTATCTTTGTACAGCGCATCATCAAGGCCGAACTGTTGGAAAAACGGATTGAAAAACGCACCTTGCGAGAGAGTTAGCTTTAATAGTAACTATTCAGCCTGTCCTATTTTTTGTGAGAGGCTGCTCCGTCAGCCGATATATTCAGCCTTTCACGGCCAAAAACAATCGGCTGACGGAGCAGCATCCTACAAGCAGCCCGGATAGTTATGTTAGCTTTAATAAGGAGAGAGCAATGGCTTTAAGTCGTGAGGAAATCGCCCGACGGGTAGCCCAGGAACTACAAGACGGTTTTTATGTCAACCTGGGGATTGGTCTGCCAACTCTGGTTGCCAACTATATTCCAGCCGGAATGGAAGTAATGCTACACTCGGAGAACGGTTTGTTGGGCATCGGGCCGTTTCCACGCGCGGGCGAAGAAGATGCCGATTTGATAAACGCGGGCAAGCAAACCGTGACGATGGTGCAGGGAGCTTCGATTTTTAACAGTGCCGACTCGTTTGGTATGATTCGGGGCGGGCATATTGACCTGGCGATTTTGGGGGCGATGCAGGTTTCCGAATACGGCGATTTGGCGAACTGGACAATTCCCGGCCAGATGGTCAAAGGGATGGGCGGGGCGATGGATTTGGCGGTAGGGGCGAAACGGGTAGTGGTGTGTATGGAACACGTCAGCAAAAAGGGCGAACCCAAAATTTTGCCTCAATGTACGCTGCCTCTGACTGGCACGCAGGTGGTCAATCGTATTTTTACCGAATTAGCCGTGATTGACGTTACGCCCGACGGTTTAGAGTTAATCGAAGTTGCGCCGGACGTGACGGCAGAGCAGGTGCAAAAAGCGACGGGGGCTATGTTAATAATCAGCCCGCACCTCAAAACAATCAGCCTGGATTAAGATTTAGGCAGCATATCTGGCAAGCCGAAAGGGAGGAAAAGCGTATGAAAGCGGTAGTGATGGCAGGTGGAGAAGGTTCACGGTTGCGCCCGCTCACCATTAGTCGCCCCAAACCGATGGTGCCAGTAGTCAACCAACCCGTGATGGGCCATATTATCGAACTGCTCAAGAAACACGGTATCACCGAGATTGTAGTAACGCTGCAATATATGGCCGATGTGATTCAAGATGTTTTTCGGGACGGCAGCGAATACGGGGTAAATATTAAATACACGATAGAGGAAGTACCGCTTGGCACTGCCGGGAGCGTCAAACTAGCCGAAGAAATGCTCGATGAGACTTTTCTGGTGATTAGTGGCGATGCTTTGACCGATTTCGATTTGGGTAAAATAATTGACTTTCACCGCGAACGTCAGGCCGTTGCCACCCTGACCCTGACCCGCGTACCCAATCCGCTTGAGTATGGGGTAGTAATTATTGGTGAAGATGGCCGGGTGAGCCAATTCCAGGAAAAGCCCAGTTGGGGCGAGGTTTTCTCGGATACTGTTAATACTGGTATTTATGTGCTTGAACCAGAAATATTTAAGCGTTTTGAAAGTCATAAAGTCTTTGATTTTAGCCAACAGCTTTTCCCGTTGCTCCTGGAACGCGGCGACCCCATCTATGGCTTTGTCGCCGAGGGTTATTGGTCAGATGTAGGTAGTATCCCCGATTATATGCGTAGCAACGCCGATTTACTGGAAGGCAAAATAAAGATTCCGATGCCCGGCAAACATATTGGCGGCGGTATCTGGGTGGAAGACGATGTGGAAATCGCGCCGGATGCTCAAATATATGGCCCGGTCTATCTAGGTGAAGGCGTAAAAATCAAAAGCGGAGCGATTATTCGGGGGCCGTCGGTCATCAGAGACCAGACGGTAATTGACGAACGGGCCGCTATTGACCGCAGTATCGTATGGCGCAATAGCTACATCGGAGAGCGGGCCGAGCTACGCGGTTGTATTGTCCAGAAGCAATGTACTATTAAATCTCGTTCACTCGTTTACGAAGGCGCGGTTATTGGTGACAACACCATTATCAACGACAGCGCGGTAATCCAGCCCAACGTTAAAATCTGGCCTAGCAAAGAAATCGAACGGGGGGCGACTGTTTCCAGTAGCATTATTTGGGGGGCGCAGGGGCGGCGCGTGTTATTCGGGCGTTACGGAGTAACCGGACTGGTCAATATTGATATTACCCCCGAATTTGCAGCCAAACTAGGCGCGGCCTACGGCGCGATTTTACAGAAAGATTGCGTGGTGACGGTCAACCGCGAAGCCCATCACACCCCGCGTATGATAAAACGGGCTATTTTGAGTGGCTTGCCCTCGGCTGGGGTCAACGTTGGCGATTTGGGGGCAGTCCCCGTACCAGTATCGCGCTATATTACCCGTATCACCCCTAACGTAATGGGTGGTATTCACGTGCGCCTTTCGCCTTATGACAATCGCACAGTAGATATTTTCTTTTTCGATAAGCGTGGCATAGATATAGACAAAACGGTGGAACGCAAAATCGAGACAGTCTTTTTCCGAGAGGACTTCCGGCGCGTATATCTGGACGAAATTGGGCGCATTGAGTACCCTCCTGAACCAGCGCAACGCTATACCCACGACTTTTTGAAACAAATTGATGTAGCCGGAATGAAGGGACATAACCAGGGGCGTAAAATCGTGGTTGACTACAGTTCGTCCAACACGGCCCTGGTACTACCCAATATTTTGGAGGAATTGGGCTGCGATGTAGTGGCCCTCAACGCGGCAGTAGATGAAGCCAAACTCTTTCGCACGACTGACCAGTTTCAGGAAAGCGTCAAGCGGTTGGGTATGATTGCTTACACGTTGGACGCGGATTTGGGGGTGAAAATTGATACAGGCGGCGAAAAGATTTTTGTAGTAGATAATCGTGGTAATCAGATTGCGCCCGTCCAGTTGGCTGCCGCCTTCGCTCGTTTGATACTACAAGCTAATAACGGCGGTATTATTGCGGTGCCAGTCAACGCCCCCAGTATCTTTGAACGCATTGCGACCCAATACAAAGGGGAAATTATCCGCACCAAAGTCAACCCTTATTCCCAAATGGAGGCGGCTTTAAGCGAAAATATAGCGATGGTGACGGATTGCGAGGGCGGCTTTATCTTCCCGCAGTTTCACCCTGGTTTCGATGCGCTTTTTGCTATTGCCAAAATTTTGGAATTAACCATCAAAAACGAGGTGCGTCTGAGCGATATTATCAACACTTTGCCAAATTATGCGCTGGTGCGTACCAAAGTGCCGTGCCGATGGGAGGATAAGGGTAAGGTGATGCGGATGCTCAACGAGCAGTATAAAAGCCCCAACGGACATCAACAAGTAGATGGCGTGCGGATTGATTTGGGCAGCGAGTGGGTGTTGATTCTGCCCGATGCTGACCGTCCGCTATTTCACGTTTTTGGCGAGTCGCAGTCCATTGACCAGGCTCAGTTGTTGGTGGAAAAGTATGCGGTGATAGTGAATAATTTGCAACAGCAGGTGTGATGCCAGTCATAGCTAACGGCGACGGGTCAGGCTAAAATTACATAACAAGATTAATCGGGCTAGAGGATTGATGCTTAATTTTGCCACTATTGATAATACATTCCAAGATTGGGTCAAAATAAAGGGGGTCATAATTTGATGCCACGGTTAACTTTTTTGGGGACTGCTTCGGCATTACCCACTTCCACCCAGGACAATACCTCACTGTTGTTTGAACATAATGGTTCCTACTTGATGGTGGATTGTAGTGGCAATCCGTCGCGCAAGCTGTGGCAGCTAGGCGTAGGGGTTGAAGCGTTACGACATTTAGTAATTACCCACTCACATATTGACCATATTTATGGGCTGCCTTCTTTGATAGATGCGTTGGGAATTGCCGGGCGCGAAACCCCGCTCCATATTTATGCACTTCAAGAGACTATGCCAACCATCTTATCGCTCCTGGATTTATGGCATCTGCGTACCCGCGATTACTGCAATTTCCCCCTGGCTTTGCATACTTTAGAAGGCCACGAGGACGAAGCAGTATTCCAGGACACGAATTTCGCCCTGCGTACTACCCCCACCCACCACGCTACCCCTAGCGTCGCCGTCAAGCTGACCTTTCCCACTCAGCCTACCCTGGTATATAGTAGCGATACAGCCCCCTGTCCCCAATTGTTAAATTTCGCGGCTGGTGCGGACTATTTTTTGTTGGAAAATACCTACTGTAATGACAACGCCAAATTAAGCGAAATTACCGGACATTTTTATTCGCAACAGTTCCGTCAGATTGCCAGCCAGATTGCCGCCCGCCACACTATTTTGGTGCATCATTCCGAAGCCCCTTACTGCACCAGCCAGAAAATTATGAGTCAGATTCAGGCTGATACCAATCTGCCTGCCCTATCAGTCACCATCCCCCACGATTTTGACACGCTTGATTTAGTATAAGAGTTACCAAACAAGCTGTAGGCGGCGCATCCCCGCGCCCGCACAGGTTGTACCAAATCTGGTTAGATACTACAGAAAGCCTTTCATAATTGGTGTAAGTTGCTTAATCGCCAAGCAAACTGTTAAGCTTTTATGAGTATCCGATGGTTGAAACCATCGTCTATACACCTCAAACACGTTAAAACGTGTTATTAGAACCTGATTTATCAGGTTTGGGTTGTATAGACGACGGTTTCAACCGTTGGCGCACCCAAAAGCTGCAACCAACCTTAATTATGAAAGGTTCTCACTACACGGTAGAATTGGTCTAATAGCCGTAGCTATGACTCTTTTTATGTACATTACTTATTCAGATGTAACTATTCAGATTTGGTATTAGTACGTCATATAGCGGGTACGGGGACACGCCGCCTACAATAAAAAAAGGACTCGGATTACAGCTTGGGTATATACACAAACCAGACATCTTGATACTTTAGCACATAATTAGCCCTGAGCGCGGCCAGCAGTTCAGGTGTCCATAAATCTCCGCGCACTCCGTTGTTAAATAAGTCACCGGGTGGCGCGAGTATCAGGCCGAACTCTTTACGGCGCACCCGTTCCAGCAAACCTGTTTGGTCATACACATTTTGGTTCACCAGCGCGGTCAGGGTAAACAAATCATCATAGTTGGGAGTTTTGCCACTAAGAGGAAAGAAACCAGCTTCAGTAGTCAGTAACGGCGATGGGTTAGAAGCCACCAACTTAATTATCTGCGCTAATTGGGCTTGCTCATCAGGTTTATATTGGCGGAACTCGATTTCGTAACGCTGGTCTGGGACGGAAAAAACGGCTGCCTGTTGCAGTAGCAGAATTAAAACGGCGGCGGTCAGCCACCAGTTTAAGTTGCGCGGCGCACACAGCATGGCCCAGCCCAGCAAAGTCGCACCCACGCAGCAAGTGGCGGCTTCGGCGGGCAGGAAATGGTTGTGGTCTGCTCCGGCTACGCCTAAACCTAGCAAAACTGGCAGCGAAAAAAGCAGATACAACAGGCTGAGAGGGATTTGTTGTAAAGCGGGCAGCCAGCCCCTCGCCAGCCCCTTAACGCTACCAATTTCCAATACTACCCAGCCCAAAAGCCCTGCTCCCGCGATAAGTAAAGCCGTGTTTTCCTGCCAGAACCAGCCCAGGTAGCGGTTGAAATTGGCAGCCAGCCAGCCCAAATTGTGATATTTGAATAAGCGTAGCCAAAACTCACCACCTGTTGCTATATTAAGCAGCAGTAGGGGTACAAGGTTAGCCGTGACCAGCCCACCCACCCACAAACCAATTCTTTTATAGTTAGGCCAGTTTTGCAAAGCCAGGAAGATTAAAGCCGCTGCCGGGCCAGCCAGGGCCGTCTGCTTGGTGTAAATTGCCAGCACGAAAGGCAGGATAGCGGCCCACATCGGCCAGCCGCGCGGCTTCCAGGCTACCAATGCCAGCCCCACCATTTGCAAAGCGGTCATAGTCATATCAGCCCGTACTCGGGTGGCCCACACCGCCACCGCAGGCAGACTTAAATATAGGGCTGCCCCGACCAACCCGACGATTACAAGAGGTAGGCCGCGCCAAAACCGTGCGCTAGTTTGTAGATTGGGAAAAAAAGCTTTTTTGCGTATAGTATCAAAAGTAGCGGTCAGCCCCACACACGCGGCAGTCACAAAAGTAGCCACCAACGAAACTATGCGTCCAATTTCAAAACCCTGGGCGGCACTGGCTCCTTGAGGCCACAACCACGCCACCAGATAATAGTAGAGGGGCGGATAGGGGGCGGAAATAAACTGGGCAGGGCTTAACGGCACATAAATCGAACGGCCCTGCCGCAGCATAGCAATCTCGCTCAACATTAAGCCTTCGGAAGAACCAGTGCGGAAAAAAGGATACGTCAGCCACTGGTTGCTGGAAGCGACCAGGAAACTGATGCGTCCGGTCAAGGCCAGCCCTAACGCCAGGCACAACAAAACTAGCAGGGAAAAATAGAAATATTTCCAGGCTTTAGCCGTTGGGCCAGTACCGACGACGGCCACAAAATCATCTTTTGACTTAGTTTTCAGACCAGTTCTGCCCTCAATTAGCCGTTTCGAATCAATTCTCCAGCTTGCAATTCGTGTTGGTACTCAGGTCCTGTTATTCCGAATGAAGGCATCAACTGGTTGCTGAGGAATGAGGAATCTTGCGAAGCAGCTACAATTTTTGACCTCGGTTGGACGTTTTTAGCCACAGATGCCTCATTCGTACCTCGCTCGGAATGACAATACCTGAGTAGCTAAACAGTTACGTTACACTATTATACACACTCTCTGCTATCTTCTGCCAATAAATTGTTGGTAAGATACCGCTCCATCGTAACTGTTCAGCCCTGCGCGTCCTCTCACGGCCTGAATAGTTTCGCGCCGTCAACGAAATACGCCGAAAAGTCTAGTGGTGGAGCAATATCCAACAAAAACCGCCCTTTGCGCTGATGCGCCCCGAAATTGATTTTTGGGCGAGCCTATGCTAACATCCAGGCTAGGAAAACGAAAACTGGCATTCAAGCAAATAGCAACCAGCTAGTGGTCGTCCTAGAAGTAAGAAAGGTAAAGATAAAATGAGCGACAATGATGTGCTTATCGCGGGAGCGACACGGTTGCCAACTGGCAAATTCTTGGGTGGGTTGAGTGGCTTTACCGCGCCGCAACTAGGAGCGATGGCGATACGGGAGGCGTTGCGACGGGCCGAAGTCAAACCCGAACTGGTCGAAGATGTGATTATGGGCAACGTGGTACAGGCGGCAGAAGGCCAGGCACCCGCTCGTCAGGCGGCTTTGGGAGCGGGTTTGCCTAGCGCGGTTTCGGCCCTGACTATCAACAAGGTCTGTGGTAGCGGTTTACAGGCGGTAATGCTATCGGCTAATGCTATTATTGCGGGCGATGCCCAGGTGATGATAGCGGGCGGTATGGAAAGTATGAGCAACGCGCCCTATGCACTGTCCAAAGCCCGCACTGGCTACCGGATGGGTAACGCCGAAATGCTGGATACCGTAGTACATGACGGTTTGTGGTGTGCCTTCGAGAACCATCATATGGGTATGAGTGCCGAGATTATTGCCGAAAAATTTGAGATTAGCCGTCAGGCCCAGGACGAGTTTGCGGCCAGCAGCCACGCTAAAGCGGTCAAGGCCATCGAGAGTGGCGCGTTTAAGCGCGAAATCTTCCCTGTCGAAATCAAGGGCAAAAAGGGTAGTACCTTCTTTGATAGTGACGAGCCAGTGCGCCCCGATACCAGCACTGATACGCTTTCGCGGTTAGCTCCGATTTTCAAGCCCGGCAGTGGTACGGTGACTGCTGGGAACGCCCCTGGTTTGAGCGATGGAGCCAGCGCGATGGTAGTTTTGAGTCGGGCTGCCGCCAACAAATACGGCATTGCACCCCAGGCCCGTGTGACTGGCTACGCTTCGGTGGGCATCGAGCCTAAATACATTTTTGCCGCCCCACCTTTTGCAGTCAAAAAGCTGTTGGAACGCACTGGTATGCAATTGTCCGACTTCGATTTAATCGAGGTGAACGAAGCTTTTGCGGCTCAGGCTTTAGCTAATATCAAAGAAACTGGTATGGATATGAGCAAGGTCAACATTCGGGGCGGGGCAGTCGCTTTGGGACACCCGATTGGGGCAAGCGGAGCGAAAATTCTGACTACGCTCATCCACGCTTTGCAAGATACAGGCGGCAAACGCGGTCTGGTCACGCTTTGTTTGGGCGGCGGCGGCGCGGTGGCTTTGAGTATCGAGTTGGTTTAGGTAGCTAACAGCCGTCAGCTATCAGTAAAGTGTAGAACAAATAGTTTTTGGGTTTAACTGATAGCTGTCGGCTGATAGCTCTTAGCTAAATTATGTCTATGCTAATTGAGAATGAAAACAAAGCAGGGCCAGCCGGGTTCGCGGCGCACCCACGCAATTGGCGCAACTTCCGGTTGGTTTATCCCGTTGTGTCGCGTCGCTCGAAGGGGCTTTCAATCGGTATCAATCTCAACCCTGACCGGGTTTGTAACTTTGATTGTATCTATTGCGAAGTAGCGCGGCCCGATTTTCGGGAAGGGGCGGGTCTGGTGCGATTGCCACCTATCGGCGTTATACGACCCGTAGTGAGTCTGGCCCAAATACGACTTGAATTGAGCCAGCTTTTGGCGATGGCGCGGAACGGTTCAATCTGGCAAGAATCAGAGTTTGCCGATATGCCGCCCGCTTTGCAGCGTCTCAACGATATTGCTTTTAGCGGCGATGGTGAACCCACCACCTACTCCAAATTTCTCCAGGCCGTCCAGCTGGCGATTGATTTACGAGCCGAGGCTGGTTTCGCGCCGGACGCGGTAAAAATCGTGCTGATAACCAACGCCACCGAGCTAAACCGCGAACGGGTTAAAGCGGGTCTGGCTTTGCTAGATACGGCCAACGGGGAAGTTTGGGCCAAACTCGATGCTGGCACGCCTGAATATTTTGTGAATATTGATAAAACTGCCTTCCCATACGAACGCATTTTGCAAAATATTCTGGAAACCGCCCGGCTGCGGCCCATTAATATTCAGACCTGTTTGATGCGGATAGATGGGTTTGGGCCGGACAGTGCCGAAATTGAGGCATACTGTCATCGGCTTCGGCATATTTTAGAAAACGGTGGGCAGTTAAAGCTGGTGCAGCTTTACACTGTCGCCCGTCCGCCCGCTCAAAGTCGGGTCAGCAGTTTGCCCGACGCGGAATTAGACGCTCAGGCGGCTACCATACGCCAGCAAACTGGCCTTCCGGTAGAAACTTACTACGGCACAGTTGGTCTTACTTGAAAGATCCCGTTGTGAAATTTGTATTAAGCCTCTTGCTGGTGCTATTTTCGGTTTGGCTGGTCTTTAATATTGACGACTTTATTATCAGCCATAGTGACGCGGCTGATAGCGATTTTAGTTGGTTTTGGACGGGCGGTTATGCTGTTACACACGGCTATGACCTTTACAGCCCTACTGATACCGCCGCTATTTTCCGACAAATCCAGCATACTCGTGTGGACGCGGCGGTGTCTTTTCCTTATCCGCTTTGGACGGTAGTTTTGTTTGTGCCGTTTGGCTGGTTGCCCTACTCTTTAGCGGCAACGGTGTGGGCCTTATTCAATCAAGCTCTTTTCCTGGCTACTTTTGTATTGTTCAAGGCGGCCTTACATGCGTCACACCTTTTCAAAGCGACTCAGGAGCGGAAATGGAAACGCTATTTACTCTATGGGGGTTTTGTGCCATTTATGCTTTCCCCTGCCTTTATCCATAGTTTGCTCAATGGGCAAAGTTCTTTTCTGATAACTTTTTTGTTGGCTCTTTTCGCCTTTTATATCTCCAAAGCTCAAATTTCAGCTTCTGACCTTCAGGTTTCGCCACCTCAGAAATTCAAAGCAAGCAATTTAGGGTCGCAGGTGGGAGCAGGTTTATGTTTGGTGGCGTGGTTGTGCAAGCCTCCACTTGTGATGACGCTCCTGCCGATGACTTTGATATGGCTTGGTTTTCGACGAGCCTGGTTTGTACTAGGGATGAGCGCGGTGGGTGCAGTAGTTTTGAGCTTACTATCTTTTGCTATTTATCCAAACTGGTTGACCAATTGGCTACTACATTCACGCACTAACGAGGGTCTGACCGCTTTTAGCACCAGTTCCAACCTTGTGGGTATGGTTAGCGAATTAAGTCGTAATACAGGTTTTGAAAATCTAGCTTCCTGGCTGGCATTAACGGGGTTTTTAGGTCTGGGTGCGGCCAACTGGCTCGTTTTACGTCGGATTGATAGCCTACAGGCCAACCCAATCTTAGTCTTTAGTGTGTTTTGCAGTTTGGGGCTGGCAACCACGCTTTATTCTCATAACTACGATACCCTAAGTCTGCTTTTGCCGGGGTTGGCCCTGTTAGATTTTGCGTTACAGTTGCCGCGCTTCCAACGAATTTTAGTGTGGACAAATCTCGCGGTGATTCTGCTAATTATTCCCTGGTTGCTCAATATCCAGGCTTTGCAAAGTTCGGTGGCGGGTCTGTACGCCCTGAGTTTAAACCTGTTCACTTTGTTGCTGCTTACCTTGACCAAAGTGAGCCAGCCGCCAGTGTGGGCCGCACCGGACTATGCCAATGCCAGTTAATTTCCCCCCCGATTTGAAAATTGGGCTTGATGCCCGTTATGTGCAGTCAGGTTTCCCCGGCATTGGCCGCTATGTGTATAGTCTGGCCGAAGCGATAGGGAAGGTGCTGGTAGCAGATGACTCCCACGCTTGTTTGAACCTGATTTATAATCCGGCTCTGACCACACCGCGCCATGATTTGATGACACTAGGCCAGGCTTTTCCTTCTAAAGTGCGGCTGGTGGCGACCTCAGCCCAACCGATTAGCCCCAGCGAACAATGGCAACTACCCTGGCTGGCTCGTTCTCAAAAATTTGGCTTGTGGCACGCTCCCTATTATATTCGGCCTTACTTTTTGCCCCTGCCAACAGTTTTGACCGCCCATGATGTTACTTCGGCGCGGCTGCCAGCCAGTTTGCCGTCCAAAAAAGCGCGGCTGGCTTTCGGGTTGACGACGCGCCTGGCATTCCTGACTTCGCGCCGGATTATTTCGGTGTCCCAGGCCGCCGCCAACGACATCCGCGAACTTTACCACGTTTCCCCCACCAAAATTAAGGTTATACCGCATGGCGTAGATGCTCAATTCAGGCCAGCCAACCCGTTGGAGCGAGCCAACTTTCAAGCCGAGCTAGAACTGCCACCCGCTTATATTTTGTATATGGGCATCAACAAACCACACAAAAATCTGCTACGTTTGTTGGATGCTTTCAAACAGTTCCGGGAGCGTACCATGTCAGGGACGGGGCTAATTTTGGCGGGACGCGAAGACCCGCGCTACAGCCAGGCTTTGCACCAACACGCCGCCACTTTGGGTCTTAGCCAGGGTGGGGCGGTCCGTTTTTGGGGCGAAGTAAGCGAGACCGATTTGCCCAAACTCTATGCCGCAGCCGATTTTTTGGTGCTGCCGAGCCTCTACGAAGGCTTTGGGTTGCCAATATTGGAGGCGATGGCAAGCGGCTGTCCTGTGGCCTGCTCCAACAATTCTTCGCTACCGGAGGTGGCTGGTGAGGCTGCCCTGATGTTTGAAGCCACCGACACGAGCCAGATTGCCGACGCGCTGGAACAACTAGCAACCAAACCAACCCTACGAGCGGAACTGCGCGAACGAGGACTACGGCGGGTCAGCACCTTTAGCTGGCAACGTGCCGCCGAACAGACCCTAGGAGTCTATCGGGAGGCAATGGGCTAGTTTTTCACAAATTGCTGTAACGGAAATTATCCACCCGCTTTACCCAAAAAGAAGCCGACTAACAAGATTGCTAATACAAAAACGGTAAAACCGACGTAAAGCCAGTCCCCGTCCAGGGCAAAGGTAAAAACCGAGACCGTCACCCGCAAAATGGGTGTCAGAATGAGCAAAAACAAACCAAGTGCAATCAGTCCAAAGGCTTTGAAAGCTAATGTTCCGGCTATTATATCGGCGGGGTTGGTGGGGAAATACAGGTCGGCATTGGTCTGGCCTTCGTAGTGGGTAAAAGCAGCCGTGTTATGGCTGCCCTGGTTTGCATCCAGCGCGTAGCCAGTTTTGCCTGTTACCAGAAATACCGCGATACCAAGCAAGATTACGGCGGCACTCAGTAACACCCCGCCCCGCAGAATCAAGCTGATGCCAAGCTCCATCTTTCGTAGCTTTTCTTGCGACTCCACGCCTGAACTCTCCTTTGGTTTTGGGTGGCGCATCCTCATGCTCCTCTTTTCTTTTTATAGGCGGGCCAGGGATGCACCAACCAAATTCATTGTAAAGAAGGTGAGTTAGCAAGTCAAGTTAGCGCAAGCGTTGTTCTAACACTCCAACTGGTAAAATAATCCATATTTGGTGGTTATCACAACCGCCAAAGCTAGTAGGAAAGGGTTTAATACTATGGATTTTCAAGATAACACTAATGTTGGCAGCGACGTAGGCTGGCTGGATAATTTTGACGGGGTAGCCACCACTCCTTCCTGGTTGACAGCAAGCGGGGTGGCGGCGCACGACGAGCGAACCGAGGCCGACCCCCTTGCCAGTGTGGAAGCCGCCGAAAGCTTTTTGGATGCTTACTCACAAGCTGTCGTAAAGGTGGCTGAAACAGTCAGCCCCGCTGTCGTTAATATCGCGGTCAAGAAGGCGGCCAGCAGTGGGCGGCGCGGCGGTTTTGGCAATTTTGGTGAAGTGAATGGCACTGGTAGCGGTGTTTTAATTACTCCCGATGGTTATATTTTGACCAATAGCCACGTGGTTAGCGGGGCTTTGCAGTTAGAAGTAAGTCTGGCCGACGGCAGCAACTATCCGGCCCAACTTATAGGGCAAGACCCTGATACCGATTTGGCGGTTGTGCGAATTGGGGCCAATGGCTTGCGTGCGGCCAGTTTGGGTAACAGCGACAAATTGCGAGTGGGCCAGCTAGTTATCGCAATCGGCAACCCTTTAGGTTTTCAAACTACCGTAACCGCTGGGGTTTTAAGCGCGACAGGCCGTTCGTTACGCAGCCAGAACGGGCGTTTGATAGAAAATATCTTGCAGACCGATGCGGCTCTTAATCCCGGCAATAGCGGCGGGCCGTTGGTAGATACACACGGTCAGGTGGTGGGTATTAATACAGCTATTATCGCGGGAGCGCAAGGGATTTGCTTTGCAGTCCCTATCAACACGGCCAGATGGGTCGCGGGGTTGATTATTAAGGAAGGTAAGGTCACACGCGGCTACCTGGGTATTAGTTGTCGACAACAGCCGCTACACCCCATAGTCAACCGCAGTTTTAAATTACCCAACAAAACCGGAGTAATGATTGAGCAGGTGGCAACTAACAGCCCGGCGGCGGGCGCAGGTTTGAGGGCGGGCGACGTGATTGTGTCTTTTGACCATCAGCCAGTCGCAAATATTGACCAGTTGCACCGTTTGTTGAGCCGTAACGTAATTGGTCGCGAAGTGCCTTTAACAGCTTTGCGTGGCGAGGTGCGTTCTGGCTTCCATCGTTTGGACGTGTATTTGCGGCCCGGCGTAGCCCAATAACCTAAACTTGTTGGATATTGCTCCGTCAATGGATTGCCCTGAATGGTCTATTGGCAGAGCAATATCCAACAAAATACCTGGCCTTGCAACGGCCCTGCTAACTAGCCGCCACTCGAACCAGTGCTTGCTCCCGGTTCAGTCATCGAAGCCGGATCAAGCAGACGGTCAACTTCTGCTTTGGACAAACCACTGCCTTCATAGCTTAGTTCCCGAATAGTGCGTCCAGTTGCCAATGCTTTTTTGACTAGCGCAGCAGTTTTGTCGTAGCCGATAACCGGGGCGAGTGGGGTTGCCAGCAACAAGCCTTGCTCCAACATATTTGGCCCTTGCTCGGTTGCCACAATGCCGTCCACACATTGTTTTGCCAAATTATTCGCCGTATGCGCCAACAACTGGATTGATTGCATCAAGTTATGCGCCACCAAAGGCATCATCACATTTAGCTCAAAATTGCCTGACTGACCAGCGATGCCAATAGTCACGTCGTAGCCCATTACTTGCGCTGCCACCATCGTAGCCGACTCCGCAATCACCGGGTTGACCTTGCCGGGCATAATCGAAGAACCGGGCTGCACTGCTGGAACGATAAGCTCGTTGATACCGGCGCGTGGCCCCGAAGCCATCCAGCGAATATCGTTGGCAATCTTCATAATGCTAACTGCAATTGTCCGCAACGCCCCACTGGTGTGAACCGCTCCGTCCAGAGTATTTTGCGATTGAAAATGGTTGTCGCTTTCGCGCAGTTCCACATCCAACCATTCGCTCATTTTTGCCAAAACCTGGGCCGCAAAACCCGGTGTCATATTGACCCCCGTGCCAACCGCCGTGCCACCCAAAGCCACTTCGCTCAGTTCGCGCCGCGCGTCGCCCAGTCGGTATTGCGCCCGCTCGATTTGACCCGCATAGCCCAAAAACTCCTGCCCCATCCGAATAGGCGTAGCATCTTGCAAATGGGTACGGCCTGTCTTGATTACGCCCCAAAGCTCCTGCGATTTAGCCCGCAGGGAAGCTTCCAATACGCGCAAAGCTGGACGTAACTCTTTTTCGATTGCTACCAGAGCCGAAACGTACAGACTGGTCGGGATAGTATCGTTGGAAGATTGACCCATATTGACGTGATCGTTCGGGTGAACGGGCTTTTTGTCGCCGCGTTTGCCGCCCAGAATTTCGTTAGCGCGGCTGGCAATTACTTCGTTGACGTTCATATTGGTGGAAGTGCCGGAGCCTGTTTGATATATATCAATCGGGAACTGGTCATCGAACTGACCCCCTTCAACCTCAAGCGCGGCCTGGGTAATGGCCTGATATAGATTTTCGTCCAGTTGTCCAAGCTCCAAATTTACCTGGGCCGCCGCCCGTTTCAACAAAGCGTGGGTATGGATAAAAGCGGTGGGCATCCGCAGTCCGCTAATCGGAAAATTCTCAATCGCCCGCGTGGTCTGCACCCCATAATAAGCTTCAAGCGGCACGGCCAACTCGCCGATGCTATCTTTCTCAAGGCGGGTCTGGCCGTTTACATTCGCGTTCACAAATTTGCTCTCCTTAACTGTTTTTTGTAGGAGGCTGCTCCGCCAGCCGATTGTTTTTGGTCTTAAAACGAAAGCTGTATCGGCTGATGGAGCAGCCTCCTACAAACAGCCTGACATATTAAAAATAATCTGTTATAAAAGTGTTAAGCAACCCTTAACCATAGTTAATCTACCAAATGTCCTGCCACAAACTGTCTGTGGTATAATTTATCATAACAGACCCAAATAAAAAAGCGTAACTACCGCCCGATTGCCGTGTCTATATTTAGGGGCTATCAGGTTTTGACCAGGCTGGATTGCCAGCAAGCAGGTGAGATATGACCGTAGAACTAAAAACAGTGGATACAGAGCGCACCTACACCAGCGACGAATTTGAAAATTTGCCAGAGTTCGACGAACGTTACGAATTGATTGACGGAAGGTTGGTGAAAAAATCAGTGGCTAACTACGAACACGGTTGGATTGCCCGTCGTTTGATGTTGAGCGTAAGCTTTTTTGACCCCAAAGAAAAGTTAGGGGCAATGGTTTTTGATACTACCTTCAAAATAGCACCTGGTTTTATGCCTGTCCCTGATTTGGGTTACATAATTGCCAGCCGCATTGTAGCGCGTATTCAAAAATCTTATCCTGGCAGACCTGATATAGCAGTGGAAGTTTTCTCACCTCACGACCTGGATAGCAAAAACAGGCAAGGCGAGGCCCGCGAAAAAATTCGGAAGTATCAAGCGGCTGGTGTCTCGATTGTATGGGCGATAAACCCAGATAATAAAACAATAGAGGTCTATCACCCCGACCCAAACACGCCGATGCAGACTTTTAGGCTAGGTGACGAACTTACGGGCGAAGAGGTCATATCGGGCTTCAAATTGAAAGTATCCGACCTTTTCGAGTAATATCTTTTGGTGGATTAACCCAAGAAAGTAGGGGAATAATGACTATTCAACTGAAAACACCCATAGTAGAGCGTACCTATACCAGCGACGAATTTGAGAAAATGCCGGAGTTTGACGAAAACTTTGAGTTGATTGATGGAAGGTTGGTCCAAAAGCCTATGCCTGTACTCCAACATGGCCGCATTGCCAAACGATTATTATTAAAATATTTTGCTTTTGACCCTGACGACAAAATAGGTGAGATGTTACAGGAAGTCAGTGTCAAATTAGGCCACAAGAATGTACCGCTTCCCGACGTGTCTTTCTGGACGACTGCTCGTAAGTTAGAGGGATTACCCTGGCAAGTGGCCCCCGTCCCAAATGTGGCGATAGAAATCTGGTCTGAACACGATTGGGAAACCAAAAAACGGCAAGGCGAGGCCCGCGCCAAAGTGGGTAAATATCAGGCGGCGGGAGTTGAGCTAATCTGGCTCATCCACCCCAAAGATAAAACTGTCGAAGTTTATCACGCTGACCCAAACACGCCGATGCAAACTCTAATAGTAGGTGATGAGCTTTCGGGCGAGGGTGTAATACCCGGTTTTAAGCTCAAAGTAGCTGAAATTTTTGAATAGGCTTTATATAAGTAATATATTCTAGTGAGGTATTAAAGTAATGGCTAACGCCTGGCAATTTGCCGAACGGGTGGTGGGTAACGTTGAAAAAGTAATCGTGGGTAAACACCGCGAAGTTGAACTGATGCTTTTGGCCCTTTTGAGTAAAGGCCACGTATTAATCGAAGATGTACCAGGTGTAGGCAAAACCGCCCTTGCCAAAGCGATTTCCCGTTCGCTCGGCTGCACCTTCAAACGTATCCAGTTTACCCCCGATTTGCTCCCCAGCGATGTGACGGGTGTTTCAATTTATAACCAAAAAGTTGAAGAATTTGAGTTCCGGCCCGGCCCAATTATGGCTCAAATCGTCTTGGCGGACGAAATCAACCGCGCCACACCCAAAACTCAATCCGCTTTGTTGGAAGCGATGGAGGAGCATCAAGTCACGGTAGATGGTACAACCTACGCTTTGCCCAGCCCTTTTATTGTGCTGGCAACCCAAAACCCCATTGAGTACGAAGGTACTTTTCCGCTTCCCGAAGCCCAACTAGACCGCTTTATGCTACGTATTTCGCTAGGATACCCCACCGCCCGCGACGAAGTAGAAATTTTGGGCCGTCAACAACGCACCAACCCGATGGATAGCCTCAGTCAAGTGGTCACAACCGAAGAATTAGTCGAGGCCCAGGCAGCTGTCCGGGAAATTTACGTAGATACCTTGATAAAAGAGTATATTGTGGGCATCGTCGAGGCCACCCGCAAACAAGATGATGTCTATTTGGGGGCCAGTCCGCGTGGTTCGTTGGCTCTATATCGGGGCAGTCAAGCCCGCGCCCTGCTCGAAGGCCGCAACTATGTTATTCCAGACGATGTAAAAGCCCTGGCCGACATCACGTTGGGCCACCGTCTGATTATGAGTCCCAGCGCACGTATGAAAGGCATCAGCAGCAGCAGTATTGTGGAAGAAATTTTGCGCCAGACCCCCGTTCCCGGCGCACGTCTGGTCGCCCGGTAGAACATTTCACCACGGAGACACGGAGGACACGGAGAAAATCTAAAAGAAGGTCAGGAGCAGGATTAGTATTGGGCCAGAATGAAGCCAACACTTTGTCTGCTTCCGTCTCCGCTCCGTGTCTCCGTGGTGCAACAGGAATTTAGAATGAAAATTGTACGCTTTGTTTTGATTTTAATCTTAATCGCGTTCCTGGCCGAAGCCTTCCGTATTCGCTTACTCTTTATTCTGGATTACGCTCTGATTGCTTTGATGATTTTCTCATTTGTGTGGGCCAAACTTAGTCTCCGTTTTCTGGAAGTGACCCGGCGCGGCAATGGTGAACGCTCCCAGGTGGGAGACACTTACGAGGAACTTATCACCCTGCGAAACACGGGGATTTTGCCTAAATTGTGGCTGGAGATTCGGGACGAAAGCGAACTGCCTAATCATCGGGTCAACTGCGTTCAGAACCTTATGCCGCTTGGCAGTGTGCAATGGCGGGCGCGGACGGTTTGCTTACTGCGAGGCAAGTTCCGGCTTGGCCCAATGACGGTTTATGCGGGCGACCCTTTCGGTTTGTTTCGCTTCAAACGCCGCTTCGAGGCCAGCCATAGCTTGACTGTTTATCCGGCAGCCTTTGACATCGCCCGTTTTGAAAGCTTGACAGGTTCGCTACCGGGTGGCAATACCGCCAGTCAGCCGACATTGCACGCTACGCCCAATATTAATGGTTTGCGCGACTATCGCCCTGGCGACGGCCTCAACCGCATCCATTGGGCCAGCAGCGCACGCCAGCGCAAACTCATCGTCAAAGAGTTCGACTTCGACCCTTTGATGGACGTAGAAATCTTCCTGGATATGAACGCCGACAACCATTGGGTGTTAAACCATCAAGGCGGGCAGGGCGTGGCTTCGGCACTTCCGGCCAGTAGTGGCGTGCGTTCGCTTGACTCAACAGAAGAATATGCGGTTACGGCGGCAGCCACTCTGTCCAAACATTTCTTGAACGCCGGACGCACCGTCGGTATGATTGCCTGGGGACAGCATCACGAAATCGTTGCACCAGACCGGGGCGAACGCCAGCTAATGAAAATCTTAGAAGCGTTGGCCGTAATTCGGGCGCAAGGCACAACCGACTTCGGCCAGCTAATTTCGTCCGAAGTGCCGCGCCTCAACACCAGCGACACTGTAATCATCATCACCCCGGCTACGAACGAGCGGTGGGTGGCGGTTTTACCCTTACTCTTACGCAAACGGGTCAAGGTCTCGGTGGCCTTGATTGAGCCAGCCACTTTCGGGGCAAGTGAAAGCAGCCTGTTGGTAGTTAGCGCGTTGGCAGCGATGAATATTCAGACCCATCTTTTGAAGCGTGGTGACGACTTGAGCCAGGCTCTTGATAGTGAGATGGCCCGTCTCGCCTCACATTTATTATAATGAAGAAAAAGTCTATGACAACCTTACAGTGGACTTCTCAGGATTTGTTAGGGCTACCCGATAATGGTAAACGCTACGAAATCATCAAAGGGGAACTTTATATATCCAAACAACCCCACTACAATCATCAAGTCGTGTGTAGTCAGGTTGGTTTTTTGCTAAAAACATGGAGCAGACAAACAAGCGCGGGTATTGTATATCCTGCACCTGGTATTATTTTTGCCGACGATGATGATGTAGCTCCAGATGTGGTTTGGATCAGTAAAGAACGGGCGGACGTGGCCCTGGAAGCCGATGGCAAACTACATCTTGCACCTGAACTGGTGGTCGAGGTGCTTTCGCCCGACAACAATAATGAAAAACGAGACCGCGAGGTGAAACTGAAACTTTATTCGCGGCGGGGCGTAAGTGAATATTGGAGAGTTAGCTGGCCCAAACGTCAGCTTGAGCTTTATCGGCGCAACCCCGCGGAACTGGCTCTAGAGTTAGTTCAAACCTTGTTTGAAAACGATACTCTAAAATCATCGCTCCTGCCTGGCTTTAGCTGTCAGGTCTCGGAGCTTTTTGAAGATGTGATAATTATTTCCGAAGAAAATAATGACAACAAATAAATATAAAGAATTTGACCTGAACTCCCTGGAAAAATATAAGCTCAAAGAAGGGTGGTTCAGCTTCGCTACTTTGCTCCTGGCCTTTATCACCGTCGTTAGCTCGATTGTTGAGGGAGGCTGGGAAAATGGCATCAACATTTTAATCGGCACAGGGTTACTGGCCTTCTTGTTAGGTTTCCTGCTCGCCCGTATCCGCTTTGTCCCGGCAATCCTGGCCCACTCCTTTATGATAAGCGTGGGTATGGTTTTCGTGGGTATTCAGGTCTTTCCCTACACCGACCCACAATACAAGTCGTGGAGCGAAAAGTTAGGCAGCACCGTGTTGGCCGTAGTCAAATGGTGTCAAGAAACTATCGCCGGACACGAAAAAGACAACGGCCTGGTTTTCCTGGTGGGTCTGGGTTTGCTGGTATGGATGCTAGGCTACGCCTCGGTCTGGCTAATTTTTCGGGCGCACAAACCCTGGTGGGCGTTGGGTCTGCTAGGTGTGACCTTGTTCATCAACCTCAGCTATAATCCACCCGGCGCGGTTCGTTCGTTCGCAGTATATCTGCTTGCCAGTTTGCTTTTGGTTATCCGCATGAACGTCTTTTTGAACGAAGAACGCTGGCGGCGCAGTCGGTTGTTTTTTCGGCCCGGTTTATGGCGTAGCGCGATGTCGGTAGGAGGTATTTTAACGCTGTTGGTGACACTGCTGGCTTTCGGTCTGCCCATCAACGACAATCTGAACCCGCTCAAAGGCGTGATGGACAAGTTGAGTGGGCCGTTGGGCAGCGTCCAGGGCGGTCTAAACAGCTTTTTTGTCTCGCCAAATAACGACAAGGCCCACCGCGACGCTTTTTCGTCCAACAATTTTAACAGTTTTGACAATTCGTTTACCCTCGGTGGCCCGTTCAAGCAAAACCCCGACCCTATTTTGAAAGTCTCCGGCACCGATCCATCTTATCTACAATCCAACATTTTCGACGAATACAACAGCAAAGGTTGGGTCAATACCTATCAAAGCTCGCCCACCCTCACCTCAACAGAGGTGGTGTTCCCACCTCTGGCCCTCGGCCCGGCCCAAGATTTACCTACCAGTAACGATAAGGGCCGCGCGGTTAATCAAATCACGGTGACGCAGTTAGAAAGCACGGGCTTTGCTATGTTCGTGGGCGGCGACCTCAAAAATACTTCGCTTCCGGCGGTTTTGCGCTACCATTACGAGCCGATTAACATCCAAAATGCCCCGCTCCAGGCTTTCCAAAAGGTCAACGGCGTGTTGGTGGACACCAGTAACAATAACAAACCCGTCCCGCCGACCTTGCTGCCGCTTTTGACCAACCTATACACAGCCTACAAAGCTTTGCCTCCGGCCATCACCTTCGTTTATACCCATCAAGGCGCAAATTGGACTGTGAAATATAGTATTCAGGGCGACCCCCAAACCAAAGGGCCAGTAACCGCTACCCAAACTAGAGAAGGCTACTACGAAGCCCAGGTAGGCGACTGGCTTGTTACCCTCCCCACGACGACCAAGTTGCAGGATTTGAACATCGCGCGGGGCAGCAACTATCTTTTAATCAATAACTCCCGTCCCAACACAATTTTGCCCGCTCCTGCCTTGCAAGCTTTTAACGCGACCCAAAATATCACCACCCAATTATCCTCGGTGCAGATATACCACGCCAGGGACGATAGTTGGACTTTTACCTATGACCCCATTCGCACGGGCGAGGGTGGCCTGACCGCCAAACAAAAATTTGAAGCTACTACGGTTGGGCAAACCATCAAAACCCAAATTGCCGACCTGGAACGCCTCAATCAAGGGATGCACCTTGATTATACTGTCCAAAACGGCCAGCCTCTGACCCTGACGGTGAAGGGCTACGCGCCCAATTACGATGACCTGACTGGCGTAAGCGCACAACAGGTAGTGCAGCCCGGTCAAAGCTATAATACCAATGCCTTGCGCTACAACTACGACGAACAAAGTCTGCGTGACTCCAACCAGGAATACCCGGACTGGGTCAAGGCTCGTTACCTGACGCTCCCGGCCATTCCTGTCGAAGTACGTAATCTGGCTCTGGATTTGACCAACGGCCTTTCCAACCCCTACGATAAAGTTAAACGGATAGAAGATTATCTACGAAGTGACAAATTCACCTATACCCTGGACGTGCCGTATCCGCCCGCCAACCGCGATTTTGTAGATTATTTTCTGTTTGATAGCAGACAAGGTTACTGTACTTACTTCTCGACAGCTATGAACGTGTTGCTTCGCAGTATTGGCATTCCGTCGCGTGAGGTCGAAGGGTTTTTGGGCGGCGAGTCCAATGGCGACGGTACATATACTGTCAAAGGGACGGCGGCCCACGCCTGGACGCAGGTTTATTTTGTGGGCTACGGTTGGGTGCGCTTTGAGCCAACACCGGGCCGTGACCACCCCCTCAACAATTTACCGATTGATGGTACGGCTATCCAGCCCGTCGTCCCTACTCCTGCTCCGGTAGTAAGTGGGCCGACTGGCCCTGACCCCTTTGCTAACAACGGCGACAACACTGACCCCACCACTGGTAAACCGCGTGGCCGCGCCGACCAAACTAACCCTGACGGCAGTGGCAGCGGCGACATTCCTATTACCCCCAACAACACCCCGCCCCTTTGGTTGTTATTGAGCGGTTTCGCAGTCCTGGCGGCTGTCGGTCTGGTGACGTTTAGCAAGTTGTGGGTCAGAAGCCAGTTGCGGCTGCCCGTGACTGCCCCCGCTGCGGTTTATGCCCGAATGCTCAAAACGGCCCGCCGCGCCCAGCTTGAGCCGCGCAACGGTATGACCCAATACGAGTATGCCAAATTCCTGACCAAGAAGCTACCCAACGCCACCAAGTCCATCGCCTTCTTGACCGATAGATATGTCAAAAATCGCTATAGCCAGGAAGCCGCCGCCCAACAAGCCAGCCTCACGGCCCAGGCAGGTCTGTCGGACAAAGAACCGGACGAGCCGGAAAACTATCTGGACTCGAACAAAGTCTGGACACGTTTACGGGCGCAGGGTGACAAGCATCAAGCCATCGTGCAGGTGCAGGACAACTGGGAAACCTTCCAAACCGAGCTAATCCGCTATCGGCGCGAAAAGTTTCTGGCCCGTTTTACACCCACCTTTCTGCACAAGTTTTTGTACCAGCCGCAAGCGGTAGGCCGCGAGCAATGAGCAGCGGCCTACCGGCTAGAGCCAACATCGCTCAAAGCTGACCTCTTTCTATTTGAAAGGTGTTGGGTTTTGCTCGTGGCCTATTGCTGACAGCTTTTAGAAAAACTTTAGTTTCTGACTATACTTCTTGATTAGACGGCCATCACCGTTTTGTTGCTACCCATAACGGGGCTTAGTATTCAATTAGTATGGTGCAGGGGGTGAAAAATGAGCGAAGACGTTAATAATTTGTCAACAAGCCAGAAAATAAGCGAGGCTGACCCCTCCGACCTAGAAGCTAAATACCGCGACCTGGCCTTACGTATGGCTATTCACCCAAACGACCCGCGAATTAAAGAGCCGCAACTGTTTTTAGGGAAACTTCCGCCAGATTTACCATTTGAATTACCCCTTCCTGTAGGTAGCAACGTTATAGGTACTTTGATACGCAGTCCGCAACACATTGAGATGGTACTAGATTGCTCACAAACACCAGAAAGCGTGATAGAGTTTTACACCGAACGACTAACTGTAACGGGCTGGCAAAAGTTTGAACAACCGATTGGTGGCAGGTCAGGCGGTTTCACCGTTTCGCTACGTGGCCCTGTTATCAGTATGCTATTTTGTCGCGGTAATCGTGGCCCAGCCTTGAACGTCCAGGCTTTTATAGGTCAGCAGACTCTTACCGAACTACGCCTGAACTTGAGTGCGGATAGCCAAAACTCGCCTTGCAATCAAAAACAGCAGTATAGGCCACCCTACGAAAACCTTATACCGCCTCTGAGTCCGCCGGCCGGTATTCAACAACTTGGCGGGGGTGGGGGTGGCGGTTCTAATAGCTGGTACTCGTCTGCTACGCTGGAAACAGACCTAAACTTAGCTACGCTTGCTACGTATTATGCTTCTCAACTTGAAAAAGGAGGCTGGACGAAGCGAGACGAAGGCCAAAGCGGGCCGATAGCCTGGAATACCTGGGATTTTAAGGACAGTGATGGGGAAAATTGGCAAGCTACGTTTTTCATCTTGAGGAACTCGGACGTTTCCAGGCAGCATTTTTTGTATATCAAAGCAGACCTGGCAGAAGGTGGGCAAAATAACGGTGGGCAAATAAATTTCACCAATTGGATTGTAGGCAAATCAGGCCGATAATCAAATTTAGTCGAGATAGGTTATAAGAGGTTTTGAATGACACTTTGGGGTAAAATAGCCAGGTTTTTGCATCTTAGTCCACCAGTGCAAAAGGATAAAACAGAGTCTGGTCTAAGCGAAGTAGATTATGGAGACCGCATCAAGCCTCCGAACGGGGTTGCTGGTAAAACTGCTGGCGGTAGGTCAATAAATCCAAAGGATGGCAGTAATCCGGCTAATCCGTTTAGCCCTTCTAAAAGGGATAGATGGTAGCACGGTAGGGAGAGTATTTGTTTAGAATATAGATGGTTCGTAAATCCAACCAGATAAAATGTCGGGAGAAATCGCTGCGAGTGTAAAATTTCCACTCATCCACGTGACACTGCTCTTTTAGACACTCCTTAAAATTGGGATAATTTATTCCGATGGATTCATCCATCCGAGAGGCTATTTTGCCAGCCCGAAGTTTGCTCAACCATCTGGCTCAAAGGGTGGCGTTCCTGATGGAGCGGCGGCAGCGAGTTGAGGAACATCGCACCGTATTGTTTGCGGGTCAGGCGGCTGTCCAGCATCACCACCACGCCGCGCCCCGGCTGCACCTTGAGTAGCCGCTCGAACGCCTGCTTGAAGCGCAAGATGGCCCGTGGCAAACTATATTGGGTGAACGGGTCATCGAAGATACGGCCTTCGGTGCGGGCGGCAAAAACCGGGTCGCTGGGAGCATCGAAGGGCAGCTTGGTGATAATCAGAGTGTTAATGTCCAGCCCCGCCGCATCGTCTTCGTCGCTGCCAAAATCGCTATTTTCCCAATGGCTCAAGGTACTGAGTAGCACGGCACGCGGTGTATTTTTAAAGCGTCCCATCACGCTGCGCCGCGTCCCGTCCAGACCCTGACCCAACACCAGACGGTTGCTTTCCTCCAACGGCTTGACGACGGTTTTGTAGCTAAGACGCAAAGCACTGTTGGACGAAAAAACCACTAAGGTGCGGCCTTCCGAAGCGCGGGCCAGTTCGATAATTTGCTGCTCGACGGTTTTTTGATAACCCGGCTGGCTTGGTTCAGGCATATCGGTGGGCAAATATAGCAGCGTAGTATTGGCGTAGTCGCGTTCGGGCGGTAGCCAGGCTTCCAGCGGCGTGGGCAAACCCAACTGCTCTTTGACAAAGTTAAACTCACCGTTCGTGGTCAGGGTTGAAGAAACCAGCGCGACGGATTTCTTTTTGTCGAAAAGCTGGCGTTCCAAAACCTGGCTCACCTGGAGCGGCGCACTGATGATGCTAACTAGCTGGGTGCGGGGGTGCAATGCCAGCCACCAGACCTGCCCGGCATCGTTGCCTTCAAAGGCCGCGCTCAACTTGTTTAGAAGGTCGTTGACCCGGTTCACGAAATAGTTAAGTTCCAGCATTAGTTCGGGACTATTGACCAGTTGTAGCTTCACGCCCCCCATTTCGTCGCGTAAATCGCGCAACTGGTAATAAATTTCTTCCCAATCCAGCTTGAACACGTCCCACGCTCCGGCAATTTCAGCCTCACCCCACCACTTACCAGCACGAAAACCAGGGTTGAGCCGGATACGTCCGTCGCCCTGCCCGCTATCCTGGTTATGTTGGGCCAACATCGTTGCCAAATCACGCAATAACACTCCTGTCGAATTACGGGCCAAATCTATCTGAGCGACTAGCTGCTGGCAGAAATTTTGGAAAAATTCACGTATCTCGGCTGGCAGAGTAGGCCCAAAGTATTTCGGTATCCGATGTAGAAAACCATCGTGCAGATTGCCCGGCTTCCAGCTAACCGGACGACTAAGCCAATCCAGACAGTCAAACAAAGTGTTCGGATAAATAGATGTTCCGAACTGGCGGCTGGCCTCATCTTCCAGGTGATGCGCGTCATCAATTATTAGCTGTTGGTAATAGGGCAGCGTTCCGGTCTCGCCGCGTAAATCGTTCAAAATCATAGGTTGACTGGCGACAACTACGTGTGCGCCTTCGGCCCGGTCTTTGGCCCGAAAATAAAAACACTGACCGTTTTGAAAGAAGCGGCACTGGCTGGCAAGACACAAATCGTGCTGGGTATTGACCCGCGACCAGATTTTTTCCTGGTTCATAATCCGCAGTTCGGCACTGTCGCCTTCAAGCGTGTTGGGCAGCCACACCAAAAGCTTGACCAGAAATTTTACCTCGTCCTGGCTCAGTTCGCCCTGGCGGAAAATGTCCCACCGCCGCAGGCACAAATAGTTTTGCATCCCCTTGACCGAGACGGCTTCAAAAGGCGGCTTCTGCTCGGTCTGGTGACGTTCGCGGTCACGGCGGCTGCGGCGGTCAGTGGCCGTACCCTGTTCGCCGTTGACAATTTGGGCCAGACTCTTTTGCAGCTGGGGAATGATTTTAGTCATAATGCGTTCGCGTTCGGCCTCGTTATTGACCGCGATGACTACGCTTTGGCCGCTTCGCAACGCCTGATTGATAGCGGGCAAAAGCATCCCCTCGGTGCGCTCGTTTTCGTCGCCCGTTGTTTCTAACAACAGATGCCTTTCCTGCTCAAACGCTTCCGCGATATGCCTGCTCACCTGCGTAGCCCGTTCGCTAAGATGGGCTGGGTGGAACGGCTCAAGGGTGGGCTGCGCGTAGAGAGGCGTGGGTTTGGCTTGGGGCAGCAGGAACATAAAGTCCAGGTCGCCTGATGCCATCCCCTTACTGACCAGTTGCTGCTTGAGGAGTTGCCCAAATACGTTGCCGCCCCCCCCGCTTTCCTGACGTTCCTGGTTCTGGGCCGCATCCACGAACAACTGACGCAACGGCCAATCTAGCTCCTGGGTCAGCCGGATAACCTCGCGCAGAATTTCGGGCGGAAGTTCTTCGATTTTGGCGGCCAGCGCAGCAAAAACTTCCTGCGCCATAATGGTATCGGCCATCGCCCGATGTGCGCCCCCTGCCGTAACGTTAAGGGCGGCGGCAACCCCCACCAGGCTGTAATTGGGCGTGTCGGGCATCAATAGGGTCGCCATCTCGTAGGTGTCTATACCCACGTTTTTGACAATATAATTTTGGCGGGCCAGAAAACCAATGTCGCTCTCAATCGAATGGCCCACAATCGGATGGTCGCCCAAAAAGTTATGCAGACGCTCCCGAATTTGCTCAAAATTGGGCGAGTTAGCCACATCGCTTTGCTTAATGCCAGTCAAGTTGGTAATTTTGTATGGGATGGGCTGAGACGGCCTGACAAAAGTTTGCCAACGGTCTAGTACGCTCATCTGGCCGCCCGCTTCCAACCTGAACTTGATAGCTGCCACTTCGATAATATCGCCCACATCGGCTTCCACACCCGTTGTTTCCAGGTCAAGAGCTACGTAAACCTTGCCACGCTGTTTGAGTTCAGGCTGGCGAGGCTGAAACTGGTTGCGGGTGGCGGGCTGAGGTGGGCGTTTATTCGTACTCATCATTATTGGCCCTGCTCTTTCATGTTTGACTCACTGCTGGTCAAAAGAGCCTGCGCGTGCGTGGGTGGCAGGCGGTCAACATTGGTTTCCAAAAAAGGCCAGATTTGGTCAAGCTTTTCAATCCGAATACGTTTTTGCAAATCGGAAAGGGGAGCAAAACGGGCGGCTTCTTGGCGACGGTCAAGCCAGAGCGCACCGATGCCCAAACTCCACGCCCCTAACACATCGGCCCGCCAGGTATCACCGATATGCAAAGCTTTGGCAGGGTCGGCTTGCATCTGGTCGAGAGCGGCCTGAAAAATCGCCGGATTGGGTTTGGAGCAGCCGATGCGGGCCGAGGTGATAATCTGGTCAAAATATTGAGCGATACCGTGAAATTCCAAAAGAGCGGGCAGATGCCAACTCCAATTGCTAATGATGCCAAGCCGATAGCCCCTTTCTTTCAAGCGGGCTAAAGTCGGAACGGTTTCGGGGTAAAGATAATAAGCCTGGGGGTCTTCAAATGCCCGCACAAGCTGCCAGAAAAGTTCCTCGTGTATGTCGGGGTGAATGTTGAGCCGGGCCATCACGCGCTGCTCGATTTCGCGCTGCCAATGAAGGCTACCCTCGCGCGTGTTCTCAAAAAAAGCCGTCGGGTCTTCCTGGGAAACAATACTCCAACTGTAGGACACAGCTTGCTCAACTTCGCCTAGCTCTAGCGTATAGCCAGCCCGTTGGAAGACTTGCTGATAGACCTTTTCCCAACTGGCGTTTAGCTCAAGCAGGGTCGAACCGACATCCAGGAAAATCGTCTCAAAGATAGGTGGACGCAATCGTGGATTGCTCCGTTTCTAGGTTTTTAATGCTTTATTTTACATCCACACAATAGTTCCGGGGTGACAAAGCAAGGCTCACCACTGCTATTGTTAATTGTCCAAAGGCTGAACCTATCATATCTCAAAGGCAGAGCTAAGTCAACGGGCAATTTTATGAGGAGTCGCATTAAATTTTTGCACGGCTGTTATCTTAAATATTCACCACCCTTGCCACAGTTAGACTTACGCTTGTCAAGAGGCTTACTTTAAGTTAGAATATAACCCGAATGATGAGAAAGTGAGGTTAGCGATTTGGACACCTTAGATAGGCATGAGTTGCAGCAGTTTGAGGAGGCGTTCTGCCCATACTACCAGCAGGCAATTGAGTTAATCGGACGCAAGTGGACAGGCGTAATTTTACGCGCCCAATTACACGGCATTTTGCGGTTTAGCGAATTAAAGGCGGCTATTCCGGCCTTGAGTGACCGGATGCTAAGTGAGCGTTTGAAAGAGCTAGAGGCGGAAGGCTTGGTAGTGCGCCGGGTGATACCGGATACACCTGTGCGCGTCGAATATTTACTGACTACCAAAGGTCGGGCATTAGGCGCGGTAGTCGAGGCTATTAGTAATTGGGCAGACCAGTGGCTGAAACATAGACCGGAAGTGGCGCAGACAGAAACCGGAGATGTTCGATCCTAAATTTATAGCTGAGTGAGGCGGACTGTTGGTAGGACGATAGGAACGGAGCGCGGGGTGATACCGGGCGTAACCGGGGTAGGGGGTATGGGGGTGGATTGGGTCGGAACAACCGTCTGGTGAGCAGGAGTAGCAGGTGGGGGAACATCCGTAACCTGATTACTGATAGCAGGTGGTGGCGTGTTAGTAGGCGCGGGTGGGGTAGGCGTAGCCGCACTGGTAGTGGCAACGTTGGAGGCACGGGTCGTTGAAATCGTGGTGGTGGCAGGCGAGGGTGAACCAATTGCTACCGTTGCGCTCAGGGTTGGGCTAGGGGGAAGAACAGTTGGGGTGCTGGTTGGTAGTGGGGGCGGTGTGTTAGTAGGCAGAGGCACGAGCGTGTTAGTAGGTAGCGGTAGCGGGGTGGCGGTAGGTTGGGGGCGTGGCGAGGGTGTGGCAGTAGGAGGAGCAACCAGAGTCACGTTGACATAGAAAGGTTGTTGGGATTTAACAATCACCTTGTCTCCATCGGGTACAACTACCCGTACTGGCACATTTTCGAGATTGCCAGGGGTTTTACCCGTCAGGTCTGCCAAAGCCCGCACGTCGGAGATAGGTATTTGTGACAGCGCATCACGGGAGCCGCCCAACGTCACCGAAATGGAGGTGGAAGTTGGCAGCAAGGTGTAGCCAGGCGGTAAATTTTGGAATTCTACCGGGACAATTACTTCGCGTTCGATGCCCAATAACCCAAAAGCAATCGAGACCTGAGCTTTAGTGAGGCTGGGTACCACGCCGCCGGGTATTATCAAATCTGCGGTAGCAGTGACGAGGCTGCTTGCACCACTAATATCCACCGGAGTAGTATTGATGACGGTGGTGTTGCTAATGACATCGGGCAACCCAAAAATCGTTACTACCGCCGGGTCAGCTTTAACCGAATTAATGACATAACCATCCGCCGCCGTATTTTTGGTTTGTACCTGCACCGGCACCAGCTTGGTCACATATTGCGACGAAATTGGCAGTTGTACCTCTACTGTGGTCGGAGAGGTTTTTAGGTCTCCATCTTTGTCTTGAATAGGTAAGCCATTTTTGTCCGTCAAGGTTATGGGGAATTGTTTGGTGACGCTACTGGTCAGGCTGGAAATGTCGAGCAGCACATTCGCCTTATCCACCTGATCCACCAAACTTTTAGGGCCAGTGACGGTGACTTGATCAGGCGTAAGTTTGGGTATGCCCACGCTGCTGCTATTAGCGGCTGTCCCTTTGCTGCTAAAGTTCACGTTAAAGCTTTTGGATATTTGCTGTTCGATATGCACCGTAATATTGATAGGCGTGGCGGTAATGCTGCTTACACCATCTATGTGGGGAGTTTTGGAAAAATCAATTGGTACATCTGCGTTGGTGTTGCTATTAAAGTGGCTTAAATCCAGAGTAGCCACAATGTTGCTCGGCACAATGTTATGCACTGCATCAGCCGTCCCGCGTACATCTACCGAAATGCTAAGTGGAGTGGTAGTTTGAGCCAACGTGTAACCCGGTGGCGGCTTAATCACGGTTAGAGGGATGCTGGGGAAGTTGACGGTGTTTTGTGGAAATTGAGTTAACTGAATGTAGCCCCACATCACCAACGCTATTAGCAATGCCAGCACGAAACGCCCTAAGCTAATTGTTTTGATGAGAGCATCCATCAGCTACTTCCTGATCTGACTTTTGGGATTAATTTCTTCGGTTTGGGCCAGTTTACCCGTGCCGTTGCCATTCTTTTTATCTTTGGTTAGTACATCTTCTTCTATAGTTGGAACAGGATTAGGATTTTTGAAATTACTGTGCCAATCGGTATCGCGTTGCAGGCCGTGCCGAATCAGGTGCGTGACGCGGCCCATTTTGGTCTGAGATTGACGCAGATGTTCGGGCGACAGGGAGGGTTGTAGCAATGAAATCAAAACTTCACTCAATTTTTCTTTGCTCAAACGTTGCAACAGTTCACCGTTATTACCAACCGAAATATTTCCGGTCTCCTCGCTCACGATAACTGCAATTGCGTCGGTTTCCTCGGTGATACCCAACGCGGCTTTGTGGCGGTGGCCCAGATGCTGGTGGCTGCCGAAATTTTCGGAAAGAGGCAAGGTCACGTGGGCGGCCACTATCAGGTCTCCGCGAATAATTACCGCCCCATCGTGCAAATCGCTATTGACCATAAAAATGGTGTTGAGCAAAGCACTACTGACAGTTCCGTTAATAATCTGGCCGTTGACAATCAAATCTTGTAAGCCGGTGTTGCGTTCAAGCACTATTAATGCGCCCCAACGATGGCGCGAAAGAAAAACGCACGAGTCGCAAACTTCCTGGATCATCAGCACTAAGGTGTCGCGCGAGTGCGCCGAAAGGGGGCGTTGAAAAATGTCGCCAGTATGCCCAATTTGTTCCAGAGCGCGGCGTAGTTCGGGCGCGAAAATAATGGCGGCTACCAAAAAAAGGGCAGGCAGGGAGTTGTTGACTAGCCAGGCCAAAACTGGTAGGCGAAAAACGGCACTGACCAGCAGCAGCCCTACTAGCAGGATGATGCCACCTCGCAGTACCTGGTTGGCCCGTGTCCCTTGTAGCAGCGATAGTAAGCCGTAAACCAGTAATGCTACTATCACAATGTCGGCTACGGCAGCTAGATTAAATTTTAACAGCAATTGGTTTATTTGCTGTGCAATTGTATCCATAGAAATTATCAGCTATCAGTCGTCCGCCCCACAATCCGCTCCTACTAATAATAATAACGAGCGACTATGGCTATAGTTGTCCGACCTCAACCGCTTTAGCTTTGATTTGGGCTTGCAAATTTTTGGCTTTAGAGTTGTCGGGGGCGATTTTCAAGACCCGCCCATACAGCTTATAGGCTTGAGCATATTCGCCCGTATCGCTCAAAACCTGAGCCAGCGCAAAATAGGCTCTGGTGTCTTCGGGAGCTAAAGAAATAACCTGGTGCAATGCGCCAATGGCTTCCTTTGGCCCTTTGGTCTGCAAACAAATTTGGGCAATGGTACGTTGTTCTTCCACCGCGTCCCCAATCCGCCCCGCCATAATATGCAAATTAACTAACTGTTGGCGGGCTTCTACGTCACCCGGTGAGATACGCACGATGCGGTCATATAGTTCGTAGGCTTTGTCCTGACGCATCATTAGCCAGTAAGTTTCGGCGGCGCGTTGCAAAGTTTTGACCGCATCGCGTAAGCGTCCGTTTTTGCGTTGCAACTCGCTTAGTTCGTCCAGTTCCTGCAATCCAGCCTCGGTCAGCCCGCGCTTCATATAGATGTTGCTCAACTTGTCGCGCACCGGAATATTGTTGGGGGCGAGGCGCACCATCTCTTTCATTACAGCAATGGTGTCGTCGGGCTGGTTGGCCGCTTCGTAATGGTCGGCCAGTTCGCCTAGTTCGCCCAAAGCTTCGTTAAGCTGACCTCGCTGGAAATCTAACTCGGCCAGTTGGAAATGTACCTCGCGGTCAAAAGGTAACAAACGTTTGACTGTCTTGAGCGACTTGACCGCGTATTCAATCTTGCCCTCAGCTACGAACGCCTGGGCCAGATTGCGGTAGATGGCTACCTGCGTGGGCAACGCGCCATAGGTCAAACCAGCGTCGGCGTAGCGGGTTAGGTCAGCTTTTTCCAGCAAACTTAGGACTTTACTAAATTCTTGAATGGCCTCGCCAGGACGATTGGTTTGCAAGCGCAACTGGCCCATTTGGAAACGCGCCAATAATTCGTACTCGGCCTGCTCCGCTTTAACGCTGGCAATTTGGGCAGCTTGTTCAAAACTGCGGGTGGCGGCGTTACTTTCGTGGGCTTCCAGTTGCAAACAGCCCAACCCATAGTTGAGGCCCGCGTGGTCATACAGGGGGAGAGCTTGTAAATATTCGCCGCTAATAGTAGCCAATACGCCGGAATTTTCCCGCGTCCGGTCAAGCACGCTCTTAAAGCTGTTCCATTTGACTTCACCCTCGCCGTTCAGAAAGAGGGTAATGTTGAGCAAGACCAACGCCCGCAAACTGGTTGGCTCAAGCTCTAAGGCGCGCCGGAACTCCCCAATAGCGGCGGTATAATCGCCCACCCGATTGAGCAATGCGCCATATTCCAGACGGACAGGCAAGCTTTGGGGCGCGAGGTTGCGTAGTTTTTTACAATCCTCTAACGCTTGCTCGGTCTGACCGCTCTTGACCAGATTTTGGATAGTACCAAGCAAAACTTCGGCAGCGGCTTCTTTCTGACCGTGTTGCAACATCATGTCGGCCAGTCTGGTGTGCATACCCTGGTTATCGGGGCTGATTTCGGCCAGACGTTTATAGACTTCAATGGCTTTGAGCGCGTCGTTCCGCATCTGGTACAAGTTGACGATATACTGATATTTAACGCGGGCCTGTTCCAATTTGTTTTGTCCGATATAGATTTCGGCTAAAATCACCTGAGCGGGCAAATAATCTGGGTAGAGCCGAATCATTTCGTGGCAAGCATCGGTGGCGGCCATTTCCAGGTCGCGGTGTATAAAGTCTTCCGCGGCGCGTAAATAAGGCGAAGCAGCCCCGTTCGGCTCTACTTTGAGCAAGTTTGTAGGAAAGACCATCGAAAAAGCTGGAGTGGCTACAGCCGCAGCCGTAACGACGGGGCTAGGCGGGGCGATAATTGTAACCTTGCCATCCTTTTTGGATAGCAATCCGGTCAGCGTCGCTCCGTTAGCACTGCTATGGTGGACGTTACCTTGAGCTTTGACTTCAGTTTGGGTGGAGGCAGTAGCTTCGTCAGAGAACAAAAGCTTTTCCCTGTCCGGTTGGGGTTGGCTCTTGTTTGCCCCGTTATGAGCAGCGAACATGGAAATAGACGGGTTGTTACCTGTCCCATTGGTAGTGGGGTTGGCTACCGATATTTTAGCCTGCTCTAAACGCTCGGTCATCTCGCGGGCTTTGGCGGTGACGATGGTGGCTTTGCCAGTACGAATATTTTTGGCTTGCAGGGCGATGCTCAAGCGGTTGTAAAGCTCGGCGGCTTTGGACTCCTGCCCTTGTTTGACGTAACATTCGGCTACCACCTCGTACATATCAATCAATTCGGCGGCTTCACTTACGTTGACATTTTCCAGGTCAATCAAACTCAAAGCGCGTTCATAAGCCTGGGTCGCTGTATCCAGTTGGCCCGCCGCTTCATAGACCTGACCAAGAGTATAGTAGGCTGAAGGGGCGTAATCCTTATCGTGGGAGGCGCGTTCCAGATATTCGACAGCACGTGAGGGTTGGCCCTGCTGCACATACAAATTGCCCAGGCTATAGTAGATGTCGGCCCGCTCTACCCCTAGCGTTAAAACTTGCTCATATTGATAAATAGCCGCGTCGGTTTCGCCCCGTTCCAGCGCAGCCTCAGCCTCCGCAATCAAGTGGTCAAGCGTGGACGCAGGTGGAACTGGCTCCAGCAGCGATGGCTCGGTTACATCTTCTAAGGGCGGCAATTCAACCAGGTAGTCCGTGTAAGTGCGGGTGTTAGATTTGAGCGAGGCTAGAAGTTGTTTGGCCTCGATATGGTCTGGATTCAAACTGATAGCCCGTTCCGCCATCTCAACCGCTTTGGCGGGTTGAGTGGGCTGGTAATAATTCGCCAGCAAAAAAGCGGCTTTGGCGGCAGTCATTTGGTCGCCCGCACTTTCGGCCACCTCAAGTAGTTCCTGGGCAAGCTGGGGCTGGTCGGGCGCAAGGTCTGCCGCATCGGTCAAAACCTCAATCGCTTCCTGGGGGTGGTTTTGTTTGAGATGCAACGTTTTGAGCCGCAGCAAACTTTCGATAGTTTTGGCGGTCTGGTTGGTGCGATGATAAATCTCGACGATGCGGGTCAGCAGTAAAGGGTCGTTGGGGTTGACACGGGCCAGCCCCTCATACTGCACCAGAGCTTTATCGAACAGTCCTAGCTTCAAAAGAGCGTGGGCAATATTACTGCGGGTAGCCAGGTCGTTGGGAAATTCTTTAGCGGCCCGCATATATTCGGGCAATGCCTGGTTCCATTGGTTATTGATGGCGTATTCCTGGGCTTTTTGCAACGCACTATCAAATATTTGCTTGTCTGCGGCCATTTTTGCGTCCTTACTCGGCGACATTTTGCTCTACATAACATTTTCCTAATTATAACACTAAGGGTGGCTTGCTGAAAACCCTTTTAGCGATCAATATCCAAAATCGGGCTAAATAGGCTACGCAGGAAGGTATAACCTCAATAGTCGGATTTGCTTACATGATCGAGTTTTGAAAAGATACGTTATGCCAACGTTAGCTTTCTGTTGTGGCATTTAGGATGTTTCTTGGTAAAAGACCAGGGTTTTCCCGATTGCATATCAGGTACTCCTTCGTGTAATAATACCGATGACAGATGCAATAGTTGGATGTTGTTATATTGCAACAAACTAACTTCGCTTTGTGATTTTCACCGTCCTGTAAGTTTTTCGATTATGGGGGTGATACAATGTCCCAACCCGATACAGATTTTCAAGAACCGACGACTGGCAAAGAAAAGGTGCGACGACGCGGCTTTGTCAAAACGTTAGCGGCAATCGGTGGCGCAGCCTTTGTGTGGCGTACAACAGGTGGAAACAATGCGGTGGCTGCGACCCAAACTACTGCCACCAGTCCCAATACCTTTGCTTCTTTGGCAGCTTCCGCGCTCAAGTTGCCGAAAGCTTATGAGGACTATTCTAAACCTTCTTATGTACCGAGCGATTACCAATTGACCGAAGTTTATAATAATCGCTTAGATGGGTTTGGCAAAGGTTCGAGTGAACTTGCTTTCTGGCTCACCAAACGCAAACGACTGGTTGACCTTGAGCCAAACCAGAGGCACGCTGTTGGCTGGTAACAGCGTGCCTCTGAAAGTTATTGCTAGTGTCGGCAACCTGGTCGCGGGTACTTATACAGCGGAAGTTAGCTTCACGCTTAATGACGATGCTTTCACTAAGTCTATGGTCAATGTTAGTTTGGTGGTGGTTTTTTGACCAGAGCGGGGCGCAACTTAGTGCTGCCACCCAAAATCTAGTAATCGCGGCCCACGCCAGTCAAACCTTTGACCAGACTGCGCCTGACAGCAATTTGCCAGTGGGTTTTTACGGGTGGGCCAAAATCGAAGGGGCAGGTGGTAGCCAGCTAGTAGCGCAAGTGTTGGAGCAGAATAAAGGAGCGCACTTTGTAGCTCTGGTTTCGGCCCCGGCTGAGGACGTGGAGCAAAGCACGACCAACCTGTATGCCCCGGCCATCTACCGGGATGCCTTTGAAGGTTCCTTTACTGGAGCGAACATAGTCAATACCAACGGTGAACCTGTCCAGGTCACAGTGACTTACTATCGGCAGGATGGAGTGGGGTTTCCTTCCACTCCATTTGAGTTGGCTGCCCACGCAGTCCAGCCTATTTATCAAGGAGCGAGCGGCGATAGTGCTAAGGGTTTGCCTGTCGGTGGTCTGCCTGCTGGTTTTGTAGGTGCAGCCAGTATTAGTTCGACAGCAGGTGGTGGTGGCGGCGGCAGTAGCGGGGTGGTGATGGTGGTTAATGAAGCGGGAAGACAGACGGAGGCAGGCACGGCCCGTAGTGGCACTTATTTGGCTAGTAATGCGGGCAGCAGTAGCTTGGGTTTGCCGATTGTTGCCAAAAACAGCAATGGTTACACTTCAGGTGTGAGTGTTCTTAACATTAGCAATCAAAATGTAACCGGGTATATCCAATATTACGCTCCGAACGGTATGGCAGCGGGTGCAAAGCAAGGGTTCGAGATGGCTGCTCATTCAAGCTATCTAATATATCAAGGTGCGGTGAACAACCTTCCCACTAGCTTTGTGGGGCAAGCTAATATTGTTCAGACAAGCGGGCCGAGTAATAGTTTGCTTGCAACCACTAATGTCCAATAGGTCAGGTTGTTCTATAGCTATATCGAAGCAGTGCCATAATCGCTGCCTAGTTTTGATATGGCTATAAATGACCTAAAATAACCCGTCGCAAGCCGCCGGCTTTCAAACCTAGCGGTTAGACGGGCTTACTTTTTGAAAGTCAAGTAGATTTGTAGGGCGCATGGCATCATCTAAAATGTAACCTTGACAGCTCTCTTGCATCACGAGTAATGTAACCCGACGCTTTAATTTTCATTAGGCGCAGGGAGAAATAAAGTGAGCACAACTATGAGCTTTCCAGCTAAAAGAGAACTACTGATCCAGATTGCCCCTCGCTATGCCGAGGCAACTGCTGCTCAGAAAGGGATCATCCTGGGAGAATTTATTCAGGTAACCGGCTATTCGCGCTAATATGCCATTCGTATCCTTTCTCAATGCCAAAAGCAGCCCGTCTCTATCAAGACTGTCCTCAAAAGAGAGCGACCGAGAAAATACGGCAAGGACATACAAGAAGCTCTAGCCACAGCCTGGGCCGCTTCCAACTTCATCGGTGCTAAACGCCTGGTCCCATTTCTACCAGAACTGGTTGCTAGTCTTGAGCACCACGGTCATCTCAAAATGCCAGCCGATATTCGACAGCAACTACTTGCCATTAGTTCCGCTACGGCCGACCGTATCCTCACTAAAATAAAAAAGGCAGGTCAACCAAAAGGTATCGGGACTACTAAAGCCGGAACACTGCTTAAACACCAGGTGCCGATCCGCACCTTTAGTCAATGGGATAATGTCAA
>JBBQZT010000050.1:0-43070 GCA_038207455.1 Chloroflexia bacterium
TAGCTTTTTCAGTTTTTTCAGTTGTTCTTTGAACGTTAGCTCATCGGTTTCAGGAATAATCGCAGTAATTTTTAGCTCATCCTCGTCCTGCTCATAACTAGCTTCGGGGATGATGGGTGGCTCGGTTAGCTGTCTAAGAGCTACCTGGGCTGCGAAAGCAATACTCGGTTTGTCGGGGATAATTTTGGTCTGCAACCAGCTCAGGGTGACGACTATAGCGGCGCGGTCTGGATTTTCGATAGGCAGGTTGCGTCCGATCTGGCCCAAAATATCAATCGCATATTCCTGGCGTGAGTCAGTAGATTGTTGGGCTATTTCGAGCAATTCTTCGGTCAATCCCTGGTCATTTAGCTGGCCCAAAGTTTCTTTGATACTTTGGGCCAGCTTCTTATCTGAACTCTGTAACCACTTGAGCAAAGTTAGTAACCTATATTTTCCCAACAACCTCAAAACCTCACTTGCTACCTGTTTATCGAGTGGGCTGCGCGAACCCAAAGCCCGTGCCAGCCCCTTTAAAATTAGCTCCCACTCCTGGTCAAGCTTATGTTTGGGATTGATGGCGGCAATACAACGCGCCGCCAATTTCAAGTTGGCAAAAAACGGGTCGGGCGGCTCTAAAATAGCCTTCAATAATGGTTCAGGTGAAGATAAGTTTCCTGCCAGCAGCACTATCACCTCGGCCCAATCCGCGTCCAGCCATAGATGCGGTTTTAACAATTCTAGCACTTGGGAATCGGGCTGCCGAATCAGGTAACGCACCGCCAGCATCTGCGGCCACTGGCGAAAACGGAAGCTATATTCTGCTGCTTGCTTCGTTAAAATCAAGCTCAATTTGCTCAATTCTTCAAATTCAGCCCCCGTCAGTCCTAAATGATGCCAGTCATTATAATAAGAAAAAGAGCCAGTCCAGCTGCTAAACGCGGTGGACTGGCTCTTTTTGGTTTCGCCCAGCCCCACCAGATAGCAGACCAGTTTTTCCAGGCTGTCCAGATAGTTAGCCACTTTTTGACTAAATTGGTCGCTACTGCGCCAGTTCTTGTTTTGATAAAAATGACTAATATGTTGAAAGTCGTTGGAATGCAAATCAGAATAAGTTAGCAGATGTTTTAGTAGCTCAACGTATAGCTGGTAACTGCTGGCCTCTGCAATATATTTAGCTGGCACTACATCTATAAAAAACAGTAAGCTGGCTAGTTCAGTACAAAGCTCGGCTAATTCTGGGTCGCTGGCTAAACGTTGGCGCAACAAGTCAGCTTTTTGAGGTTTCGCCTTGAGTCTCAAGCTTATCCCCCGTTCGATTTCGTCCGACGTTAGCTGGCGGACTTCATCACGCCTTGGACGACCTTCGTCTTTTTGGATTGCGGGGTCAATTTTCCAAATTTTTTTAATTACTTCGTTGTAACGTTCCAAAGTTCGTTCACAGAAGGTAGCCCATCGCTCAAAATTGTATCTATCTTTTTCCTCTGCATATTTTTCGTCGCAAACCGCCTCAAGTTGTTCCAAAAGCTCATACTTAAAATGAGCAGGTAGCTGATTATTAGTTTTTCTAACCTGCTCATAAAATTTAAGGCCAATAAAGGCTATAAAATCAAATTTTGGCTCTGCAATTTCGCGCTTTTGCCAACGCGAAACTGTACCGTGACCTACGTTTAAAAATAAGCTTATTTGCTTCTGACTACCTCTTTCTTTACCAAAGGCCAGGTCGCATAAGGTATTGAAAAAATCAACGACTAAAAATGGTTGGCTTCCATCTACCTGCTTGAATTTTGGAATCTCTGGAATTTTATACTGGTTCATTATCTACCCCTACAACTTCAAATTGAAATGTGCGTGACTGACGCACAATGTGCGTAGCTCTCGACGGATTATGCACCCTCCACGAAAATACATTTAGAGCAAATTGCGGTTGGATGGCCTGAAATAATCGGAAGGGAGCGCACAAAATGGATATTGAGCTTTTCATCATCGAGCTTTTGCTGGTACTGATTTTCGGGATTTTGCTAGGTCTTATCGCCAGTCGTCCACGCCACTGATACCAGCCCGTCAGCCAGGGGGGACTGCACACAGTCTTCCCCGGCAATTATACCACTAATTCTTTTCTCAATTTGAAAATTTAACAAGCCAAATGAGTGAGTTTGGAACACGGGACGGCCTGAGTAGGCCGGGCCAGCTTGAGGTTTGCCTTTTTTTGGCAGACACCCCGACCCAAAAAGGAGATAAGACGATGAACAGCATAACGGTCTCGAACAACCAGTTTGCGGTAGAGGAATTTTACCAGGGTGCGGACGAAGCGCAGGTGTGGCCTATCGTGTTGAACTGGGTGGAGAAGCAAGCCAGAGGTTGGGCTGGAGCAAACTTGAGCTACGACGAACGCCAGGATTTAGTGAGCAGGGTGATGGAGAAGATTTATGCTAAACGCCATACCTATCGGCCCGTTGGGGCGGGCGGAGCGCAATGGACAAGCTGGGCCGGAACAATTATACGTAACGAGCGGGTAAATATACTGCGGCAACGACAACGTGAAACCGCGCTGGCAAATTATGTGGTTGATACGGAGACGGGCGACGCACAGGCGACCTGGCTGGAAAAAATAAGCGACAACCAGCTTTTGTTTCGGCGGCCCGACGGTTTTAATCAGGGCTGGCCGGAAAGTCTGGCTTGTACCCAAATGGTGACGGTAATATGGCTGCTGCTTGATGCTTCGCTCCAGGCTTTACCCACGCTAACACTGTGCTATGTGGCTTTGGACGTGGTGGAAGGGGCATTGGGCTACTTGAACGGCGATGATGTTGACCTGAACAAAGGCATTGGATTTGGCTGGCACGATTTGGCAAAGGCCCGCACCTGCTTACAAATCTTGGCTGGCAAAGAGCTTCCGTATTGGCTGGTGGAGGTGTTAGCTCAGGTTGAAACCGGATTGCTACAACAATTACCGCTATACCAGATTTACGGCCTGATGGGTGCCAACGCTCTGCCAGTGCGTCGTTCACAATGCCGGAACAAATTGCTCAAGTCGCCCCAATTTGCCCAGGCTTTGACCGTGCTGGCTCTACAATTCGACTATCAACCCCCCGAAGCCCAAAAGCTGGATTTGCGTCGTTTGGTGATGGGCCTGCTCGAATATCACACTTACCGTCATTATTATGAGGCTGGTTAAGCCAGTATGGGTCAGAAACTTGGCTGCTTCTGGCCCTTTTCTCATATTCTACTGGCTGAAACGTGACTAAAAAGGCGAAATCAAGCAGCGTTAAACGTTAAATATGTGTTACGTAATTGCAAAGAATGCAAAGAAAGTATTAAATCAGGTAAAATCTACGTAAAGTTTGTAAAACGGCGTTTTTTAGGGCTTGACAAAAGGCTATTTATGCGGTACAGTAACAAGGGCCACTAATCCTCATCGGGGATTGAAACACTAAGTCTATACCCGGAGCTAATCAGTTCGGTCAAACAAGTAACAAGGGCCACTAATCCTCATCGGGGATTGAAACTACTCTACTACATTTTGTAAGTAATACTTCTAATAAAGTAACAAGGGCCACTAATCCTCATCGGGGATTGAAACTTTTTCCCTCACTATTTGTTGTCAAAAATTTAAATGCTGTAACAAGGGCCACTAATCCTCATCGGGGATTGAAACGATGATGTATCTCCAACATACTCTGATTTACATTGTAGTAGTAACAAGGGCCACTAATCCTCATCGGGGATTGAAACCATTAGAATCCGTGAGCCCCAATCAGCTAGATCAAATGGTAACAAGGGCCACTAATCCTCATCGGGGATTGAAACAATTACCATTGCCTGCACTGACGTTTCATCCAAACTGTTTGGTAACAAGGGCCACTAATCCTCATCGGGGATTGAAACCCAAAGTAAAGCGATACCAAACAATACCTCTAAAATCGTAACAAGGGCCACTAATCCTCATCGGGGATTGAAACTAAAAGCATTATTCATTTAGTAAAATTTTATTAACTAAGGTAACAAGGGCCACTAATCCTCATCGGGGATTGAAACGTTAGAGCGATAGTTATGTGGTCATTAACCAAATTGGTAACAAGGGCCACTAATCCTCATCGGGGATTGAAACTATAATCCATTGAGTTGTAATTCCGCCCATTTTGATGAGTAACAAGGGCCACTAATCCTCATCGGGGATTGAAACAATCATTCCCTTGTCCATTTCATTACTCCTTACAAAGGTAACAAGGGCCACTAATCCTCATCGGGGATTGAAACAACAATCGTTGTGGTTGGTGCAACCGTTGTGGTTGGTGGTAACAAGGGCCACTAATCCTCATCGGGGATTGAAACTAGCACTCGTCGTTGCATTTGCATCTGAATGAGGAGGTAGTAACAAGGGCCACTAATCCTCATCGGGGATTGAAACTCACCACGTCTGTGTAGGTCTGGGGAATGAGGCTCTTGTTATTTTCCCGATGTTCTCATAATACAGGGGCAGCAGTCCACCCGGCCCGTTATTCACCTGATATAGCCGATTCCAGCCCCCATTGATGTAATAGTAGTCACTATCCCGGTCTGGTGGATAGTAGCTGAGACTGGTAGCTGGCAAGGTCGAATTATCCCTGCCCACTCGTTGGATACTACGCAAAGCCATCTTGCGTTCGTTGGCATCGGCAGAAGGATTACCACTTTGGTCTAAATTTGCGTCCGAATACAAACTGTAATCGTAGCTCAAGCGGTATTAGCTGGCCTGCTGATAAGCAGTAAAAGGTATAAACAAAGTCAGTAAGCGCGTAGCTGGTAGCATAAACGGATAAAATAGGCGGCGTGTTCCCTCCATTTTAGTCAGGGTAATAAAACAAAGTAGAAGATTAGCTCCTAGTGCTACCAAAATAACGTTTCCCCATAAGTTAGATGAATTGGTGCCACAAATACCGTCTGGGGCTTTTTGTGGAACATTGCTCCATCAATGGATTGTTCTTTATACCTGGTTGCGCTGCTGATCCAGACGGGTCAGTTCTTCCTCGATTAATTTGTCTTCCAGTTTGACGAAAATAGGTTTGGGTTCGCGCAAAGCCTGACCGTCCGGGACTTCCTCGATTTGCCATTGGGCCGTCGCTGGCACTTTGATAACCCCGTCCCCAGCCAGGCCAGCATAAGTGCCGCCTGATGCGTCGCCTTCGGGGAAACCCAGGTAGTTATGAATTTGCTGCGATGAGAAGGGTAGGAACGGGTAGGCCAGGGTTTTGAGGCCATTGATGACCTGAATTACCACGAACAGCGATTTGGCAGCCTCGTCCCGGTCAACTTTGATTTGCTTCCAGGGCGCGGCCTCGTCCAGATAGCGGTTGGCGGCAGTTGCGAGAGCCATCACCTTTTTGAGCGCGTCCCGAAAATGGGCCGTCGCCAGCATTTGGGTAACTTCCTGGAAGGTTTCGTCCATCAAAACCAGCAACTCGCGGTCTGTAGCACTGTACTGACCACGCGGCGGCACGCGCCCCTCGAAGTTTTTGTAGCTAAAGCTCAACACCCGATTGACCAGATTCCCATAAGTCCCGATGAGTTCGCTATTGATGCGCTGTACAAAATCGCCCCAACTCCAGCTGCTGTCACGGTTTTCGGGTGCGAGGGCGGTCATATAGTAGCGGATTGCATCTGGTTGGTAGCGGTCTTCGATGTCCGGCAGCCAAACCGCCCAATTCTGACTGGTACTCATCTTCTGGCCTTCGAGGTTCATAAACTCGTTTGCCACCACATCGTAAGGCGGCTGCAATTCGCCCACCCCCAAAAGCATCGAGGGCCAGATGATAGTGTGGAACGGAATATTATCTTTAGCCATAAAATAGTACGCCCGTGACGGGTTCGCACCAGCTTGCGGGTTCGGCTCCCACCATTTCACCCAGGCAGCAGGGTTGCCCGCGATACGAGTGGCCCATTCCTTACTCGCCGAAAGATAGCCCGTCACCGCGTCGAACCAGACATAGATGCGTTTATCTTTGAAAGCCGGGTCAGCCAGTGGTATAGGCACGCCCCAATCCAGGTCACGGGTGATAGCACGGGGCCGTAAACCGTCTTGTAACCAGTTATTGGTAAAGGTAATGGTGTTTGACCGCCAATAGCTTTTTTTGTCGCCACTGTCCAGCCAATGTTGCAGAGCAGGTTCAAGCTTGGGCAAATCCAGGAAAAAATGCTCGGTTTCCCGAAACGTCACCACCCCTTCGTCGAAAATACTATGCGGCTGGATCAGCTTTTCAATGTCAATCAAAATACCGCAGTTGTCGCACTGGTCGCCTCGCGCCCGCTTAAAACCACAATTGTAACATTCGCCTTCGATGTAGCGGTCTGGCAAAAAGCGGCCCATACTTTCCGAATACCCAGCCACCATTTTGTTTCTGAAAAGGTAGCCTTTTTCTAATAGAGCCAAAAATAGTTCCTGCGTTACTGCGTAATGGTTAGGTGTCAGCGTGGTGGTAAACAAGTCAAACATAATACCCAACCGCTCAAAAGTTTTGAGGAAACTGGGGTGGTAACGGTTGATAATATCAAGGGGCTGCACGCCCTCTCGGTCAGCCCGCACCGTTATAGCGGTGCCGTGACAATCGCTGCCGCTTACCATCAGAACCTGATTGCCCTGGGCGCGTTGGAAACGGGCAAAAGTATCGGCGGGAATATATACACCTGCCACGTGACCGACGTGAAACGGCCCGTTCGCATAGGGCCACGCTACACTCACCAAGATGTGTTCAATATTATGTTCGGTTAAATTTTCTGTCATTTTCTTTCCAATTCTTTAGCCTGTTAATACTTCAGGCTGGAAATCTGTTGCACTTCGTAAATCACCGCGCGTTGCGAGGTACGCATCTCTGCAATGGTCAGCGCGATGCTGAGAGCCAAAATACCTGTACCAATCAAGAAGATTGCCAAGGCTGCCAGCGATGCCATAACCGACTCGACCTGTAGAGCCAGAGCTATTACCAACATCGTTAAAATAAAAGCCAGCATTGCACAATACAAAATTAGTATCGCGTCGTGTAGCAGCTTAAAACGGTGCATTAAATCTGGCACTTGTGCATCAATCTCCCGAATACGCTCCACCACCAGCACATCGGCAGTACCCATCTGACTGCTGCGAATCAGGTCCAGTCGTTCATGAGCCTGGTTGCGAAGACGGTCATTGATGGCGGCGAAACGTCCTAATATCCCGCCTAGGATAATGGCGCAGGCACTTATCATCACGGCGGGAGCCAGGATAAATTGAATAGTCCGACTGACCGATTCGACACCCATAAATTGATCACTCCGTAACGAGCCTAAAGTGATTTACAACCCATTCAAGTCAATATTGTTGGCTTTTAACTTTGCCAGGAGTGCTTCTAATTGTTGCTCGACTTCCTCCCTGGCGACGCGCTCCTGTCGAACCTCATTTTCGACTTGTTTTCTAGCGACGCGCTCCTGTCGAACCTCATTTTCGGCTTGCTCTCTGGCAATATGCTCCTGGCGGGCGAAAGCGGCCATCTTTTGGTAGTTGACAATCACCTCACCATCGGGCCGATACAGCGTCAGTTCAATTCCTTCAAGCTCGAAGCGTATTTTGAGCAGGGAACTGACGTGGCCTCGCATCTGAGGGATGGCTAACCATCTGCCGCCTTTGCGTTGCCAGCCTGCCAGTGAGCCGTCAAACGGATCGTAAGTATAATACTCTCTGACCCCGTGCCGCTTATAAAAATCCAGCTTATAATCTTTTTCGTCGTGTCGGTTGCCGGGAGACCATATCTCGAAGACTACTTGGGGTGGAATACCATCTTCTTCCCATTGCAAGTAAGTCATGCGGTCTCCTTTGGGCCGACCAAAAACCACAAATACATCAGGAGCTAGTCGGAGTTTGGGATTGCCTTTGGTGGGATACCAAAATAAGTCGGCGGCTATAAATACGTCAGGGTTGTCACTAAAGAGGTCTTCCAATCCTTCCTTGACCAGCACAATGTAGTAATATTGCTTGGTATTTTCGGCCATCGGCTCATCATCGCTGTCGGGATAAATTATTTCGTCTTCGTTTGGGTCAAGCTGGATTTCAGGTTTATATAGTTGGGTCATACTGCACCTCTCTGGTAATTATCGCCGATATACACCCTTGATGTCGTTCAGCCGCACCGAAACGATGTCCCGCAACATCCGCAATGAGTCTTTGACCGGGCTGACTTTGCTACCTTTGACATGATACCACTCGACTGGCACTTCCTTAACCCGATAATTGCGCTTGAGAGCCAGGAACAACACTTCTACATCAAAACCAGTCACCATTGCCCCCTGCACTGGCGGGCTATCGTCGGCATAAAGTTGAACCCGATCGAACAAATCGTGGGCCGATTGTCGGGTGAAGGCTTTGAAACCGCATTGGGTGTCCTGGAAAGGCGAACTTGTGACAAGGCGTACAATCAGGTTGAAAACCCGCCCCATCAAGTGACGGTAAGCTGGTTCGCCATAGCGTCTTGCGCCTATTCCCTCGCGGCTGCCAATGCTGACATCGAAGCCCTGGTCAAGCCAGAACAGCAGTTTGTTAGTTTCGCTAATGGGAGTACACAAATCGGCATCCGAAAAAAGGATGAGGTCGCCTTGCCCCTGCAACATTCCGGTACGCACTGCAAAGCCTTTGCCCCGATGCGGATTTTCAATCAAACGCAGACGGCAACGCTCGCCACCCACGTTAATAGCCTGAACCGGGGTGGCTTGATGGTCTATTATCAAACGTTTAACAATAGCGGCGGTATTGTCGTTACTTCCATCGTCAACCACTAATATCTCGGACTGATACGGCTGGCTTTCCAACCATTTTAGCACCTGAGCCAACGTATCCGGCAGCCGCACCGCTTCGTTATAAGCAGGGATAACCAGACTCAGGTGGAGCTTTGGCTCAGGCGAGGTAGTGATAGTGGTAGATTGTGAGGATTCGGCCACTGCGTCGCTCAATGACGATGACGGATTAGTAAGATTCGCCGCCTGGTTATACTTGCCGTTGAGAGTTGGTGCGCCCGCAAACTCGAAAGGACGGCCCGTCAACTGCTGGGGTTGGGTTTCGGTTTCCGTTTTATTTGGCTGGTTGTCAAACTGATTTGTTTCCATAATGTCTAGCTTTGGCCGCTTTTTCTCCATATCCAGGCTAAAAGGTTTTTGAGAACGATACTGTATTAAGTTGCAGGCGTGTCCCCGCGCCTACAATTTATTTGAACAGTATAGTTTTAAGACAAAAAATTCGCGCAAGTCTGGTCAACAGCGCGAAGCTAGTCTAGCCAATTATACAGGAATCGTCAAGTATGATATTATTAACCCTACACACCGGTATTAGGCAAGCAAACAGCAGTCAAAAAGGAAAGCAAGAGGTTCAAGCAGTTTATGTCAGACAACAACAATGTCCAGCCCACTAACAATAGTGGGAGTGTTCCACCGCCGCCCAATTTCAACGGTAGTAAACCTGCTAACAATATCAGGCGCGGTCAGCCGGAATGGTTACGACAGGAGCAGACCGAATTCACACCGGGCGCAAAATTGCCTACTCACGAGATTATCTTCTCGCTCTTTGCCAAGCGTACCACCGTTTTCGCGTTGGTGGCCTTGCTGGTGATTTTCTTATTACAAATTGCCGAGGCTTTGCCGCCTTTTGTATGGGCCATTGTCACCGCTTATGTGCTAAACCGCCCTATGTCCATGCTGGTGCGGCGCACAGGCTGGCCGCGTTGGAGTTGGGCCGTCATTTTTTACCTGGTCTTCTTCGGAGCTATAGCTCTGGCTTTGGTGCTAATCGTGCCAAATATTTCGCGCGAAGCTCTCCAATTGACTCAGGACGCGCCCAAAATCAAGGCTAACGTAGATGATTACCTCAGTAATAACGAAACGGTCAACATTTTAGGTTTCAACTTTAAAACCGACACCGTTAGCAGTGCTATCAACAGTACCATAGATACGGTCACTAATCAGGCCAAGAGTATTGCCCCTAAAGCGTTGACCGTCACTTTTCGGTTGCTGATAGATTTCTTGCTCTATCTGGTGGTGACTTTTTATCTGCTTCTAGGCGGCGGGGCTACAGTCTTCCACGCTGTCGAGGCTTTACCTTTGCACTTCCGGCAAGAAATGCGTAACCTGCTGCTACGGATTGACCGGGTACTGACGGCTTATATTCGGGGTCAGTTTATTCTGATTGCTATCATGACCGTAGCCTCTTTTATTATCCTAACTGTGCTAGGGGTGAATTATGCCTTTGTGTTGGCAATCAGCACGGGCATTTTAGAATTGATTCCTTATGTAGGGCCATATCTGGCAATGACAATTTCCGGCGCGGTAGCATTTTTCCAACCACACGGTAACTTCGGCCTTCAGGGTTTGGTATTGGCGGCGATTGTAGTAATCTGTTATTTTATCGTGCGCCAGATCGAGGACTACGTGGTTGTACCAGCTATTATCGGCAAAATAGTGGAGTTGCCCGGTATTTTGGTGATTTTTGCGGTGCTGGCTGGAGCGACGCTACTAGGCCCAATGGGTTTGTTGCTGGCCGTGCCGATTACCGCCACCGTCAAAATCATCGTGGGCTACCTTTTTTACAAACTGGTGGACGCGGAACGCGAGAAGGTGGATTTGCGGCACGGGAGTAATATTGAGGAATTGACCCAAATTCTGGCAAGCAAGCCCGATAACAGTCGAGTGCTGGTCGAGGTAGATAGCAGCGCGGATTATTTGAAAGACCCGCAAAACCTGGCCCGCCTCAAGCAAATAGAACACGAAAAGCAGGTGGATATTGCGATTGACACAGGCGACGAAAAATTAGGTCATTTGTTACGTCAGAACGGCTTCCCGATTGTCACTTTATCTCAAGAGCATTTCCTGAGCAACCGAGGACGCTAAAAAATTTCACCTTAGCGTGCCACTGACAATGATGGCGAGGTTGTCCAGGCCCGTGTAAATTGATTTTAGCACCCTGCCAAACGGGGTGGCCGAGTTATCCAGGCTTACGCCTGGTACGAGAGCCACGATTAACTGTTGTTTGTTCTTGCTAAAAGCCAGCGTGACATAATTTTGGTTGGCGGCATCTTTAGGTTGACCAGGGTCAGGCGTGTCCGTCCAGCCCTGGTTATGGAAAGCTTTGGTGTAATAGGCGGCGGCAGCCGCTGGTTGTTCCCGCACCTGATAAAGATTGACTCCGGCGGTTTGCCAGCTTTGCACTTGCGGCCAGCCTGCGATAAGGGTGTTTTGTTGGCTGACCGTCACCGGGCGTTGCTCCGCGCCGGGCGGTACGGGAAAATCCTGCTTGACCCCCAAGAAAAAGGCCGCATAAACACAGCCTAAAAACCCTACTACTGTCAAAATCGGTGGCAGCAGCCGCCTGTTCCCGCGCATCATAATTTCCCCCAAAACCCCTATTACATTTTAGACAAGGCAGCTATTATAGCGCGAGCATCCGCAACGGCAGACCCTGCATCCAATAACAGGTTGGGGAAATTATTAGCGTAATCCGCCCTATTTCGCAGTTTCCGCAAATTCCTTAATCTGTATCCCAACCTTCTTCGTTTTAGATTACTACTCATAATAAAATACTGCCCAATTTTCGAGTGGACATCACTATCGGGCGCGAATATTACACCATCTTTGTCAGCAATAAATTGTTGAGCCAGGTTAAAAGCGGCATAATAAGCCCTACTAATAGCTGAACGCAACAAAGCTTCGCTATTTGGAGAGGTCGAAGCCTGGACTAAAAAAATCTCGGCAATAATAAGGAACTGAAACCATCTAAACGACATGGCCGTATTCCACCGAAAAAGACAATTTTTCACTTATTTCAGTAGGCGCATCCAACCACCATTCGTCTTCAAATTGCCCAAGCTTTTCCTGGGCCTTTTCTGGCTCCTCGGTTGGCACAATGATGGCAAACAAGCTTACCCACTTAGGGTTTTCGTAATCGTACCAATATTCGAGCAGCAACTGTGCGGCGGGGAAAAACTTACGGAGATGCGGCAAAGCTTCATAGAGTACGGGAACTAACAACTGGTTTTGCTCCAAGAATTCGTTGACCTGAGCTTTATCCACGTAACCGTAAAATTGTTCCAGACCCTCAATTGTTTCGGGCCTTTTGGTAAGAATACTTTCTGGCATTGTGACCTCCCGTTTGTAGGTAACACTTGTTCTGGCTTTCAACAAAGCTGGTTTATTATAGCACGCCGTTACATCGGGCCGCGTAATATGTTAGAATTGCCCTGTCCCGCCAATCCAATTTCTGACTCAAATTAAAGGGTAGCGTTTGGAGGTATTTTTATATATGGACGGTGAACAGATGTATGCCTGGTTCGAGGAACAGGCCCGCCAGAGTGTGCCGCAGGCCGATACCCGCTTTAAATTCGAGCTTGAGCCAACCGTCACGCCCGATGTAAAACTGGCGCGTGTGCTGCTGGCTAATCAGCCGGGCAAGCCTTTAGTGCGGACGGATGTACGGCCCGAAGGGGTACGAATGCACTTTCCCCTGGCGTGGCAGGCCGAATTGAGCGACTGGTTGGGGGTGCCACCGGACGAAGCGTATCGGCTCAAATCTAATTGGGTCAATCAACCGAGTATCGGGGTAGCCGCCGCCAGTTTTGACCCTTACTTCAAAAATCTAGCCGCGAAAGTAATCGAAATCCTCAAACGGCAATAAGGCAGCCTCAACTATCGGAAGAATAAACCGTAAAATCCTGATAGATGACGCTGCTGCCCAAAACACCATCGCCTTTGAAAAAGAACGCGCCAATCTCTACGTCGCCTTTCTCTTGATTTGCTGATACATCCAACAGCGCGATTTGCTTATCATTCAACCAAAAAGTGGCGGTTTTATCTTTGACAAAAACTGCCAAAGTGTTGAGGGCGTTCGGGCCATAGTTAAGATTGGCAAGCGTGCCGGAGTCTATGCTATTAGGCGTACCGCCAGCACTGGTATCAATCAAATCAAACTCCCAGTGTCCGTCTGCCCCTACAATCAAGGCGTATTCTCTAGTTTTGGTCTGACGAAAGAAGAAGCCATAGTCCCATTTGATACCGTTATTAGCTACCGGATTGGTAAATTGAGCCTTAAACACCGCGTTGCGAAGATTTTGGTCGGCCTTTTTTGTCGCCACCGTACCCCGGTCTTGCTCGAATAACTGACCGCTAAACGGGCCAAAAACTTTTGCGCCAGTCTGGTTTGAGGGTGCGACTGACACCTGAGCAGGGCCGGTATCCGTTCTGGAGGCAGTAGTGGTTACGCCTGGCTGGGTCGGACGAATGACCGGGGTTACGATAGAGACGGTGGTGGACGGTGTAATATACTGGTTGCGGGCAATAGCAGTGGCTGTGGATTGAAAGTTGACACTATCCGGGTTCGGCCCTACCGAAAAAGCGGGCGGTTCAGCAGGTGTGGCCGCCACTCCAGGCGTAACAGTATTATCTTTAGCTACAAACGATGGGGTTTGGGAACTGGTTTCCGTCCACACCAGCAAAGCTATCGCTCCGGCCAGCAGCAACAAAACGAGAACCAAAACTAGCAAGATTGGTACGCGCCGCTGGGTCTTGGGGCGGGGACGAGGCAACGGTTGAGCCATGCGCGTCCGGCTGCTTTCGTTACTGACCGGGCGATAAACAGGGTAACTCGACCCGTTGGCAGGTGGCGATATAGCGGGCGGCGCGACACTTCCGGTCTTGAAAAAGCTAGACGGGCCGTTATAAGCGTAACCGTAATCACGATAAACTCGCAGCCGTTCGCTCACATCAGCATAGTTGGGATAAAGTTGTTGCAAATCGGACAGCGTATTAAAAGCCGCCTGCAAACTGCCCTGCGCTTCTTGCTGCAAAGCGTAATCGTAAGCCTGCACTGCTGTGGGGGTAAAAGTTGTCCGTTCTGAAGTTGCCACTTATCGAATCTGCTCCTGACTTATTCAAACAGTGCGCCAATGGGTTTGAGCCAACGGTTTACCCGTGCCGGGTACAGGTAAACTGTCGTCTATTCACCCCAAACACGTTTCAACGTGTTGTCGAACGGTTCTAACAACCTGATTTATCAGGTTTGGTTTGCTTAGACGACGGTTTACCTGTACCCGGCACGGGTAAACCGTTGGCTCTCAAACCCGTTGGCTCAACCTCGTGTTGGTGGCACGGTTGTCGGTGCTACCGTCGTCACAGTTGTCGGTGGCGCGGTTGTCGGTCTCGGTGGCGCGGTTGTCGGTGCTACCGTCGTCACGGTTGTCGGTGGCGCGGTTGTCGGTCTCGATGGCGCGGTTGTTGGTGGTGCTGTCGTGGGCGGCGCAGTCGTCGCTGGTGTCGTAGTTGTCGCTGGTGTCGTAGTCGTCGTCGGCTTTGCTGGCGGCGGCGGTTCGGGTGTGTTCGTGGCGGTGGGCGGGTGCGGCGTGTTCGTAGCCGTCGCTGGCGGGACGGGCGTGTTGGTTGGCTGCACAGATGTGTTCGTCGCTGGGATGGGCGTATCGGTTGGCGTAACGAGCGTATTCGTGGGTGGCGCAACCAGGATGAGTGTATCGGTTGCAACCGCCTGGGTCGGAACAGAGGTAGCCGTCAGTGGAATGGGCGTGTTGGTCGGCGGTTTGAAGGTGGCCGTCAGGACTGGTACGTTGGTGGCTGTGAATGGGCGGGGCGTGTTGGTGGGCGTAGCGACGACGGGCTGAACGGCTAAAGCGGCGGCGGCTGTCGAAGGCATGGGCGTAGCCGAGGGTAGAACGGGTGTAGTAGGGGTGGGAGATGGGGGTGCAGTTGTAGTCGAAATAACTGTCGGGGTGGCTGGCACGGTATTAGGAACAGGCGTAAAGGTAGGCGCGTTGGCAGTCGCAGTCTGGTTGAAACTGGCGGTCTGGACGTTAGCAGTGGCTAGTTGGACGGCGGCAAAAGTGGCGGTCTGATAGTTTTGCGAGTTAGCCAGGATAGCCGTCGCGGTTTGGACAAAAGCGGTAGCGGCGACCTGCTGGCTATCGGCAGTAGCCTGGGCAATCGCGGTATTTTGCTTTGCCTCAGCCCCCACCAAAGCAGTGGGTTTGGCCGCACCGGGGTTACTGACAGCGTTGGCAGTAGCCGAGGCTTGTAAAGCGTTCAAGGTAGCCTTATTCATCGCCAGTTCGGTCAGCTGGTTGTTCGCCCCAATCGTAGCCGTGCGGTCTCCAGCCACCTTGCTCGTCCCCAACACCAAAAATAGCACCAGTACCAGCACTAACAGCAGTAGCAACGCTCCCACCACCCCCAAAATAAGCCCTACCCGCCGTTTATCGGGGGCGGGGGCAACGGGTGGCAGGGGCGTAGTCCTGAAAGAGCCGCTCACACTCTGATAGGGCTGCGAAGGCATTCGGTTCTGCGACGAAGGGGTAGGGGTGGGCTGGAACGGCAGTGGGGTGTAAGGCTGACCAGGAACGGGCGGGGTAAACGCGGCGGGACGCACGGCTGGCTGGCTGGGCTGCGAATACGGCGTGAAAGGCGGCGGAGTAAAACCCGGTTGCGAATACGGCGTGGGCGCAGTAGCCGAGCGACTGGCTTTGCCCGCCGCGTCCAAAGGCAAAAGCGGTTGAGGCTGGAAAGTCTGGCCTTGCTGCGCCGCGATTCTGGTAGCCGCTCCTTCAAAAGCAGCGTAAAAATCCAAAACTGTCGGGTAGCGTTGGCTGGCCTCGAAAGCCAGAGCTTGTTGAAAGATTGGGTCAAGTGGTTCGTGGCCCGCCAGCCCATAAGTCGCCAAAGGCTGGGCCGTCCGTTTGCGCTGCTCCTCCATAATAGCAAACGGGTTAGGGCCAGTGTAAGGACTAATACCTGTTAGCAAACGATAAGCCAAAGCCCCTAATGCAAACTCATCGCTGCGAGTTTCGGCTCGACCCCGGAACTGTTCGGGAGCCATATAAGTAGGGGTACCCAGGCCGATGCCAGTGCTGGTCATTTGGGTTGCGCCACTCATAACTTTGGCAATCCCGAAGTCGGACACCACCAATCGTTGTCGGTTCAAATCCAACAAAATATTGCTCGGCTTGATGTCTCGGTGGATTACGCCGCGCTGATGAGCATAGTTCAGCCCCGCCGCCACCTGCCCCACCACCCAGGCGGTTTGAGCCAGCGACAGCCGTTTGCCCGGTAGCGCGGCCAAATATTTGTCCAGTGTGCCGCCTTCAAACAGTTCCATCACCAGAAACACTATCCCGTCCTGCTCCCCGCTATCCGAGGCCGACAACACGTTGGGGTGATGCAACACCGACATCAAATCTACTTCTTTGCGAAAACGCAGGGCAATATCGTCGCTATTCTCGCTAAAATCGGCGGTATCTTTGATCAGGGTCACGTTTTGATGCAAAACTTTGACGGCGACGCTGCGGTTACGGTTGGGGTCTTGGGCGCGATAAACTACGGCCATTCCACCGCGTCCGATGCGTTCCTGTAAATGATAGCGACCCAATGTCGGCGGCAAGCCACCATGCTGATTTGAACTCATAAAATTTGCCGTTCTGTAGAAAAATTAACGTGGGCCAACCGTCCCATTGATAGTTGGGCCGTTATACAAAGCTTCTTTGGCGATGGGCGTGAGAGTGCTTTGGTTTTGAATATCTTGTAACCGCGCCTGGGCCAACAAAGTGCTGACCCCACTGATACGGGCCGCTTCCTGATATTTAGCCGTTGCGCCGGTAGGATTGCCCCCTTGATAAAGCTGGTCCGCGTATAACATCAGGCTGCTATAGTAGAGCGGAGCGCAATTCTTGAAAGTGTGGCTCAAATCATAAACCGATTTGAAAGCACCTGCCGCCCCTTTCCATTTGCCTTCGTTATAATCCAAAACGCCCAGCCGATAAAAGCCGGACTGGTCGAGCAGGGGCGGAAAGCGGGTATCGGACGGGGCGAGAGCTTTGCCTTTTTCAAAATAGCCGCGCCCGGCCAGCAAAGCACTATCGTTGGTAGCCTGGTTAAGCAGGTTGGTGCCATAGCTCAGATACAGGTCGAGCAAGCGTTTTTTGGTATCTTTATAACCGGAGTCAGAATTATAAACCTGCTCAAATTTGAGAATGGCTTCGTTTTGGGTAGCCGGGTTGCCACTGGCTTTGACCGCGTCGTTATACAAATTTTCAAGGTTCTGGCTGGCAAGGTTAGCACGGGCAGCGGCTGTAGCGGTGGAAGCGGCTGCCGCAGTTGCCAGATTGATCGAAGGCAAAGTGGCAGTTGGCACAATTTTGGGCGGTATGGTCGTGGCAGTGCTGACATTTTCGGTACTGGCCTGGCTCAAAACCAAATACAGACCCACCCCACCGCCCAGCAACACCAAGAGCAGCAAAGCCAACCCCAACCATAGTAAATTGTGGTCGGGTTTAACCTTGAGCAGACCCTTTTCCAGCATCGCCTCTTCTTTGTTAAAGCCGTCGTAGTCGTCGCGCTCAAAATCCCAACGGTTGGCTCCCCCGCTCTGCCCACTTTTGGCGGCGTTCCACTCGTCCACAGCCCCCGGACGGGCCGCCACCCCGCGTTTTTCGTCTTCCCACGATTGGCGCGGACTGTAAACGTTGGGATTGCTGCCAGCTTTTGATTTGTCTTTTTTATTACCCGCCATCACATTACCTTTACTACGGTTGGGTTTCCACGAAATTAACCTCGGATTGGCTGCCCGGCTGCCCGTTGACGCTGACGGTAGCGGGTATGGCTGCACACACGCTCACGCCCGGCACATTTACAACCGCAATCAACCAGTTGCCGCGTCCCAGGCTTTGTGAGAAACTATACCGCCCATTACCGCCAGTTTGGGTTGTGAAGTTATACGCTCCGCCCGGCGAACGAGCCAGGATGGATACTCCAGCTAAGGGTTGGTTATTCAGGTCCACCACTACCCCTTGCACCGTGCCGTGTCCCTGGTCAGGGCCAGTCCCAGGGCCAGTCCCCGCTACCCCAAACGGCGAAAAATTGAAAGTGCCATTCAAACAGCCGTTGTGCGAAGCGGGTGTGCTGGTCGGGGCGGGCGTAGGCACTGCCGTAGCGGTGGGTTGGGGCGTGGCCGTCGGTTGGGGCGTGGCCGTCGCCCGACGGGTAGCAGTGGCTAGTTGGGTGGCCGTCGCTTCGGCGGTAGCTGTCACCGTAGGCGTGGGCGAGGCGACGAGCGTGGCCGTGGCTTCGGCGGTAGGAGTTGCTTGCAAAAATAAAATCTGCTGGTTGACCTGGGCCGTATCGCGTACCGTATTATCCTTTGCCAACATTGCCGCTGCTTGCTGGTAACTCGCCAGAGCTTCATCGCGTTTATTCTGGCCCACCAAAACGTCGCCCAACTTGACATACACATCATAAAGATGCTGGCGCACCTGTAAATTATCTTTGACGGTTGGGTTTACCAGCAACTTTTCGGTCTCCAGATACAGGTCACGGGCGTAAGCCGCGTTATTTTGCCCTTCCAGCACCGCTCCCAGGTTGATATAGGTAGTGTAAAGCAGTTGGGGCGTGTCTTTGTAATCGCTCTGCAACTTGTATAGGGGCGCAAACTCGTTCAGAGCCTTTTGCCAGTTTTTGGAGTCGTACTGCACCCGCCCGTTATAATAAAATTCGGCCAGTTGGGTAAACTTTTTCAAATCCGCATTATCAGGGCTACGAGCCAGAGCTTTTTTGAGATAGCCATCGCCGCGCAGCAGCGTTTGCAAATCGGTGTGGTTCTGGGCATCGGTAGCGGCAGTAATCAGTTGCAAACCCTCGGCCCGGTAAAGCGTGTTTAGCTGCGCTGCCGTATCTTTGTAGTTGGGGCGGCTCTGCTCTACCTGCTCCAGATTGTTGATAGCCTTTTCCCATTGTTTGGGGTCAGAAGCGGCAGTAACTCCAGCCTGGTAAAGCTGCTCGACTTCGGCGTTACCGCGAGATTGAGCGGTTTGGGCTACAAAAGTGGCGGCGGCCACTGCCGTCGCCGGGTCAATCGCCCCGATAGTGGGAGTAGGGGCCACCGTCGCCGCAACGGTTGCAGTCACCACTACGGCAGCCATATTGTTGTTAGTGCTATTATTGTTATTATTAAGCACCAGGAACAAAGCGATTGCCCCAAGTAGCAACAGAAAAAGCAACAATCCGGCCAACAGCCAAAACGAACTTTTGCGCCGCGAGACCACCACTACTGCGCCCTGTTTTTCCGCCGCCCACTGTTCGGGCGTACCCGCTTTCTCCGCCGCCCATTCGTCCGGTGTTCCTCCATAACCTTGTTTCTCTGCCGCCCACTGTTCGGGTGTGCCACCGTAGCCGCGCTTTTCGTCCGCCCATTGTCCAGGCGTGCCATTATAAGACTGTGCGTCGTCGCCCGTGTTGTTTTGATTGTTATTGTTGCCTGGCATAGCCTGTTCCTTTGCTTGTTAGCAGCCGTTCTCGGTCAGTTTGCTTTGAATGTGTAGCTTGTCATCGCTCAAACCACTATTTTTGTCTATCACAGCTTTGGCGGAGCGCAACGCATCGCATTTGGTGGTTTTATCGCCGTTGTTGTCGGCTTTGCGGGCATAAGCATCGTAAAGCACAAAGGCCACCCATTTATCGCTACCGTTTACCGCGTTGTGCAAATATTCGGGATTAGCGGTATAAACCTGCTCGAAAAACTTGATGGCGGTATCAAGCTTGTTAGCATCACCCGAACGATTGGCATCCGCCCCGGCAGCGTAGCTACTGGACAAATTTGCTTCGTCCTGCACCCGATTCAACCAATCGTCAAAGTTGGATACTTTGCGTAACCAGGGAGAAGGTGGGTCGGCCAGACTCGCGTTGGCGGTGAACTGCTGTTGCAACACTTTTTTATTATCGTTGCCAACCTTGAGCGCGGTATTCAAAGTGTTCGGCGCGTCGGCCAGTTTGAGGTCAGTTTGGCTTTCCAATTCGCCTCGGCGTACATAAGCCCAAAATAGATAAATGGCGGCATTCCCTTTGTAATCGGGGCTGGTCTGCACCACCGGGGTCAAACTTTCAATGACCGCGCTCATACTATCTATGGAAATATTTTGATTAAGCGCATCACGGGCCTTGCCATACTGCACCGCCAGCGCGTCCTGGGTAGGCACGGACGTGGGCGGCACAGGCGTGACGGTGGGCATCGCTAAAACGGTAGCAGTGGCGTTCGTATTAGCAGTGACAACATCAATTTGACGGTAGCCGTCCAGCCAAAAATACGCCCCCAAAGCCAGAAAAACCAGAGCCATTAACACCGCCACCAATCCCACTATTATCCGTTCGCGCCCACTATAGCGACGGCGGTCTTTGGCCTGGACTGCCCGTGTGGGAGGGTGCATCACTCCGACGGGCGGGCCACCCCCATAATCGGCAGTCTCGTCAACTATTTCGCCGTATTCGTTATATCCTTGACCGGCCATAATATTTCTCCCAAATGTTATTTTGCAGTCGGCATCGAACCCGGAAATGCGGGCAGGTGTGTCAATAGCTCATCGGCTTCGGCTGCTACCTCGGCTGCCGTTAGATGCAGTTCGTCTTGCAGGTAGCGGGCGGTCTGGCAAACCGGGCAATGCGGGTCTATCGGAATATCCACGTAATCGCTTTGCAACGGCGCGTCGAAAGTCAGCCAACCGGGGACGGGTTGGTTGCCCCAAATCACCCAATTGGCGTGAAAGGGCGACATTTCAGGCGTACTTTCGCCGTATTTCGCCAGTAGCAACGTCAGGGCGGCACGGGCCAGAATCAGAGCCGGAAAACTTACGTCCAGACCTAGCGCGGGTTGAGCCACCAGCTTGCCATAGTCCAGTTCATCGGGGCGCGGTTCGACATTGAAAAGCTCGGCGGTGGCATTGCGGAAACATTCGTAGCAAGGGCCGTCCGGGGGCAAAGCCTGGAACACATCGCCGCCAAAACCCCGGTCATAGGCCGCGCCATAAACCGCTCCGATACCCCGCTCCCAGGCCGCCCGGTTGAGATAGCTTTTGGCCGCTTCCGAATCCGCCGCCCCAATCACCAAATCACAACCGTCCATAAAACGGCCCAACACCTCGTCGTCCTCGGTGATGTCGAAGTTAAAAGTCTCTACCTGGACAATTGGGCTGGTATTTAGCAAATAATCCCGCATAGCCTCGGTTTTGTAACGACCCAAATCGCGCAATCCGCAGACGTGGCGGGCCAGATTATGCACTTCCAAACGGTCAAAGTCGGCCAACCGGAAGTGACCGACCCCGGCCTTTGCCAGTTCGACAGCCGCCAACGAGCCGCCCGTCCCCAGCCCCACAATCCCCACCGTGCAATTCGCCAGGGCCACGCTGTCGAACAAACCCTGCAAGCGCGAACGATAATCGGCGTAGAGGGCCAGCCGCTCAAAAGGTTGGCTTTCTAAAACTCCAGTAGCATTGGCCCGGAAGAAATGACAAACTGGCGCGCCCGCTTCCGGCCCGACATACAATAAAAGCAAAACTTCGTTGGGCAGGAGGGGGTCGTGATTAGCTATTTCGGTGTGGGCAGCCGCCAGCAGCGCGGTTTCGCCAACAGGAGCAGCGGTTTGAAGTTTGCGCCAGCGTCCGACTGGCAGCAACGCGCCGTGTGAATGCAGCGGGCCAAGTAGCCGCAAAACATCGCCACCATCCACCCGCACGCCCACTAATGTCCCGTCAGACTCCGCCTCGGCCAACAAATAATTCAAAACTTCGTCGGAAATAACCAGGTACATCGCTAATAATTCCTTCCTGTAACTATTCACCGCAGCAACCAGTTGACGGCGCAGAAAATGCAGAGAATTTAGAAAAACATCCTGCAAATAAAGGGTGTTACCTTTAGACTGGCTCAGGGGCTTCCTGGCCCGGCCAACTGCGGTAGCCGCTTTCGACCCAGCTTTCGTAGGCGAAAAACCACGCGGCGGTCACGGCTACGACGGAGGCGGCGGTAGTGTTGGGCGAAAAAGTCCCGTCGCCCGGATAATATAGACATAAATGCCCGTCGGGATACTGGTGTTTATAACGGCCAGGGTTTTGCATATCGTTGACCTGGATTACCGGGTCTTGTGGATAGACCAACGGGGCTTTGTAGGGAAACTGCGCTGGATAAACCACCTGGACGACGTAGCGGTTGCCCCGGTTGGAAGTCAAATCTCCCACCCACGACAAAACTTCGCCGTTCAAAAACAGCTGGAACTGCGGGAACTTTTCGGCCATTACCTGCCGTTCTTGCAACAGCCGCGCCCGATTAACCTCAAACCAGGGGGCGTACCAGCGCGTTGGTCTCAAACGCCGGGCCGTCGGGTGCGTCAGGATTGTCTCGTTCATATTTTTGCCCTTTAATATTCTAAAACCAGCGACTAGGTTTAACTCGTACCTGGGCCGCCCGTTCTTTCTCGCCCAAAGCTGCATCGCGGGCGGCTACGTCTTCGGGCGTGCTAAGTCTGCCGCTACTATCTACGACCACAGGTTTGGCGTTTTCCAGACTGCGCTTCAAATCTTCCAGGCTGCGCTTGGGATTGCGAGGTGGTTGGTTCATCTTTTTATACTCCTTTTTTAATAGCGATTAAGCTGATGGGTCACATCTTCCACAATATCTTCCAGTTTGTACGCCCCTGACCAGTTGTTCAGAATCGCGCCGTAATAGGGAATCTCGCGGCTGTTCATACCGTTTGGCCCGCCATGCTCGATATTCACGCTTTCGGGCGGACGGCCTTCCAGATAACCGTTATCACAACTAATATAGATTACCAGCTGGTCAGTCTGGCTGGGCATAATAACTTTCACCACGAAATCCGTGCCGTCGGGACTGAGCAAATCTATGTGGGCAAATGGATATTTAGAGCGGAGAGCCTGGGTCTGGATGTACAGCTTCTGTTCAAGCGGCGTGGCTTTGGGCGCGTCCGGCAAGTTGTAGCCCGGCATACTTTCCAACGAGACAGGCGCAGCATCCTCAAAACTCGGCCCACTATCGGCGGGCATCATAAAAGGTACGCCTGCCTGGATCGGTGCGCCCGTATTCGCCGATACCAACATACGCGGACGGCTGGCCCGTATAAACAGGTAGCACAAAATCGCCCCGATAGCCAGCCCCGGCACCGAGCCGAGCGTCACGGCCACCCCCGTTATCCGCCAATCGCTGCGGCTAGTGGGCGACAAATCGAAGACGAGGCCACCGATAACGAAAGCCGAAATCGGGGCGGCAATCCAAAGCGGCAGCGTGGGCAGATACCTTCCTCGAAACACCCCGCTCAAGGCCCACCCTACCAATCCCCCCAACAGCAACCCCACCACTACCCCGCCCGCAATCAACGGCACGGTATATAGCCCGTTGGTGAAAATATCCACCCCGAAGGCGAAGCTGCTCAGGAGGGTCGCCCCTTCCGCGATAATAAAAACGATTAGTGAAATCATGCTCTTTTCCTAAAGCTAATTTTTGTCAATCCAATCCCTATTGCTCTGCTATCAAATGTACCCCGCAAATACCCCGATGGCTGAAACCATCATCTAGGCGACTCAATACAAGTACCCCGATGGATAAATCCATCGGCAAAGGGGTTCTAAACCCATTAAAATGAGTTGAAAGACCCCCACGCAACCTACTTCAGTGGGTTTGGAATCCGCTTGCCGATGGATTTATCCATCGAGGCATCTATTGGCGATACCGAATTATTTTGTTAATCTTCATTGGCCTTTCTATCAGCACTCCTCAAAATCCGACGTGCACCCCCATTCGGGCAAACCCCTTCTTTTAGCTTTTTGGACCACATTGTGATATTGGACACAGCGTAGTTGTCTTCGGCGGTGGTGTAGTCGTCGTCACGGTTGTCGTTGCTACCGTCGTCACGGTTGTCGTTGCTACCGTCGGCGCGGTTGTCGGTGGCGCGGTTGTCGGTGGCGCGGTTGTCGTTGCTACCGTCGTCACGGTTGTCGTCGCCTTTGGATCTGTTGTCGTTGCTGGTGGCGCGGTTGTTGGTGGTGCAGTCGTGGGCGGCGCAGTCGTCGCTGGTGTCGTAGTTGTCGTGGGTGGTGCAGTCGTCGTCGTCGTTGCCACCGTTGTGGTTCTTGCTGGCGGCGGCGGTTCGGGCGTGTTCGTGGCGGTGGGAGGGTGCGGCGTGTTCGTAGCCGTTGCTGGTGGGACGGGCGTGTTGGTCGGTGGCTGGATAGTAGTGTCCACTTCTGTAGTTACAGGGGCAACGGTAGTAGTGGGCCGAGTTGGAGCGACGGTGGTAATCCGAGTCGTGACTGGTGGCGGTGGCGGTGTGGTAACGGGCGGTGGCGGAGGCGCGTTGGTAGTCTGTTGGGTCGTATTAACTACTACTTGTTCGGTAGTAGTCGCCGCGCTCGTCCTGACAATGGGCGTAACGGTTGGCACACCTCCGGGGATATTAGGATTTGGGTTAGGCGTAGGGATCGGCGTGCCAGTCGAAGGGGCGGGCGTGGGCGTAGGCGTTTGGGTAGCGGTAGGCGGTTCGGTTGGTGTGGCCGTCGGCAAGAAAGGTGTGCTGGTCGGAACTTTGGCTGTTAGTTCGGCATTACTTTGTTGGGTAAGTTTTGCGGCCTGGTTAGCAATGGCCGTTTGTTGTAAAAAGGCGTAAGCAGTAACTGTTGCACCCGCGATTTGTACCGGGTCCACGTTTGAAGTCGGCAGGGGCGTACCGTTGTGAGCCTGGGCATAAGCAGCTTCGGTTTTGGGTCTGGCAGTGAGCGCGGCATTCAAATTATCTAGGGCCTGATTACCACTGGCGGCGTTGGCAGTGGCGGTGATATTGGCGACGGCGACGGCGGTATTGGCATCCTGTTTGTTTTTTACCGCGCTTGAACCAAACAGCAGCACCACGAACAGCCCTACCGCCATTACCAATACCAACAAGCCGACCCCAAACAGCGCGAAGATAGTGCGGCGGGCCAGACGCGTTCCCACCACCTCGTCCACGATGTTCGCCAGATTGCTGCTGGCAGTCCAGTTGCTAATCACCTTCGAGCTTATGGGCAGCGGCTTATCGTTGCGCTCGGCTTGCAAGCTGGGCGGGATTTTCGGGTATTCCGGTCTGGTAATCAGGTAGATCTTGAAAGGGGACGGCCCGTCCGTAACCAGTTGGAACACGGTCTGGTTGCCCTCGATGACCGAGCTATCCAGGCCGCCCGGTTTGGCCCGCTTCTGCAACAAACGCATCTCGTAATCGTAGCGTTCATCGCCGCCTGGTTGCTGCGGCCAGGGCAATTGTTCTTGGGTTGTATAATTCGTTGCCAAAACTTACCGCCTTTGTCTTATACTGGGCCAATGGATAACAAACTTTTATAAAATAATTCGGAGACACCGATGGTTGAAACCATTGGCTGCCTAATCCAAAAATCCGATGTACACCCAGAATATGGTATCAGGGCTTCTTAATCGTTATCAAATAAAAATTACCCGGTTCATACTGAAATGGACTGCTTTTTATCAGCGTGCCATTATTTCTTCTGAGTACGAAAATGCAGGGTTGGGTTTTATCGCAACCCGTACTTGCAGGTCTAATTTGAGTTACATCTGCATTACTATGAGGCAAGCTCACGTTATCAGCATTGATTTTACTTCCGTTACCTGCTTGAAACTCAATAGTGTATAAGCCTTGATTTTTGACCTCGGTTTTAGCGTTGCCATTTACTTTAATAAGAATGTCATAACCGGGTACACCACCAATTCCTACAAGCTCGTTGTTGTAATCAGCCTGACTAATCTTTGTTACTTCAATTGCATAAAGGTCAGAAGTTGGATTCGAAGTTGTGACTACCGCCTGAGTAGTAGGATTTGTGGTGGCGACAGGGGAAATTGCTGGCAGGGCAGTAGTCGCAACGAGTGCAGTCGTAGTAGCGAGGGGTGCGGGTGTCGCCTGAGTAGTCGCGTTATTGGCCGTCCCCGTCGTAGCGGCACTGGTTGTCAGGGCTGGCACGGGTGTGGCGTTGCCCGGTACGGTGGCTGGTGTTGGCCCAGGCGTTAATCCTTGTATCAGGGCGGTAGCTGTCGCATACTTGTTCGCTAAAGCGGTAGTAGCCTGGAGGTTAGCAAGGGCGGCGGCAGTATCCCTGGCATCTGCCATCACTCTGTCAGCATTTGCTTGACCATTAATCGCCCCAAAAGTAGCCGTGATAGCGTTGGCCGTAGCATTTTGGGCCGCCACCGCCGTTAGTTGGGCCGGACTGGTAGTAGTCGCCACTGGATTGTCTTTTGGCAATAGCAACACCGCCGCGATGATACCCGCCGCTATCAGCAGCACCAGCAGCACCCCCACCCAAAGCAAACCCGAACTGCGATTTTGCTTCTTAAAACTGTTGTCGGTCTCCCTAACAATGTCGCTGACCCAGTAGTTGGAGGCCCAGTTGGTCACGGCAAAAGAAGCCACTTCGGTTGGTTCACCTTTGTAGGTGGCCTGAACACGGGGGGGCTGGTTGGGATACTGACCGTAACATTCCAGGTTGAGGACGAGACCGGGCGTGCGCGACGAATGTACCACGAAAGCCCAACTGCCCTCATCATACTTGTCGCTCTCCCACTCCTTAATCTGACGTTTGACCTTCATAGCTTCCAGACGCTCTTCTTCGCCCTGCACCCGCGCGAGACCGTTTGGCTGAGTGTACCAGGCTGGTTCGCGCTTCTCCACCTGCACATTACCAGTGTTGCCGGGGCCACGTTCGGTCTGCTGTAGCTCCGGTTCAAGGCGGGCCAGTTCGGGGGCAGCCAGGATGCGCGGCTGCAAATGCCCAAAATTACCCATCTGGTCGGTCAGATAGTAGAAATTGACCGCCACCCGTCCGTTCCGCACCACGGTAATGGGGTTAATCAGCCGGGCTGGATAGCCAGGGTCGGACAACAATCGCCGGGCCGTGTACAGGTCGCCGCCACTTGGATAATGTAGAGCGGGCGGGTGTTTGTGCCACTCTCCAATGTAATCTACGCCTGGATACTGGCCCACCCAACGGTCAAGCTCGGAGTTGGCAAAGTCAACATCAATGGCGAAAGTGAATTTTTGATGGTCGGCGTGCGGCCCGGCCTCTGTCGCCGCCACTACCAGCACCGTCTCCGTGTTCAGCCATTTGCCAATCATTATCCCGCCCGTTTCCTGGTCTTCGGCGGCGTAGCGGAGCGTTTCCTGGCGCATCGCATCAAAGGCCGCTTGCGTCACCAGCACGGTAATCCCCGCTACGGGCGGCGGTTCATCGCGTCCAGTTACCATTGTATCGAAATTTTCTGCCACCTGGCGTTGAGCCATAACCTTGCTCCATTCTTAGTAACTATTCACCAAACTTATTGTAGGCGGCGCGTCCCCGCGCCCGCTATGATACCGCACCCACAAGCTGGACGGGCGCGGGGACGCGCCGCCTACAAAAATCCTACTTACCGCTTGCGAGACTGACGGGCTGCTAACGCCGCATCCTCGCTCCGCATCAAATCGCGGCCTATATTGCCGTAGTTCTGGTCATAATTGTAGATAGCTTGAGCCAGCCGCACCCGCTCTTTCGGGTCGGCACTATCGCGCCAGGCAATATAATCGCGTATCAGGTTTTGCAGCGAAAGAGCCTGCTGGTGGTTCGGATTGATAGCGATTGCCAAAAGCGAAGCCAGCTGCGCTATATTGAAATTCTCGGCGACGACGTACTGCTTATGCAAATAAACTAGCTGCTGGAGCAACCGTTCGCTCAAAGCCTGATATGCGCCAAAGAAAGCCATCACCTCGGCTTCCTGGATAAACTGAAAAGCATTGTCGGCAGCTTGCGAATTCTGCAAAGCAATACCCAAGTACAAACCCCAAAACGTCTCCAACCGGGTAAACAGCGGCGGATCGGTCTTTTCGTGGGGCAACTTCCCCTGGAGGTAATCGGCCCACCATATACTCAACAACAAACGTAAAGCCGCCTCGATGTCGCCCGCTGCTCGATGTCTATCGGCCTGTTCCAGAACATAGCTCAAACGGCTGTGGTTAGCGTTACCAGTAAACTCCGGTGGCGGCAGGGCAGCTTCGGCTTCCGGGCGCACCATACGGGTCGGTAAAGCCCCAGCGAAGCCAGGGTCGGTATCGCTGCGTAGTTCCTGACCCATGTGGCTATAGCCAGACGCGGGCGGACCTGAAGCCTGTTTGCCTCCCGGCGACTGGATGGTAGAAAGCACCAAAGCGTCGGCGTGCAAGATACCGTTGGCAAACAAGCTCTGGTCGCGCCGCAAAAACTCACCCGTGCGGGCGTGCTGCAAAACGTAGCCAATCGAACGCCCCCGACGGTCACGAAAGGGCAGGTTGATGGCGACGGCCAGACTGCTGATAAACTCCTGCACCTGCAACTCAATCGGCACCTGGAAGACCCACGAGTCGTCACCGCCCGCTTGCAGAATTATACAAATGTGGGTCAGCTTAGAATTTGCCATAAAATTACTAAAACTTACTCATCTCCAAAATAGTCGCTTGCAACCCTTCCAACTGCCCCGACTCGTCGGCCTCAACCGGGTTCAAACATTGGGTCTCGATCAGGTTGTAGGGCGGCAGATTTTCCACCAGCCCGCGCCCACTATGGCTTTGCCATGCCGCCAGGATTTTCTTGTTGTAAGGCGAAACTCCCAAATCCGAAGCGTCCATCCGCAAATTTATGGTCTGGAAATTGGCCGCGAATTGATTGCCCACAATGTCACGCGGTCTATCGGCGGTCAAAACCAGATAAATGCCATAAGTTGGGCCATTTTGGATCAAGCGTTTGACGTTATCTAGCACCTTGCCGTAAAAGTCCGGGTCGGTTTGCGCCCAGGCCGTGTAATTATCAATGGCTACCACGACGGCCTGGGCCTGATTTTCGGGCGGCACACCTTGTTTTTGCTGCAAAGCGCGGTAAGCTTCCAAACTACTAACTACCGTCTGACCGTTGGCATATAGGGCTTGCCGACTGTTCATCAAGGCCACCAAATCCTGAATACACACACAAATATCTTTGAACTGCCCGGCACTGTAATAATCTGGTTCGTGGGGCAAAGCTTTGAACAGGCTCATAGTGCTACCAAAATCAATCAACACAAACTGAATCTCGTGGGGCTGGTGGGTGGCAGCCAGACCCAAAATAGTTGCCAACAGTGCCGGAGTCCGCCCCGAATCCTGCACTCCCAGGAATTGCAAATGCCGCCCCTGTCGAAATTGCGTACCGATAATGGGCTGGCGTTGCTCCCAATATCTATCCAGCACCGCCAATGGCACTTCCAGCCAGGGTTTACGCTCCGGCCAACCCTGAAAATGCCCGTCCGCGAAAACTCCAGGCAACAACGAGGTCAGGGCGATACTGGAAGGCAACGGTTTAAGCCAGGGCAAAAATAAAGGCTGGCGCAGCGGCTGCAAGTTCAAAGCTTGCTGGCAACATACGACGGCCAGTTCCGCGTCAGTCAGACTGGTAGCGTTGGCCGAAGTTTTGCTGGCTTCCTTGACCGATTTGTTTTCCAGCAGCGAAACCGCCCGCCAGTTCTGGTCAACCAGATTGACCGCCATCAGCGTATCCGTATCCACTCGCATCTCGGTCTGGCTGGCAGCACTGGCGGCGTAGGCCATCACCCGGCCTGTCTGAAACAGATAAAGCTCGTCGTCGCATTTGAAATAAGCCCGGCCCTTGATACGCCCGTTGATATTAGCTGCCCCTTCATCTCCGATAAACTCTTTGCTATCGCTTTTTTCCTTCATACGCAATGCGATACGATAGCGCACGTTGCGTTCAATCGGGCCTTTGAGCGTCTCCGTCGTCTGCATCGAAAGCAGCAAAAACACCCCTAGCGAACGGCCTTGTTGGGCAATCAACACCAACTCGTCCATCATTTCGGGAACGGTGCGGGCCAGTTCTGCAAACTCATCAATAATCACCAACAAAAACGGAAAAACTCGTTCCGGCGCAACCTTTTCAAAATCGCGTATCTTTTGCACCCGCAAACCAAACTCTTTTTGGGCCTGGTCTATCAACAGCTTGCGGCGTGATAGCTCGGCCCGTAGCGAAATCAAAAAACGGTTGAGGCCAAACTCGTCAATCTGGTCGGTGGCAAGGCCCACGGTGTGCGGCAAGTTTTCAAATACGCTAAAAGTCGCCCCGCCTTTGAAGTCGGCCAGAATAAAGTTGAGGCGCGACGGGTGATTGTTCAAAGCCAGACTGGTCACAAAAGTCAGCAGCAGTTCGCCTTTGCCCGTGCCGGTAGCTCCCGCCACTACCCCGTGCGTGCCGTGAAAGCTTTCGTCCAGGTTGATAAGCAAAGCCTGCCCGTCTTCGCGTACCCCCAACAGCAGTTCCAAATTGGCGGCGGACTGGCTGGCCCAATGCTGGGCTACCTGCTGTCCGCTCAAAGTGGACCACCCCAACAAATCAAAAAAATTGACCGAACTCGGCAGTACAAAACCGCGCCCACCCTGCTGTAACTGTAACGGCGCAAGCTCCAGGGCGACTTTCTCCGCATAGTTGCGGGCCAGCGCGTCGGCCTGCCATTGGACAATCGCGTGGCTGCCATCGCGCCGATTGAGGGTTAGTTGTAAACTGCCATTGCCAAACAAATTGACGAAGGCCGACGTTTCGCCGGGCAGTTCACTGTCGCTATTAGCCAGACAAATTACAAAAATGTTTTGGGGCGGGCCTTCCCGATACAAATATTGCAAAAAGCCCGGTTCAACTTCCAGGCTGTAAGCTTCGTCCAACACCACTACGATATAAGGCAATCGCGCCGCCAATTTTTCAGTCTCGCTACCGTTGCGAGTTTTGGCCCGCCGACTTTCCAACAAGCCGCGCAACACTTCGGCCAATTCTTTAGGATTGTCGCCCGCCATATAAGGCCAGGTCGCGTCGGGGTCAAGCGATTGGACATGGGGCAGCCAGCCAGCCCAAAACCATTGAGCCGCGTTTTGGGGGCTATAAAATAGCATCAAGCGCACATCTTCCGGCGAATGATGCACAACCAACTGACAAATCACGGCACAGGCTAACTCATAGACGGCCCGGCGCGGCCCGGCCAGCCCGAAAACTTCGGCCTCACGCAACCCAACCAGCCCAGGCGTATCGGCGACGGTTTGCAACTGGTTACGCATCTCCAATACCAACTGGTCAAGCTCGGATTTGTCTAGTTTGCCCGTCACTGCTGTAGGCACGTTCAAGGTTACGCTGCTGCTACGGCCCGGCTCAAGGCCAATACGGAATTGCAAAAAGTTGGAATGGCGGGGCTGGCGTTCCCACAAGTGACGGCCCTTGCCCCCAGCAATCACTTCCAGAAGGGCGGACGGAGCCGGGTCAATCGCATTTAGCTGGCGCACAAAACTGGCGTTTTCAGACCGAATCTCGTCGCGCTGTTGGGCCAGATAATCCACATAAAGCTGTAATTCTTTTGCGTTTTTGCGTTTGTTGTTGACGATATTGAGCAAACCATAGACCAGACCCGCAATTCCGGCCAGCAGCGCGACGGCAGCATATAAAAAGTTGCCAGTCAGCACCATCACCACTGCACCCAGCAAGCTTAATACACCTATGATTACCGGCCACCATTCCAGCAATTTAGCCAAAAACTCTTCGTCCGGCTGACGCGGCGGGGCGAAAAGTTCTACCTGGCGCGGTTGAGGCTGGCGCGGTTGATAAGCGGCTCGATTAAAAGATTTGTAGCCCGGTCTAGTTAGCATGATTTTTTGGTACTGTAAATTGTAACTATTTAATCTGTCATTCCGAATGGAAGCTCTTGCGAAGCGCGAAATGAGGAATCTGTTGCTAGAATTTTGGTCTTCTGTACCAACGGGCTTGTAGCGACAGATGCTTCACTTCGCAGAGCCTCCGTTCACAACCCTGCGGGCCGTGACAAGCGCAAGTCCTAATGGTAAATTTACGCCTTGTTGTTTTCTGTTTGTTTGGCGGCGGCTTCCGCTTCGGACTGTACCTGTCGACATTCCTGCTGGTAGCTGTTGTGCCAGTCGGTAGCCACGTGGCTCATGTGACTACTCAAATTATGCAGCCGCTGGGCCAACGGCTGGGCCTGGGAGTGCCAGTCAGACCATCTCTGCTCCAACACCTCGGCGGGCGGCCCGGATACCTGGGCAGAAAAAACAGTCTGGTTGAGGCCGGACAACGCCCCTAGACAACTTTCCAGTCGGTTCGCAATCTGGCGGAACTCACTGCTGGCGTGTTGCAAAACATTAGCCTGTTCGTTTTTCCAATACTCGATCTGTGTCGCCATAAAATCTGCCTTTTTTGTAACTAATCAACTGATAAAAATAAACAAGCGGTGAGCAGGTAGTGATAGGCATCTTTTCTAATTTCTCTGCGTTCTCTGCGGTGAATAGCTGCCCATTTTAATTTTCGGCTCGTTTACGTTTGCGCCAGACCCCATCGGCCAAATTGGGTCGTTCTGTTTCGACAACGTTGGCAGGTGTGGTTGACGCGGCCAACGAAATGACAGGTTGGGTGGGCTGGTCATCTTCGTAATGAAAGCTGGCTGTCTTAATCATCCTGCCAAACACCTCGGAGGTGGTTTCGGTCAAGGCTGCGTTCATCTTGACCTTGAAAATATACAGACTGTTACGTACCTGCGACACTAAAATCTGCTGCCGAATTTCCAGGGTCTGGTTGCCCCCCACCGTTTCGCTCCAACTGCTATTTTTGAGGAAGCCTTTAATCGGTCCGATATTAAGCGGAGCGGTAGGGGCTTCCTTAAAAGCGGGCGCGTCCGGGTTGTTATTAGTGGCAAAAAAACCTTCGGCCACGACGGGCAGCAGCGTCGCCCCTTCGGGTGGGACAGGCTGACAAAAGACGCTGATTTGCACACTGTAGGGTGGCTGTCCGCGCGGTGGGGCAATCAGGCGCAAAGGATAATCCAGCGTCTGCTCAATTTTCCAGTCCTGTGGCACATTTAGAGTCAGTTGCAGCGTCGGATTGTAATGGCTAACTGGTACACCCCAGGGTTCAAGGGGTGGCGGTTCAGAGGTTGATATTTTGGTTTGGGCTGTATCCATCGGCTTAACTCACAATCGCATTGTTAATAACGGCTAATTCGACTGGCAGGTTTTGAGCCGCGCCAAACCGCACCGATAACAGCATGGCTTCCATTACGGGGCGGTATTGGGACGCAGCAGCTTGAGCCATCGTTCCGGTCATATCGTGAAGAGTATTGCCGTCCGCCGCCAGCAGCATAATTTGCACTACCTGGGCCGAGGTAGTCTTATCCTTCCAGCTAAAAGTGCGTAACAAACCGGGCCGGGTGTCGTCCACCTCCACTTCGCGTTCGTCCAGCAGTTCAAAAGCGTTGTAAGTGGTCTTGAGGAATTCCAACACTTGCCGCCCCAAAAGCTGGATAGTCAGACGGTTGCCACGCACAATAGTAGTGTGGGCTAGACCCAAATTCAGCTGCATCTTTTCCACTTCCGGCCCAATATAAACCGTTTCAAAGCGTTCGGTACGCCCAACAGCCCACTCGTCCGGCACCAACATCGAAACGGTCTGGTCGCTGTTCCACAAGCGCGAAAGGGCCACGCTGCCTATCTTTTTGGTCTCTGCTTTAGCCAAACTGGTTTGCTTTGCCATCGTTAACTGTTCTCCTACCCTACAATTGGGTTCAGCTATAAGGCTGAACTAACCATGCTATGCCACATTTCCGGCTAAAACCTTTGAGTCAGAATCCGGGCCTGACACAACTGGACTCTGATGACCTGGATCGGGCGCGTTATCACTGCCAATATATTTGTACAAATCTTTCACAGCATCTTTGAGAATATCTTTTTCAACCGAACTATGCGGATCGGTCACAACAACAGAGTTGTTTGCAACGTTACCAGGTTTAGGGTCGGATTGACCGTAATGACTCTCAATGTTAGCCACTTTGGTTTCAGCCAACACCAGAGCTTGGGGTTTAGAAAAACCTTGACTGCGAGCTATTTGGTAAAGCTCAAGTGGTGACTTATTTGAGCCTTTGCCCAATAACTGCGCCCAACTACGAGATAGTTCTGCCTGGTTCTGACCCGGTGGTATGTCTATAGTGACTACATTTTTATTTTTTATTTTGGCAGGTAAGGCTGATAAAAGGTTAGTGACAGTTTCAGTACCTAATCGTTTTGGGTCAAACACCTTTTTAGCATCAAATTTACCATCCAGCAGCTCATTACCGCTTTCCTGCAATACATCTCCGCCCATATTAACTACGGTTGACCGCAGAATATTTTCACCGCTCCCACCAAGCTTGCTTGTAGCCGCACCTACACCAAAAGCTATTACTACCTTGCGTAAGTCGAGGCTCTGACCATTAGATATGGAGTCAGCTACCTGTGAAACGCCACCCTGCATCCCCCCGATCAGCATTTGAATACCACTACCACCCAACACCCCTACTGGCGCAAAACCACTAATTGAATTTGTCAAAGCACCAGTAGCCCCGTCTTTTAGAACCTGATTCATGTCTACAGGCGTGCCAGTAGTGAAGTCCAAAAGCAGGTCTTGACCAGCACCATGAACAAAACCGATTCCACCTGCTACTCCGACGGAACTAACGGTGCCTAATACACCACCTCCGGCTATCCCAAAAACTGCCGGAACCGCTAGGGTTGTACCAATTGCGGCTATCACTGCCAAATCTACTACTAAAGCGGTCTTGGCAATTCCCATATCTACATCTAGACCGTGCGAATAACGGCTCATCCATCCAGTCCACTGCTGATCTAGCTTTTGCATCTCATCAATAGTTTCAGCAATCTCACGCTGACCTATAGCTACTTCTGCTGGATCACTGGAACGTAATCTTTGGCGAGCCGTATTCAGCTTGTTGATCAAATCATTGTAACGATTAGAGTTTGGCTGATCTCCTGCCCCAATTCCTCCGATCCAACGGAATGGAAGATAGGAATTTGCTCCATCATTAAAATCTTTTTCAATTCTTTGTTCGAGCTTCATTGAATTCAACAAACCTTTAGCTTGCCAATCGTACTTACCATTAGTGGTATCCAAATCAAGCCGTTCAAAGTGCTTGATGTCAGGTGAAGGTTCTTCGTGGAAAACATTACCAATAGAATTGACAACACCTACAGCGGTGTTATAGCCATCGTGAATTCTGTCTCCGATAAAGCCGACTAGCGCGTGCAATAACCCTGCCGCCCCGTTCATCGCTTGTTGGAAGCCCTGAATCAGGTTGTGAATTATGCCGCCCAAAATGTCCCCAGCACTTTTGAAAATGCCACCGATGAAGTCGCCCACCAGTTCGATGGTTTGCCCACCAATAGCAATTACTTCTCCTACTGTGTCGTGGGCAACCTTAAAACCTTCTAGCAAGCTACCGCCAAGATGCTGTAAAAGTTGGTGGCCCGCGTCGGCTACTTCCTGGACGGCAGCCCTGACCACGTTTTCGACAATAGACGTTCCGGTGACGAGGGTTTGTTTAGTTTGGACAAAGAGTTGGAAATCAATTTGAGGTGGGTCAGGCACATATTTAATATGTTCGGCCAGTTCGAGGGTGTCGGCCCAATATGTCAACAGTTCGATATAGCGGCTTAGTTTGTCCGCTTGGTGGCGTACTTCGATGGTGATAGCGTGGGCTTCGGTAGCGTTGAAATTACCAGCCCCGTGCAGTCGTTGGCAAGCCGAAATTAGCGTCCGCTCAATCTGAAGCAGATTATCCAACTGTCCGCGCATTTGTTGAGAACTATAGTGCAGTCCTTCAATATCAGTGGTAAATTTCATGTTAGTATATTGACCTAGCTTAACTTTATGTCAAATTGATAATGACTTAAACAAAGACTGTGGCGTTCGAGGTTTTAAGCTATTTTAAAAGCCTAAACCAAAGCACGTGTTTAAATAGCAAGCTGCGAAAACCTTGAACGCCAAAACCTGGCTTACAACAGTTTTAAGTCTTTGCAAGCCAAATCCAATTCTAAGAAGCTGTTTAGGGCTTCTCAAAAGTCAGAAAGTTAAGGTCAGCTATTTCCACTTCAGGATTTCTTCGGTGTCATCTAACTTCTGAGCCTGTGCCTTCAATCCCTCCCCGAATTTATCCAGGTATTGTTTGACCTTGTCCATGTTCTGTCTGGCATTCACCCATTCGGCCTGGACTGAGCTTCCAGCCTCATTGCGGTTTTCGGCAATGTAGTTCTCGATGGTAGAGGTAAGTTGTCGCATACTATCCTCGAAGGCTGTAGCCTGGTTAGAGAACTTTTGGGCAGTCTCACGTATGTTGTCCGTGTTGAAAGTCTTTTGGGCCATTGTAATACTCCTTTGGTACTGTAAAAAGTGTGAATAAAAGCTTGTGATGTCTTCTTTCCGAAATTCCATCACAAAATCGAGTAAACGAATAGATGGCAGTCTGCCCGATTTGTTAGCTATGTGGATACAAGGTAAAGTGTCCCGATTAAATGCGCCGAAAAATAGCGAGGTGCTTTAGTTAGCAACTCTGATATAATTAGAACTTTTACTACTGACAGGCAAAACAACCCATTTGCATACCAAATATGCTTGATAAATGCGAAGCCAGGGGTCTGCCGATTAGGAATTTTAGAACTACTACAGCTACTAACTACCCGCAGATGTAGCTGAAACAGATCGAGCGAATAAATCTAAGTTCTGATTCAGATTGAGCTTAAATTCATCTGTAGCTAAGATTAGCATAAAAAAAGCTGCTTGTCAATGGTTTTGATTCAAAATTATTGGTGTATATCAAGCCTTTACGTTGACAGGAGATTTCGGATTTAAACTGGAATTTCATCGTTTCGCCTACAAGTAAAACTGTCACTGCTCCCTAATTGGACTAACTTTGAGCCGTCCATCAAAAAGTTGGGCCAATTTTGTAACACACATCGGAAAAGTAGGCCAAAAAATCTGTTTTCGCAGATGTATTGACAAAGAGAGAGTTATTGAGTACAATTTAGAACAGAAATTCGTTATAAAGGATTAAGGGTGAAAAGCCATGAAAAAAGAATTTTTTGTCGAACGCCAGGGCCAACGCTTTGTATTGTACGCCGGACTTTTGGACGAAGCGCATGAGCAGGGCTTGAAGTCAATCACGACTTCGCTTTTGCAGATTCCAACCGAGGAAAACCGTCACATCGCCATTTGCCAGGCCGTCGTCGAACTGCAAGATGGCAAAACCTTTAGTGGGATTGGGGATGCCTCGCCCGCTAACGTTTCCCGTCCGATGCAAACCGCCATTATTCGGATGGCCGAAACCAGGGCTAAGGCGCGGGCCTTGCGTGATGCGGTGAACGTCGGCGCGGCGGCTTTGGAAGAACTGGACGGTGGCGACCATCAGGATAATGCCCCTGATAACCGCTCTAATTCCCAGCCTCAACGGACGCGGTTAGTTAGCGGAAATGGCAACGGCAACGGTAATCCTAACCCCAATCGGCCAGCTGCGATTGCCCCGGCACCTATGGCAGCGGTGGTTCAAGATGACGGATTAGCTACCGAAAAGCAGTTGCAGGCCATCCACAACCTGGCCTATAAACGCCTTTTTATGAGCGAGGAAGAGTTGCAGGGCCGGGTACAGAAATCTTTCGGCGTACCCGTCGAAAAGCTGACGCGCGGTGATGCCAGCCAGCTGATTAGAAGCTTAAACGAGAATGTGGCTTAAAGAAAAGCAAAAATAGATAGATTGAAGGAGTTGTATCAAAATGGCAATGCCTTATGCTTATTTTGAGGAGCAGAATCAGGCCCAACAAAACAGCCGGGCCGAGAAAACCAACGGACGGCGGGCCATACCTACTCAGAGCCGGGCGGCTACTGTCACCAAATTAGAACCGCTGGAAAGTGACCAGCTTACGGCATCCTCTACACGCGGACGCTCTAATACGGCCACCAAAGCTAAAGCCGAAGCGGAAGCCACCGAACGCCGCAATAAACGGACTGAAAAACTGGCCGAACTGGAGGCACGCCGTGACAACTTGATTGACCGCCTGGATATGGGGGCTGTGCGGATTCAAGAAGCGCGGGTCGAAGGCAAAGAGGTCAGTAGTTGGGAGGATTTCTGGTTGCAGTTACTTCGCAGCTACGAGCAGGTGTGCGATGAAATCCGCGATTTAGCTGTCCAGGAGTAAGAAGTTTTCTAGTAAAGAACCCAGCAAAGCACGGGCGGTGTTATCTGTCGGAATGGGCAGCCACACCGCCCGCCAGGTTTCGAGTGGGCGCGGTTGGGAAGTAGAGCCAAACGGACTAAGCAGATAGCCGTTGGGTCGCGCCTCGCACCGCACAAATTCGCTCCATTTACGCTGGCGGCTACTTATATTTATGCCTAAACTACGTCTAACCATAATTCCATCCGCATCTACCCGATAGTAGGTAGGTAGATAATATGGCAAAAGCGAAACAAGCAGAGCCATGCCAAGTACCAGACTGGCGACAAGCGGCAGACTTAGCAGCAGCACTAACCAGACAAGGCCGATCAGCAACAAAACGGCTATGGCACGCGGCTTTAATCTTTGCTGGCGGAGCGGCCAGACCTGCCATTCTAAAGCCAAAATCTCAAGCTTTTGAGTTGACATCAGCGGTGTCCATAATAATTGTTACTGGGCCGTCGTTCAAAATTTCGACCAGCATTTCTTCCCCGAACCTCCCCGTTTCGACGTGATAACCAGCTTGTTGCAACTTTGTGACAAAATAATCTACTAGAGGCGCGGCAATTTCGGGCAGCGCGGCGTTAGTAAAACTAGGGCGGCGACCCTTGCGCGTGTCGGCGTAAAGGGTGAACTGGCTGATAACCAGCAACTGACCGGGCGGGTTTAATTCGGCGACAGATAGGTTCATTTTGCCTTCGCTATCTGCAAAGACCCGCAAACCAGCGATTTTCCCGGCCAGATAGTCCGCCTGTGCCTCGGTGTCGCCATGCCCCACGCCAAGCAAAACCACAAAACCCGGCCCACATTTGCCGATTATTTCGCCCGCGACACTGACGCTGCCTTTTTTTACTCTTTGAACGACTGCTCTCACCTTTGTTAAATATTACCCGCTTTTTCAATTACTAAAAGTAGCAGCACCATTACAACCAAGTTTCTACACTTAGAGCGTAAACTTCTGCAATATGCCTAAAATCATTATCCCTTGATATTAAAGTCAAATTTTTACTAAAAGCCACGGCTGCAATCCATAAATCGTTATCACTGACACCTATAGATTGCCAATTAAAATTACGAAGCTTCTGCTTGTCTATAGGCCCCTAGCGGTTTATGAGTGCCGCCTTCATTCTTCCATAGATAATAGATGCTTCACTATCAGTTGGATAAACGTCTAAGTCAGTGGGTAATAGTTGGACTGCTTTTAGGTTTTCTAGTTTTCTATCTGACCTTTCCACCATGTACATTAGTTCCCCTTGAACAATAGCACACATTACAATAGAAACCTCACTTAAGCTGGCAAGCTTGATAGCAACTGCTGAATTTCCATTTAGAATTGAACTGCAATGATTAGTATCCAGTAGATACATTTTTAGTTTTCTAAATTGCTACGGCTAGAAGTTACTTCCTGAAGCCGCAGTTCTAAATCGTTGCCCACCCAGGTGCCTAAATGCTGCAAAAGTGCCACCGCAGTAGAACGGCGTAGGGGCTTTGCAGTTTCAGACTGCAGTTGGGTTTTGATATTTGAAGTGGTATCCAGATTTTTGTACGCTTCGCTCTGCTGTTGAGAAGTTATCTGATTGTCGGGATACGAGGGGTTGCTTAATGCTTCTGCCATATTAGCTCCTGTTAAATACTACCCGCTTTTTCGATTACTAAAATTCGGGCTTCGCCGTGTGGGTGAGCAACGTGTTCGTCTCCTACACCAGCATAAAAATATCACCGACTTTTCCAAAGTGTATTCCCGATAGCGCATTTCCACCACGCCCTTTGGTACATCAGAAACTTCGTCGCCGTTATTAGTATGCCACTTATAGGGCTGGTTTGTCCAGTGCAGACGAACTGTAATGCCATTTGAATGGTAGTTAAAAATGCCAGTAACAACAGTTAGACTTACCTATTACATGGTAAGCATCTGACTCGTGGTTTAGCATAGTGTTCAACCTACCGACTACTATTATACGAAGTAAAGGAGAGAACACTATGAACAAAGATACCGGGGTTCAACCCTAATGTGCCTAAGATGCAGGAGATTAGTGGCCCTTGTTACCTGCAAAACCCAGCCCCAACCCTATGGGAGACATATCGTTTCAATCCCCGATGAGGATTAGTGGCCCTTGTTACTCAAAGAGGGTAATACCTCAGCGCAAGAATACTATGTGTTTCAATCCCCGATGAGGATTAGTGGCCCTTGTTACCACAAGGCATGAAAGTTGAGTATCTTACAGTGGTTTTTGTTTCAATCCCCGATGAGGATTAGTGGCCCTTGTTACGAAGGAGGCAGAATAACTTTGAAGAGTGGAGATTCTTGCGTTTCAATCCCCGATGAGGATTAGTGGCCCTTGTTACAGAGAAATTATGTAATTCTTGCTTGAATAAAAGGAAAGTTTCAATCCCCGATGAGGATTAGTGGCCCTTGTTACAAGCTTGCAGCTGAATCAACGGATTCCGCGGAGAAAAGTTTCAATCCCCGATGAGGATTAGTGGCCCTTGTTACTTGTTTTTTTATTCCCAGTTAACTTTAGGGAAAAAGTTTCAATCCCCGATGAGGATTAGTGGCCCTTGTTACTTTATTTAGTAACAAGTGGTTTACGTTGTGGTTATCGTTTCAATCCCCGATGAGGATTAGTGGCCCTTGTTACATCCTCGAGAAACTCAAAGGAGAAGGGTTTGTTGGTAAAAGTTTCAATCCCCGATGAGGATTAGTGGCCCTTGTTACCTAATAATGCTAATTTATCAGTAGGCGGGGATAACAAGTTTCAATCCCCGATGAGGATTAGTGGCCCTTGTTACGTGTGTGATGAAAATGCCACAAAGAAGTGTGAATGTGAAGTTTCAATCCCCGATGAGGATTAGTGGCCCTTGTTACCACTCTTGACTGCAACTTCACAGATGAAGTGGTTGAGGTTTCAATCCCCGATGAGGATTAGTGGCCCTTGTTACCCCTTATTCCAATCGACTAAGGATCGATATTAAGGCGAGTTTCAATCCCCGATGAGGATTAGTGGCCCTTGTTACTGTACCGCATAAATAGCCTTTTGTCAAGCCCTAAAAAACACCGTTTTACAAACTTTACGCAGATTTTACCTGATTTAATACTTTCTTTGCATTCTTTGCAATTGTATAACACTTTTTTAACATCTTTTGAGCCTTATTTCGCCAATTTAGAAGCATTTAATTTTTGCAAACCAGCTACGTATATAAGATGACAGACAAATAAAGATGGCACGAAAAGTTAGACCAAAGGCTCAGGTGAGAATGATGCGGCTCTTCAAACAAAATTTGCTTTATTTTTTTAGCGACGGTGGTATCAGGCCAAAACCGCCCGCTGCCAGTAGTGCGGTGGTGGTCAAAGATGCTGCCGGGCAGATTTTGGAGTGGCACAGTCGGCTGCTTCCATCTCTGACCTCGTGTGAAGCCGAGTATCACGGGTTGCTGGACGCACTAACTTTGGCGGCCCGCTTAAAACCTGCCCAGGCTATTTTCTATCTGGATAGCCAGGTAGTGGTGGGCCAGGTATCGGGTCAATTTAGTGTGCGAGAGCCGCGCCTCAAAACGCTACAGGCACAGGTGGCGCGACAGGTGGCACAGTTACAGACAGAACACCAGATGAAGCTAGAATTTTACTACCTACCACGCGAATATAACCTGTTGGCCGATGCCTTAGCTTCCGATGCGCTACTTTTGCCACCGCCAGCCCGTAAGATCGAGAAGGTAGCCAGGATTGAAAAAATTGAAACGAGGAGCGTATAAAGGATGTTAAACAAACAAAAACTGGAGTTAGGGTTATTGGCTTTTGTAGGCGTGGGAACCTCTGCCGCACTGGTGGCAAGTATGAGTCATATGTTGGAAGCCTTTGCCTACGCCAATGACAAAACAATGGCCTGGGTGTTGGCCTTCGTGACGGTGGTACTCAACGGAGTTTTTGTAGCCCTGCGCGTCATCACCACCAATAAAGCGGTGCGGCGGGCCGTGTTATCCGGGATGGTGATGCTGTTTATTGTGGAGTTCGTAGGCAACTTTACTGCGGGTGGCTTACTTGCCGCCGCGAACCTACCTGCGGGCTTGAGCGATTTGTATTTGGGCTTAAACCGAACCGCGCTCATCTGGGGCAGCACTCTACTATTTGCAGCCTTCTTGCCCGTCCTGAACTTTATCTCGGTCTATGCCCTGAGCGAAGCCGGACTAAAGCTGGTGCAGGAAGGCAACCAGCCCAACGATTGGGCGGCTATGGTTTTGAAGATGCACGAAAAGCAACAACCTGACCCAACCGGGCGCGGTTAAGAGAAATAAAGAAAGGCAGGTACGATGTTTAGCCGGAACAAAAAGCTCTTTGGCAAAAGAGCGCAACATAAGCGGGTGGCAAGTGAGGCCAGCCACCTGTTAGACCAGTATAACGCCGAGGTGTTTAGCGAAACCCAGGCTCTACTCTGGCAACGGTTGATTATGGAGACCAACTACCGGGTCGAGCCAGCTGAGACCAGCCAGGAGCGTTTGCTACCAGCTGCTGGTTCAGCTACCACAATTGAAACGATTATTGACTAGAAAATTATGGGAGAAAAAGCAATGCCATCAAAGCAACCAATAAACGGGGCCGATTGGCCCGAACAGGACGAGGAGCCAGCCCAGGGCAACGATAGCGACGTGATGCGGGCCATCCAACAAGCCACCTGGCAAAAAGATGGTCAGGCCGTGCAGGTGCAGGGTGGTTACGCGATGGAACGGAGTCAGGGGCCGGGGATTTTAGACTGGATTTTCGATAATCAGGCGGCCCGTCGTCAGCGCGAAGCTCTGAATTATGTGCGACGCACTGGGGAACTCATCGCCGAAGCCATGCACGTAACTTCGGCCCTGTCAGCAGACTTCGTAACTAACTGTCTTGAAACCGAGTACAACATGGAGCAGACCGTCCATCAATATAGCAACAGCCAGTTTGCCATAGCCAGCGCACCCTTGTATGTCAATCTGGCCCGTCAGATGCAGATACAAACGGTGCCGGAGATTACCCAATCGGGTATGAACCGGATCAAGCGCAAGATAGAGCAGGGTTAGGGGTAATACCGTTCAAATAAGTTGTAGGCGGCGCGTCCTCGCGCCAGCATAATAAATGGGTCTAGCAGCATAGCTGCCGCGTGGACGCGCCGCCTACAACAAAAATCTATATCTTATCATTATT
>JBBQZT010000051.1:0-42657 GCA_038207455.1 Chloroflexia bacterium
TGGGCTCGGATCTCACGTAAAAGCTACATCTGACCTTATTTTTCAAACAAGTGGCGGTAGAGGCCATGTCTGAAAACCTGGTTTACCCTAGCTATCGTGAGCGTGTAGCGGCTCTCAAAAATGGGTAAAGTCGAGCTTAGATGGTGCGGGCGCGGGGACGCGCCGCCTACCGCTTATTTGAATGGTAATTGGTTTAATCGAAAAATTAAAAGTTTTGGGAGGCGTATAGATGGTATCTGACTCGGTGATACAGTTGAGAGAAAAAGCGATGACCATGACCGTGAGGTTGGGTACACGCGGCAGCAAGTTGGCGATGTGGCAGACCAATTGGGTGATAAACGAAATTAAAAAGAACCACCCGCAAATCAATTTTGAAATCAAAGTTTTCACTACGCAAGGCGACAAAATACAGGATATTTCGTTGCGGGCGGTCAATAACGATGACGGCTTTTTCGTGCGCGAACTTGAAACTGCGCTGCTGAATAACGAAATTGATTTGGCGGTGCATAGCCTCAAAGACTTGCCGCATCAGCAGCCCCAGGGTCTGGTTGTTCCGGTCACTCCTATTCGTCAAGATGCCCGCGATGCGTTGTTTAGCCGCGAAGGTGGCAAACTGGCCGATTTACCAGTTGGGGCACGGATTGGGACAGACAGCGTGCGGCGGGCTTCGCAACTGCTCAACTTCCGTTCGGATTATCAGATTGTATCCCTGCGTGGCAACGTAGATACCCGTTTACGCAAGTTGCACGACCCCGAACTAGGCTACGACGCGATTGTGCTGGCATTGGCCGGAGTTAGCCGTCTGGATATGGCAAAAGATGTATCGGAGAAAATACCATATCGAGTGATGTTGCCCGCGCCAGGACAAGGGGCTTTAGCTCCCGAATGTCGCTCCAACGACCGCAAACTCATCGGTATTTTGAATACTATCAACGATTTACCCAGCCGTACCGAAGTCGAGTGCGAGAAGGCGTTTATGGCAGCGTTGGGTGGGGGTTGCCAGACACCCGTTGGTTGCAAGGCCGAAGTGGTATGGGGCAAGCTAGTGGCGCGTGGTTTCGTGGGCAGCCCAGACGGAAACCAGGCTATCAGGGTTGAATTGCAGGAAGAATGGCAAGAAGGCCCGATGGGTCCCGCTCGTGATTTAGGCAAACGACTGGCAGATTTGGCTCTGGAGCAAGGCGCACGCGAAGTTCTGGACGAGGCCCGAGCCAACGGCTACGTCACGGCCCGCAAGTAATTACAGATTGCACCACGGAGTCACGGAGGTCACGGAGTAATATTACAGGATGAGGTGCTATGTTATAATTCTTGGGATAATTAGACCGGAATGGACTAAGGCAGTGTAGTAAGGCAGGTAAGTATGAGTATTGCAGCCCCACATATCGAACGTTATTATGACACTCACGATGTAGAAGGCGAGGAGATGGGCCAAAATAATTTTCATTTTAATACTGTCCAATACCTGGTTTTGTTGCTGCAATGGTTATATCGAGGTCAACAGGTCTATATAGGAGGCGAGTTAAATTTGTACCGCACCCCTAACGCGAGAGAAATACCGCTTACTCCCGATGTATTAGTAATCAAAGGCATCGCACCAATCGAGCAGCGCAACCAGGAATTTAGCAGCTATTATGTAAACGTAGATGGGCCACCTCCAGCCTTAGTAATTGAAGTGTCCAGCCCCAAAACCTGGCGCGACGATTTGGAAAGCAAACCCGCTCTATATGCGGCAATAGGCGTGCAGGAGTGTTTTGTGTTCGACCCACATTCGCGCCCTTTGTGGACGAAAGAATGGCGTAAACGCGGACGCTTAACAGGTTTCCGTTTAGACCAGGCTAATTCTAAAATGCCAGAACTAGCTCAAGAGCAACCCGGTCAGTTATGGAGCGAACAGTTGCAAAGCCGTCTGGTGGTGGCAGACCGCGATTTACGGTTGTACGACCAGCATGGGCAGCTGCATTTGACCGGAGAGCAGGCCGAACGGGAACGGGCCAATACATTAGCCGAATTCTTGCGGCAGCAGGGCTTTGACCCCGACAATCTGGTTTAGCTGTTATGAACAAGGCACAAGGCAAAGTATATCTAATTGGGGCTGGGCCGGGCGACCCTGGCTTGCTTACCGTGCGGGGCAGCGAAATTTTGGAAACAGCCGACGTTGTAGTGTATGACCGGGAGGTGAATCCCACTCTGCTACGCTATGCCAACCCTGCCGCCGAACTGGTCAATTTAAACAGACCGGGGGCAAAACAGGAAATTGATTTACTACTGACCAAACTGGCCCGCGCTGGCAAAACTGTCGCTCAACTCATCAGCAGTGACCCGTTGGCCTCAGCTACAGGCGTATTGATAGTGGAGGCTTTGCAGACCAACGGCGTAGCTTTTGAAATCGTGCCGGGAGTGACCAAAGCGGCGGCGGTGGCGGCTTATGCGGGGATGCCAGTTAGTCACGACGACTTTGCCGGGGGCTATCTGATAATGGAAACCCAGGCCAGCCCGCTTGAACTGGCCTATCAAACCGATATGGATTGGCGGGGAATAGCCGAGGCCAACTCAACTTTGGTTTTTCAAATTGGGGTGAAATTTGTGGCCGACCTTGCCACCCAACTGATGTTAGGACGTAAACCGCCATCCACTCCGGCAGCCGTGATACACGGTGGCACAACCTGGCAGCAAAAAGTGGTGGTTGGCACGCTGGAAACGATTGGCTATGACGTTCGGGACGCAGGTTTCAAAGGCGCGGTGACAGTAGTGATTGGCGAGACCGTCAAGCTGCGCGAAAGACTGCGTTGGTTCGACGTTGCCGCAAACAGACCACTGCTTGGTAAACGGATTGTGGTGACGCGGGCGCGGGAACAAGCCAGTGGACTGGTGGCCCGTTTGACCGGACTGGGCGCGGACGCTATAGAGTTTGCCGCTTTTAAGATTGTGCCGCCCGCCGATTTAGCCCCTTTGGACGCGGCCATTGCCCAACTGCACACTTACGATTGGGTGATTTTTACCAGCGTCAACGGACCGGAATTCTTTATGCAACGGTTGCACGCCGCCCACAAAGATGCCCGCGCTTTCGCCAATGCTAAAATCTGCGCGATTGGCCCGGCTACGGCTGCCACCCTCAAGCAGTATAATTTACAGGCCGACTTGATACCGTCAAAATTCGTGGCCGAAAGCATCCTGGAGAGCTTTGCTGCATCCGGTGGAGTAGCAGGTATAAGGTTTTTGCTGGCGCGGGCGGATGTGGCGCGGGAAAACCTGGCGGACGGTTTGGCGGCAATGGGCGGTATCGTCAACGAAGTCACGGCTTATCGGCAGGTGTTGGCGGACGAAGCTGGCCCAACCGCAATCAGTGCCAGCCAGATGTTAAAACTCTTAGAAGCGGGCGATATAGACGCGGTGCTGTTTACTTCGTCCAATACGGTACGCAACTTCGCCAAACGTCTGGCTACCGTGACTGATACGCCCCTAAAAGAAATGTTGGGCCAGACGGTTGTAGCTTGTATTGGCCCCATTACGTCGGCGGCGGGCCGAGATGAATACGGGCTGGACGTGACCCTGGAAGCCCCGGAGTTTACGATAGAACGATTGGTGGAAAGTTTGGTAGAGTTCTTTAATAAAAAAGGTTGAGAAGAAATATTCTGTAAGGAGCAAGGAAATGTCTGAAACGATTGTAAAACCGAATGGGTTGGCGGCTGCGCCCGAAAAAGAGTTTGGGGCGCGGGAGATGCAGGAAAAGCTGGGCGTTAAGAGCCAGAACATCTTTGGTGCGTCGCCGGAATTTCAAATCGAATACAAACATAATACCAGCACGCAGCAGTTTGTGAAGTGGGCCTTTTATAAGCTCGACCCGGCCTTCCGCCGTCTGCCCAAAGCCGAGCGCGACGCGGGCATCAAAGAGTTTTTGGACGTGATGGAAGATTTGTATCCGCGCGGCGAGATGTTGCGGCCTTATACACTGTCGGGCATACGCGGTGACGTAGATTTCTGTCTGTGGCACGTCGTGCCGTGTAACAAAGATGGCGAGTCGCCGAGCGGTCTGGAACGCTTCCAAGAGGTTAATGCTACGGTGCTTGCGACGGGTCTGGGGGCTTATCTGACGCTGCCCTACACTTATACCGCCATGACCAAACGCTCCACCTACACCGACAACCATCATCACGAAGGTTCGGAGAATGAACGCTTGCGGGTCGAACCCTGGGGCGCAAAATATCTATTTGTCTATCCTTTTGTCAAAACGCGCCAGTGGTATCTGCTGCCCGGCCCCGAACGCCAAACCATTATGAACGAGCATATCAAGGTGGGCCATATGTACCCGACGGTTAAGCTCAATACTACCTATTCGTTCGGCTTAGACGATCAGGATTTCGTGGTGGCTTTTGAGACCGATTATCCGGCGGACTTTCTGGATTTGGTGCAACATTTGCGCGAGACTGAAAGCAGCGTGTTTACAGTCCGAGATGTGCCGCTTTTTAGTTGCGTTTCGGCAACGGTTGAGCAAATCGTCAAGAATATGGGTCTGTAAATGTCTTCCGAAAACGAACCGACCCAACAAAAAACCAGTGTAGCGGCCCTTTTTGACCGGGCCGCGCCCACTTATGACCGGGTGGGGCCACGCTTTTTCGGCTATTTTGGTCAAAGGTTGGTAGAACTTGCGGCTGTTCAATCCGGTACGAAGGTGCTGGATGTAGCGGCAGGGCGCGGCGCAATACTATTCCCGATGGCCGAAAAGATTGGATCAAGTGGAGAAGTTATTGGTGTTGACCTGTCCGAAGAAATGGTGCGGCAGACTGCGGCAGAAATTACCAAACATAAACTTGAAAACGCCCGAATGTTGCGGATGGATGCCGAACATTTGGATTTTGCAGATGCAACTTTCGATTGTGTCACCTGCGGCTTTGCCCTGTTTTTCTTCCCCAACCCGGCGCACGCTTTGGCAGAGTTCAAGCGGGTTTTGAAACCGAGCGGTTTGCTGGCAATCTCCACCTGGGGCAAGGCTGACCCACTTTGGAAATGGACAAGCGGGCTTTTTCAAAGACCCCAGTCCCAAAACAGCAAATCTCGACCAAGTTTTGACATTCCGGCTGATTTGCAGAATGACCTGCAACAGGCTGGCTTTGGGAATATTCGGGTCGAATTTGAGGAAGCGGACTTTCCCTACCAGGATAGCGAAGCGTGGTGGGCTACGCAGTGGTCACACGGAATGCGGGCGATGTGGGAAAAGATGCCGCCAGATATGTTAGAGGCCAAAAAAGCCGCCGCTTTTACTCAATTGAACCAGATGCAAACGCCCGAAGGTATTCATCAAGTCTGGCAAGCGTTGTTTACTTTTGCCAGCAAACCATAGTATTTAGAGGAAAAAATGCAAGCTGAACAAGTTTTAATCCATAAACGCGAACGTTCCGCCGAACTATTTGAAGCGGCCCAAAGGGTGATGCCGGGTGGGGTGAGTAGTCCAGTGCGGGCCTTTAGAGGCGTGGGCGGCAACCCTATTTTCATCGAACGGGCGGAAGGGCCATATCTCTACGACGCGGACGGCAATCGCTATATTGATTACGTATTAAGTTGGGGGCCGATGATTTTGGGCCACGCCGAACCAAGTGTGGTCGAGGCGATTGTGCGGCAGGCCAGCCGTGGGACGAGTTACGGCGCACCGACAGCCCTGGAAACACAACTGGCCGAACTGGTTATCCAGGCGATGCCGAGCATCGAGATGGTGCGGTTTGTCAATAGCGGCACCGAAGCGACGATGAGCGCGTTACGAGTGGCGCGAGGCTACACTGGGCGACGCAAAATTCTGAAATTTAGCGGCTGTTATCACGGTCACGCCGATTTGTTGTTGGTACAGGCAGGGAGTGGCGTGGCGACATTGGGTCTGCCCGATAGCCCTGGTGTTACTCCAGGCGTGGCGGCGGACACTTTGACCTGCGCTTACAACGATTTGGCAGCAGTGAAGGCTTTGTTTGAGGCCAACGCGGGCGAAATTGCAGCCATTATAGTCGAACCAGTGGCGGCGAATATGGGTCTGGTGTTGCCCCAACCCGGCTTCCTGGAAGGTTTGCGCGAGATTACCGCCCAACACGGGACGGTTTTGATTTTTGACGAAGTAATGAGCGGCTTCCGTATCGGCGGCATCGGTGGGGCGCAGGCTTATTATAACATCAAGCCGGACATGACTACGTTTGGCAAAGTTATCGGGGGTGGCTTACCAGTGGGTGCTTACGGTGGCAAACGCGAGATTATGGCTCACGTCGCCCCGCTCGGAGCGGTCTATCAAGCTGGCACGCTTTCGGGAAATCCCTTAGCGATGGCTGCTGGTATCGCTACGCTGCAAAAATTGATGCAGCCTGGTTTTTACGAAGCTTTAGACACCAAAATGCGGCAGTTGCAGGCAGGTATGGACGAAGCGGTGAAGGCCAGCCCGGTGCCAGTTTATTTCAAGCATATCGGTACGAAGTTTGGTTTGTTCTTTACGCCTCACGAAGTGACGGATTACGCCAGTGCCAAAACCGCCGATACCAAAGCCTACGCCCGTTTTTTCTGGAATATGATTGAGCGGGGCGTTTATTTTGCGCCTAGCCAATTCGAGGCCGGATTTATATCCGCTGCTCACTCGTCGGAGCTAATCGAGCAGACGATTGAGGCGGCGCGGGAAAGTTTTGGGCTACTGTAAAACTTTTAAGGGTTTTTATTGTAGGCGGCGCGTCCTCGCGCCCGCACGGTTTAAATGTCTAGCACCATAACGGGCGCGGGGACGCGCCGCCTACAGCCTAGTTGAACGGTATTTTATTCAACACGGAGGCTTCTTAAAAAGTTCTCCGTGTTTTTTTGTGGTAAAATATATTTGGATAAAAGAAACAGAAACTAGAAGGCAAAAAGATTTATGCAAAAAAAGATAATCGCCGCCACGCTTGGTAGCCTGTTGTTGGGCGGAGCAGCCCTATATTTCCTGGTAATCGGGCTGGTTTCGATTTCCCATCGGATAGACCTGCTGACCAATGCCGTCAACGTCACAGGTACGGTGGTTAGCGTAGATGGCAACGATGAAAGCCATTATCCCACCATCAGTTTTAAGATGGCGGACGGTCAGACCCAACAATTTACTTCAACTGTAAATGGCGACTACAAAGAAAAAGACGAAGTCCCAGTAGTTTATCAAAGCACCAACCCACAACGAGCCAGCATCAATAATTTTGGGTCGTTATGGGTAGCAGTGGTTTTCCAATTAGTAGGCGGCGTGCTGTTCCTACTTGGAAGCTTTGTACCGCTGCGGGCTTTGCTAAAATATCGCTGGTGGTTGAGGCATCATCGGATTATGGCTCCCATTTCTGAGGTCAAAGAAATTACCGACCCCGGTGCAACTTATTACCAGCTAATTTCGCACTGGTTCGACCCAACCACCAGCCGCAATTATGTTTTTCAGAGCGGAGAATTAGAGTTTGACCCACGCCAGAGCGGGCAGAATGAAATTGCAGTAGATGTTGACCCTCAAAATCCCGCGAATTATTACATAGACAAAAGCTGGCTCAAACAGGCTCAAAAGAGCGTGCTAAAGCCAGTTTAGAAGTAGCTGTTCCGTCAGGCATAAACAAGCAGACGGTTCTTAGCCATTGCAAGGCAGCTTTTTCTTACTTTCTCCGCGTCCTCTGCCGTGAATATTTACTTATTTGCTGGCCTTGACGACCTGAATTACGCTAGTTAAAAAGTAGCCGCCGTCTTTGGCATAAGGAGCTAAATCCTGAGCTACTTCCTGCTCCAACTTCTGACGAATTTCGGCTGGTTGTTTTGCCAGAGCCACAGCCGTGATACCCGCCGCACCCAGAAAGATGCGCCAATAGCTGGCAGCGTCCGGGAAAAAGGCTTCCAGCCGCACGGGTTGTACCGAGGCTTTGGCAAAGCCCGCCGTTTCCACCAATTGTGCCAGAACCGTAGGCTTGCCAAAGCGGAACATCGAAGGGCGTTCCACTTTGGGAGGGGGGAAATTGCGGTTAAGGGTCTGCAAAGCCACTGCGATAAAAGGCGAGTCGGCTTCTTCACTCCAAACCGAAGCCAGTAGTTTGCCGCCCGACTTGAGAACGCGCCTGAACTCGACCAAAGCTTGCTCCGGGTGGGGAAAGTGCATCAGGCCCATCGCGCAAAAAACCCGGTCAAAGCTGTCCGCTTCAAAGTCCAAAGCTTCGGCATCGCCAACCTGGAAGCTAATATGTGTCAGCTTTTCCTGGGTAGCTTTCTGACGGGCCACCTCGATGGCTTCGTCGGCAATATCTACCCCCACCACCTGACCAGTTCCGACCAACCGCGCCGCCTGTCGCGCCACAATGCCAGGGCCAGTCGCCACGTCCAGAACCCGCAACCCCTCGCTCAAATCACCCATTGCCAGCAATTGCTTCGTGGCGGGTTGAGCCTGACCCATCGCATCTTCATACTGGTTGGCAACCAAATTGAAACCAGCCCGTTCCTGGGCCTTAAAACGTTCCGGGTCAAAAGCTGCTTTTTCCACTTCGTTGTGCCTTTCTGCTAAATTTACATTTCACGGCGACCCTTGAGGGCGTTTGAAAGGGTAATTTCGTCGGCGTATTCTAAATCGCCCCCGACGGGCAAACCTGTTGCCAGCGTCGTCACGTTGACACCCATTGATACCAGCTTACCGTGTATATAATTAGCCGTCACGCGCCCTTCCACGTTAGGATTGGTCGCCAAAATTATCTCTTTGATATTATCCAGCTTGACCCGGTTTAGCAACTCGCGTATTTTTAGATTTTCCGGCCCCATCCGGTTCAAAGGGTCAATGTGGCCGTGCAAGACGTGGTACAAACCGTTATATTCACGGGTACGCTCCAGGGCTACAATATCCAGAGGCTGTTCCACCACACACACCAGGTTGCGGTCACGTTCTTTACTGCTACAGACCGGGCAAGGGTCAACGTCCGTCCAATTATAACATTGCGAACATTCTACAATTTTGTCTTTTATATCAATAATAGCCTGGGCCAACGCTTCAGCATCATCCTTTGAGCCGCGCAATAAAAAGAAGGCCAGCCGCGAAGCCGTTTTTGGCCCAATCGTGGGCAATTTGTTCAATTCATCAATCAACCGGGATACCGGCTCGGCAGTTATCCGCATTTATTTTTTCCTTACTTTGTACCATTTTTCGCTGTAAAACTATATCTATATTTTACCATTTTTGGGCTGCCAAATATAGACCGTTTCCCCAATTCTCCACCGTACCAGGGCCGTTGAAGGTTTAGGGATAGGTTGTTTGTAAGATACGGCCCTGCTTATGGCTGTTCCCAAAGTAGTCATTGCTGGAACACTATCTTACAAATACCCAACCTTGTTATGGTCTGGCGAGCTAGTCTTCCGCTTTGAAGAAAGTCAAAGCGGAAGGTTTATGGGCTGCTTCGTGGCCGCTTTTGTCACTTTTAACTAAATATTCTGGATTGTCTTTAGATGCTTCAACCGCGTGGTCTTTGATTTCGGTGGGTTTAGTCAACTTCTTTTGCACCTTCCCCTTTGTTTTGCCTTGCGAAGTGTTCCACACGACCTCCTCGCCCGACTTAAATTCGTCTGCCATCTGCAAATCTCCTTTATAATTTTCATTTTCGATGAACCACACTGCATATCTGGTGTGGGCAAGTAATATGCCGGGAGCATTTAAGCCAATAATGGCCTCCTGTTGTGCATTTTATATAAGTTAGAACCTCCAAATTTTGCACATTTAGTACGTAGTCTTATGCAATCCGCACAGTTAAAATTAGATATAAATTAGCGTAACTACAAATCGCTTACACGCTGTATCAAACCCTAAAAAAAAGCAAGCTCAGTGTAACCAGGTACAGGTACGAAAAAGCAGTAAAGAAGATAACGGCAAATTACCCGTTAGTCAGATTGGATGGGCCAAATGCCAAGTATAGACATTTTGTTACCAATAGCTTTGATGTTGGTTGCGGCAAAGGTGGTAGCCTTAGCCAGCAAAGCCGTTGGTCTGCCAGCAGTTTTTGGTGAACTGATGGTAGGGGTGATATTAGGCCCGTCCGTGCTAGGTCTGCTGCATCAAACCGATTTGCTCAAAGTTTTGGCCGACCTGGGCGTAATAATCTTAATGTTTATCGCTGGTCTGGAAACCGACTTGCAGATGATGAAGCGGGTGGGAACCGCCGCCAGTCTTGCGGCCACTTTCGGTGTAATCGTCCCGTTTGGCCTGGGTCTGGTAGCTGGGCTGGCCTTCGGTTTGCCTTTCTTTGAAAGTTTGTTTATTGGCACTGCTTTGACCGCCACCAGCGTCTCAATCTCCGCCGAGACCTTGCAAGAGTTGGGCAAGCTACGCACGCGGGAAGGCACCACTATCCTGGGGGCCGCCGTTATTGATGACGTATTAGGCGTAATTGTCCTGGCCTTTGTACTAAGTCTAAATTCCAATTCCAGTTTGTGGTTGCCTGTCTTAAAAATGTTTGTATTTTTCGCGGTAGCTGGAGTCGTCGGCCTCAAAGTCATTCCCTGGCTCAACAATCATCTGGTGCGCTGGCACGACCATACCGAGGAAGCAGTTTTGGCTGTTGTCATTTCCTTAGTGTTGGTGTATGCCTGGGCCGCTGAAGAATTGGGTGGAGTAGCCGCTATCACCGGGGCCTATATGATGGGCGTGATATTGAGCCGTCTGGAACTCAAAAACCGTCTGGAAAAAAGCGTGCGTTCAATTGGTTACGGCTTCTTTATACCCATCTTTTTTGTGGGTATCGGTCTGCAAGCCAACCTCAATGGTATCGTTACCGACCCTGGCTTGGTCAGCCTGATAGCCTTCATCGCTGTTATTAGTAAAATCGGCGGCTGTTTCGTGGGAGCGTGGTTAGGACGCTTGAAAGTGAAAGAGTCTTTTCTGGTGGGGGTGGGCATGATTAGCCGGGGAGAGGTAGCCCTGGTGATTGCTTCTATCGGCCTTACTCAAGGCATTATCAATAGCCGGATTTTCTCAATTATTATTCTAATGACGGTCTTTACTACCGTCGTCACGCCTTTACTTTTGAAACTAAGCTATACCTGGCTAGAACGACCCGCCAAAGTGCGCGTCGGCGCAGCTAAAGCCGAACCTGCCGCCGATGGTTTTGACATGGCAGCAGATTAAATAAAAGTAACTACTCAGCACTAAATATTTTTTGTAGGAGGCTGCTCCGCCAGCCGATTTCATTGTTGTTGCAAGCCTAAAAACCATAGGCTGGCGGAGCAGCCTCCTACAGATGGCCTGAGTAGTTTCAAAAAAAAACATAAATTTAGAGGATACACATGAGCGCGACACTAGAAGAAGCTGGCAATATTTTTTGTAATAAATGCGGCGGAGCAAACACCGCCCGCGCCGCCTTTTGTTCAAGCTGCGGTCAGGGTTTGCAACAGCTGGAAACTGTTTCAACTCCGACGGGCCAGTTAGCAACTCTGGAGGATTTGGAACAGCAGGTAGCAACGCTCGAACGAGAAGGTATCAGCCTCATTCACCTGAGTCGCGCCCGTTTTACCCTGGCAGTAGCTTATTTACGCAAAGAAGAAAATGCCAAAGCCACCATTCAACTACGCTTCGTTCTGGCCCAAAACCCCGAAGATGCCCTGGCTCATACTTATCTTGGAGCAGCTTTGCTGGAGGAATATCAGGTGGACGAAGCCAAAGCGGAATTAGATCAAGCTCTGCTGCTAAAGCCGGACGACGCGGTAGTGCGGTTAAAAATGGGTGAGTTTTGTTACAAAATTGGGTTGATACCAGAAGCGGTAGCCCAACTTGAAATAGCTTACCGCTTGCCCGCACCCAGCCGCGAAACGGCCCATTATATCTATAATCTGTTACAGAAAGCCCGCCATCAAAACAAAAATATTTTGGTTCGGCCCAATCGTACCATGAACCTGAATGTAGGCAGATGGTTTAGGAAAACCCGTCACAAAACTATGCCACCTTTGCAGATCGAAACCGTACAAAGCGAAAACTAACGCGGAAAGGCCACCAATGTTACCAGTCATAATTCTGATTTTTGGCACGATGTTACTAACTATGCTGACGCGAGTTTTTTTGCCGATAGGTACGAAAATCGAAGGTACCTCTATTGTCAGCATCAAGCTACCTTTCCGTTATCGTCTGCTTTACCACCGCACCAGCATCTATTTGGTGGGGACAGCGATGGTTTTGGGAGCAGTAGGTGGCTGGCTTAGTTTTACTCTCGAAGTAATAGTTATAATGGCGGCTTTTGCCATCGTTAGTGCCAAAATTCGGTACACCTTTACCGTGCAAGGAGTAGCTTTGAACAATGTGGTTTTCCGGCAGTGGAGCGAGTTCAAAGATTTCCAACTAGACAACCGTTATCTGCGCTTGATAGCTAAAGAAGGGATGCATGACTTCAAAATCCTGTTGCCAGTCAAAGCTCAGGACGAAGTAATGCCCCTGGTAACAAAACTTGTGAAAAGCAAGGGAGCAGCTGAAACAATGGCCGTTACAGCCTCTCTTAAAAATGCAACTAACCGTTCCGGCGCACGCCTGGCTACACCTGCTTTTAAGGCCAGTCGTCCCGCCAAAAAACGCTCGTAAACAAACCAATACTATTCGAATATATTGTAGGCGGCGCGTTTCCGGGCCGACCCACCAATTGCACGAACGCAAGTTATCGGCGCGGCGAAGTGCTGCCTACAAATAGGACGGTATTGGGCTTAAAACCAATATAGACAAATAAGAATTTACTGTAGGCGGCGCGTCCCCGCGCCCGCTTGCTATTGGTTATCTATCAGATGATAGCGCGGGGACGCGCCGCCTACAGCTTATTTGAGATATTGGACTTAAAACCGAGAGTTGCAGAGCAACCATAATCAGATTGCGTTAGGAGATTAGTTGATGTAGCGGTCTGATTTAGAGGTCAGACCGGGAGGAAAGGGATAAAAGATGTTTCAGAGACCGAACCCTAAAAATCGGCCCGCCAGCCGGGTGCTGGTTATCAATCAGCCTTCACGCCAGACAATGTGGCGGATTGGACTGATCGCGGCCTTGCTGCTGCTGGTCTTGACCTACAGCTTGTTCGCGCTGGGTAGCAAGACAGCCCGTGCCGCCGACCCCACCCCCGTCCCCCCACCTGCCGCCGACCCCGGTGGTTTGGCTACGGGTAGTGGTGCGGACTTGTTAGGGGTGGGCCCCAACAACTTTGCCCCGGTTACGCCGGGAGCCAGTAGTGCCGATGTTTTGGCGGCAAATCAAACGGCTTATGCTACCGCCCAAAAGAGCGAACCATTCGCTGTCGGTCTGGCCGATACGGTGCGCCAAAACCAACTGGGTATAAACTACGTCTGGACGCTAGTGGCGGGCTTCCTGGTTATGCTAATGCAGCTGGGCTTCGCCTTAGTGGAAACCGGTTTTACCCGCTACAAAAACGCTTTCCACGTGATGGGCATGAACTTTGCGGTCTATTTCCTCGGTATGATCGGCTACTGGATTTGCGGTTTCGCCTTTCAGTTCGGAGGCATCGGTGCATCCGACTTAGCTCCGGTCAGTTTGGGCGGGCTGGCTCCCCTTAACAACGAAATCACTATCGGCGGGTGGGGTATTATTGGGGCGCACGGCTTCTTCTTGAGTGGGGATAGCTATGACGTTGGCATTGCTGTGATGTTCCTCTTCCAAATGGTCTTTATGGATACGACTGCTACCATCCCAACGGGGGCGATGGCCGAACGCTGGAAGTGGAGTAGTTTTGTAATATATGCGTTCTTTGTCTCGATGGTTATTTATCCGATCTATGGCAATTGGGTTTGGGGCGGCGGCTGGTTGCATCAGCTTGGCAGCAAAGCTAGTCTGGGCGCGGGCTACATTGACTTTGCCGGAAGCGGAGTAGTACACGCGATTGGCGGCTGGACAGCTTTGGCGGGCGCAATTGTGTTAGGGCCACGCCTGGGTAAATACAACCGCGACAGAAGTAGTAACCCGGTGCCGGGCCACAACATGATTTTGGGCATCGCTGGCACTATCATTTTGGCCTTCGGCTGGTTTGGTTTCAACCCTGGCTCGACGTTGGGGGCTAGTGGTGGCGGCAACCTGCGTATCGGGATAATTGCGGTAAACACAATGTTGGCCGGTTCAGCCGGGGCGTTGGTGGCAATGTGCATTACCTGGTATATGGGCAAACGGCCCGACATCGGCATGACCTGCAACGGTTTGCTGGCTGGATTAGTTGCCATTACTGCCCCTAGCGGTTTTGTCAGCCCCATCAGTTCCATCATCATCGGTATCGTAGCTGGTGGTCTGGTGGTTTTCTTTGTGGGATTGGTGGATAGAGTATTCCACATTGACGACCCGGTGGGTGCAATCTCGGTACACGGAGTCAATGGAATGTGGGGTCAACTGGCGGTGGGTCTCTTCGCCGACGGAACAGCCGGGTACAGTAGTGCCAAAGGCTTGTTCTACGGTGATGTGGGTCAATTCGTGGCCCAAGTGATAGGCGCATTGACCGCTTTCGTATGGGCCTTCGGAGTCTCCTTCGTCTTTTTCAAGGTGTTGGGGATGATATTGGGTAGCAACCGACCCAGCGAGCAGCAAGAACTTGATGGGCTGGACGCAGGGGAAATGGTACAGCCTGGCTATATGACCGACGACCCACTGGCTGGCAAATGGCCTTTGCCTGTTAGCGGCGGCGTACCTGTAGCGGTCTAAATATAAGTAGGTAGCCAGCTAATTTTAATACTGGTAGCAGTTTTGGGCCTGTTCTGCGATGGATTGCTGTAAAAGCAGCACTACTATCGCAGAACAGGCCCAAAACTTTTATAAAGTTGAGTTTTTTTTACGAAGTTGCAAAATTTGCTCCACTGGGGTTATAGCTTACACCGAAATCCAAAAAGCAACTTGTATTTCGCATATCGCTAAATAGCAGAAATTATACCATCGGCCTTAAGCGGGTTTAACGGCAATCCCATAAAGTTTTGAATGTGGTAGCTTTTAGGTCATAATGCCGATAGTAACCCACCTCGGAATTTGCTATAATATCTGCAATGCCAAATAAAATGATAGGTAGGATAAGTAGGAGTTTCTAGCAAACGCTAGTAGAGTACGAGGGTTTGGAATGACAGCGAGTATTGATATGAGAGATACTAAAATTGCCACTGAATACGAAGCCGTGATTGGCCTCGAAACGCATATTCAACTGCAAACCGCAAGCAAGATGTTTTGTGAGTGCAGCGCGGAATACGCTAACGCCGCGCCCAACACCCATGTTTGCCCGGTCTGTTTGGGGATGCCCGGTGTGCTGCCTGTTATCAACGCACGGGCGATTGAGTCTATTACAATGTTCGGCCACGCTTTGCATTGTGAAATCCCCGAATACAGTAAGTTTGACCGCAAAAACTATTTTTACCCCGATTTGGTCAAGGGCTACCAAATTACCCAATTCGATTTGCCCGTCTGTATCAACGGCTGGATAGAAATTGAAGACGATGGCAAAACCAAACGGGTGGGTATTACTCGCGTGCATCAAGAAGAGGATGTAGGCAAGCTAACCCATGTCAATTCGTCCGAGGGCGAAAGCTATAGTCTGGTGGATTACAACCGTAGCGGTGTGCCGCTTATGGAATGCGTGAGCGAACCGGATATGACCACGCCCGCCGAAGCCGCCGCTTATGTGACCAAAATTCGCGCGATTGTGCGTTGGCTCGGTATTGGTACGGGTAATATGGACGAGGGGGCGATGCGTTGCGATGCCAACGTTTCGGTGCGGCCCAAAGGCACCAAAGAGTTTGGCGTAAAAGTCGAAGTCAAAAATATGAACTCTATTCGCTCGGTTCACGACGCGATTGCCTTTGAAATCGAACGCCAGATCGGGGAAATTGGGGCTGGCATTGTGATACGCCAACAAACACGCGGTTGGGACGATGTGAAAAATGTGACGGTGTTCCAACGGCTCAAGGAAGGTTCAAGCGATTACCGTTACTTCCCCGAACCTGACCTGCCTCCTCTACGTCTAACCCAGGAATGGCGAGACAGTGTACAAGCCAAGATGCCCGAAATGTTTGAAGTGCGCCGCCAACGTTTTGCCAATGATTACGCTTTGGGCAGCTATGATGCCGAGGTCTTGACCGCCAGTCGCGCTACTGCCGACTACTTTGAGGAAGCTTTGGGCGGCCAAAAAACTCAAGCAAGAGCCAAAGCCGTTGCCAATTGGCTGCTCAACGAACTATTCGGACGATTGAAGGAAAGCGGTCTTGAACTGAGCGAGTCCAAAATCAAACCAGACCAGCTGGCCGCTTTGGTGGAGCAAGTCGAGAGCGGTGCGATTACAGGCAAGACTGCCAAAGAAGTTTTCGAGGCAATGTTCGAGAGCGGTCAAAACCCTCAAGAAATAATTAGGGAACGCGGTCTGGCCCAAATTACCGACCAGAGTCTGATTGCCGGAATAGTCGAAGAAGTTCTGAATGGGGCTGACCCCAAGCTGCAAAAATCTATCGCCGACTACCAAAGCGGCAAGGAAGCGGCCTTCAACGCCATCTTTGGAGCGGTCATGCGTGTTACCAAAGGCACGGTCAACCGAGAAACCGTGACCGAACTTTTGAAAGAGAAACTAAAATAGTTTTTTATTGTTTTTAAGATTTTAAGAAAGGAAGTCAATGACGACTGAATTTGAAAATTTAACCTCCAACGGAGTTGCAACGAAGCAAAATCCGTTCGAGGTGGCCCGCCAACAGTTAAATATTGCCGCAGACCATTTGGGTCTTGAGCCAGGGCTACGCAAAGTGCTGCGGGCCGCCAACCGCGAATTAATTGTTAATTTCCCCGTGCAGATGGACGATGGTTCTATCGAAGTTTATACTGGTTATCGTGTCCAGCATAGTCTGGCGCGTGGCCCCTCTAAGGGCGGTATCCGCTATCACCCCGATGTTACGATTGACGAGATGCGGGCGTTGGCAATGTGGATGACCTGGAAATGCGCGACGGTCAACATCCCGTTCGGCGGAGCGAAGGGCGGCGTAGTGGTTGACCCCAAGCAGTTGAGCTTGCTTGAGCTTGAACGCCTGACTCGCCGCTATACTACAGAGATCGCCCTCCTGATTGGCCCGGAGACAGACATTCCTGCACCTGATGTCAATACTAACTCTCAGGTGATGGCCTGGATGATGGACACTTACTCCATGCACAAAGGCTATACGGTTACAGGCGTAGTCACGGGCAAACCCGTCAATATCGGCGGGGCAGAAGGGCGTAGCGAAGCCACCGCCCGCGGAGTGCAGTATGTCGTAAGGGAAGCGGCCAAACTTCAGAATTTGGACTTAAACGGGGCGAAAATAGCTGTGCAGGGTTTTGGTAACGCCGGGGCAGTTTCGGCCCGGTTGTTGGCTCAAGATGGTGCAACTATTGTGGCCGCCAGTGACTCGCAAGGTGGAATTTATAACCCCAAAGGGCTGGATGTGCGCTCTTTGCTGGCCTTCAAGCAAGAACACGGCACCTTAGTTGGCTTTCCACACGGAGAGTTTGTCAACAATCAGGACATTTTGGAATTGCCTTGCGATGTTTTAATACCGGCAGCATTGGAAAACCAGCTTGATGGGCATAACGCTGGGCGTGTTAAGGCCCGGATCGTGGCCGAGGCTGCTAATGGTCCAACCAATGTTGAGGCTGACCGAATTCTGCGTGACAAGGGCGTGTTCGTTATTCCCGATATTTTGGCAAACGCGGGGGGCGTAACTGTCAGCTATTTTGAGTGGGTACAAGATTTACAAAGCTTTTTCTGGAGCGAGGAAGAAACCAACAAGCGGCTGCATCAGGTGATGACCCGTGCTTTCCACGAAGTATTGAGTATCAGCCAGGAACGCAAGCTAGATATGCGTACCGCCGCTTATGTTTTGGGCGTTGGGAGGGTGGCTGAAGCCACTAAAACTCGCGGTATCTACCCTTAAATATCGCTGTGTTAAACCCAATACTGTTCAAATAAGCGGTAGGCGGCGCGTGGAACGCGCCGCCTACCCATCCTTATTTGTATAGCAAGCCGCCCCACGCTCCCTCATTGCTTTAGCTGGCTTTTAAGATACTTTATATAATTAGTGGCGGCTTCGATGCGTTCCGAGGCAGGGGCAGCTTCGATGACGTTCAGCAAAGCACTGGCTACTACCACACCGTCCGCAATCTGACCAACCGCCGCGACGTGTTCGGGCTGGCTAATACCAAAGCCGACCACTAGGGGCAAATCGGTATATTTGCGGATACGCGCCAGGAAGTCGGGCAGGTAATCCGGCAAGGTGGCTCGCGCCCCGGTCACACCTACTACGGACACACAATAAATAAAGCCGCTTGCCAGCTTTGCCACCTGCTGAATACGCTCCTCGGTACTGGTGGGAGCAAGCAGGAAAATGTAATCTAAGCCCGCTTCCCGACAGGCTGCCACAATATCACCCGCTTCTTCCGGCGACAAATCGGGGATAATCAAACCATCTACACCAGCACGGGCCGCTTCCTGCACATAGCGTTGGACACCGTAACTAAAAACCGGATTGTAGTAGCCCATAAAAATTAGGGGCGCGTCGGTTTGGGCGCGAATAGCCCGTGCCGCCTCAAAACACATCGCCCGCGTGATGCCATTTTCCAACGCTTTGCTGCTGGCCCGTTGCACCGTTACCCCGTCCGCCAACGGGTCGGAAAACGGTACGCCTAACTCCACGATGTCCGCTCCAGCCCGCACCATTGCCGGAACGAGTGTCTTGACGGTAGCCAGTTCGGGGAAACCGATAGTCGCAAACGGCATGAAGGCCACCCGGCCCTGTTTTTTTAGGTCAGCAAAAGTCTTAGCAATTCGACTCACTTATTTGTCACTTTCTTTCTGGATATAACCCAACCCACTATGACCGCGAAAAGTATCGAATTGAGCGTCGCCAGCCAGGTAAAAACATTGGCTTTGGGTTTGGTCAAAGCCTGACCACACATCAGGGTATCGCAAAGCAAAAATATCTCAAAGGCTTGCAACCAACGGCGGTTCGCGGCGGGCTGGCTACGCGAAATAAAAAACCCGAAGGCGAACATCAAATCGCGCAGCCCTAACGCCCGAAACACCACTTTTTGACGACTAACACTACCCATTTGCAAGCCAAACAAATTGTTGACCTGACGCGGCGCAAGCACCTGGACTGTCCCCGCCCCGGCACATACCGCACTCAGCCCCGTTATAATTTGCGCTTGGGTTTTTTCGTCCATCTTTCTTCCCTCCAATTCTTGATGTACCGATGGTTGAAACCATCGGCTAAGAGATTCCAAACCTGATTTATCAGGTTATCAGAACCTTTCATAATTCACCAAATTCTACATCGCCAGGCAGCAGATCATGATTTTGCTTGCGTCCGATGGTTGCCTGTACCCGACACGGGTGAAACCATCGTCTAAAAGATTCCAAACCCACTAAAGTGGGTTGTTATAACCCGATAAATCGGGTTTAGAATTGAATAGCCGATGGTTTCAACCATCGGGAGCGGGTTTAGACAAATTGTGAAAGGCTCTCAGGTTATCAGAAACCGCTTTAGGGGGTTTAGAATCCGCTTGCCGATGGATGCCTGCACCCGGCACGGGTGTATCCATCGGTGCTTTACCGGATTTAATCCTTGACCTTCAGCAACCGTTAGCTACCATTTCCATATTATTCTGTATCATTTCTCCGTGTCTCAGTAATGCAATCTTTCTAGGACTCCCAAAACTTCCTCGAAATCGCTAAACTCAAAGGTAGCCAGATTTTCGTCTTGACGGGTTTTGGCTAGGGGCGAGTCCTTGACCGCGAAAACATAATCGGCTTTGCGAGCCGCCGCCTGGTCGTTGCGTCCATCCCCAATAAATACAACCGGAGGCGGCACGGCGGTTTGGTTTAGCACTTTTTGCAACACCTTGACCTTGAAATCTTCGCCTGCGCCCACTGTAATATCGGCGGGCAAAGTTACTTTCCAATTTGCGTCAAACTCGCTCAGATACGAATGCACGGGTAACTTATGGGGTAGCAAAGCCTCAATGTAAAAATCCAGCCCACCGCTTACGACTATCAAATCAATTTTGTTCAGCTGGCAATACGCCACAAAATCGGCAAAGTGCGGACGTATCGGGATGTTTGCCAGCGCGTATTCCACCAGTTCAGCTTTGGGTGTTTGTAAAAACTCGTAGCTGCGCCGCATCACCTCGAAATGGCTAATCTCGTGCCGTTCGTACTGACTTTGCACATTGCGCCACGCCCCATCGGTAAAATCGTCCAGCAACACGTGCGTGGTGTCACGCAACGTGATAGTATTATCAAAATCGCAGAGAATTAGCATTATTTTAGTTTCACCCCGAAAGCGTCGGCGATGGTGAAAATATCTTTATCGCCCCGTCCCGACAAATTCACCACAATAATTTGGTCAGGCGCAAGCGTAGGCGCAAGTTTGGCAGCCTGAGCTATGGCGTGTGAAGTTTCCAACGCCGGAATAATCCCTTCGGTGCGGCAGGTCAGCTTGAAACCTTCTAAGGCTTCGTCGTCCGTAATCGAAACATAGTCCGCCCGGCCCGTTTCTTTATAATAGCTATGTTCCGGGCCGACACCGGGATAATCCAACCCAGCCGAAATCGAATGAGTTTCGACCACCTGCCCGTTTTCGTCTTGCAACAAATACGACTTAGTCCCATGTAGCACGCCCACCTTGCCCGCTACCAACGTCGCTGCGTGTTTGCCACTGGCGAGACCGTGACCGCCCGCTTCCACGCCCACAAATTTGACGCTGCTATCATCTACAAACGGGTAGAAAATCCCGATAGCATTGGAGCCGCCACCCACACACGCCAGCACATAATCCGGCAAACGCCCGGCCTGCTCGATAATCTGGCGACGGGCTTCGATACCAATCACCGACTGAAAATTCCGTACCATTTTAGGATAGGGGTGCATTCCGGCTGCCGTTCCCAGCAAAAAATAGGTGGTTTCCACATTCGTTACCCAATCCCGTATCGCTTCGTTGATGGCATCTTTAAGGGTTTTGCTGCCCGCCGTGACCGCAATCACTTTCGCGCCCAACAACTTCATTCGGAAAACGTTGAGGGCTTGTCGTTCGATGTCGGTCTCGCCCATATAAATTTCGCATTCCAGACCCAGCATCGCGCAAGCGGTGGCCGTCGCTACCCCATGCTGTCCTGCTCCGGTCTCCGCAATGATGCGCTTTTTGCCCATCCGTTTCGCCAGCACCGCCTGACCCAGAGCGTTGTTAATTTTGTGCGCCCCGGTATGGGCTAAATCTTCACGTTTGAAATAAATTTGCGCCCCGCCCAACTCGCAGCTCATAGTTTTAGCGTGGTAAAGCGGGGTGGGTCGGCCCACAAAGTCGCGGGCGTATTCAGCCAGTTCAGCCGCAAAAGTTGGGTCTTGGCTGGCTTTGTCATAATCGGTTTCAAGTTCGGCCAAAGCGGGCATCAAAGTTTCGGGCGCGTACTTGCCGCCAAACTGTCCAAAGCGTCCGTTAGCGTCCGGCAAATTATATTTCTTGGTTTCTTTCTCTATATCTAACTGTAAAGTCATCTTGCTCTCCAATTCTAATTTTCGTTGTCATTCTGAAAAGCCAATGCTTGCCTGTACTCGGCAGGGTTGAAACCATCGTCTAAGGTAGCCAATGGTTCACCCGTGCCGGGTACAGGTAAACCATCGCCTATGCAAACCAAGTACGCTAAAGCGCACTGCTAACGGTTCTAATAACCTGCTTTAGCTGGTTTGGGGTGAATAGACGACGGTTTCACCCCTGCGGGGTACAGGCAACCGTTGGCGATACCGATTTTATTTGCAATCGTAAGCCTTACTATTAAGACCGTTTTAGCTCCCCTCCAGAGCTTCGACGGCAGTTTTAGCCTCGGCCAACGACGCATTAGTAGCAGCCCGATAGATTTTAATAGCCTCCAGTTTATTTTTGGCTCTTAATAAAGTGCGAACCTGCTCATAAAGTGCAGATTGTGGCGCAGCATTATCGTAAGGGATTTCAAGCCGATTGAGTATCGAATCAATTTTGCGGTTAAGGCGCGAATAATCTGGTTCGCTATCTTCCAAAGGTATCTTCTCAATAACTTGGGGTAAAAGTCGTTTTTTCAGTGCGGGTTGAGGCTAAAACGGTTCGTATTGAGCTAATCATCCCCGACTTATTGAGAAGATACTTCCAAAGCATCTACATACCGCTTGGCCTCGGCTAAACCAACCGGGTGCTGTTCCCGATAACGCTTAATCGCCTCAATTTTTTGGCCTTGCCTGACCAATATTTTTAACATCTGGACGTTTTCTGGAAGCTGCTCCCCATTCGCTTCCAGACCAAATTTAGCCAGGATCAAGTCAATTTTATGTTCAAGTTCTTGTTGTTGCCAGTTATCCATTTTTTCACCTTTCCCTACCTTCTAAGGTTATCATTTGCCCTAATTATTTATCTCCCACAACTTTATTGTTTTATCCCACGAAGCCGAAGCTAAAATCTTGCCGTCCGGCGACCACGCTACACTATTCACGTATTCAGTGTGACCAGTCAGGGTGGCGAGGGCTTTACCATCTGCTGTCCATAATCTTACAGTTTTATCAAACGAAGCGGAAGCTATGGTTTTACCGTCCGGCGACCACGCTACACTCTTCACCCAGCCAGTGTGACCAGTCAGAGTGGTCAGCAATCTTGAAGTCAGGGGCTTCGGTGTAGGCGTGGACATAATTGTAGGTGTAGGAATAGGAGTGGATGTAGGCACTTCCGTTGGTGTGGGAATAGCAGTAGGGGTGGGCGGTGCGAAAACCGAAAATGCGGGAAGGGTCGTAATAGCACCCGTATAATTTAGACCTAGAATTAACAAGCCCGAACCCGCAAGCAGCAATGTGCCTGTGCCTAACATTGGTTTTGCCGGACTTTTAGCAGTACCAGCAAAAACCGAGTTTACGCCAGGGTTATTGGACGGTGCAGGATTTACATTACGATTATTCCATTGAATAAGAAACTCTCGCAAACCAAGTGGTAATACAATAATCAGAAAGGTCAAAAATAAAGGGCCAAACGTAAATATAGGCGTAGTATGAAAAACCTGTTGCCGCAACCAATCGCCCAAGACCGCCACCAGATCGGTGAAGAAAAATACTGCCACAAAATTTTCCAGCAAAGCTTTAGCCGAGTCCTGGTTAAAAGCTGAAAGATAACCAGCTATACTGCCCGTTAGCAGCGACCAGATGGTGATAACGCCCAGAATAGTAACCCAGGCGATGATCGCTAATACCTCAAAAATCTGGGTAAAACTATTGAATAGCGTTAGATCAGGGGTATGGACGTAATCAAATATTGTTTTGTCCAAGATAATTAACAGAGTTGCAATGCAAACACATAGCACGAAAGGAAGCAGGTATCGTCTGAAGTAGTGGTTGACCAGAACATCAAGGCATAATACAACAATTTCTAGCAAACGAACAAGAGCGAACAGTAAAATTTGGGCAGTCGCAATCGCCGCGAGTATCAGAGCGTTTAGCAGTTCCAGCAAGACGCTGGCTACAGTGATGGTCAACCAGTAAAAAGCGTTGGCAGTACCATATATCACCCCACTGGTCACATTTACCAATACGGCCACAATTCTAGCAAAAGTGGTAGCCATGTTGTTTCCTTGAATAGTGATGGGCGGTGGAGCGATTAGTCTGCGGTAAGTAACTTTAACCGAAATAATCCGGTCGGGAAGTCTGGGCCTCTGAGCGAACAAGGCATGAGTTAAAGTGCCGATTAATACGCCACCGCCGAAAGAGGCAGCCAACCAAATTAGAACGACTGAAAAACCTTGTAAAGTTGAATTTTCTACTACTATACCTAGTACCAGGCAAAAAACACAACCGAAAAGGGAAGCTCCGGCTAAAGCTGTATCCCAATTGTGTTCGAGGAGGGTAAAAAAGGTTACTAAAACCAATGTTAGCCCAACTATCAAGATCAATGCGGGAGTATAATTGACGTAATCAGTCCTAATTTGGAACAAGTTTTTGGCAACGGCAACAATTATGGCACAGGCGAGCAAATACAGACTGATGAAGCGGATTTGGGCCGCTTTATGGTAGCGTAGCATTAAGCCGAAAAGCAGCAAAACAATGTCCGAGGTATAGACAAAAGTAGCCCCACTCAAACTTAAATAGCCCACTAGAAAGCCTAGCAAAGCTAAAGAAGTTCGCAACAACCACACATAAATAAATTTTGTCACTTTCCCTTGAGCGAGGGCCACTACAAAGCCACCCAATTCGGGACAGGCCACGTGCGTATCGAGATGTTCTTTACCACATCTAGGACATTGAAAAGTAGAGACAGACTGAGTTTGAGTTGGGATTTTCATAGACTTTGCTCCGATTATTATTTAAAATACTGCTCTAAGGCTTTTGGCAAAAAAAGATTTTTAAGATTATTAAACCTTTTTATTGCCGCTAATGGTTGGCCCTGATATTTTCGGCGGCTAACTGTACCGTTTCTTCGATACGTTTTAGGCGCGTTTCGGGGCGTTTGGCACTTCCAATCCACCACAATATAATCTTTTTGGACGAATTGCTAAAGGCCATAAAGTTGGCGTGGGCCAGCTGGTTCGCTGCCAACCCTCTTTCCAAATCTTGCGGCACTTCCAGGGCTTCAATCATATCGTATTGCGTCCACAGCCCGTTTTGTCTAGCCGCTTCAATCTTTTTAAGGCCAGCCCCAGTCATCAAACCCTGCTCAATCAATTTCTCAACCCGTTCTTTATTGAGTTTTGACCAGAGACTTCGAGCTTTACGCGGCGAAAATAGTTGCACAGAGCGTTCATCGTCCAGCATATTCTTTCTGCTGTCAATCCACCCGAAGCATAATGCTTCTTCAACGGATTCAGCATAAGACACACTCGACTTGCCACTAGCCTTTTTGTAATAAATCAGCCATATACCTTGCAAAATTGCGTGATTGGTGGCTAACCATTCTCGCCACTCCCGACGGTCTTCAGCATAAAAAGTAGGAATGGCGTTATCTAGCTGGGCCATACAAACTCCTATTCCTGGTTGCCTCGCAAAACTTCTTTTACAGCATTGTCGTTTACCGTCTCAAGCCATTCAAGAAGCGAGTAAACGACAAATAATGCTGTCACACTTCCAACTTATAATTCAGTTCCAACTCATCCCCGCACATTCCACGAATTCCCCAATTGTGACGAGGCGTTTCCGTGATAGTAATTTCAATATCTTGCCCCGAAATACCTAGCCCTACGTTTATGCGCTCAAACAACAATTTTATCAAACGCTTCTTGGTCTCAACACTGCGGCCTTCCATCAAGCTAATTTCGATAATAATATATTGTTCGGTTCGGCCAGCCGGATAGTAAAAGTCGCCAGGGTCTAACGGCAGGAAGCGGTGAAACTTTTTATCAGCAGGTAATTTCAAAGCCTCTACCGCGCACGAATGGATTATGTCAGACAAAACAGTTTTGATTTCAGCGAGGCTAGACTTATTGCCATAAATTTTTATTTGGGCCATTCTATGCGCTTTCAGCTTTCTTGAGTTGGGCCAAAAACCTTTTTATCTTAGCCAAATCCTTTTCGCCGGGCCTGCCATCTATTTCCACACCGCTACTCACATCTACGCCCCAGGGCTGCACCAAATTTATCGCCTCGGCCACGTTGTTGGGCGTAAGCCCACCCGCCAACATAGTGCGGTAATTTTGACAAATGGCCCGCGCCGCTTGCCAGTTGCCCGTTTCTCCCGTCCCACCGTAAAAACCTTGTTTGGGCGTGTCTAATAACAAGGTCACATTTTCGATATTGCCAAACGGTTCAACTATCTTTAGCGCGTCGGTTTCCACGATACCGTTGGGCAAGCGTACCGCTTTCAAGACAGGTCGTACCTGGGTCGCTTCCTGGCAGAATTCGGGCGTTTCATCGCCACTAAGTTGCAGATAATCCAGCTTCAAAATGTCCGCTATCTCGGTCAGTTCTTCCACTGGCACATTGACAAACAAACCCACCGTTTTAGGTCTGCGTTCAATCGGCAACATTTGGAGCGTCTCAACTAGCTGTTGGGCCACTGTTTGGGAAACAAAGCGGGGGCTGGGCTGATAAAAAACCAACCCAATCATCGCCGCCCCGTTTTCGGCTGCGGTCAACATCGCTTCAATTGTTTTGATACCACAAATCTTCGCTTGCATCTTTTTCTCACCACTTATACTTGTCACCCTGAGCGCAGTCGAAGGGTCTGAGATTCAAAGGTTTGGCCGAGTAAGAATCGCAGACCCTTCAACTCCGCAGAGCCTGCGTTCAGGGTGACAAATTCTCTCGAAGCGAAAGTCCTAATATTATCAAATTTTTTCTGCGGTGAATAATTGTCTTATCTTCGGCCCAATCCGACTCGTATCCAGCCCTGCTTTGATAGAAGCGGCCCGCACCAACGTTTCGCCCACCAAAACCGTATTCACTCTGCTTTTGCTCAGTTCCACAATTTCGGTATAGCTGCTGATACCGCTTTCGCTAACCAATACACCCGCGAAATCGGCGGGTAGAGCGTGAGCAACTCGCGCCGTCGTGCCTAAATCTACCTTAAACGTGGTTAAATCGCGGTTGTTTACTCCTATGATGCTTGCGCCCAAACGTAAGGCCCGTTCCAGTTCAGCTTCGTCGTGAACCTCCACCAATACACCCAGCCCCAAATTTTGGGCTAAACCAAAAAGCTCGTGCGCCAGCGCATCTTCCAGACAGGCCATAATCAGCAAAATCGCGTCCGCGCCGTAAGCCCGCGCCTGTGCCACTTGATAGGGGTCAACTATAAAGTCTTTGCGTAAAATTGGCAGACTGTAATCGCTGGCGACTTTACAGGCCAGAATATAATCCAGCTGGCCCATAAAATACTTTTCGTCGGTCAGCACGGATAAAGCCGACGCGCCACCCCCAAAATACGCAGTCGCCAACCGCGCCGGGTCAAAATTTGGACACAGCAAACCTTTGGAGGGCGAAGCTTTTTTGACCTCAGCAATAAGAGATATTTTGGTGGACGCGCCCATTACCCGCGATTGGCGCAAAGCCGCCTCAAAGTCCAGTGTCGCACCAATTCGTTTAATTTGTTGTTCCAACTCGTTTAACGGTTCTTGCTGGCGTTGGCGCGGTATCTCGACCTTGCGTTTGTAATCTACAATTTCGGTCAGGATATTAGCCATTTTGGGCTTTCCACTCGTCAAAAACCGTTTGCATCTGGTGTACGTGGTCAGATACGTGGGCAGTGTAAGTGTCTAACCAGTCGTCCATCGTCATAGTGCCGTTCTCGGAGTGTTCGATAGTGTGCAACCAGGTTGCGTCAGGCAAATCTTTTATCAATTTGTAGCTGGTCAGACGCAGCCACTTGAATAACTCCAACGCATCTGCCGCGCTTTGGTCTGCGTAATGCAGCGCGGTGGCCCAACCGCCTTCATCGTAGCCTAACACCACCGAACCAGGCTGGGCAATCAAACGCCGACACCGCACAAAACTGTTAGCCTCGCTATCGGTAATATGCACGATAATTTGGTGAATACTCCAACCTTGCTTTGGCATAAAATTGTGCATCTCGTCTGGAAAGCGAAGCAAAGCTGCTACCAACGTCTCATAAGCTTTGCCATATTCTTCGATTTTTTGCGCCCGTTCTTGCTTATCCATTTTTAACTCCTTTTAAGTTTCCTCCGCATCTCCGTGGTGAACTCTAGCCGTTGACTGTTAGCTGATTACTGACAGCCACCAACGCTTTAAGCCGCCGCATTGCCTCGCCGCTATCAATCGAACGGGCTGCCTGCTCAATCCCTTGTCGCAAATCAAACGCGATACCCGCAGCAACCAGGGCGGCGGCACTATTGAGCAAAACTACATCGCGTTGCGGGCCGGGTGTGCCTTCCAACACCTTCATGGTAATGGTTTTGTTTTCCTCGACTGAGCCGCCTGCCATCGCCGCGTAAGGCGCACGCGCCAGCCCCACATCTTCCGGCCCAATCAGTCTTTTTATTATGTCAATCTCATCACGTTTGTAAAAAGCTGCCGGGTGTTCGCGCATTGGTTGAGACACGGCTTCTGATTTGACTTCGTACATAATTGTCGGAGCGGAGATGCTAATTTCGTCTAACCCATCCTGGCTATGCACCACCAAAGCGTGAGTGCTACCCAAAAGCTTGAGAGCCGCCGCGATTTTAGGAGCTAAAGCGGCATCCGGCACACCCACCACCTGACGTTGAGCGTGAGCCGGATTGGTAAGCGGGCCAAGAATATTAAAGACCGTGCGGATGCCGATTTCACGACGCACTGGCCCGGCGTACTTCATCGAAGGGTGGAACGATGGCGCGAACATAAAACCGATATGGGCCTCGCGCAAACAATTCGTGACCCCTTCCGGCTTGAGGTCAATCTTCACGCCCAAACTTTCTAACACGTCGGCACTTCCGCAACGGCTACTGGCAGCCCGGTTGCCGTGTTTAGCCACGATTGCCCCCGCTCCGGCCACCACAAACGCGGCGGTGGTCGAGATGTTAAAGGTATTGCTACCATCGCCACCTGTACCGCAGGTATCCACTACAGGCGCGTCAACACCCAAATCGTCCGGCCACATCACCCGCGTGGCTTTGTCGCGCATCACCTGGGCCAGACCCGCGATTTCCTGGACGGTTTCGCCTTTTATCCGCAAAGCCGTCAAAAACGCGCCCACCTGCGACTGGGTAGCCTCACCCGTCATAATTTCGTCCATTGCGGCGGCGGCCTCATCCTGCTCCAACGACTCGCCCTTGACCAATTTTGCGATTGCTTCCCTAATCATTAAAATTTCCTCTACTTATGCTGCTCAAGCCAGGTCTGTAAATCGGTAACGCTGGAAAAAGCAAACAAAGCTTCTGCGAGATTTTCTAGCTTGATTGCTGATAAATCTGATATACGTGACTCAGTACCAGCATCCATTTTGCCAAAACGCAAACTAAGCATTTTAACTAGAATAGCAGCTTCCCCCTCGCGCCTACCTTCACGCTTGCCTTTAGCAATACCGCGTTGTTCGTGGCTGGTTAAAACTTCCATTACCTTCTCCTTTGCTTCTCAAGCCAACTGTTAAGATCATCCAAACTGGAGAAGTCCAACAAATCGCGTGACAAAGTTTCTAAGGCTGCTTGTGATAGTTTGCTAATTCGTTCCTCCACGTCAGACAGCAAGTGACCAAAACGATGGTTAAGCTGATTGACGATAATAGTAACTTCCCCCTCGTGCTTGCCTTCACGCTTGCCCCTAGCAATACCGCGCTGTTCGTGACTGGTTAAAACTTCCATTACCTTCTCCTTTGCTTCGGGTGGAATAAGCTTGTCCAATTCCGCTTCAAATATTTTCTCTTGAGCCGCGTTCAACCTTAAATAGCTATCCACAAAACCCGTTATCATTTCTGAGCGTGCATCGTCCAGCTTGAGACCCACCATCATCGCTATGCACTGCGCTTTGACAATAGGCTCATCTTCCTTTTTTATCTTCATCGTTGCCATCAACGCGCTGGCAACAGGATTGGGATGATTGAGAAAATCTTGCCAGGCAAGTTGGTTTAATTGGATAACTTTGTATCTGAATTGTATCACCTCAAGGTCGGGAAATGCGACTCGAAATTCGTCTGGCTCAAGCGTGTCCGGTGTTTTATAAGAAAAAACCGCGATTGGATACACGTCAAAACCGTACTTCTCAATCAATCTCGACACATAAATGAACATTCGCTTGTTGAAATCTGCCTTACTGCTGGACTGGTTCTCGATGTGTATCAAAAAGTAGGCGTTTTCTTGCCTGGACTTTTTACGCTTCTTGCGTTTCTGGTTGCTTTGCGATTGCGTTTCTGGCTGGGGAGGCTTATAACCTTCCTTAAATTTGACCTTCATCACAATGTCGGCTTCATGTTTTTCGCCCGCCGTCACATCGGTGAAAACCTCTTTGTCCAAAGACTCTAAAGTCTCAAAGTCAATATAAGGAACTATTGACGACAAGAAAAGTAGGATAAACTCCTTGATAAAGGTCGTCAGTAGCTCTTTGTATAGCCTATCGTGGTCAGGCATTAGCTGAGGCCCATTGCTGCTGTCGCTTCAGCCAGAGTTTTGGCTGCGATAGGTCGCAGTTTGTCGGCGTTCCGCTGCAAGATTGCTTCGATATAAGCTGGCTCGGCCTCAAGTTGGGCAAACTTCTCCCGAATGGGCCGCAAACCCTCAACTACGGTTTCCACCAAAGCCTTTTTGAACGTTCCGTAACCCTGCCCCGCGAATTGAGTCTCGATTTCCTGGCGGCTCATCGGCGTAGGCTGGAAAAGCTGGTAAATAGTCAACAAATTATAAAGACCGGGCTTGTCAGCATCGAAAACCACCTCGCGCCCGCTATCCGTCGTCGCCTTCATAATCCGCGATTTAATCACTTCGGGCGTATCCAACAGATAAATGGCGTTGGCTGGGCCGCCGCTTTTGCTCATCTTTTTGGCTGGTTCGTCCAGGGCCATAATCCGCGCCCCTTCTTGCTTTATAAGCGGCACAGGTACGGTAAAGATGGGCGCGTACTCGCGGTTGAACTTTTCGGCGATGTCGCGGGTCAGTTCGATATGCTGTTTCTGGTCATCGCCCACTGGCACTCCATACGCCTGGTACAACAAAATATCGGCAGCCATCAACGCCGGATACGCGAATAAACCCACGCTCACCTGCTCTTTTTTGCCTTCGGATTTTTCCTTGAACTGGGTCATCCGATGCATCCAGCCCATAGGGGTAAGGCAGTTGAATAACCAGGCCAATTGCGCGTGTTCGGCGATATGCGACTGGACAAAAATCGCCACTTTATCCGGGTCAAGCCCACACGCAATATAAATTTTGGTCAAATCCCGAATACGTTTGTGCAAAATTTTAGGGTCTTGCGGCACGGTAATGGCGTGCAAATCTACGATACAAAAGATATTATCGTAATCTTCTTGCTCCAAAACCCAATTCCGAATCGCGCCCAAATAATTCCCAATCGTCATTTCGCCGCTCGGCTGGATACCGCTAAATACCCGTTTCTTAGTTTCTGCCATAATTTTTCTCCAAAGTTGATAGCAAACAGCAGACAGCGAACAGCTAGAACCGTTTTAACACATATGACACAAGAGTTCACAGAATGTAATTTAATTCCAACAGTCTTAGTATCATCGAATTGAATTTAAGTTTTAGCTGTCTGCTGTTTACTGTCTAGCTTTTCACCTCAATAAAATTTTGTAAAAGTTGTTTGCCGCATTCGGTCAAGATAGACTCCGGGTGGAATTGCACGCCATAAATCGGATAGCGGCGGTGTTGCAAACCCATTATTAAGCCGTTAGCGGTTTGGGCAGTAATTTCCAATTCGGCAGGGAAAGTATCGCGCTTCACCACTAGCGAATGATAACGGGTGGCCTTAAAATCTTGAGGCAGACCCGCGAAAAGCCCCTTGCCATCGTGTTGGATTAGGCTGACCTTGCCGTGCATCAGTTCGCCCGCCCGCACCACTTCGCTCCCAAATACCTCACCAATCGCTTGATGTCCCAAACACACGCCCAAAAGTGGCAAAGCTGGGCCATATTCCCGGATAACGGCCTCGCTAATTCCAGCGTGGCGGGGTTCACCAGGGCCGGGCGAAATCACGATGCGTTCCGGCTTCAAGCGGGCAATCTCTTCCAGGGTAATCTTATCGTTGCGGCGCGTGATTACTTCCTGCCCCAACTCCTGGAGATACTGGACAAGATTGTAGGTAAACGAGTCATAATTATCAATCATCAAAATCATCGCCTTAGCCCAACCTTTCCGCTTCGTCAATCGCCCGCAACACACCCTTCGCCTTGTTAAGCGTTTCGGTATATTCCAAAGCTGGCACGCTGTCCGCCACCACGCCGCCGCCCGCCTGGATATACGCCACGTTATCCTTTAGAACCATAGTCCGAATAGCGATAGCCATATCCATATTCCCACTGTAACTGAAATAACCCACAGCCCCAGCGTAAAGATTACGGGCGGTTTGTTCCAGTTCGGCAATAATTTCCATTGCCCGAATTTTTGGCGCACCACTCACCGTCCCCGCCGGAAAACAAGCCCGTAGCGCATCATAAGCGTTTAGCTCTGGCCGGAGTTTGCCTTCCACGTGCGAGACCAGGTGCATCACGTGCGAATAGTTCTCGACCGCCATCAATTCGGTTACGCGCACCGTTCCTGGCGCACTAACCCGGCCAATATCGTTGCGACCCAAATCCAGCAGCATCACGTGTTCGGCCCGCTCTTTTTCGTCTGCACTAAGTTCCGCCGCCAGCCGTATATCTTCGGCGTTATTGCTACCACGTGGGCGCGTTCCGGCAATCGGGTGGGTCGAAACCACCCCTTCTTCCACCTGCACGAGGGACTCCGGCGAAGCCCCTATCACGTCGCACTCGCCAAAATGTAGATAGTACATATACGGTGAAGGGTTGACCGTGCGTAAGGCCCGATACAGATTAAAAGGTTTGGCATCTGTGGGGCGGCTCAAACGCTGTGATGGCACCATCTGGATAATATCGCCCGCCGCAATATATTCTTTGGCCTGCACCACCATTTGCTCGTATTCGGCCTGGGTTTTGTTGCTGGTGACCGGGCCGCTGACCGCCCCTTCGACTTTGCCCTGCAAAAGTTCAAGCGGCACCAGGCCGTTCAAAAGTTCCATCTGTCGTTCGATGCGGACTGTGGCTTCGGCGTAAGCTTTGGCAATATCGCCCCCGTCCAGATGTACGTGCGAGACTACTTTTATTTTGCGTTTGAGATGGTCGAACACCAGCACCGTGTCGGTAAAAACGAAAATCGCTTCCGGCAATCCCAATGGGTCACTTTTTGGTTTAGGCAAGCGTTCAAAGTACCCGACATTTTCGTAATTCAAATAGCCGACTGCGCCGCCATAAAAACGGGGCAACTCGCTGCTCAAACCTTCCGGCTCAACTAGCTTGTAAGCTTTTAGATAACTGGCAATCACTTCGAGCGGGTCTTGATAAGCGATAGTCTGTTTGTAGCCACCGCTTTGTCGCGCCTGGGCGATGCCTTTATCCAGCCGCAAAACCAGATAGGGGTCAGTTCCCATGAACGAATAACGGGCCAAATGTTCGCCGCCTTCGACGCTTTCCAGCAAAAAAGAATAAGGTGCGTCCCGGCAAACTTTCAGAAAAGCCGAGACCGGGGTTTCCAGGTCAGCCATAATCTCGCGGTAAATCGGCGTGATGTTACCTCGTCCGGCCAGGGCCTGCACCTGCTCCAACGTCGGAAAATATTTTGTCTGTTCCATATTTTTTAGCCTTTAGCTATCGGCCTTTAGCTATCGGCCTTTAGCTATCGGCCTTTAAGTTTAGGCTGTTAGCTGTTAGCTGTTAGCTGTTGGCTTAATTTGTATAAAACAAAAAAACCCACATCCCCAATATCTGGAAAGGGACGGGAGCTTACAAAATAAGTCCACGTGGTGCCACCCTTCTTCGGTTTTACCCCAGCAGCCCACAAAAGCAGACATAGGCAAAACCCTCATTCAAGTACGGGCCGATTATAAAAATCAAGAAGCCGATACTCGTTCTAAGATAACGGTTAGACAACCGGCAAAGCCTACTGGGTTTTTTTAAAATAAAACTTTCGGTTTGCGACTCACGAAGCCATTCCACCCCTACGCCTGCACCGGCTCTCACCTTACCCGGCTCTCTGAGCATCGCCCGGCGATGTACTTGTTTCGTTCAAAGTCTTTTTGGCTACACTATTTACTTTTCGCCCAAACTATACCATTCCGCTCAACGGCTGTCAAGTCCCGAAAAGTTGTGATAACGTAGGGTTGGCTAAGGTTTGGCAATGAGTTAATCGGAAACGTTATCGGAAAGTGTCATGCTTTGACTTCTCTGGCATAGACAATCAGGCGTTGGTTATAATTCTGATTTTTGGCATCCCACGAGCCGTTGCAAGTAATCAAGTTGAGATGCGATTCGTCGGCGGGGCCAAATATTTTGTTCAAGATACTGCCATCGGCGGACGAATTGATCACCTGCGATTCATAAACCTCGAATACCTTTTCGTGACCATTGTTATCAGTGATATAGATTTTGTTGCCAGCTTGCAAGCGGCGCAAGTTAAAGAAAACGGCGGCAGGCAAGTTATAACCGTCCAAATGGCCCGCAATTACGGCGTTGCCCGGATTGCCCGGTTTGTAGCCCGGTTCGTACCACGCCACGTTCCAGACGTTCTTCGGCACGTCCATCGCACCGTCCGCCGTTTTGCCCACGTGTTCGACTCCCGCATCTACGCCAATAGCCGGAATTCGCAAACGGGCAGGCACCAGCCCCAGGTCAGGAATAGGCGTGGCTGTCGAGATAGGCGTAGGGATTTCGGTAGGTGTTGGGGGGATGGGCGTAGGCGGAATAGCGGTCATTGTTGCTTCAGGGGTAGGGGTAGGGGCAGGCGTGGGGGTGGGTTCGGCAGTGGCGGTAGGCGCGGGCGTAATGGTAGGCGTGGGTTCAGCAGTGGCGGTAGGTGCAACCTTAGTTCCCAGGGGCAGAGCCTCGGCAGGCACATTAGCGACGCGCACCTGGCTAGAGGGCGCGGCCACTACTACAAACAAAACTGTCACCAAACTTAGTACAACCAGGGCCAGTACGCCCCAAACTAAATTCTTTCTCTGCAAAGCAAAACCTCAAAATTTCGATAAATAGTATAACTAAAAGACCCAAATTAACCCTGGCATTATATCATATTTGACAGAGCCATCAGCGACTGCTATAATTATAGGATAAATAATAACGATTATTAGTTAGGAATTGGCTTAAAATATGTTTACAGTAGAAGAAGTTTGTAAAAAAGTGCGCGAACGCGCGACTATAGATGGCAACCCTATGAAGGTCACGCCTCAACGTCGGCTGATTTTTAAAGCGTTGGAAGGCAATAATCAGCACCCCACCGCCGAAAATATTCATACCCAGGTACGGGAGGTTTTTCCCGACATTTCGCTGGCGACGGTTTATAAAACTTTGCGCGAACTGGTCGAGATGGGCGAGATTTTAGAAATTAAGCACGAAGGCGAGTCCAGCCGTTTTGACCCTCGTACCGATGACCATAGCCACCTCGTTTGCGAAGATTGTGGTCGCCTGGAAGATGTCTCTCAAACCTTCCCCCATCTTTCAATTTCAGACGCAGATCGGCACGGTTTCGCTATCAGCCGCAATTTTGTCGTTTTTTACGGCCACTGTCCCAACTGCCAGAACTAGACCCCAATCTTTGTAGGCAGCACATCTCCGCGCCCAGCCGCGATATAAATTGACCGCACACTTTTAGACTGTATAATTCTATAGTGATGGGCTATGAGCCAAAACCAGTCCTTGAACAGCACCGCACCATTTCAGATTAAGGCTTAATGCTCGGATCAGCAAAAAGGAAAAGATAAGCGCAAAGGTGAAAAGTGGGGATGGGTAGTAAGGGACTCGAACCCCTGACAGCCACGGTGTAAGCGTGGTGCTCTACCAACTGAGCTAACTACCCGTTTTGGTGGTCTCAAACGGCTTCCGTATTATACGAGGCGAAGCTGGCTATGTCAAATTGGAGAAAGTAATGAACACCGAGCAGCCGCAAACGCGCCGCTTACTGGTTGACGGGGTGCAAGCACTCGTGGCAGGCCGTCGAGAGCAGGCCCGCAATTTGCTTATGCAATGTTTGGAACACGATGAACGCAACGCCGAAGCCTGGCTTTGGCTTAGTGGAGCGATGGACGAAAAAGATGATGTCCAGGTGGCTCTCGAAAACTGTCTTAATTGTGACCCTCATAACGAACAAGCGCGGCAAGGTCTGGATTGGTTACAAACAAAATATAAAGTATAAAATATCCTAGAAGTAAAAAATTGCAAGCAGAAATAATTGAATCCGCAGACAAAATTGCGGTAAAAGCGGTTTTGTTCGATTTGTGGGGAACGTTGATTTATAATGTACCGCCGCCATCGGTGAATTTTCAGGAAGTGGCCGCCCATGTAGGTGTTTCGCCTCATGCGCTATGGGAAGCCTGGCGTAAATATAGCCACCCCACCTTAGTTGGCGAGATAAAATCTGGGGAAGAACGCGCCCGCTTAGTGCTGACTGACCTCCAGCAATCTCTCGATGCTATCCCTTTTATGACCGAATTTGAATACAAGAATCGGGCTGTCAACGTCAATTTTTATCCAGGTGTACCCCAAATGCTGGCCGCGTTGCATCAGGCTGGGTTCCGTACTGGGGTAGTTTCAAACTGTAATTATTTAACCCCTGGCGTAGTCGAGAGATTAGGCTTGCCCGAAAAGATAGACCACGTGATTTTGTCGTGTGAAGTAGGTGCGGCAAAACCCGAAGCCCGCATCTACGAAATAGCTCGCCAGTTGCTGGACGTGCAGCCTCACGAATGTTTGTACGTAGGTGACGGTGGTGACAACGAGATGTTAGGGGCGCGTAAGTTTGGTTTCCACACTGCAATTGTTGAGCAGGAACGCGGCCACGCTTTCCGCAACCCCGGTGACTTCGGGACGGACTTCAGATTTGCCAAAGTTACTGATGCACCCCAATACATCACCCTGGCCGCCGCGTAAAATCGGGGTTCAATCTAATTCTTTTGTTAAGCCCGTCACTGACACCACTTGAATGGACTGTTATACTAGCGGTAGGCAAACTTTTCAAGTGAAAATTATAAGGATTAAGGGGGATTTACTATGGCGGGCATACGTAATGTAATTTCAACTTTGACCAACGACGGTCAAGAGATACTCGGCCCGGATTTGGTGATGTGGCACTATCCTAGCAACGACATCATCAACGGGTCGCTGCTGACGGTGGAAAGCAACCATTTCTGCGTCCTCAAATCGCGCGGCGCAATCCTCAACGTTTATGAAACCGGGCAATACACGGTGGAGACACCCCAACGCTTGATTACTGGTTCGATCCAACAAGCGTTTTTTGGTGGAGTAAGCCCCTGGCAATACGAGGCGCTTTATATTAACCGCGCCAAATTGGTTGCCAGCGATAAAGGGGTAGCACTCTCACGCGAAATGGCCGAGATGAGCTATGATGTGGATTATTATTTTCACATTGCGACGGCCCAGGACGCGGTAAAACTGGTCACGCATATGCCCTATTCCGGTCACGTTTTGAGCATTTCAGATATTAACAAATACGCGGGGCCGGTAGTGGAGCAGGCGGTTAACCAGCTAGTGCAGGTCACGCCGCTAGAACAGGTCAACGAACACATTCATGATTTGACCGAACTGGTGCATAACAACTTGCAACAGTTTATGAGTACCTACGGCATCACTATGGACACCGTGAAGGTGCTAGTTTTCCCCCGCGACGAACGAATGAAAGCATTGATTTCGCTCAAAGCCTTTGGTCTGAGCGAGTTGGACGCGGTACGTTACTATACGGCGATGATTATGGCCGAGCGTGGCAGCGTCAGCGCACCGAACATGGCAGTGGGTGCGCCTTTCTTTATTGGGGGAAACGGTATTATGCCTACCATTGGAGCCGAACGCTTTATGGGGCCAACCGCACCACCGCAACCACCACCGCCGCAGACCCAACGAGCTGTACCACCTCCAATGCCACCTAACAACAGTGGTCAGGGTTGGCCGCCTGCCGGAGGGCCGCAGCGATGACGACACCAAGCAACAGCTGGCTGGTTCAACAAATGCAATTGCTGTTGACTGGCTATGGCTACAATTTTTACGACAAGAAAAATATGGCCCGCGCCGACGATTTGCTGGTGCGCCAGAAAGCGGCCAGTTCGTTGGGAGACGCGAAGCAAGCGTTGGCAAATTTGGAATTGGAATTCCAGCGTCGCTATATTCCACCTGCTACCCGCGAAAACCCCTATCCGCCGACGGGAGCGATGGACAAGCTACGTGATATTGCTACCTTACGCCAACGTATAGACGGTCTGGAAGGGCAAATCAGAGGGATGTCTGTCCCGACCCAGGACAAAACCTGGTGGCGTTTTCGGGAAGAACAAAATCTGCTCAACCAACTGCTGACCTTCGATTACGAGTTGTTGCGCCAAACCGAGCAGGTTTTCCAATGGATACGTGGCCTCACCCCCGAAAGTTGGCAAAGCGGCCCAGGACGGAGCGGCTTCGATATGCCTCTACAACAATTGGACAACTTGATTCGTGACCGTCAGCGTTTTCTCATGATACCAACATGATTTATGTCAAGTGATATTCGTGTATCCTTAGTAGTCTTAAATTGGAACGGGCGGCGGTTCTTAGAGCCGTGCCTGTCCAGTTTATTCGGTCAAACCTTCCTCGACTTTGAAATCGTGCTGGTGGACAATGGCTCAAACGACGGTTCGATTGAATTCCTGGAAACATATTTTGCCCCGTATCTGACCCCGGATAGCAGACCTTTTCTCAAGCTGGTCAAACTCAACCATAATACTGGCTTCGCGGGTGGCAATCTGGCAGGTCTCGCGGCTTGCAATCTGGTTTCGTGCTATATCGCCACTCTTAATAATGATACTATTGCTGCGCCTGATTGGTTAGAAAAATTAGTGACGGCTCTGGCCGAAACAGCAGCCTCATCTGTTATTACCAAATGGGCAGCGGCGTGTGGGCCAATGCTGTTTGCGTCCAGCCAATCGGACGGTGTGCCAACTATTGCGGCAGCAGGTATCGAGGTTTATCGCAACGGGCTGGCGATGGACGGCAAGGTAGGCCAGCCTTTGGACGAGCGCGAGACAGCGACAAGAGAGATATTTGGGCCGTGCGCCGGGGCAGCCGTATATGACCGTCGCGCTTTGAACGAAGTAGGTTTTTTTGACCCAGCTTTTTTCGCTTACCTGGAAGATGCTGACCTGGCCTGGCGGCTGCGATTGGCGGGCTGGCGCACGCTATATGTACCCCAGGCCCAGGTCTGGCACGAATATAGTGGTACGAGCGGCCAGAATTCGCCCTTCAAGAATTTTCAGCTAGGCCGTAACCGGGTCTGGACAATTTTGAAGAATATGCCGGGCCGTTTGCTACTACGCCACCTGCCTGCCATCCTGCTATACGATTTCGCTGCCAGCCTATACACCCTGAGACAGGGCAACCGTAACGCCGCGCTTGGCCGGTTGGCAGCTTTGAAGCCTAAAGATTTGAGGCGGGTCTGGCAACAACGACGACAAATCCAGAAACAACGCACTGCCAATCTAACAGAAATCGAAGCGTGGCTTCTGCCTAATCCGCCCCTATTGGGGAACGTGCGGTTGCGCCAGAAGGTGAATAAACTAGCAAAAATGGGTTAGGTTAGGTTAAAATAGAACCAGAATTGGAGAAACTAAAATTGCGTAGGAAAACCGATGATTAAAGCTGATAAAAGGTTGAAAGTGGTTGACTTGTTTGCTGGGGCTGGAGGTTTTGGGCTGGGTTTTGAGTTGGCAGGGTTAAAGATTTCCGCTTCCCTTGAGTTGGATAGCTGGGCTTGTGATACTTTGAAATATAACCATCCACATCTGAATGTGTTGGAAGGAGATATACGAGATTTTAACTCCTGTGAAACCGTTAAAAGGGTGGTAGGTGTTAAACCAGATATAATTATAGGTGGGCCACCGTGCCAGGGGTTTAGTGTAGCTGGCCCAGCACAAAAAGACCCTAAAGACCCACGCAATAGTTTGTTTATAAATTTCGCGCAATGGGCGAATTTTCTTGAGCCTAAAGCTGTGGTGATGGAAAATGTGTTAGGCTTACTATCTCGCCAAAACGCTGAAGGTAAAAAGGTCATTAATATTATCAAACGTGTTTTTAGCGATTTAGGTTATTTTATGGAAGTTTGGGCCTTGAACGCGGCTGAATATGGTGTACCTCAAAATAGAGAGCGATTATTTATAATTGGACACCACAATGAAAGGGAAATTGGGCCACCGCCACCTACACATACTTTGGATGCAACCAAGTTACAGCCTTCTTTTGAAAGCCAATTTTTAGAACCAGCTTTGCATCTATGGGACGCAATCTCGGATTTACCTGTGTTAGAAGCAGGTGAAGGCACGGAAGAACAAAAGTATAGTGTAGAAGCAGAGACAAAATTTCAACAATGGGCCAGAAACGAAGGAGATAACCTGTTCAATCACGTGGCAATGGAACACTCAAAGCGTTTAGTTGAACGCTTTAAGCTTATTAGATGGGGTGAGTCAAGCTCAGATATTACTGGTGAGTTCGCTGCTCGAAAGCGTAGTGGAAACGGAATTTTGTCCGAAATTAAGTATGACCAAAACAACCGTAGGCTATATCCATACAAACCTTCACATACAATAGCAGCGGCTTTTTATGCAAATTTTCTGCATCCATTCCAACATCGTAATCTAACTGCGCGGGAAGGAGCGCGTGTTCAATCTTTTCCCGATAGTTACCGCTTCTTGGGTAAAAAAACTGTGGTTTCACAAAAGCTGTTACAACGTGAGGCCCGTATAGATGAAAAGCATTTGTGCCAATATAATCAGATAGGCAATGCAGTACCACCTCTTTTAGCAAGAGCAATTGCGCTACATCTCAAGGAGAATCTAAGCTGATGGCTCTAAACCCGGTAATACTTGTACATGGCTCCAATTTATTGCAAAAAGAAAATCATAAAACCAAGTATCGTGACACTCAGAGCAAAGAATTTTTGAAACAAATAAGACTCAGGTATGATGAGTGGCACAAAGCGAATATCGAACTAAGAGGCCCAACCAAAATATTTGCTCCTGATGACGAAGAAATCATAGTAAAGCGGGTCAAACTTTTTGAAGATTACAAAGGATTTTTAGACCAGAAACTTTATGCAGAAAAGTTTGATTCTCGTTCCAATCTGCATTCAAGCGTTTTGGAAGAGTTTCTGTATTATTTATTCAAAGACATGGTGGCAGAATTCGGTGGAAACGCCCTAATTGGAAAATCACACAGTTTTAAAGACATCTTTTTCGCTCCTCCAGGCTATACCGCTATGCTCAATAGACCTTATGCCAGGATAGAGAAAAAAGACCACGACTTTGTGATTGGTGCAACTGTTCAAGCTTCTTTCCAATCTGATGCACCTATCATAGATCAGGCCGTAAAAGATGAGTTTAAAGACAAGCAAATTCAGCTAGAGCCAGGTCATATCTCCTCAAATTTACCAACTGAAACTATTCTTACAAAATTGCCAGATGACCACGACGCTGTTGAGGTGGTTGGAAATACCGAAACACATCTTTTTGATATACCTGCTGTCGCCATCGAATGCAAAACTTATCTGGATAAAACTATGCTTGAAGGTTCGTCCAGGGCAGCCGAGGAATTAAAGGCTCGCAACCCCAACGGTCTTTACATTGTAGTTATGGAATGGATCAAACTTACGGAAGCGGTCAATCTGAGAAAGTATAAGGTTGACCAGATTTACGTGATGCGTAAACAGAAAAATACCGATAGAGAGTTCCGGTTGCTTGATGGATATGTCAAAAACTCCGTTGATCCCAAAGTGGTGCAACATCTGTTTCTTACTGTCCGCAAACATTTGACAACCGATTGGACTGCTGGGTTAGAATATGGCATCCAGCGTGGGTGGTTAATTGAATAGGAAGCTGACTAGCTCATATGCTACAAGCATAGTTACAAAATCTGCTATAATTTGAGTATGTTAAGCAACTGCCGAAAAATTAGAGGCGTATTTATTAGCCTGCTGGCTGCCGCCTGGTTATTGAGCGCGTGTAGTGATGAGGTCGTCGTGGGCGGGGCTACCCCTACTGCGCTAGAAGCTAAACCAAACACACCAATTGCAAGTCGCGTCGCCGTTACTGTAATCGCCGCCCCTACCAGCACCCTCACCCAAATGGTGGCTTTAGTAGCTACCAACACGCTTTTGCCGCTTGTTGACACTACTACCGATACGCCTACCCCTGCCCCGATTGCCCAAACCGCGCTTACGCCTCAAATTGCCGCGCCGACCATTACGCCAATTATTCCTACGCCCAAAAGATTTACTCCTACGCCAGGGCCGAGCATCAGCCCGCCTGTTAGTGCTACCGTCGCCAAAGCTACGACTGTTGCTTCGGGGAATATAGGTGACACTCAGCAACTTAATACGCTACGCACTACCAAAGTCTCGTTTCTGACGGCTTATAACCGGGCGGCCAAAGCGGTGACGGCTATCCAACCCGCCGCCCGTATCGTGCTGGCCCAGGCCAATTATTTTACAACGGCCCGCACAGGCTGGAGCTTTTATTTTGTGTGGTCTGGCGGCCCTAAGATGTACGTGGCGACTTTCGACTCGGCCCAGGCCAATATTAGTATTAACGACAGCCAGCCGCCAATTCTGACCCAGGAGGCCGGGCAAATTCAGATGGAGCGGGTTTTGGACAGCCCGGCCATCGTCGCTAAAGTCCAGGCCGCAGGTATAGCTACCACCACTCCCATAGATAGCATCTATTTTGAACGTTATGGCACACCTCCCGTCCCCGCTTACGTTTGCACTAATGGCATCGAGCAAAAACAGCTTATTATCAACGCTTACACCGGACAGATTATCAAGAATGACTTCAAGTAGCTTATGAAGATACTGATGCTAACTTCGTCATACCCGAAATTTCCGGGCGACGTGACCGCCCCCTTTATCGAAGCGATTGCCCAGTCCACACAGAGACGAGGCCACGCTGTTACCGTTTTGATGGCTTACCACCCCGATCTCAAGCGGCAAGCTGTCGAGAATGGCGTTCAAATCCAAACTTACAAATACGC